>JAZUDI010000034.1:0-49389 GCA_045639525.1 Paludibacteraceae bacterium | reverse complement strand
TCTCTCTGGAAAAAGTACCATTTGTTTGGGATTGTAATCCCGAAAGTGTAACTTTGTAGCCATTAATTATTTGATTTTCATAAAGATACGAAATCTTTATGAGACTACAAAGCCCTAGCTTGTGAAAGTCGGGGCTTTTTTGCTTTTTTTTCTACCCTTAAAATACGAAAGAGGGCATATCAATTTTGATACACCCTCCGAAACACGTTCCATCTAACAATAAGAAAGCCCAGGCAGTAATGTCCGGGCTTTCTTCGTATTTATATTAAACAAATTCTACTTCACCAACTTATTCGTCTCCGAATCAGGGAAAACAACAGTAGGCTTAAATGTCTTCGCCTCCTCGAAATCCATCTGAGCGAAGGTCATGATGATGACCACATCACCCTTTTGGGCCATACGGGCAGCAGCACCATTCAAGCAGATCATACCGCTTCCGCGCTCACCCTTGATGATGTATGTCTCGAAGCGAGCGCCATTGTTATTGTTCACGATAAAAACCTTCTCGTTGGCGATCATATTCGCCGCATCCATCAAGTCCTCGTCGATCGTAATGCTTCCGATATAATCCAAATTCGCCTCCGTCACCTTCACACGGTGTATTTTTGATTTCAATACCTCAATCAACATAGTCGATTACTTTTTATTGCGATTACTTTTTATACTGAATATTATCGATCAACCGCACCTCTCCGCAATAAACGGTGATGCAACCTGTGATGTACTCCGCATCGTTCCAATTTTGGACACTTTGCATGGTCTCCGAATTGACAATATCATAGTACTCCACCTCCAAAACGGGCTCGCTGTTGATCTCGTCGATCACCCACTGCTTCACCTCGCTAAGCGATTTGCTCTTCGCCATCACCACGCTCTTGATCAAGGCTTGGGAAATACGAACCGCCTTCTTTCTCTCATCCTTGGAGAGACGCACGTTACGGCTACTCAACGCCATACCATCCGCCTCACGGACAATCGGACAGCCTATGATAGTCACAGGAATCTTATAATCTTTCACCATCTTGCGGATGATTGCCAACTGCTGGTAATCCTTCTCGCCGAAATAGGCTTTGCCCGGCTTCACGATTTCGAACAAACGGCTAACGACCTGTCCTACACCATTGAAATGGCCTGGACGATACACACCCTCCATTACCTTGTCCAATTGGCCGAAATCGAAAACCCTCGTGTCAGGTTTAGGATAAATCTGCTTAACGGAAGGGGCGAACAGAATCGTACACTTCGCTTTCGACAACAAAGCAGCGTCCGCCTCAAGGGTACGGGGATACTTCTCCAAGTCGGTGGCATTATTGAACTGTGTAGGATTCACGAAAACGCTCACCACACAAACATCATTCTCCTCCACACATCTCTTCACGAGAGAGATATGACCCGCGTGCAACGCACCCATTGTCGGAACGAAACCGATACTCTTGGATTCCGCGCGAAATTTAGCCAATGCGCTCTCCAATCCTTTGGTTGTTTTATAAATCTTCATCGCTAAAAAATATTCAATCCTAAATTTAATACAAAGGAAAGCAATAAATCGAAGAAATGAAAAGAAAGAATTGAAAATTTGGCGTTTTTCCATATTTTTCCTACCTTTGCATTAGAGAATATCTAATGCGAGAATTGTCAAAAGCAAAAATGGATAGTGTAAAAGTTTTATATATCTCCCAGGAGATTACACCGTATCTTCCAGAGACTGAAATCTCTGTGATCAGCAGAAAATTGCCACAGGCGATCCAAGAGAAGGGCAAGGAAATCCGCGCGTTCATGCCACGTTTCGGCAATGTTAACGAACGGAGAAACCAACTTCACGAGGTGATCCGCTTGTCTGGTATGAATATCATCATCGATGATACCGACCACCCATTGATCATCAAGGTGGCCTCCATCCAGGCGGCAAGAATGCAGGTCTACTTCATCGACAACGATGATTTCTTCCAAAGGAAATACACCATCGCAGACGAGAACGGAGAGTTCGAGGACAACGAAGACCGCTCCATTTTCTTTGTCAGAGGTGTTTTGGAGACGGTAAAGAAGCTCCGTTGGACACCAGACATCATCCATTGCCACGGTTGGATGTCGGCCCTCACGCCTATCTTCATCAAGAAGGCGTTCAACACTGATCCATTCTTCAAAAACGCTAAGACGGTCTATTCCGTTTATGCGGACGATTTCCAAAAGCCGTTTTCGAACCGATTCGCCCAGAAATTGAAATTGGACGGTATCGACGATAACGATATTGCCTCCATCAACGGCAAGAAGGTATCTTACGCTGATTTGACCAACTTCGCGGTAGATTTCGCCGACGCCACCATCATTGGCAGCGAATCGATCAACAAAGAGGTACTCGCCCATATCGAGCAATCCGGCAAGCCTTTCTTGAGCTACCAAAGCCCAGAATCGTACGTGGATGCCTACAACGATTTCTACGATCAGTTGTTGGCCAAGTAATTCGAACACAACCATTTTTATTCGTGTTGATGAAACTAAATAAATTACCGATATATGTTTTGTGCCTAATAGGCCTATTTGCGACCAGTTGCGAGGAGGATACCTCGATAGGCGTCAACATCCAACCTGAGGAGGATTTGTTAGAGTCTTACAACTGCCACCTCACCATCAACACCGGCACAATCGTTTCCGACTCCCTTTTGAGCAAGGCGGACTTCCTATTGTTCGGCAGATACTCCGACGAATTGTTCGGAGAAGTAAGTGCGGAATATGTATCACAATTGGACGCCCGCATTGGTGGCGTCATCCTTCCTGACACAACCGTAGTGGACGAAAACTCCGGCATATCAGGTGTCATGAACAGTTTGCTTACCGACATCGATAAAAAGTTCGGTAAAATCAAGTCGCTGAAGAACGCTAAAAATTTCACCATCGACTCCACCCGATACATCATGCAATACAACAGTGATTTTTGGGGAGACTCCACCGCACTCCAAGCGGTTCAGGTCTATGAGTTGAACAAGGCGTTGGACAAGGACAAATACTACACCAACACCAATCCTGCGGACTACTGCGACCAATCCATCCTATTGGGTGAGCAGAACTATCAAATCAAACATTCAAGAGAGATCGTGGTGTCATTGCCAGACGAAGTCGGCAAACGCATTTCCGATTTCTACATTAACGGTAAAACCCAAACACAGAAGGCTTTCAATGACCTATTCAAGGGTGTCTACGTCAAGCACGCCTTCAACGAGGGTACCATTCTCCAAGTGACCGTGTCCGGTATCTTGGTGTACTACCACTACGATGCGGAAATCCTCACCACCTACAACGGAAAGGACACAATCGTCACCAGCGAAGGGTTAAAGGAGAGATACGGCATCAACCCGTTGGTAACCTCCTACTTCCTCTCCGGCAACAAAGCCGTCAAGAGGGCGAACACCATCCAACACGAAGAGTGGTCGACAACCGTCAACCGCATCAACGCAAACGATTCGGTCAACACCTTCACCTACACGCCTGCTGGCGTCTACACACAGGTGGTTATCCCTTACAACGAAATCATGGACTCCGTGAAAGCGAAGGCTTCGGACACAACCAAAGTGAAGTTTAACTCCGTAAGACTTGTGTTGCACAGACAAGACATGAAGAACAAATACGCTTACAGCGGACAGATGTTGTTGATCGCAAAAGATAGCATCGAAAGTTTCTTCCTCAACAACAGGATGCCTGACGGATACAGTTCGTTCATCTCTACGTTGGACACCAAGAAGGATATCTTCGCATTCAACGTCACAGCACCGATCCAAAGCAGATTGAATGGAGAGGGCATACGCTTCCCAGACGAAATGGTAATGGTTCCTGTATCCAGAATCAGCGCCAACTCCACCCACTACTACAACCAACAGATGTGGATGACCTCCACCTCGCTCTATGGCACAGGCGCTGAAGAGAAGTTAAAACCATGCGTTGACGTCATCTTCACAAAGAGACAATAAAAATCACACAACATAATACTTGTAGGGGCGTATTGCATACGCCCCTTTTTTTTGCATACGCCCCTTTTTGCACACATTTTTTTTGCACACGTTTTTTTTGCATCCAAACATTTGACCAGACTTCACACATAGGCACAAAAAAAAGGAAGTCATCTCTGACTTCCTTCGTAGCGGGGACGAGAATTGAACTCGTGACCTCCGGGTTATGAATCCGACGCTCTAACCAACTGAGCTACCCCGCCATCATCCTCAAATGCGGTGCAAAGGTACGCTATTTTTCTTACAATCCAAACATTTCCCTGAAAAAATTAAGAAAAATCCGCATTTTTTCTCATCGGGGCAAAAACGCCCATCCGACACCCTCAAAAATCTATATTATCTTTGAAAATAACGTCACAATCACTAAATTTGTATGTTTCCTGATATTAGAAAAAAAATAGTAAATAGAATTATGCGTAAGTTCATATTATTATTTACCATATTAGCCTTATCCCTACCCTTCTCCTGGGAAATCCATGGAGAGGCGAAACGCTTTTCAGCCTTAAAAGCGCAATCCAATACGCCATACAGCAATATCAACGATATTTTCGCCGACAGTTACGGCATCATGTGGTTGGCCACCGAGAATGGTTTGATCCAATACAACGGGTACGACTACACCAAGTGTGAGCAAGACACCTCCGCCAAGGTACACTACAACAATTTCAGAAAGATATTCGAAGACTCCAGGCAAAGACTTTGGGTATGTACCGACAAGGGGTTGGCCATCTACGACAGACCAACCAGAAGATTCGAGCACATCGACCTCAACGTATGCGACTCCTACATCAACGGAATAGCGGAAGACAAAGCGGGACACATCTGGGTACTGACTCGCTATGGTTTGATTGAATTGGATGAACATTGCCATATACGAAACAACCACGATCTGCCATTCACAGGAAACTGCATGGCATTGGGGGAAGATCAATTATGGATCGGTTCTTGGCAAGAGGAACTCTACCGCTTTGACCTAAACAGCAGCAAGGCGGAAAAGATCAACCTCCCCCTTCAGAAGGGAGGAGCACACGTGCAATATCTGCATCAAGCTTCCAACGGCCAACTCTTCATCGGAACAAGGACAGAAGGTTTACTCATCTATAATCCCCTCAACGGAGAGCTAATCACCTATACCTCCGAAAACACGCCAGATCTATTCATCAGCAACTTTGTGGCAAAGATTTTCGAGGATTCACAAAGCAACATTTGGATCGGCTTCGTCAATGGCAAACTGTTGATGTACGACACCAAGAGGAACCAATTCTCTTCCGACCGCATCATCTTCCCTACCACCGTGGACAAATTAACCATCAACAGCATCACGGAAGATAGCAGAAAGAACATTTGGATCGGAACGCACCACTATTGGCTCTTCTTCTCCGGCAACACCGCCAACAGTTTCGACTATTTCAAACACAGCAACGAACAACCCAACACGGTCTCCAACAATGCAGTCACCTCTTTCATCGAAAACAATGGAGAGATTCTGATCGGCACCGACGGTGGTGGTATCAACAAGCAAAAACCGCATGTCAACCACTTCATCAGCGCCAAGCAGTTCGGCAACATCATCCTCGACATCAAAGAGGGAAAGGAGGGCGACCTTTGGATCGCCTCATGGGGTAACAGCAACATCGGTGTCACCCAATACAACCGCACCACAGGAAAATCAAAAGTCTATTCGCACAACGAAAGCGAGAATTCCCTCCCCACCAACAATATCCACAACCTTTTGGTAGAGGGTGATTCCGTCTGGATGGCTACCGACGGAGCCGGCGTCTGTCTGATCAACGCCAAGACGGGCATGGTGACCAGCAAGTACAACACGACGAAGGGCATCTGCTCGGAGGAGAATCCACAATGGGCCAGCCACATCATGAGAGATTATAAAAATCGTCTATGGGTATGTACCAGCGACGGCGTGGTCTGCCACCAAGAGGGAGGCAAATCGGTCCACAAAAAAAACAAGGAGAACGGCACACTCGACCAAAACGAGTCTCGCATGACCTTTTGCGACAGCAAGCAGCGCATTTGGCTCATCACGACCACCGGAGGCCTCAACCTGTTCGACGAAGAGAGTGAAACCTTCTCCTGCGTGGGCAGCCAATACCACATACCCAACACGCTGAACGCCATAACGGAGGACAACCTCCACAACCTCTGGATCACAGCCACCAACGAGGTGATCCTGTTCAACCCAGACAACAACATGGTCCGCCACTTCGACATGGCGGGCGATTTAGGAGGCTACTCCTTCGCCGCAAACGCGATCTACAAAAGCGAAAACGGAGAGATCTACGCGGGAAGCAACAATGGCTTCTTCGCTTTCAACCCAGAGGATATCATCAACAAGGGACAATACGAGCCAAGCGTCTATCTTCGTGATTTATACATCAACGGAGAAAAGGTGATCGCTGGAGAGAACTCGGTTTTAAAGCAATCCCTAAGCTTTACCGACACCATCCGGCTCACCCACGAACAGAACCACTTCGGCATCGAATATTTCGGCATCGACTATGGTCAAACGGACAACCTCACCTACTACTATGCCATGGAGGGTCTGAGTCCGCAATGGATCTTCATCAACAAGGAGACACGCGCCTCCTTCACCAACTTCAGCGCAGGTACCTACACTTTCCTTGTGAAGGTATGTGAAATGAACGGAGACATCTGCTCCACCTCCAAACCGCTCACCATCATCATCGATCCCGCATGGTGGCAAACCTGGTGGTTCAAGATTATCTGCCTACTCGCCGTTTTCGGATTATTCAACCTAGTCATCAAACTACGGGAGAAACAGTTGAAACAGCGACAAGAGGTCTTGGAGAAATTGGTGGCTCAACGCACCGATGAGTTGAGGTCCAAAAACGAGAAGATCGAGCAACAAAACAAACAATTGGACGAGACGCTCAACCTAAAAGACCGGATCATGTCCATCATCGCCCACGACCTTCGAAATCCAATCACCGCCATCGTCGGCAACCTATCGTTGTTGACCAACCCCAACAGAGCATACGATCCTGAGGAGCAAGGCAAAAAGGTGCAACAAACGTTCAAATCCGCCAAGAAACTGCAAGACCAGATGGAGAACCTTCTGGAGTGGGCAAGGATTCAAAACAACTCCATCCTCTTCTCGCCAGCAGACTATTTCTTAGGTTCTCTGACCAAGGAGAGCGTCACGCTGCTGCAAAACCTTTTGGACGAAAAGAAGATTGAGGTCTCCATAGAGAACAACACCAAATACTCCGCCAATATCGACCAACGAATGGTCTCCTCAATCATCAGAAATCTGTTGAACAACGCCATTAAGTTCACACCGAAAGAGGGAAAGATAGCCATCCGCATAGACGAGGCGGATAACAAAATTATTTGGTCAATCAGCGACAACGGCGTGGGAATGGACGAGGCGCAAGTCAAGAAATTGACAGAAGAGAACCACTTAGAGTCTACCTTCGGCACCAACAATGAGAAGGGTTCTGGTTTGGGATTGATGATCTGCCACGACTTCATCACCAAAAACAAGGGTTCATGGGAGATACAAAGCAAACAAGGGGAAGGCACCACCTTCACGCTACACTTCCCGAAAGGCTCACTTTACCAAAAGGAGGATGTGGCAGAGGAGTCGGAAACCATCACCTACCACGAGACAAACGAATATGGAAACAAATCATATAAGTTACTGATCGTAGATGACAACGACGAGATCCGCTCCTACCTGAAGGAGTTGTTCGCCGATAGCTACGAAGTATTGACTGCCAACAATGGTAAATTGGCACTCAATCTTGCCACACAAGAGATTCCGGACATCATCATCTCGGACGTGGTGATGCCTGAGATGGATGGCAAGACCTTCTGCCATGCCATTAAGAGCGAAACGCTCACGCAACATATTCCGCTCATCCTCCTTACCACAGAGGCGAGTGTGGATAGCCAGATCGACGGTATCAACTACGGTGCGGACGACTATGTGACCAAACCGTTCAACGAACAGATCCTTCGCGCGAAGGTTTCCACACTGCTCAAGAACAAAGAGTTGCAACGCGATCATTTCAGAAAGAATATTTTGGCGATGCCTAAAATGGAGTTGCCAGAGAGCCAGGACGACGCATTCCTTCGCAAAATCAACGAGACAATCTGCGAAAACATTGCGGAGAGCGATCTATCCGTTGAATTCTTGGCGGAAAAGACTGCTCTTAGCCGAGTACAACTCTTCAGAAAGTTCAAGGCGATTACAGGATGTACCCCTTCGGAATATATCAAGGCGGTACGTTTGCAACATGCGGCGGATATCCTTGAGAGCGGCAAACAAAGTATCGCGGATGTCGCCTATATGGTGGGATTCTCCGATCCGAAATATTTCAGCAACTGCTTCTCGGAGAAGTTCGGCATGACGCCTAGTCAATACGCGAAGAAATAAAGGGTCGGCATCAATCCAACGAAAAGAGCTCTCCATTCCGTTTCTTCCGCCACATTTTATACCTCTTTTCCAACTTCACTACGAGTTTTTTTGTCATAAAAGAGGAGAAATATGCCAATGCGACAGCCAGCTTAAATGGCACCAGAAAAATATCGCTCCAATCCCGTGTCCAAGAGTCATATTTCGCACCAAAATAGGTAGCGCTGTCCACCAGTAAATCCTGTGAACAGGATGCGGGAAGATGCAAATTACCGAATATAGAATCTTTTTCCACCTCACCATCCTTCAAAGAGAGTGAAAAGTAAGAACTGTCCGCATAGCCATATAGATAATCATCGAACTCCGCCAAACTATCCACATTATCAATACCCAAAGTCCCTTGTATGAAAAATGGGCCGTACTCATATCTTGCAAGAGAATATTCCTCACGAATCTTCACATATTGATAATCACCAATCAACCACGAATTTTCCGCACCTCCCCTCATTAGATTGAAAGCGGAAAACAGTGCAAACAACAAAAAAAAGATAATGGTTCCTACCCAAAACGAAATGACTTTTGACAACCTATCACCCTCTTTGGCTAGCGCATAAATTACAAGAGACACAGGAATTCCTATCAATGCTAAAATTGGAATCATTATGATCACCGCAACGACTAACACAAAAAAGAAACCAAATATCCACTCCATAGCCACTAATTTTTATTACGCGAAATTAATTAAAAATTCGCCAATCTTCACAGCATAGCGATCCTTCGAGTCTTTAACGATGAAAGCGAAACCAAAACAGGGATGATCCATAGGAACATCCCTGCTTTTTATATGGAGAAGCAACACTGCCCTACTCTCTGTAATAAACACGTTTCACACGCTTGGAGATGCCCGCCAAGACCTCGTACGAGATGGTTCCCAAAGTATCAGCCACCCCTTGGATCGGATGTCCCTTGCCGAAGAGAATCACAGTGTCTCCCTCCTTCACATTCGGCACATCGGTCAAATCAATCATACAGACATCCATGCAGACATTGCCCACAATCGGCGCAAAACAGCCGTTGACCAAAACTTTGCCATTTCGGTTTCCCAACTTACGGTTGAATCCATCCGCATAGCCGATCGGTATGGCTCCGATGATGGAATCACGTGTCAGAGTGCCTTTTCGGCTATATCCTACCGTATCGGTAGCCACCACTTTACGGATTTGGAGGATATTGGTCTTCAAGGTACAGACCTCCTCCAAACGGCTGGAATCCACAGCACTCATACCATAGTGTCCAATACCCAAACGAACCATATCAAATTGATAATCACTGAAACGCTCGATTCCCGCGGAGTTCAGAATATGTGCCATGATCTTATATGGGAAGGCATCGAAAAGGCGCTGCTTCATCTCTGAGAAGAGCGCAATCTGTTTCTGGGTGAAATCGTCGAAAATCACGTCATCAGAACCCACCAAGTGAGAGAATACCGAACGAGGCTTCACACACTTCTGAGACTTCAGTAAGGCGATCAACTCATCCAAATCCTTCAATTCGAATCCCAAACGATGCATACCCGTATCCATCTTCAAATGGATCGGATAATCGGTGATACCCAATTTTTCCGCCTCCGAAATCATACGCTTCAAAAGGGCGAAACTATATACCTCCGGCTCGAGGTTGTTTTCAAATATCTTCAAGAAACTGTTCGGCTCCGGGTTCATCACCACAATCGGAATATGGATACCCTCACGCCTCAACACCGCACCCTCATCGGCTACCGCCACCGCCAAGTAGTCGCAACCATTTTGTTGCAAGGTACGAGCCACCTCGATATCGCCACTTCCATAAGCATTGGCCTTCACCATACTCATAATTTTGGTGCCCGGTTTGAGGAAAGAACGGAAATAGTTGAAATTATTCACCAAAGCGCTGAGGTTCACCTCCAACACGGTCTCATGCACCGCTTTGGCCAATTTATCGGTAATCGTCTCAAAATGGAACTTGCGGGAACCCTTCAGCAAAATCGCTTCATTTTCAAAACCGAACGACTCGATGTGTCGCATAAAAGCGTCCGTATCAGGATAGAAATACTTCTGGGGCACATTGAAACACTTCTCGTATTTAGAGATATCCGCGCCAATACCGATAAATCGCTCCACATGCTTCTTCTCCACCAACTCCGCCACACTACAGTAGAGCTCATCAGGCTCCTTACCCGACTGGAAGATATCAGAGAGGACCATCGTCTTGCTCATGCTTTTGGCCGTGGCCTGCTGGCCTAAGAAATCCAAGGCGATGCTCAAGGAGTTCACATCCGAATTGTAACTATCGTTGATTAACAGACATCCCTTCTCGCCATCCTTCACCTCCATACGCATGGCAACCGCCTCCAGGCTCGCCATACGTTTGGCTATTTCCTTACCATCCATAGACAAGGCATGCAAGAGACAAGCGCAATGTAATGCGTTATCTATCGAAGCATAATCGGTAAACGGTATGGTAAATTTGTTCTCTTTGCCATTATAGAGGTAAGTGATCTGGGTGGCGCTATTGCCGACGAAAGATTCAGAAATGACCTGAAGGGTAGCCCCCTTTTGTCGGCCATAGGTAATGAACTGCGCTTGTGGATGCATCTGTTGCGCGCAGATATCCACCAATTTATCGTCCTTGCCATAGATGATGACACCGCAATTCTCGAAGAGTTTCATCTTCTCTAAGCACTTTTGCTTCAAAGAGGCGAAATTCTCTTGGTGCGCCTCTCCTAAATTGGTAAACAGGCCTATCGTAGGTTTCACAATCGGCGCCAAATTAGCCATCTCATCCATCTGGGAGATTCCCACCTCGAAAAGGGCTAAATTGGTCTCTCCGCTCATCTCCCATACAGACAACGGCACACCGATCTGAGAGTTGTAACTACGAGGCGAACGGGTTATGTTGTAATCCTCATGCAGAAGTTGGTAGAGCCACTCCTTCACGATGGTCTTTCCATTGCTTCCGGTAATACCGACCACAGGCACGTTGAAGCGGCTCCTATGCATTGCCGTTAATCGTTGCAAAGCCTTCACCGTATCTTTCACCACGATGAAATTCGCGTCTTTACACTCCACAAAGGAGGAGGCCTCCACAGAGACCATAAAGTTGCGGACATTACGGCGATAGAGCTCCTCTATGTACTTGTGACCATCGTCACGGCTTGATTTGATCGCCACGAAGAGCGTCTCCTCCGGGAAGGATAAGAGACGGCTATCCATCAATATTCTACTCACTTCTGAATCCGGTCTTCCGACAAGAAGGCCTTCAGACATCTCGGCTATTTCAGAAATCTTATACATAATCCAATCTTATCAACAATTGATTCTTCTACAATTATTTTTTATCATCCTCAGAGAGCGACTCCCTCAATTCGGGAGCAAGCATCTCCTCCATCTTCAAGCCAGTCAGGCGGGTTAAGTTCTTTATCAGATACCAAAGGGCGAACATCATCACCACCGTCGCGGGCAAGGCATTCACCGGGAAACTGAGCGCTGTCATCCGTGCCAACTCTTGGGCGAACTCCTCCGTTCCCGATGGACTATGGATCAAATACTTGGCTAAACAGAAATTGGTGAGGGTGGAGAGTGCGAAAGAGGCGGCTAAAAGATATGAGGAATTGACCAAAATATGGTCAAACTCATCCCGACAACTCTTCTCTTCTAAAATATTATCCACACGCTCAACATCCATTATGCTGTCATTGTATAACATTTTACGAACCAAAGGGAATTTGGTCTTCAAGGAGATCAATATCGCGGAACCGATCAGGAAGGGAACCGCCGCCTCCTTGTACGCGATCCACTCGCTGGGCAACTCCAACATACCGATCACACCCGTAAAAAAGACGCTCACGAATCCAAGAATCGCGACGAAACTGGTGCTTTTGTTTTTAAACCAATCATACAAGAAATAAATGGTGGGGAACGCCAATGCCAATAGGAGTCCATAGGTAGGTCCTAAACGATCGACGGAAGTCAGTTTCGACAACACAAAGAAGGGCAAAACAATATTGAATAAAATACTGATCAGAGGGTTCTCCCTTTTCTTTTTCTTCTCTTTTTCGAAATTAGCCATAACAATAAAGAATCATAATTCCTTTTATGCAAATTTCCGCAGAAAAAATGTATTTTGCAAATAGCGGATACTAAAAATAAGCAGCGATTACAAGGCTATTTTCGTCGACAAAAAAGGGATATCCATCTATACAAAGACACAAATTGTCCACTCATGGACAAATGTTAGGTGACAATTAGTTATATTTGCACAGAAAATATAAATATGGCATATGGCCAACAGGCCAAATTCAAAATAGGATCTTTATCCTTCTTAAACGATACGGATATGCGAAAATTAGTGTTAGTTGCTTTTAGTTTTTTGTGTTCAGGTTTATTCTCGTTCGCATCAAGTCTTGATTCGCCAGAAGACTTGGTCACCTTCTGTACAGATGACAATGAATTAGGAATCAATTATCCCGCGGGAACAAGCGAGGAACAGGCATTCCCATTAGGCGTTGGATGTTTGGAAAGCACCCCCTCTCCACAATGGTTCGCCATGCAGATTGACCAAGGCGGCGAAATGGGTATCTATATCAGCCACTCGGAGGAACAGGACATCGACTTCGCCTGTTTTGGTCCTTTTTCAGGAAAGAACAAGATGGAGGTATTGGAATATATCAAAAAGAACCCTTCCGTCCTCAATATCGGATCTCCATACTACGACTACAACTACGAAGCTCCAGAGAGACCCGAATCCTTGGACTGTTATGAGAATTATCCAGATTACCAAAGGGCCGTGGATTCGTTGGAAAATATGTTAAACGCCTTCTACAATGAATGCTTCGACTCAATCATGGACCTCGAGGATTGGGATTGGTGGGTTTACGACGCCGTGGATGAGTGTTACGAAGAAAAGGTGGAACAAGCCAATATAAAAGTACCGGACGATCCCGCTATGTTTGACATTAACAGTCCATGTTTCCGTGGATACTGGGACGAATATCCGTACAAATCTATGATCGATTGCAGTTACAGTACCAGTAGCAAGGAGATATGCTACATTCCCAATGCCCAACCAGGAGAGTGGTACATCCTTCTAATCACCAACTACTCCCAAATGCCGGGTACCATCTCCTTCAACAAGTCGTATGGAAACGCCACCACAAACTGCGCCATCATCGTCGATGCCTACACCACCGGCCCCTATTGCGAAGGAGAGACCATCCAATTGGGAGTCAGTAACGCACCTAAAGACGCGACATTCTCTTGGATAGGTCCTAACGGATTCTCCTCCACCGAGCAAAACCCTGTCATCCCCAACGCCACTTTGCAGCACGCGGGAGCCTACTCCGTGGTGATGACCGCCAATGACCATAATTCTCCAGAGGTAATGGTGGAGGTTGTAGTAAATAAACCGCAACACGTCGAGATAGAGAAGAGCATCACAGCCGGAGACTCCTACCTATTCGGAGGTGAGAGATTAGACAAGGCTGGCATCTATACACATACCTTTGTAAGCCAAGTGACGGGTTGCGACAGCGTCGTGACGCTCACATTGAGCTTGGAGGGTGTAGATCCTACCATTATCAACAACGGACCATTCTGCGAGGGAGAAGATATCATATTGGAGGCGATCAACGCACCCAACGGTTCAACATTCGCATGGACAGGTCCTGACGGCTTCACTTCCACCTCTAAGAAAATCACAATCCATAACGCGACCGAGCAGATGGCGGGAAAATACTCCGTGGTCATGGATGTCAACGGAATGGCCTCCGCTCCTATCAGCAGCGAGGTAATCGTCAACACCAAACAGGCCATCACCCTCACGGAAGAGATCGATTTCGGCCAATACTATATGTTAGGAGAGCAGAAACTCACCGAGACAGGCACCTATACCGAAACCTTCCCAAGCAAGGCGACGGGCTGCGACAGCACGGTGACACTCCACCTATCCGTCAAACCGTTTGATCCTATCACCATCGAGAACAACGGACCGCTATGCGAAGGTGAGACACTTCAATTCACTTCTGACAATACAGCAGACAACGTCACATTCTCTTGGTCTGGTCCGAACGGATTCTCCTCCACCGAAATGGAACCTCACAAAAGTGCGGTCACCATCAAAGACAAGGGAACCTACACCTTAAAGGTAATGGTCAACAACATCTTGGCGCAAACCACCACCACAACGGTTGAGGTCAATAAGGTTCAAGAGAGTACGCAGGATGTCGAGATTCTCTTCGGAGAATCCATCCAGTTTGACGACGAGATCATCGAGAAATCGGGCACCTACAGAAAGGTCTATACCGGAAGCAATGGATGCGATAGCATCGCCATCCTCAACGTAAGATATGGCGTGAAAAGCTATCCTGAGTTGATTCCTGCGGAATATATTTCGCCCAACGAAGATGGCACACACGACACATGGACCATTCAGAACGCGGAGGTTTTCGAGAAAATCACTGTTTGGATATATGACAGGTTCGGCAAGTTGCTCCGCAAAATCGAAGGTTACAACAATCTAGATAACGTTTGGGATGGTAAAGACTCCCAAGGCAACGATCTGCCATCGTCCGACTACTGGTACATCATCCACGCGATCGAATCAGACAAACTTTACAAAGGTCATGTTACTTTGATTCGCTGATAGAGGCAAGTAATTGCGGCAAGAGGAAGATTATTCTTAAATATTTTGTAATTTCGCAGTGCAAAATAATTGCGTCAGAAAAAAGCAATCTATTATGGTAAACATATTAGCGATCGAATCCTCTTGCGACGACACTTCAGCCGCAGTCATCAGCGACGGTTTCTTGCTCTCCAACGTGACCGCAAGCCAAAAGGTACACGAAGCCTATGGCGGTGTCGTTCCTGAACTCGCATCACGCGCGCACCAACAGAATATCATCCCCGTGGTATCCGAGGCCATCAAGCAGTCCGGCATCCGCAAAGAGGATCTCAACGCCATCGCCTTCACCAGAGGCCCAGGTTTGATGGGATCCCTTTTGGTCGGCACCTCTTTCGCCAA
The DNA here is from genome assembly GCA_045639525.1 of Paludibacteraceae bacterium. Taxonomy (GTDB): domain Bacteria; phylum Bacteroidota; class Bacteroidia; order Bacteroidales; family Paludibacteraceae; genus UBA1181. The sequence goes on along the minus strand of JAZUDI010000034.1, from coordinate 33,936 downwards.
GGGATTCTCTTTGGCGCTGAATATTCCGTTGGTGGATGTGAACCACCTACAGGCGCATATCCTCGCCCACTTCATCCAAACAAAAGATGAGCAAAAGGAGTTGCCCAAATTTCCTTTCATCTGTCTGCTCGTATCCGGAGGCAATTCGCAAATTGTCTTGGTGAAGAGTTACAAAGAGATGGAGATCATCGGACAAACCATCGACGACGCCGCGGGAGAGGCCTTCGACAAGTGCGCCAAAGTAATGGGACTTCCCTACCCTGGCGGACCTGTGATTGACCGTCTAGCCAAAGAGGGCGATCCAAAGGCATTCACCCTACACAAACCGCACATCGCGGATTACGATTACAGTTTCAGTGGATTGAAGACCTCATTCCTCTACTTACTTCGAGACGAGATTCAGAAGAATCCTAATTTCGTGGAAGAGCGCAAAAGCGATCTCTGCGCCGTGCTTCAAAGCACAGTCATAGAGATTTTGATGGCAAAACTTCGAAAGGCGGTCAAGGATTACGGCATCAACGAGGTAGCTGTGGCGGGAGGTGTATCCGCCAATTCTGGCTTACGCGCGGCATTCGAAGACCATGCGAGACGCTATCATTGGAAGATCCACATTCCTAAATTCTCCTATACCACCGACAATGGCGCCATGGTTGCCATCGCAGGTTATTACAAATACCTCGACGGGGACTTCTGCGACATCAGTTTACCGCCATTCTCTAAGGTGAATATGTGATTGGAGGACAATAAAAAGTGAGAGAGGTGACGTCACAACAGTGATGCCACCTCTCTCGTTTATCTACCTAAGCCTTAAAAATCCGTCTTTATTCTCTCGAAACCGATGAGACGGTCGTAATTGGATCCCAACGGACGATAATAAACATAGATCTGGTACTCATTTCCAGTCTCCCAGATACTGCCTTCAGCACGGGAGGGATAGCCCACCGTCGAGCCTGCCGGCACAAAAAGGTACTGAAAATTGTAACCGCCATTCTTTATGACCATATCCAATTCATATTGGTGACGCTCAAAATTATAGGTCATCTTATTCATTTCTCCCAAGCGGCCATCGCAGAAACGGCCCGACACATACAGGGATCCATCCAACCAAGGCTCCTCCTTCGGATAGACGAAATGGACCACCGAGTAATCGATCTCCGCATTGCTCCAGATATCCTGTTGATTGACGATATATCCACCGTCCACATCATGTTCGTAGGCCGTATTGCGGCCATGGCTCCATTTGCCGGGCAACATCTCCACATGGTAATAGGGCGCATGGTAAGTGATGCGTTCAATCCGTCCGCTGTAACGGTAACGATGAGAGAAATCAGCCACATTATACTCCCGGCCCGCCTCAAAAGAGAGGCGCCGCTCATCCTCATAGACCAAAGATTCGGGCTTTGTATAGGTTGGTTTCAAACCATACACTTCATTGTCATGTCGGCCATTCTGACGCACGACAACCTTCAACTCATCCGGCAATGCGGCGAATCCGCTCTTGTAAAGGAGTTCAAATGAGAGATGTTGGTACTCTTTTTTCACCCCATAAACGGAATTACCATCCACCGCACCCGACAAAATCACCTTGGGATCCACCTGCGAGAAGCAAGCGGTCATCAAGATGGAGGAGGGTTCGTCGGTATCGAAGACCTGCACCACATAGTTGCCAGGTAGCGTCAGTCTCATCTCCTCATGGGGCAATGTGAATTCATAATGGGAGTAATCAAACGTGGTATTCATGGACATCACAGGATCCTCGATCACCACCTCATTCAACCCCTCCAGATACTCCATCTCGGTCAGATCGGAGAGGCTCCAATCCGCATCGCAATACCTGACACGGTAGGCAAGATGTTTGAAATCGTGCGACATCCAATCAAAAGAGATGGTCACATGATCGTCCGTTCCCATCTTCAGCACAGGATAATCCAACTGATTGTTATTCAGATAAGCTTGGATCGTCTTGATATCCTCCGCAAAAGAACGGTTCATATAACGCTGTGCCACCGACTCGGACGAAAATAGAGCCAGTCCAATCAATAGGACGAGACACAGGCCAATGTTCGTCAACCGATATTCATGAGTGTTTCTTCTCATCTTTTTCTTTTATTAGGTTGGGGAGATAATCCGTCTGCACATTGAGCATGGCGTTCCACATACTGCTCTTCACATGGGGATTCATCTCCTGTAATTTATCCATCACCTCCTTCATCGTGGAACGGTGGGAAACCGTTTCATAGGGGCAATATTTATTCTGTTTCATATAGGCGTGCTCCTCCGCCAAGGCCTTCAAGTCCGCCTCTTCGATAAGCGACAAAGGCCGGATCACCGTCAAATCAAACTTATCCATCTTCAAGAGCGGCGGCATCGTACCGAAAGAGCCTTGGAAGGTGAGGTTCATCATCAGCGTCCGTAAGATATCATCCTTGTGGTGGCCCAAAGCCAACTTTCGGCAACCCAACTCCCTTGCCACTTCGAAGAAGCGTTTGCGACGGCTCCACGAGCAAAGGAAACAAGGTGCCTTCCGCTTGTCGGTGGACATATCAAACGAGGTGGTAGAGTGGACAAAACCCGCTCCACACCGCTCCGCAAAGGTACGAAGATATTCAATATCCGATTGATAAGGGATATTCTCCATGGTGACATGGATTGCGGTGAACTGGAAATGCACCTTCCCTGCCCTATGGTACTGACCCAGCAACTCCAACAACGCAAGGGAGTCCTTTCCGCCCGAAAGCCCCACCAAAATATGGTCACCCTCGTCGATCAGACCATAAGATTCGATCGCCTCCTTAAAGTTTTTATAGAGTTTATGCAACAGCAAGCCCTCTTTCGTGTTTGACATATTCTTCTCTTTTTATCGAACAAATATAAATCAAAATGGGACGTCATCCCCCAAATCTTCCTCAAAGTCATCTATATCGTATTCCGGAATCGGATCCGGTCTTAGTCTGATAAACCGCGTGATATCGTCGTAATAATCCGGATGTCGCCAAGCATCGTTATTCTCCTGCCACTCCTTATTCACCAGCCGATTTTGTGTATCCAAATAATTCGTGGAGAAGCGCATAATCCAGACCAGCGCCTTCCCACCGGAATAATCCTTGGCGAAGAAGTACCAGGTATCGCCGATCAATTGGTTCCGCTTCACATCCACGTAGTTGTAACGCATATCAATCTTCACCAACCGGAAACCGTCATGTTCCTCATTCACCTTGTCGAAAATCTTTTCAGGCGGTATCCCAAACGCCAACTTACGATTCATCAGCTCAGTCGTGTAACCCTTTGAGCCGGATACCTCCAACAGATAATTTCTCACGCCATCCGACATGGGGATGTCCCATGGATAGATTGAATAATCCACCTCATCCCTGAAATCATACTCATAGGGAACAAAATAGAGTTGGTACTTGTGATGACCATGACGTTCAATCAAAATATACAAGGGTCCCTTCTTCGTGTATCGGTAAAAATACGAAGGATCCTTCCGCTCTGTGGTACACCACTTCGTGAATTGTCCATAATAACAGCTCGCCTCAAAGGTTTTCGGGATAACCAAAGCCCAGTCGTCGTCCATATAGACCAATTCGGCATCCTTGGTGTTCGCCTTCTCCATCTCGTGGAGGAGACGTAGGTCCGTATGGTGATGCTCCTCGTAAAGTGCGAACAGTTGCACCACATTGTAGTGATTGATCTGATTGTCCGACAAATAGGATTTGTTGTAATCGAACCAATAGAGGGCCTCAGTCAGACGTTCAGAGTTATCCAACTTCTCATTTTCACAATCCACAACAATCTCCGCGCGGTGCGCGATGAGCCACTGCAGGTATTTTCCCTTCACCAAAGCATCGCAATAGGACAAAAAAGCCTGTTTCGGAATATTTCCATACTGAAAAACACTTTTTAGGCTTCTTCCTCTGATACTCAGAGAGGGAGGACAAGCAGTAGGATCAAGGGAGAGCAACACCACAAATTCGCCCACCTCCAATTTCGGGGTGTGTTTCACCTCGCTGTCGGGGGCATAATACCGCATGTATATTTCTAAGATGTGAGTTTTCGCCATATAAAGTAATATTTAACAAAGATAGCAAATCTTAATTCTTAAATCTTAACTCTTAACTCTTATTTTTTCACTATCTTTGCATCTGAAGAAAACTCAAAAAATATGATTACAAGGGACGACCTCATGCAAATCGGACAAATCGTGAAGCCTCATGGCCTTCAAGGAGAAGTGGCCTTCACCTTCACCTCCGACATTTTCGACGAAACGGAGCCTCCATGCTTCATTTGCGAATTGGACGGCATATTCGTCCCCTTCTTCATTGAGAGTTACCGTTTCAAAAATGACGAGACCGCACTCGTGAAGTTCGAGGGCATCAACTCCGCCGACGAGGCGAAGGAACTGATCAAGGCAAACCTCTATATCGAGAAGGAGTTCGTACCGGAAGATGTAGAGCAGAGCGAAGTGGAGGGTGTGGATTACTACCTCGGATTCCGTGTTTTTGACGAGAAGGGCGACCTGATCGGCACCATCGAGGGGGTGGACGATTCGTCGGACAATGTCCTATTCTTGGTCATGAGCCCCGATGACGAGGAGTTGTATATCCCCGCCACCGACGAGTACATCATCGAAATCAACGATGAGGAGAAGACGATGAGCATGGATTTGCCCGAAGGATTATTGGATTTATACAAATAAATATAACAGCGCATGAAAGAGAACGAGATGATTTTTGGCATACGCGCCATCATCGAAGCCATCAACTCAGACAAGAAGATCGACAAGATTATGGTAAAGAACGATCTTCAGAGCGAGTTAGCCAAGGAGTTGCTAAACACCGTGAAAGGGCACCATGGCATCCAGATCCAACGCGTGCCGATCGAACGACTCAACCGATACACGCACAAGAACCACCAAGGCGCCATCGCCTTCGTGAGCCAGACCGATTATCAGTTGGTGGCGGATCTCGTGCCGTTCCTATACGAAGAGGGTAAATCTCCCTTCTTTATCGTACTGGATGGCGTAACTGACGTGCGCAATTTCGGCGCCATCGCCAGAACTTGCGAATGTGCGGGAGCCGACGCGATCGTCATTCCAGTCAAAGGTGGCGTATCGGTCAACGCCGACGCGATCAAGACATCCGCAGGCGCTTTGCACACCCTTCCCGTATGCAAAGAGAGCAGCCTCACCTCGGCCTTGAAATTTATGAAGAAGTGTGGCATCCGCATCATCGCCGCCAGCGAAAAGGGTACCAAACCCTATACGGAGTCTAACATGAAAGATCCAGTCGCCATCGTGATGGGAGCGGAAGACAAGGGTGTCTCTCCAGAGGTTTTGCGCATCTGCGACGAAATGGTCAGCATTCCTATCAATGGTAAAATATCATCCCTCAACGTATCTGTCGCGGCAGGCGTCATGATCTACGAGGCAGTAAGACAGAGAGGAAACGAATAAGCCCCAACGCCATGGAGATTCTTTACGAGGACAACCACATCATTGTCGTGAACAAGACCTGTTCGGAAATCGTACAGGGAGACAAGACGGGAGACAAACCCCTCTCTGAAATGGTGCAGGAGTATATCAAGGAGAAGTACGCCAAACCGGGGAATGTCTTCATCGGTGTCACCCACCGACTGGACCGTCCTGTCAGCGGATTGGTGGTATTCGCCAAGACATCCAAGGCGCTCAGCCGACTCAATGAGATGTTCCGCACCCACAACCTCACCAAGCGTTATTGGGCCATCGTAAAGAACATGCCCCCCAAAGAGGAGGAGTTGCTCACCAACTACCTTGTCAGAAACGAGCGCATGAACAAAACCTTTGTCTATGACAAACAGGTGAAGGAGGGTAAACTCTCCAAACTAAGTTATAAGGTGATTGCGAAGTCGGAGAACTACTACCTTTTGGAGATCGACCTGATGACAGGTCGACACCACCAAATCCGCGCGCAACTCGCCCACATCGGCTGTCCGATCAAGGGTGATCTTAAATATGGGTTCGACCGTTCCAACAAAGATGGAGGCATCAGTCTCCACGCCCGCAACGTGAAATTCATCCACCCTGTATCCCAAAAGGAGATAGACATCGTCGCACCCGTTCCTGACGACACATTGTGGAAGGCGTTCGAACAACTCGCACCAACGATCCATCCTGAAGAGCATGCGTAAGGTCATCTTCATATTATCCCTATTTTTCGTAAGCCTGGCGCAAGCGGAAATCAAGGAGGAACCACTCGTTCTCCTTTTCGACTCCCTACGCACCTGCGAAAAGGATAGCATGAAGAGCGAATTGAGCGATAAGATACAGGACCAACTGGGAAAAATACTGCAAAATCCGGAGTCTTTCAAATATCCGTTCGACAAACTGGTGAATTTAGGTAAGATCTATTCAGACGACAAAAAGGTAAGGATCTACACTTGGTCATACCCCTACACCGACCGAACCAACGGCTACGGAGGATTTATCCAAACCCTAATCAAGGATAAAGTGGTGACCACACCGCTTATCATCGCCCAAGAGGCTTACAAGCCCAACCAACAAGGCAAAATCGTCGCTAACAACTGGTACGGTTCGCTCTACTACAGCCTCTTCCTGGTGAAAAACAAGAAAGAGAAATATTACGTCGCTTTGGGATGGTCGGGTTACAACGCCGCCTCCGATTTCAAAATCATAGAGACCATCACCCTCGACAGCAGAGGCAACGTCTCGTTAGGCAAGATGGTATTCGAGAAGAGGGGCAAGAACGATAGCCGAATCATTTTGGAGTATGGCGCGGAGGCGAAGATCGCCTTGAATTACGATCCAGCCGCCAAGCGCATCATCTTCGACCATCTCTCCCCCATCGAACCGGGCTACAAAGATCTCAGGGTTTATTATGGTCCGGATTTCACCTACGACGCCTATAATCTGAAAAAAGGCATCTGGAGTCTGGAGGAGAACATAGACGCACGCAACTCACGCTAATAATCAACTAAAATGAATATAAAAACAGCATTCATACTCATGGCTACATCAATGATAACCGCTTGTTCGGGCAATAACGGACAAAGCGTTAATTGTCCCGCAGACAATTTCGAGTACAAGGTGGACAAATTCGCTGATCTTGAAATTCTCAGATACCAAGTACCCGATTTCGAGAGTCTATCACTCAACCAAAAGAAATTGATCTACTTCCTCTCCCAAGCAGCCTTGGAGGGAAGAGATATCCTCTATGATCAAAACAACAAATGCAACCTCGCCATCAGAAGAACCTTGGAGGCGGTTTATCTCAACTACGAAGGTCCACGCGACGAGAAAGAGTTTCAAGAGATGGTGGTTTACTTGAAGCGTGTTTGGTTCTCGAACGGTATCCACCACCACTATGCGACCGATAAGTTTGAACCTACCTTCAGCCAATCCTTCTTCGAAAAGGCGGTCCGCAGCATCCCAGCCGAGAAGTTGCCTCTTAAGCCATTCAACAACAATGTGGAGATTCTGTTACAGAAGATCACGCCTGTCATCTTCGACAAGAACCTCTACGCCAAGAGGGTCAATCAAGCGGAAGGGGCAGATTTGATCAAGACCTCCGCCAACAACTACTACGAGGGTGTGACCGAAAAAGAGGTGGATGATTTTTACAATAAAATGAAGGATCCTAACGACACCACCCCTATCTCCTACGGTTTGAACAGCAAATTGATGAAGGAGAATGGCAAAATCGTAGAGAAAGTATGGAAGGTGGGTGGTATGTACACCGACGCCATCGAAAAGATTGTGGGTTGGTTGGAGAAGGCTGCGGAAGTGGCGGAAAACGACGAACAAAAGAGCGTCATCCACTCCCTTATTGATTTTTACGAAACGGGTGATTTGCTCACCTTCGACGAATACAGCATCCTATGGGTGGAAGACACGGAGTCGCGTGTTGACTTTGTCAATGGATTTATCGAGACCTACGGAGACCCATTGGGCATGAAAGCCAGTTGGGAATCGGTCGTCAACTTCAAAAATTTGGAGGCGACCAAAAGAACCATCACCATCAGCGAGAACGCGCAATGGTTCGAAGACCACTCCCCTGTCGACTCCCGCTTCAAGAAGGATAGCGTGAACGGCGTCACCGCAAAAGTGATCACGGCGGCGATGTTGGGCGGCGATTGCCATCCGGCAACCCCAATCGGCATCAACTTGCCGAACGCCAACTGGATCCGTCAAATGCACGGTTCAAAGTCCGTGACCATCGAGAACATCACCTCCGCCTACGACCAAGCGGCGCAAGGCAACGGTTTCAGCGAGGAGTTTGTCTGGAACGACGAGGAGCGTGAACGCATCAAAAAATATGGATTTCAATCCGACAACCTACACACCGACCTCCACGAGTGTCTAGGACATGGTTCCGGGCAACTGTTGCCAGGCGTAAGCCAAGAGGCTTTGAGAGCATACGGAGCAACCATCGAAGAGGCGCGCGCCGATCTATTCGGTCTCTACTATGCGGCAGACAAGAAGATGGTGGAATTGGGATTACTGCCTAACATGGAGGCGTATAAAGCCGAATACTACAAATACATGATGAACGGACTTCTCACCCAACTTACCCGCATTGAATTGGGCAACAACATCGAGGAGGCGCACATGAGAAACCGTCAATTGATCGCCAAGTGGGTTTTCGAACACGGCAAAGAGGACAAGGTTGTGGAACTGAAAAAACGCGACGGCAAAACATTTGTGGTCATCAACGACTACAAGGCGATGAGAGGTCTAATCGGCCAGTTGTTGGCGGAAATCCAACGCATCAAATCGGAAGGAGACTTCGAAGGCGCCAAGAAATTGGTGGAGACCTACGCCGTAAAGGTGGATTTGGAGATCCACAAAGAGATCAGGGAGCGTTATGCCGCCTTAAACATCGCACCATACAAAGGGTTCGTCAATCCAACATACGAGCCTATTATGGACAAGGAGGGCAATATCATTGACGTGAAGGTAAAATACGAAGAGACTTTCGAGCAACAAATGCTCCGCTACGCAAAAGATTATTCCTCATTACCAACAATGAACTAAGCTCTTACTTTGTTGACGCTAAGGATTTTTACCAACACTCTCTAAAAAAAAAGAAGGGAAAGGTAGAAAATTCCATAAATAATGCTATTTTTGCACAATAAAGACTATAGCGAGAAATAATAAATAATAAAAATAACGATCATGAGAATTAAGAAAACAGAGGAAGCGGACTTGAGCAACAAACGCTCACTGTACACGCTAATCGGTCTTGTGCTCGCATTCGGATTCGCCTACATCTGCTTTGAATGGTCAGACAATAAGGTGGAAAAGATTGACGAGAGGGACATGATTACTGGTGGAAATGACGAGGTTGACGTCATTGACAACACGACTCAAGAGGACGAGCCAGAGCCAGAGCCAGAGCAACCACAAGAGGAACTCATAGAGGAGTTGGAGACCGCTATCAACGTCGTTGACAACGACAAGGAGACTACCGGTACCATCGAGTCTAACGAGGGAAGTTTGAATGACACCATCGCCCCTCCTCCACCACCTGCAGCATCCAACAGCGATGACGACGAGGAAGAGGAGAAGATTATCTACACCAAAGTGGATAAGAAAGCTGAGTTCCCAGGCGGAAAGGCTGAATTGACCAAATTCTTGAAGAAAAACTTGAGTTATCCTCAAATCGCGATCGATAACAACATCCAAGGTAACGTAGTGGTTAAGTTCGTCGTTTCAAGAACAGGAGAGATCAAGGATGTAAAGGTTACCCGTCCAGTTGACCCAAGTTTGGACCAAGAGGCTATCCGTGTGGTACAATCCATGCCTAAGTGGACACCAGCTGAGCAACACAACAAGCCTTGTAACTCATACTTTACATTGCCTGTCAACTTTAGATTGAAAGATAATTAATCAATCACACATATCATTAGAAAGGAGGAATGCTATCATTCCTCCTTTTTTATTATTATATGGTATGTACGATAAAATTCATACGGCCGAATAATTATACAATGCAAAAAAATATTAAATTCGCGTAAAAATATTTTGAAAAACATATAACACATAATTATCTATTTGCAATGGAACTACTTATGATTGCCGTGTTCGTCGCAGGTTACGCAGGTATTGTGATGGAACACCCATTAAAAGTTAACAAAGCAGCGACAGCGCTTTTATTATGCGCTCTACTTTGGACAATTTACATCTTTCATGCCGACGAGGTTCTTCTCTCTTCTGAGGAATTCTTGGCTCACTTCAATTTAGAAAAGATTGGCGAGTTCACATCCGCATTGCCGGACTTGCACGAGAAGGTGGTTAAGTATGTCACAGAAGTCCAAATCATCGAGGGTTTGGGTGATGTTGCCTCTACCCTCTTCTTCTTGATGGGTGCGATGACTATCGTGGAGTTGATCGACGCTCACAGAGGTTTTTCCATCATCACAGACAAGATCGCCACTAACAACAAGAAAAAATTGTTGTGGTTGCTCTCTTTTGTGACCTTCTTCATGTCAGCCGTTTTGGACAACCTCACCACCACAATCGTAATGGTGATGTTGCTTCGCAAATTGGTGGCAGACAAGGCTGAAAGATGGAAATATGCGGGATTGATCGTAATTGCGGCCAATGCGGGTGGTGCCTTCTCTCCTATCGGAGATGTGACAACCATCATGTTGTGGGTAAAGGGCAATATCACTTCCGGTTCCGTTATCACCAACTTGTTCATCCCTTCATTGTTAGCGATGATCGTACCTCTCATCATCGCAGGAACAACTTTCAAAGGTGAATTGACTATGCCAACCAACGCCTCAACCAACGCCAACAACAGCTTCATCACTGAAAGCGAAAAGAAGACAATCTTCTTCATGGGTATCGGTTCATTGGTATTCGTACCTATCTTCAAGACATTCACCCACCTTCCTCCATTTATCGGCGTGTTGTTGGGCTTGAGCATCTTGTGGATCTACACTGAGGTATTGTACCACAAGAAGAAATCCATTCCAGAGAACGAGAAGGCCAGAATCTCTTCTGTCTTGAAGAGAGTCGATTTCACCACCATTTTATTCTTCCTTGGTATTTTGATGGCCGTAAACGCTTTGCAATGCGCTGGTATCTTGAGAGAGTTGGCACTCTATTTGGATGCCTCTATCGGTAACAAATACGCGATCGACTTCATCATCGGTATCCTCTCCTCTATCATCGACAATGTGCCATTGGTAGCTGGTTCTATGGGAATGTACCCTATCGAGGAGGTTGGTGTAATGGCGACCGACGGTATGTTCTGGACATTCCTCGCATACTGTGCCGGTGTGGGTGGCTCCGTATTGATCGTGGGTTCAGCCGCTGGTGTTATCGTCATGGGACTTGAGAAGGTAGATTTCGTATGGTATTTGAAGAATATCTCGCTCTTGGCATTCATCGGTTATCTTTCAGGTGCCGCATTCTACTACTTGCAAGAGGAGATCATCCTTCCTTTGCTCGGTCTATAATACCGAGACATCAATAATACAAAGGCCGCAACTCACGGGTTGCGGCTTTTTTTTGTGCGCTTCCCTAACATTCCTAAAGATCGTCACGTAACATACTACACTATCAGCATAACAAAAAAAACACTACCTTTGTAAAAAACCAATCGAATATGAAGAAGATCATCATCACGGCATTGACCATCCTCAGCGCATGGTCCGCAATGGGACAAAATAGCCTCTACGCCCCTATTCCGAAAGATAGCGCCATCCGCTACGGCATTTTGGAGAATGGACTCACCTACTATATCAGACACAACGAAGAGTTGCCTCAACGGGCCGATTTCTACATCGCTCAAAATGTAGGCGCTATCCTTGAGGAGGATAACCAAAACGGCCTAGCCCACTTCTTGGAGCACATGGCCTTCAACGGAACCAAGAATTTCCCTGACAAGGGGATCATTAACTACTTAGAGACCATCGGCGTACAATTCGGCAATAATGTGAACGCCTATACTTCCCTGGACGAAACCGTCTATAATCTCAAATCGGTGCCCACCTTCCGTGAGAGCATCGTGGATACTGCCCTACTCATCCTCCACGATTGGTCCGGCTTCATCTCCCTCAAAGGAGAAGAGATCGACAAGGAGCGTGGCGTAATACGCGAAGAGTGGCGCAGCAGACAAAATGCGAACAGAAGACTTTGGAAGAGATCCTTGCCTATTCTCTACCATAATTCACAATATGCGAAGCGTGACATCATCGGCGACACCGCCATCATCGCCAACTTCGCGCACGACACCCTACGAGCCTACTATCACAAGTGGTACAGACCCGACCTTCAGGCGATTGTCATCGTAGGTGATGTGGATGTGGACCATGTGGAGAAAACCATCCATACGATGTGGCAAGATATTCCGAAAAGGATCAATCCCGCGCCAAGGACCGTTTACCAATTGGAACGCCCTACCCAACCGATCGTAGCGGTATTGACAGACGAGGAGGCCAAGAACGCCACCATCCGTATCGACTACCGCATCGACAAACTCACACACGAACAAATGGAGAGCATGCCAGGGTATGTGAACTCACTGGTCCGCAATCTGATTGAATCAATGATGAGCGACCGTTTGGACGAGATCTCGCAAAAACCAGACGCGCCTTTCGCTGGCGCATCCGTCGGCTATGGTGAGATTGTCCGTTCCAAAGACGCGTTCATCATGATGGCCGTGCCGATAGAGGGGAAAGAGGAGGCTTCCTTCGTCTCCCTATTGGAAGAGGTGGAGCGCATGACACGTTTCGGATTCACCCAAGCCGAACTTGACAGAGCCAAGGAGAGCATGCTCAGCCATCTAGAGAAGGCATACAACGAGCGCAACAAAACACCTAACGGTTCTTATGTGAGCGAATACATCCGCAACTTCCTGGACCACGAACCGACTCCAGGCATCGAATGGGAACTGAATACGGTAAAAGAGATTTTCCAGGGTTTGCCTTTGGAGGCCATCAACCAATACGCGTCCATGGCCAAAGGCGATGGGGAGATTGCCGTATTGATGACAGGACCTAAGAAAGAGGAGGTGAAATTTCCAACCGAAGAGCGTGTCCGCGAATTATTAAATAACGCGGAAAGAATGAATGTCGGCTCCTATTCCGAGAACGACCTCACCACACCACTCATCAGCCAAACACCCAAGATGGGCAAGCTGAAGAAATCGGTTCCATCCCAAGCGCTTCAAGGAGTGACTGAATGGACGCTAAGCAATGGCATGCGCCTTATCATCCAACCTACCCAATTAAAGGAAGATGAGATATTGCTTTATGGCTACAGCGAAGGAGGATTATCCATCATTGAGGATTTGAAAGAGTTACCTTCCGCCAACCTATGCGTATCAGTGGCCCAAAACAATGGTATGGGCAATTACAACGCAATAGACCTAGGCAAAAAACTAGCAGGCAAAGTGGTCAGTCTATCCCCTAACGTCAACGCATACAGCGAGGGATTCTCCGGCAGCTCTTCCGTGAAGGATTTCGAAACATTGATGCAATTGGTATACTTGCTCTTCACCGGAACCAGAAGCGATGATGACAGTTACCAAGCCTTGATCAACCAATACCACACCGCTTTGATCAATGCGAACAAGGATCCAGGCCGTGCGTTCAGCGACTCGGTTCAAGTGACCGCCAATGCGCACCACCCTCGCACCATGCCTTTCGGCGTGAAGCAATTGGCCCATGTGAGTCAAAAGAAGGCTTTGGAGATATTCGACAAACGATTCCAAGACCCTAAAGATTTCACGGTTTACTTAGTGGGAAATGTGGACACCGAAAAGATGAAAGAGCCTATTGTCCGCTATTTAGGAGGTATTCCCGCACAAAAGAAGATGAAGAAAGAGCAATTCATTGACCGACAGATCAGAAAGCCAGAGGGTATCGTGAAGAATATCTTCACCCGACCAATGGAGATCAAGAAGACCTCCAGTTATGTCTTAATGGGGGCTGAAATGGATTATACACTGAAAAACAGACTCAAGATGCAATTGATCGGCGATATACTCGACATCCGCTACTTCGAATCGATGCGCGAGAACGAAGGAGGCACCTACGGCGTCTCCGTCCGTGGTTCGGTAGCCGACAAGCCGATCCCTTACGCATCACTTCAAATGCGTTACGACACCGATCCGAATATGTTCGACAAATTGCAGCAATTGGTTCACGCGGAGATTGACAGTTTTATCACAAAAGGTCCGAATAGCGTGGATTTCAACAAAGCGAAAGAGAATCTACGAAACAAATTCGAAGAGGGGCAAAAGAAGAACAACTGGCAGATGAGCGCAATGGTGGCCTACTACCAAAATGGGGAGGAGATCATCAAAGACTACCTCAACCTATTAGATAGCATCAGCCAAGAGGATCTTCGTCAAACCTTGGAATGGCTCAAAAAGCAAAACAACGTGATAGAGGTAGTGATGAAACCGGAAGAAAATTAGGGAACGTCGATTCGACAAAGTCAATTAAGTAAGAGATAAGAAATACATTTGCGATGAAGAAAACATTTTTAATTACCAGTATATTTTTCGCATGCGGGTTCGCAAGCCATGCTGATATGGTTAAAGAAAAGGAACAGCAAGCGACTATCACTCAAGAAGGAGACGAGGATGTAATATATTCAAAAGTCATGAAAAAGGCTGAATTCAAAGGGGGACAAAAAGCCCTTATGGAATTCTTAAGGAATAACCTCAAATATCCGAAGAAGGCTCTCGACATTGACATACAAGGAAGGGTACTGGTGAAAGTTGTCATCACCCAAGAAGGTAAAGTCAGAGATCCAGAAATTATCAGAAGCGTAGATCCTTTGCTCGACGAAGAGGCTCTCCGTGTTGTAGGGAAAATGCCCGACTGGATTCCCGCAGAAATCGATGGTGGCAAAAAAGTGAATAGTTACTATACGCTGCCTATCACATTCAAACTTGTGGATAGTCCATCCAAAACCAAACCTAAAAAGAGATAAAAAAAATTGGTTGGGCCTAATGGAGAGTACATTGGGCCCAACGTCTCTACAACGCTATCGCACAACGCATCGCAAGATGAATCATCCCACAATCCGCATAATTCTGGCGAAATCCTCCTTTTTGAAAAAGACTGGGCATGGATAGAGGGGATGCGCATCCTTATCAGCCCAAGCCGCCATCTTCGCCACATTGCTCTCCTCCAACACATTGAACTTTTCCGGAATATCCAATCGCTTGTTCAATTGACGAATAGCCTCGATAAAGGCCGACGCCTTATCACCCCCTTGACAATCCAAGCGCAGCACATCAGCCAGACGCGCATAGGCTTGGTCCGCTTTCGGACGATAGGCCTCCAAGACATGCGGCAAGATCACCGCATTGGCCAAACCGTGTTGGATATGGTACTGGCCACCAAAGGCGTGCGCGATCGAATGGACATATCCAACACCCGCTACGGTAAACGCAATACCAGCGTTATATGAGGCTTGCAACATCTTCTCTCGTGCCTCCATATCATTGCCATCCGCATAGGCGCGAGGCAAATAGGTGAAGATGTCGCGAATAGCGGACTCCGCCAAAGATTTGGTGTCCCGCAAGTGGAAAATTGTATTGAGATAGGTCTCTACCGCATGCGTCAATGCATCCATGCCAGTATAGGCTGTCAACGCGGCTGGCAAACTGGCGGTTAGGTCAGGATCAAGCACCGCCACATCTGGGCAAAGCGCGAAATCCGCAATGGCATACTTGCGGCCAATGGTATCATCGGTCACCACAGCGGCGATCGTACACTCAGAACCGGTTCCCGCCGTAGTAGGCACGGCCACGAAGAAGGGCAGCTTACGACGCACCTTCAAGACGCCATCCAACTCCTGCACCGACTTTCGAGGACGAACCACCATAGCGCCCATCGCCTTGGCCGCATCCATATTGGAGCCACCGCCAATCGCCACGATACCATCACATTGATGCTGTTTATACAATTCCGCCATCTTCATAATCTGGGAAGCGGGCGGATCGGACATGACCTCCGCAAAGAGTAGTGAATCCGGCATAGAGGTTTGCAATAATGCGACCAACGAGGACTTTCCCACCCTTGGTCCCGTCACAATCATCGGTCTTTTCACATCGTGGTCACTCAACAATTCCGGAATTAAAGATGAACATCCTCTTCCCTTCACCAAAATAGGCTGACGATGAGGGATAACTTGATTAACAACGGCATAGACGCCTTGAAATATCTTACAAAACAATTTATTTGCCATAACAATCATTCTTATACTGCAAAAATAGAAAATTAGAAACAGTTCGCAAACCAACTAAATGCTAAATGAAGGGGTGGTTGCATAATTTTTCGGGATAAACTAAATTTGCATTATGAAATTATATAATATATGATGAACAAAATAATTTACATAACGATTGTAGCCTCGCTTGCCATTTCGCTTCTCCTCGGTTTCTCAGTAAAACAATTCGGATTGGACTTAGGAGGATTCGCCTGGATGGCGGCTTGGGTATCCTCTCCCATCGCACTCTTGCTAGGCATTCTTTTCGCACTCCTGTTCGGTGCGACATTCAGCGATTTCACAAAGACCATGTCTAAAAAGATGTTGCAATACTCCGTTATCGGACTCGGATTCGGCATGAATGTGAACAAAGCAATCGCATCCGGTAGTGAAGGCATGATTTTCACCATCATCAGCGTTTTCGGCACATTGGCCATCGGTTACTTAGTAGGACGTAAATTGCTGAAAGTGGATAGAGACACCAGTTACCTCATCTCTTCGGGAACAGCCATCTGTGGAGGCTCCGCCATTGCAGCGATCGGCCCTACCATCAAGGCGAAATCGGAATCCATGAGCGTAGCCTTGGGCGTTGTATTCATCCTCAATGCAGTGGCGCTCTTCATCTTCCCGTTAATCGGTGATTGGATTGGTATGTCCATGAAACAATTCGGCATGTGGGCTGCCATCGCTATCCACGACACCAGTTCCGTGGTGGGAGCTGGTTCAGCCTACGACCAATCCCATGCCGCCTTGATGACAAGCGAAGGGGTATCTGCCTTGGAGGTAGCCACCACCATCAAACTGACGCGTGCCTTGTGGATTATCGCATTGGTTCTTGTCACCCCATTCTTCTTCCGCAACAAATTATCTGAAGGAGAGGCCAAGAAACCATGGTACAAATGCGTACCAACCTTCATCATCTGGTTTATCGTAGCCATCCTATTCAACACCTACATACTCTCCAACGAATCTCTGATCGGAGAAACGGCATCAAAGATCGGCACCTCATTCAGTAGCGCCGTCAATCTATTGGCGAAGCAGATGATCACCCTCTCCCTCTTCTTCATTGGAGCAGGGCTCACCAAAGCCACTTTAAAATCGGTCGGTGTGCGCCCATTGATCCAAGGCATTCTTCTATGGTTCATCATCAGTTTAGTTTCATTGGCATACATTTTGTTCATTTAATATAAAACAATAAATCATGAATAAATCAATATCAACGACACTTATGGGGCTCTTCTGCAGTCTCATCAGCTGCACCGCCCAAAACAATGGATTCAAAAGCGTGAATGTGGAGGAGTTCGAAGAGATCATCCAAGGGGATGACGTGATTCGCCTTGACGTCCGCACACCTGGGGAATATGCGTCTGGACATATTTCGGATGCGATCAATTTGGATGTCAAATCCTCGGATTTCGAGAGCAAAGCGAGAGAGACATTATCCAAAGGAAAGACCATTGCCCTCTATTGCAGAAGCGGCAAACGCAGCAAAATGGCCGCCAATATTTTGGTAAAAAACGGTTTCAAGGTGGTGGAGCTCAACACGGGTATAATAGGTTGGAGCAATGCCGGCAAAGCGAGCAGCAAGGAGGAGGTGGACCTCTTCTTCACCTCAAAAGGTACCCCAGTTTACACCTATTGCATCAAGCATGGTAGTGTCAAGATGAAAATCGGAGAGAAATGGTTGTATGTGGACCCTGTCACAACAGGTGTTCCTCCCACAACGGATTACTCATCCATGCCCAAAGCGGACTATATCCTCATCACCCACGAACATTTCGACCACTTGGATTCAACAGCCATCCAACAGTTGAGCAAGGAGGGCACTCAACTCATCGTCAATCCCCGCAGCAGCGAACTATTGGGAGGCAAGGGTGAAATCATGAAGAACGGTGACAAAAAGAAGTTGGAGAAAAATTGGACAATCTCCGCGGTCCCTGCCTACAACACCTCCGCGGAGAAGCAACAATTCCACCCGAAAGGACGTGATAATGGTTATATTTTGACTATTGAGGGACTCAACATCTACATTGCGGGCGACACCGAAGAGATCGAGGAGATGAAGAAAATCAAAGACATCGACGTGGCCTTTTTGCCTTGCAACCTTCCTTACACGATGACACCTGAGCAATTGGCGAAGGCCGCTAAAATGTTCCAACCGAAGGTTCTCTTCCCTTACCATTACGGACAAACTGAAATCCAACAGGTGGTGAAATTATTGGAAGGTACCGGTATCGAAGTTAGAATCAGACAATACCAATAAGGGATGGACGAGATACTCATGACACCCGATGTATGCATGCGATTCCTCGTATGGTCATACTACTATCACGGGATTCTTCCGGAACCCAACCGCAGCTTCAAATCCTATGGTAAGTTTTCGGAGGAGGACGCCATGCGTTTGGATGCGTTGAAGAGTTCTCTCTTCAAATGTTTCGAAGAGCAATCGGTCATCAACGCCTGCAACCAGTTCCAACTGGCGAAACTCCGCAATGAGCCGTGCCCTTTCCCACAATCCACACTGGACCAACAATTTGCGAAAGAATTATAGTTAGGATTAATGGACAATTTTTTATAAATTTGCACAAGACAATACAATAAAATCGAGACCTATGACACAAGCAATATCAACATACCAAATGCAAATTCTCGACTGCATATCGCAAGTCAAGGATGAAGAAGAATTGAAAGAAATCCGCAATTTATTGGCAGATTATTTTTCAAAAAAGGCATTAGACGCAATGGATTTGCTATGTGAAAAAGGGGCGTTGGATACTACAACTATTGAAGATTGGTCAAGAGAACATTTGAGAACTCCATACAAATATTGAGATGGAAAGAATAGTTCTTGACACAAACTGCCTTGTCTCATCATTGAAAAGAGACAGCAAATACTTCCCCATATGGAATGATTTTATTGCAGGCAAATATTGTCTCTGCTTTTCCGACGATATCTTAAACGAATACGAAGAGATAATCGAAAGACAAACTGGTTCAAAAGAAATCGCTAAAAACGTTATTTCCGCTATTTTAAGTCGTTCCAATACTTCACATGTAGAAATCTTCTTTCACTTCGACTTAATCCAAGCGGACAAAGATGACAACAAATTTGTTGACTGCGCTATAAAATCAGCAGCCCAATTCATTGTCAGCGAAGATTCTCACTTCAAAATTCTTAAAGAAATTGAGTTCCCTCACATAGATGTGATCGGAATCAACCAATTTATGGAAGTGCTAAAAAATTATCAATAAATACAATATGAAAAAAACAATCATCGCAGCGCTCGCTTCCCTCGGTTTGGCGGCCTGCACGACACCCGCATCCCAAAAAGAGGAGAGCAACCAAGCACCTAAAACACTTGTCATCTACTACTCCCAAACAGGCGCTACGCAAAAGGTGGCTGAAGAGATACAAGCGCAATTGGGCGCCGACATAGACTCCCTCGTATGCGATATTCCTTACGATGGCACCTTCCAAGAGACCATCGAACGTTGCAAGAAGGAGATGGAGACGGGCGAAACACCAACCATAAAGCCATTGAACGTCAATTTGGAGAACTACGATATGATCTTCTTGGGCTATCCAGTATGGTTCGGCACTTATGCGCCTCCTGTGGCAGGATTCATCAAAGAAAACGCCTTGGAAGGAAAGAAAATCGTCACCTTCTGTACCTTTGGCAGCGGTGGTCTGCAATCCAGCACCGATAGTTTGAAAAAAGCTTTACCCAACTGCGAGATCGTGGAGGGTTACGGTGTGCGCAACGCACGCATAGACAAGGCATCGGAGGAGATCAACCGTTTCTTGATTGAATGGGGATATAAAGAGGGGGAAATCGAGGCTTTGCCTGCCTTCATGGAGCATAGACCTGTCACCGAGGCGGAAGTGGCTATCTTCGACCAAGCTTGCGGCAACTACCAATTCCGGTTGGGCACTCCTGTGGATGTGGCCGTTCGCGAGACTGCCCAAAGCACAGATTACGAATTCACCGCAAAAAGCCCAAACGAGGAGACTCTTTCGACCATCTATGTGACAGTAGCGAAAGAGGGTGACACTACCCCAGTTTTCACACAGGTAATCAGATAAAATTCTATGATTGAACAAATGATGGAATTCAATAAGCGTTTCGTGGAAACGAAGGCTTATGAGCAATACAAAACCAGCAAATTCCCGGACAAGAAGATTGCCATCGTCACCTGCATGGACACCCGTCTGGTGGAGCTGCTACCGGCCGCTTTGGGCATTAAGAACGGTGACGTGAAGATCATCAAGAATGCCGGCGCCACCATCACCAACCCATTCGACTCCACTGTACGTTCCCTACTCGTGGCCATCTACGAATTAGGCGTCAACGAGATCATGATCATCGGACACACAGGCTGTGGCGTACAAGGAATGGATAGTCAAGAGATGCTTCATCTGATGCGCGAACGAGGCGTTGACGAGGAGCATATCTCCTTGATGAAACATTGCGGCATCGATTTGGACTCCTGGCTACACGGATTCGACGACACCGATGCCGCCATCCTAGAGACGGTAGACCTTGTGAGAAACCATCCATTGGTACCGAAAGACATTGTCGTGAAAGGCTACATCATGGATAGCGAAACAGGTGCATTAAGGGCTATCGAATAAGAGATGAAGCGGCAACGAATGGAACAACAACCCGACAAATCATGAATCAAGAGACAGAAAACGCAGTCTATGCACTGCTCGACCAACTGAGTATTCCCTACGAGGTGGCGCATCACGAGGAGGCGCACACCATGGAGATTTGCCAAGGCATCGAAAAGGAGTTAGGCGCTCCAATTTGCAAGAATCTATTTCTTTGCAACCGCCAGCAAACAGATTTTTATCTCCTGCTCATACCAGGAGACAAAATATTCAAGACCAAGTATCTCTCCTCTCAGTTGGGATGCGCCCGACTATCTTTTGCCGGCGAAGAGTTTATGCGTAGCCTACTGCACATTCTTCCCGGATCGGTCTCCCCTATGGGGTTGATGAACGATACGGGAAACAGGGTGCGCCTCATCATCGACAAAGATTTGCTACAAGAGGCCTATATCGGTTGCCACCCATGCCGCAACACAGCCACACTTAAATTGACGACGAGTGATCTTTTGGAGAAATTCCTCCCTGCCGTTCACCACGATTTCACGGTGGTGGAACTACCTAACGAGGCAGTAGAATAGAGGTTGAGGACCAATTCTTAATCTATGAATTTAATTTTTTGACAAATCACATTCATTTCAAAGAAATTCAAGGCGGATTGTATCAAATTCAACAAAAAAATTCACTAATTTTGCATTCATTTTGTAATAACTAAAAAATTACGGTTAAGATGCTAAACGTCACCAACAAAAGACCATCTGAATGTACCAACATCACAGATGTGCGTAATGAGATCGATAACATCGACAAGGTAATTGTAACATTACTCAGTGAGCGTTTTCAATATGTGAAAGAGGTGGTCAAATACAAAGAGAACACACCAGATAGTATTGTCGCTTCCGACCGACGCAATGTCGTGCTTCAACAAAGAAGACAATGGGCGGAGGAGCAAGGATTGGATCCGAATGTGATTGAGGAAATCTACACCAGACTGATCCAATATTTCATCAGCGAGGAAATGAAAATCAAAAATTTATAATATACCAAAACAATGTTTAGAAAAGAGATAAAAGTCTTGGATTGCACCGTCCGTGATGGCGGTTTGATGAACAAGTGGCAATTCAGCAAGAATTTCGTAAAGAAGGTTTACGACACTTGCGTTGAGTCAGGTGTGGATTACATGGAGATCGGTTACATCAGTAGTGAGGACCAATTCCCACGCGACCAATATGGACCTTGGAAGTTCTGCGCAGAGGAGGAACTTCGCGAAATCGTTGGAGAGAACAACACCAATACAAAACTTTCCGTAATGGCCGACATAGGACGTATCAAGTTCGACGATATCCGTCCAAAGTCAGAGAGCGTCGTTGATTTGTTCCGTGTCGCTTGCTACGATTACCAAATCGACAAGGCTATCGAGTTGGCACACCACGTAATGGACAAAGGATACGAGGCTACCATCAATTTGATGGCCGTATCAAAGGTTGCAGAGCGTAGCTTGAACGAGGTATTGGAAGATGTGGCTAAATCAAGAGTTGGCACATTCTACTTGGTTGATAGCTTCGGTAGCTTGTATTCCGAGGATATCCACGGATTGATGGAAAAGTACATGAAGGCTCTTCCTGGCAAGACCATCGGTTTCCACGGACATAACAACCAACAATTGGCATTCGCCAACACCATCGAGTGCATCATCAAGGGTGCCAACATGTTGGACGCTACTATGTTGGGTATCGGACGTGGTGCAGGTAACTGCCCTATGGAGTTGTTGATCTCCTTCTTGAAGAATCCTAAGTACAAGTTGAAGCCAATCCTCCGCCTCATCCAAGAGGAGATGATTCCTTTGCAAAAACAAATCGATTGGGGTTACTTCATGCCTTACATGATCACTGGTTCACAAAACGACCACCCACGTTCAGCTATGGCTTGGATGGACAGCGACCAAAAAGACGACTATGTAGCTTACTACGAGTCTGTCATGCAAGGTAAGGAGATTTAATGAAATTCTTCACATACAACAAAGGGGAGCAGGAGATGCTTCCCTTTGTTGTATCATATAACCCAATAAAATCATACGACAATGAATTCCAATACCAGCCAAGAAGTGAAAGCCGTTTGTGCGCATAACGCGAACATCAGCTGTCCTTGCACCAAAGAGTGCCCTCGTCACGGCAAATGTTGCCTCTGCGTGGCTCATCACCGCGAGCACGGAAATCTTCCATTGTGTTTGAGAAACTTGGAGCCTGCAAAACCACAAGTAAATCATTAGGCAAAAAAAAATGAAGGGCGGGAGAACGAATCTCCACAACAACCCTTCGCTATGACAAATGTAATCAAAATAGATTACTAAAGAAATATTTCGACAAAAAAAGTTTCAACAGAAACAAAAAAAAAAAAAAAGAGAGACAAACCTTGTCCTAAGGCGGGGCAAAGTATCCATTCTTCATTATGATTCTAAAACCCAACCAAGGTATTCCCACTCCTATGATGTGGATGCTCGCCATCATGGCTGGCATCTCAGTGGCCAATCTTTATTACTGTCAACCATTGTTGAATATGATCAGAGAGAGCCTCAACTTATCCGAGTTCCAAGTAAACCTTGTACCAGTCTTCACGCAGATAGGTTACGCCATAGGCCTACTCATCATCATCCCTATGGGCGACCTTTACAACCGCAGAAAGACAGTTTTAATGAGTTGTAGCGCACTGGTGATGTCGTTGTTGTCCATCTCAATGTCCAGAAACATCGGGGTGCTTTTAGCCTCCTCTCTGTTCACCGGTTTCTGTTCCGTCACGCCACAAGTGCTGATGCCTTTCGCAGCCCTCTACTCCCGTCCGGAAGAGAAGGAACGCAAGGTTGGAATGATCTTGACGGGACTCTTGGTCGGTATCCTTGGGTCAAGAGTTCTTAGCGGGTATGTGGGACATCTCTTCGGATGGAGGGCGATGTTCGCCATCGCGGCGGCCTTCATCGGCATCTCCGCCGGCGTGGTTGCCAAATATTTTCCTGACGTGGAACCTACCTACCAGGGATCCTTTTCTTCTCTAATGAAGAGCATCCGTCAGTTGATGCGAAAATATCCATTGTCGCTTCTCTACTCCATCCGCGCAGCCTTCGCCTTCGGCTCTTTCTTAGGGTTATGGGGATGTTTGGCTTTTCGCATGAAGGAGGCACCCTATTTCGAGGGAAGTGATGTGGTGGGGATGCTTGGCCTATGCGGTATGGCAGGTGCACTGACGGCTTCGAACGTCGGCAAATATATTCCAAGATTCGGCACAGAGAGGGTGAATAATTTCGGTCTTTACCTACAAATGACGGCATGGATCATCCTTGCTCTTTTCCACAATTCGTATGTAGGTCTGATTCTTGGCATCATCATCATCGATATCGGTATGCAGTGTATCCAGCTCAGCAACCAAAGCGCCACGATGAAACTTTGTCCAGAGGCCTCGTCCAGAATGAATACCATCTATATGGTCACCTACTTTATCGGTGCGAGTATCGGCACCTTTTTGGCCGGTACTATGTGGAGTCTATATGGTTGGAGGGGAACCATCGGGGCGGGACTCTTGATGATTGGCGGGGCAGTCGCCACTATGTGGATATACAAGCCAACAGATGAATCAAAATAATTAATATAGAGGATTTCACACCAAACGCTCTATCTTCCCCCTTTCCACATCTGGAAACAACTCCTGCAGATGGTTGACGATCCTTTCCCGCGACTGCCTCGGCGTACGTCCCTCTACACGATCTTTTAGCGGAAACAGATCAGGATACATGGCCTCAGGCGTGCAATAACGGGCAACGCCCCAACCGTATGGTTCTCCCTTCTTGGAGATGAGGTATTCAAAATCCGCAATGCACACATGCGTTCCCATCTGCAACTGAGCGATCAACGCATCGAAAGCCATACCATTATACGTATTGATTTGCGGTGTCGAATCATCTGAGTTAAAACAGACCCTCTTCCGACTCAACGTGAAGCCGCTGGCCACCTTCAACTGTTTGGAAAGCATCGACTCATTAGCCACCAAAACATCGAGGATATGACGGGTGTCTTTAGATTCTTTCTTCAACGGATAGAGCCATCGCCGCCAGTTCATAAAATCGGGCAACCACTCCAGACTGATGTAGCCCGCCTTCTTCTGAAAGAACTTGCCGTAAGCAGACTCCCAGTTACCAATGATCGGCCCCTTCCATTGCCAAGGGCCATTCGATGATTCATCGCCGAAAAGTAATTCGGGCGGCGTCATCTCCTCGATGGAGAATCCGCCAATTACATTCTTGAAGAAAGGCATAAAGCCCCATTCCCGTATCAGTTTTTCCAACTGTTCCTGTCGTTCTATCGTGATGCTGAATCTATCCATATATGAAATTCACTCTTTAATTATTTATCATACTGAGCGATAAATCAAAAGTTCAGACCTATGTCGTATCTTAATTATCGCATTATCCAATTTTCAATTTCAACATTTTGAAGTCTATCAAAATCCGATATATTTTCTGTCACTAAAACAAAATGATTTGCGACAGCTGTAGCCCCAATTAACAGATCAAAGTTATCATCAACAGGCGTCCCCATCAATTGTAATCTTGCAGCAATTTTCCCAACCAACATTATCTATCTTTTGATCTACATTATATTTACCACGAAGAAGAAAAACGCAAACATTTGTATCTAACAAGTATTTTTTAGCCATAGATTAATTATTATTTATTCATACATTTTCTCAATATCATTTTTGAAATTCCGAGAGCGTTTCAAAGAATCCAAAAATTCATCATCTGAAATCAAATCATCCTTCCAGATGCCATAGAACTCTTTTGCACTACGTTTTTTTCCCGAAAGGCTCTTTAACTTAACAAGCATCTCTTTTAAAATGCCAATCACATTACCTGAGTTTATAGATAATGCCTCCGTACTGATATCTGCCAGCAACTTTTCTCTAACATCTAACTCTAATATTTTCATAGTTTCACATTTTAGTTACACGCAAAGATACAAATAATATTGATTGATGCACGCTTCTCGCAGAATTAAAAACGGGGAGCATCATACGACACTCCCCGTCCACAAATATAAGAAATGATTGATTATTTACCGACAAGCATAGAGAAAGATCTACCCGCCTCACTAACCAACACATAGAAACCGGCTTTCAAATCCTCGCATCGCGCATTTTGAACCAAGACATTCTTCACAAATCTTCCCATTACATCGTACGCCTTGTAGTCGCCGTCAGGGATGATCGCATCATCCGCAAAATCCATATCAAGACCTGTCTCATCGGCCTTCACCAACTTGAAGGTGAAATTGTCGATATCGACATAGTCTCCCGTGATCTCCAACTTCAACACATGGACACCCTTCGTCAACTTATTCAAGCTTGACTTAACCGTAGTGAAATCCTCCCATGAACCTGTATTAGGAACGCTGATGGATTTACCGCCAGGGATGATGTTTTCGTTATCCATGTAAAGGGTAAATGACGAGCCATCGTTACCAGAAGCAACCTTCGCCTCAAAAGAGTAGGTTCCAGTGCTCTCCACATCAACCGTGTACTCAATCCATTCTCCCGTCTGCGTATAACCCACTGCGGTGTTGTTCATATCGACACCCTCGTTACGATTACCTTTGTTGCGGTTCTCCTCATCATTGTCGTGGTAAGCGTTACCCTCGCCACCGAAGTCGAACTCCTCAGCTTCTATTTTGCCAGGAATAGCGGCAGGAGTGCCATTGAAAGGCTTTTGTGGCTCATAAATAGTAATGGTCTTACTTGCGCTTCCCACCTCTTTATTACTACTGTCATATCCAGTCGCCACAACGGTATGGCTACCCTCGGCCAAATCACTCAAAGTAACCACCTTGCTACCATCGCCTACCTTCTTGTTGTCAACATAGATGGCGATGCTCTTAATGTTCTCATCCACGATAGAGACGCTCACTTCCACCTCGCCTGGATCGTTATTCTTGATCTCAACAATCTCAATTTTCAAAGCAGGCTTGCCCTTACCGCAAGCGGTTGAATATTGGCTAACGAACTTCCAAATCTCACGGGACGTATGGTAACCACGGTTGGTAGGTTCATGGTCACGGCCAGGAACAGACGCCAAAACAACATCCGCATCACACTCGCCGCCGCTCCACTTGGTGATGTTAGCGGACTCCACTGTATATTTAGTCTTTTCAGTAGTCTTATTGTGTTTTGCCCAGTTTTCAGCGGTCGCCTCAGCACCGATCCAACCATTGGTCGGAGGATAACTTACGACACCATCACTCGTACCGTGGGTGTGGATCAAAGGCACAGGTCTTGTGCCAGCCTCCACACGCGAGCCCATATATCCTGAGATAGGAGCAAATGCGGCGAAATAATCAGGGATCTCATTCATACAGTGGTAGGTAAGCATACCTCCCATAGAGAATCCACTCATATAAACCCTGGTTCTATCGATCTTATGGGTTTTCGCCAACTCATCGATGATGGCAATGATGTACTCCAAGTCAGACTTTCCGTTGATCTCCCATGTAGAACCTACGGATGAAGGATATGCCACGATGAAGTCCGCCGTATCAGCAACGGTCTCCCACTGAGTCAACTCCCTTTGGTACTTGATGTCCTGGTTCATACCGTGGCAAGAGATCATCAAAGGACGGTTGGTATGGGCATTTTTCGGCGCATAAGTGGAGACGGTTCTACCCAAAACCTTAATATCCACATATCTTCCTGTCGTGACACCTGTCAACAACTCCTCCTTCACTTGCGTTTGGTTTCCTGGTTGTTGTCCCTCTTGAGAGCCTTGTTGTTGGCTGGAGGAACCAGCCTTCTTAAAGTTAAAGTAGTCGATATCGACGAAATCGCCAGTAATCTCCACCTTCAACACATGGACACCTTTTGTCAACTTGTTCAATTTGGTGGTAACCGTCTTAAAGGTCTCCCAATCTCCCGTGTTAGGCACGTCAATGAATCCGCCAGGGGTTCCATCCGCACCAGGAATAATGAATTGGTTATCCATGTATAGCGTAAATTGCGCGCCATTGTTTCCGGAAGCGACACGGGACTCCACCTCATATTCGCCATCTTCCTCCACCTCTACGGTATATTCAATCCACTCACCTGTTTGGGTGTAACCTACGGCCGTGTTGCTCATATCCACACCCTCGTTACGGTCACCCTTGTTACGATTCTCCTCGTCATTATCATGGTAGGCGTTGCCCTCACCACCGAAGTCGAACTCCTCCGCCTCGATCTTACCAGGAATCTTCGCTGGGGATCCATTATAAGGCTTCTGCTCAGGCATTATCTTCACGGTCACCTTAGCGGAAGTGTACTTCTTGTTGCTGCTATCATATCCCACGGAATAAACGGTGTGGGTTCCCTCCTCGACATTCTTCCAAACATAGGAATTGACATCCGACGCCACCAACTTATCGTCCGCATAGATCTCAACCTTGTTGATATTATCGTTTTGCTTGTTGACAGAGATCTCCACCTCACCAGGTGCGGACTCCTTGTTAACGATAGCGGCTGTTGTGATATCCACCTGAGCGACAGGATTATCGCCCAACAACGACAACATCTTCTCCGCATAGCGGATACCCAATGTTTTGTAACCAGCCACCGTAAAGTGGTATTGGTCGCTTGCCGCCTCGCAATTGTTGGCTGAAATGACATGGGCGGTAGGGATGACATTCGGCACATTTTTAATAATGTTATTGTGTCCGCTGCAAGGACCTGTGTAACGAACCTCACCTACCAACAATGGTACATCTTTTGCATTGAGTCCAAGATCTTTCAATAGGCTCTCATAAACAGCCTTCAAACGGTTGGGCCAATTGGATTGACCGCTGTTGGTCTCTCCTTGATGCACCAAGATACCCTTGATGACACCATCCTTTTGCGCCAACTTACCCATCTCGACAAGGCGTTTGTAACCATTGTTGTTGTATTGCGCGGCGATGTTCTTAAACCATTGCGCCTCACCAGAGACATAGCTCTCGGCATTGTTCGACTCAAAGAATTTGATATCGGCGCCACCTACGGCCACCACTACCGCACCGACACGGATGCTCTCGTCCAACTTATCGACCAAAGTTCTACCGAAATAGTCAACAGGGCCGAATCCGGAACTACAGTGAGCCAAAGGCGGAGTGGCGGTATACCATTGTCCCTTTTTCCTACCACCCGAACAGTCGTTGGCGGAAAACATAAGTTTGAAACGGTCAGACACACCTCGTTGTTCAGACTGAGGAACAGAGGCAGCTCCCTCCATATTGGACTGTCCGAAACAGAGATAAATGTGGAAATTCGGATCTGGTTCAGCGAAAGAGAACGCAGATACTCCCAAAAAGCATAGCATTAGCACTATGCGTAAAAATCTGTTGTTTTTCATGGTCTACAAATAACTATATATAATAACGTTGCAAATATAGATGATTTTCTTCAAAACAAAATAGGATTTTTCACTCAACGAATAGGAGAAAATCCCAAATCAACACACGTCTTTTCCCCACGAAATATAAAATTCATTCAATTTTCATCTAATATTATTGTAAGTTTGCATTACCAATAACCAATGGGAAAAAACATGGATAACGGCCAACGCACCTACATCGCCATCGATCTGAAATCCTTCTTCGCCTCCGTGGAGTGCGTGGAGAGGGGACTTGACCCACTGACGACCAACCTCGTGGTGGCGGACGTGAGCCGTACGGAGAAGACCATTTGCTTGGCTGTTTCCCCGTCCCTCAAAGCCTATGGCATTGGTGGAAGAGCCCGTCTCTTTGAAGTGGTGCAACGGATGCGGGAGGTGAACCAAGAGCGGAGAAGAGCCACACAAGGCTATCGTCTGACAGGTAAATCCTACAACGACAACGAATTGAAGCAACATCCCGACTGGGAGGTGGATTACATCGCCGCCCCACCCCGCATGGCTTACTACATCCAATACAGCACGAAGGTTTATGAGACTTATCTGAAATACATCGCGCCAGAGGATATCCACGTCTACTCCATCGATGAGGTATTCATGGATGTCACCAACTACCTCGCCACCTATAAAATGACGGCACACCAACTCGCCACCACGATGATCCGTGACGTATTGGCGCAAACGGGCATCACTGCGACCGCTGGCATTGGCACCAATCTTTACCTCTGCAAAGTGGCGATGGACATCGTGGCAAAACATATACCAGCCGACGAATACGGTGTCCGCATCGCAGAACTCGACGAGATGAGTTACAGAGAGCAACTTTGGGACTACAAACCCCTCACCAAGTTTTGGCGGGTTGGTAGCGGCATTGCCAATAAGTTAGCGATGTACGGCATCGACACCATGGGCAAGATCGCCCGTCTCTCCGAGACGAACGAGGATTTTCTCTACCAACTCTTCGGTGTGAACGCGGAATTGCTCATTGACCATGCATGGGGCTGGGAACCATGCACGATCGATTACGTGAAGGCCTATCGTCCGGAAACCAATTCACTCAGCAGCGGACAGGTGTTGCAGAGTCCCTATGATTTCAAGAAAGCGAGGGTGGTAGCCCACGAGATGGCGGATGCGGCAGCCTTGGATTTGGTCAGCAAACGGTTGGTCACCGACCAACTTGTCCTTACCATCGGTTACGATACGGAGAGCCTTACCAATCCAACCATCCGCGCCAAATACAATGGACCTGTCACGACAGATTACTACGGAAGGGAGGTACCCAAACACGCCCACGGCACCGCCAATCTAGGCAAACTCACGGCCTCCTCAAAACTCATCACAGAGGCGGTCATGGAACTATTCGACCGTATCGTCCACCCCGACCTACTCATCCGCAGACTGAATCTCACCACGAACCACATTGTCAGCGAAGAGAAGGCGCAAAAAGATAAGAACGCACCCGTGCAATTGGAACTCTTCACCGATTACGAGGAGTTGGAGAGACAAAAGGAGGCGGAAGAGGCTTCTCTCGCCAAAGAGCGTCGTGTGCAGGAGGCCCTATTGGACATCAAACAGCGTTTCGGCAAAAATGCGATTCTCAAAGGACTCAACTTCGACGAAGGTGCCACCGCCGTGGAACGTAACAAACAAATTGGAGGACACAAAGCATAACAGAAACCATGAAAGAGAACTACGACGATATCATCCACCTACCTCACCACGTATCGAAGAAGCGGACACAAATGTCGATGATGGAGCGTGCGGCGCAATTCGCCCCCTTCGCGGCCTTAACAGGCCACAACGCCGCCATCGCGGAGACGGCCCGCCTAACGGATCAAGTCATAGAATTGGAGGAGAGCGACAGCCGAGCCTTGAACGACAAATTCACTCTACTCTTAGCCCACATCCAAGAGGAGCCGAAAGCCTCCTTCACCTACTTCGTGGCGGATGACAAAAAGAGTGGCGGGAAGTATGTCACGGTGGAGGGTAGGCTTAAAAAGTACGACGAATACCACCAAACCATCCAATTGACCGACGGAACTGTCATTGCGTTAAGGGATGTTTTGGAGATTGAGATAAATTCAGAGGAATAATTTATAATTTTACTAAAATCAATCCGTTATTTAGAAGCTGTTTAAGAAGCTGTTTAAGAAGCTGTTTAAATTTTAGTGGAAAATTTTGTTAAGGATCAAAAAGCAGAAGGCTAATTGAATCATAGCCACTGCAGTTTCTGCATGAAACTCATAGTCGATACTAAGCTTGGGCATTCTATGCACCCCAATATGATGCGTAACCAGATGTGTAGATACTTGCGCTTTCGCACTTGCACATCTAAAAAACTTTTCTATAATTTCCACTGATTATCGGTGAGATTTGTTGGGTAATTGTTCATTTTCTTTGTTTTTTGTCACTATAAAGATATGAAAAATTATTTACTTATCAAACTGATAATCAATATTTTATTAAGGTAATTTGACTCTTTTTTTTGAGTCTTATATAAAAGATTTTAAACTAAATTTAAACAATTTCTTATAAATTGAGGTTTTAAACATACTATCTCCATTAACCGCAAGTCCGGAGGGAGATAGAATAAGTAGTAAAAGCTTCCATTAGTAATGGATAAAAATTTCCATTGTTAATGGAAACTTTTGTATATTTGCAGAAAACTATTTATTATGATACAGTTAGATGATTTGAAAAGAATAGTTGTTGAACAACAAGATATACTTAAGCGTGATAAAGGAGAAATAACACGCACTGCATTAGAAGAGGTTTCCTATATAGATAATTTCGCATTGATAGTGTCTGGAATCAGACGATGTGGCAAAAGCACATTGTTAAAATTACTTCTTAATCAAAATATAGATAGTCTTACATTTGTAAATTTTGATGATCCTAGACTATTTGATTTTGAAATATCTGATTTTCAAAAACTTGATATGGTGATTAGTGAAAAAAAGTCTCAGATACTTGTATTTGATGAAATACAAGTGGTGAAAGGATGGGAACGATATGTAAGACAGAAATTAGAACAGGAATATAAAGTGTACATTACTGGTTCCAATGCGTCGCTTCTTAGTCGTGAACTAGGAACAAGTCTTACTGGTCGCCATGTAAATTATGAGTTATTTCCATTCTCCTTTGTAGAGTTTTGCAAATTGATGAGACTTGAGAAAAACAGGGAATCTATAGAACAATACTTGGAATTAGGAGGATTTCCAGAATATTTGAAATCAAAAAATCCCGAAATACTGAGAGCATTGATGGATGATATTTTGACACGAGATGTGGCAGTGCGTTACAATATCCGTGACTTACGTTCCTTGCGTAGACTTACCACGTACTTAATGTCCAATATTGGAAATCTTACTTCTGCAAGTAAATTGAAAGAACCTTCTGGAATAAGTTCAGTCACTACTATCTTAGAGTATATATCTTATTTGGAACAATGCTATCTCTTCTCATTTGTGCCTAAATTCGACTACTCTGTCAAAAGGCAAAGTATAAACCCCAAAAAAATCTATGCTGTAGACTTGGGTTTAGTAAATTGTAACGTCGCAAAATTAACTGCGGATACTGGTCATAAGTTGGAGAATATGGTTTATTGTGAAATACGCAGAAAATATAAGGATATATGCTATCATAAAGGAAGAGGAGAATGCGACTTTGTGGTACTTAAAGACGATTCTGTGATAAGTGCAATCCAGGTTTGTATGACTCTTGACGCTGATAATAGAAATAGAGAAATAAATGGACTACTTGAAGCTTTGATAGCCTATAATCTTGAAGAAGGATACATAGTGACCATGGATCAAACAGACTTTTTTGAGATTGACGGGAAGATTATAAAGGTGGTACCAATATCTGAGTTTTTGTCGTAGAGATTTAGAAGCTGTTTAATTTTTAGTGGAAAATTTTGTTAAGGATCAAAAAGCAGAAGGCTAATTGAATCATTACGACAGAAGACTCAGAGTAAAATTCGTAATCAATAGTTAGTCTTCTAAAATTTTCAAGCCATGCAAACGAGCGTTCCACAATCCATCTTTTGGGCAAGACTTGGAATTTAGAAGGGCATTCATCAGGTCTGAGTACAATCTCAAGATCGCATCCTAAAGTTGCTTTAAGCGTTTGGGATAATTGTTCTCCTCGATATCCGCCATCTGCAATTATTTTTGCAAGTTTAGGGAACTTATATCTCATATTTTCAAAGACTTGGACAGCACCTACGCTGTCATGGATATTCGCCTCGTGTACAACGACAGCCAAAGGGATACCCAATATGTCAACTACAAGATGTTGTTTTCTCCCTTTGATTTTCTTGTTGCCATCAATGCCTCTGCATTTGTCAACGTGATGTGAAGTTTTCACACTACGCGAATCTATAAGCCCGAGACTTGGGCACTCACATCGACCCTGCAAGACTCTGAGGTATATGTGTATCTTTATGAACAAGTCTTCGAAAACGCCTTCGTTTTTCCACTTGCTGAAGTAGTAGAACACAGTGTTATAAGGAGGGAAATCTTTAGGAAGCATTCGCCACTGACAACCTGATTTTAATAGGTAACTGATGGCGTCAAAAACACTTCTTAATGGATATTTTCGTTTCCTTGCTTGCACATCTACAAATTTTTCTATAATTTTCCACTGATTATCGGTGAG
>JAZUDI010000033.1:0-6859 GCA_045639525.1 Paludibacteraceae bacterium | reverse complement strand
AATTTTGCGGTGAAAAGGGCAAATTCTTTGATCAGTTGCTCCTTTCCGTCGTTGTTGGCGTCGTTGTCGTTGAAGAGTCGCATGTGTCCATCCAGTGGGGTGTGGAGCGAGATGAAGAAGCTGCGGTGTAAGAGTCCGCACCTCTTTGTTTCGATGTAGGCGATAGGATCGGGCGTCTTGAACCCTTTCGCGATCAGTTCCATGCCGTGTCGGTAGGCTCTCTCCGCCTTTGATTTTCGAAACCAGCTGTAGATGATTCGATTAATGAAGATCGGTACTCTATATGATTTGACGTTTAGTAGCATGCCGCCAACCTCGAAACTTTTGAGTTTGTTTCGCCTACCATTGTAGATCATAGTTCCGTTGTTGTCGAAATAGTTGGGTATTTCCTCGATGAAATGGCGGAATTGCTCATAGTCCTTGTTGATGCAAACTTTCATTCCTTTCCTCCTGAATATTTTAGGTAAACGTAGCGCGCATTCATCTGACAGATCTTAAAACCGTAGTATCCGTCCAATATGCCTAATTTGACGAAATAGTCTAATAGGAAACGGTAGGCAGCCTTGATTAAGATGATCGGTTGGCTGTACCGCTTTCCACTCATTTTTATCTCCTCGGCGGCTAATCGTGCGTATGTGGTTGTCTTCTGTTCGTGCTGCTCCACGCTATTGTAGGTGTAATGCTTTAAATCCCCTTTGAGCGTGAGGGTTGCTGTCAGACGGCTTGTCTCCACCGTTTCATGGACCAGATTGTTGGTCCAATTGGCGAATTTCCTGTTGAAAAGGCGGATTTTGCTATCGTGTCCCCAACCGATGTGTCGGATCAGTTTTTTGCAGTAATAGTTCTTCCGTGGAAAAACGTAGGCGATCTCCTCGCGCATCTCCGCTTCTGTGTCATTCTTCGTTTCAAGTATGGATGTTCGCAGCTCCTCTGATAGTTCTTCGTCCGCGTCGAGGCTTAAGATCCAGTCGTAGGATGCCTCCGCGACCGCAAATTGCTTTTGAGGTCCATAACCTTTGAAATCGTGCTGGATGAATTTTGCCCCCAATTGTTGGCAAATCTCTTCCGTTCTGTCTGTTGAATGGGAGTCTACGACCACAATTTCATCTGCGATTCCCTTCATTGAACGGATGCATCGCTCAATGTTGAGTTCCTCGTTTTTGGTGATGATTACTGCTGAAATCTGTGTCATGACTCTATACAACTTAGATTGTAGGGCGAATTTACGATTTTTTTTCGACACAAAAAGTATTCAATCTTTTTTTTGATGTTTGATCCGGAAGGGATGGTGTCAATCATGCTATCGGGATTAAAGATATTTTTGGTGTGGACCAGTGCCTGGATCAGGAGGTGTAAAAAGTAAAATGCGACTCGTTTCACAACGAATCGCATTTATCGTGGTTTTTCTTAAAGTTATTTAAATATCTATCAGTGACACAAATATAGAATCTTTTTCTTCCACTTCCAAATGGTGCGGTGAAAAAATAACAATTTTTTAATTTATTTGTGAATTGTAAAGATTAGGGCGTTTATCTAAAATTTTTCGTTGCTATCCTTTGCGAATTCAATGATTTTATTGAAAAATGAGAGTTGCTGTTTCTCTCTTGTTTTATATCAAAAAAAATTCCACTCATCATCACGATGAATGGAACTCTACTATTAACTTTTAAAATCTTATGTATATGATGTGTATATGATTGAATATTGAAGTCTTTTACTGTTGTTCCTAAATTTGTTTTGTTCTTGTACTTTGTCCTCTAACCTTAAGACGATGCAAATGTAGAAAAATTCCACAGCACCGACAATTTTTGGTGTGGAAAAATTCCCCTCGTGCTTATTTTATGACTTTTGTTGATGATTTTTGTGGTTTGTAGGGTGTTGTGTAGTAGATAGTCAGGTGGGTTTGCCTGGTTATTTAGAAGAAGTTCTTGTTCATACTTAACTTTTTGCACCACTTATTGGGTAGCATTTCGTAGTGTAGTCCCAGTTGGTATCCCGCAACTTTGGCGATGCTTTGTCCGAAGAAACGGATGGTCTCTTTGTATTGTTTCCCTATCCAAAGTTGTTTGAGAATAAAAAAAGCCTGTTTCTTCCCTTCGTTCATCGAAGAGAATTGCTTGAATATGGCTTGGTTCATGTATTGGGAGACACCTTGGTCAAAGTAGCGGTGGAAGATTTTCTTGTAACCGT
Organism: Paludibacteraceae bacterium; assembly: GCA_045639525.1. Classification (GTDB taxonomy): domain Bacteria; phylum Bacteroidota; class Bacteroidia; order Bacteroidales; family Paludibacteraceae; genus UBA1181. Next base: position 4,669 of record JAZUDI010000033.1, on the reverse strand, counting down.
AGTTGTGTGAGTGTCTCACTATCGCATCTGCTTCGTAGGCAATGGCATAGCCCGATCTTATGACGCAGTATGCGTATATCATATCTTCATTGAATATGTTATAGTCGGAGAACCCGTTTAACTCCCAGAAAACTTTCCGATTGTATAATGCGCATACATTTGAACAGAAGATGGTCTTGATGCCAAGTTTTTCCTTGTCTTTCTCTCTCTTGATTTGGGCGTATGGTGGATAGTTGAATTCCCTGGATAGACTTTCAATGGCGTGGTTGGGGTCACCGATTTGTCGGGCGTAGGAGAGAACCACCTCATCGTTCTGGTGTTGTAATAACTTCTCTATTAGTTGATTGTTGACTGGTACTGCGTCTTGTGTGCAGAAGAGCATATAGTCTGCGTTGCTCTGTTTCGCTCCTTGGTTCCGTGTGGTGGCGTGGTCGAATTCCGAGGGTTCGATGTGGGTGATCGAGATATTCTCTGATATGCCGTAAGTTTCCACGAAACGCCTCTTGTCACATCCATCCGTTAGTGTGTTCATCAGGATGATTTTATTCGGACGAATGGTCTGTTGGAGTAGGGATTGCAATAGTTGTAGCAATTCCGGCCCAGGTTGGCACGTTGGTATGATTACATCAACTGTCATGGAATCCTCTCGTTCGATTTACGCTTGGGCGAAAAGTTGAAGTGCCTTTTCCCTGTCTGCTGTGATAGCGGATTTGAGCTCCTCTTCGTTGCTGTACTTGTTCAATGATCTCAACTTGTGGAGGAAGGTGATCTTGATTTTCTCGTCGTAGATCTCTTGGCTGAAATCGAAGATATTGACTTCGATGGACATGTCGCCCCCTCCGTAGGTTGGTCGGGTGCCGATGCAGGCCATACCTTTATATTGTTTGCCCGCGATATCCACCTTCACGGTATATACGCCGTAGCTTGGAATGCATTTGTTGTAGATCTCCGGTTCGATGTTGGCGGTCGGGAAACCGAGTTTGCGGCCGTTTTGTTGTCCGTGGATCACTCTTCCCACGATGTTGTATTCGTATCCGAGGTACTTGTTCGCCAATTCGATGTCCCCCACACCTAATAGGTTGCGGATGAAGGATGAGCTGATGGTGAAGTCATTCTCCTCGTAAGGTTCGGCACGGCTCACGGTAATACCGAGTTCCTTGCCGTATGCGCAGTAGTCGTCAAAGCCCTCCTCGCGGTTTTTACCGAAGCGGTGGTCATATCCGATTAGAAGATGCTTGACATTCAATTTGTCTCTGAGGATCTTTTCCATAAAGTCGTGAGCGCTGAGATTGGAGACATCTGTGGTGAATGGCATCTGGACGCAATAGTCGACGGGGAGTTTTTGGAGCAAAGCACGCTTCTCCTCATAGGTGTTGAGGAGTCTTGGTTGGTACTCCTCCTGCAAGATGATTCTTGGATGCGGCCAGAATGTTAGGATAGCGGATTTGAGCCCTTGGCTCTTGGCCACTTGGACCAACTGATTCGCCAAAAATAGGTGTCCGTGGTGTACGCCATCGAAGAAACCAATTGTGAGAGCGAGTCCCTCTTTACACGCTAATTCCTTGTCGTCTATCAATTCCATCGTCTTCTTTTTTTATCGAATATTTTGTACTTTGCCGACAAAATACTACTTTTGCCGACGCTTTGCAAAGGTAACTATTTTTTGTTAATTGCAAGTAGGGCCCATAGCTCAGTTGGTTAGTAGCACCTGACTCATAATCAGGGGGTCACAGGTTCAAGCCCTGTTGGGCCCACAGGTAAGGAGAGACGAAGAGGTTTCTCCTTTTTCTTTTTTATTGGTGTTTATATATTGATATTCAATATGTTATAAATCTGGAGTTGGCCTTGGAATAGGAGAGATTTTTAGCCAAAGATCGTTTATTATCGCAGGTAATCTTCTGGTATGATTTATGATTTTATTGTATAATTTATTTTATTTATAAACAAAAATCATTGAATTTATGAATAGTGAAGAGAGGGTAGAGAGGGCAAAGAGGGCAAAGGAACTTTTTAAAAGTGGATTTAATTGCTCTCAGTCCGTTGTGGCTGCTTTTGCCGATATATATGGTCTGACGGAGGAGCAGGCGTTGAAGGTTTCTGCCTCTTTCGGCGGCGGCATAGGCCGTATGCGTGAGACGTGCGGAGCGGCGTGCGGTATCTTTTTGTTGGCTGGTCTGAAATATGGTACGACCGATCCCAAGAATGCGGAGGGAAAAGGTGAGAATTACCGTATTGTGCAGGAGTTGGCGAAAGATTTCACGGAGGCCAATGGCTTCTTGAAATGTCGGGACTTGTTGGGATTGGATAAGGATACGAAGGAGTCCTATCATCCAGCGGAGCGTAACGCCGCCTATTTCGCTAAACGCCCTTGTGTGGAGATTGTGGCGGCCGCAGCCAGGATTTGGGCCGAAAAGCACGAGAAATAGTGTTAAATTTCGTCAGTTTGATCTGATTCGTCGATAAAATCTGCCGATTCGTCGATAAATTCGCCGAATGTGTCCGTTAATTATGTTAAAAAATATAAAAACCAAGAAAACTATTTTCGTTTAAAAAGTTTTCTCGTACCTTTGTCAGTGCTTAAAAAGGCGAGTAGTATGATGTTTCATAATATGTTAGAGAACGCTGAATATGAGTGCTGAATGTAGAGAAAAAATCATTAAAGGTGCGCTGAATCTATTTATGGCTCAGGGGATTAAGTCGGTGACGATGGATAAGGTCGCCGCATCTTTGTCTGTCTCCAAGCGTACGATTTACGAACTTTTCTCAGACAAGAAAGAGTTGGTTTGCGCTTGTCTGGCAGACTTTAAAACGTCCAATGATCAGATTCGCGACGATCTTCGCGACAGTACCTCGAATTCATTTTCCTACCTGTTGGAGATGTTCAAATACTCAGTCTCCATGTTGAGGGTCATCAATGTCAATTTCTTTACAGACGCTGAGGCGATGTTCCCGGAGATCGTGGAGGAGATCAAACTTAATAAGCGCGCTCAACTCGAACACTTTAAGGATTTGATCCAGGATGCGCAGCGGGATGGCCATATTGTCCAAAGTTTCTCGTCTGATGTCTTGGCTGAGGTGTATTATGGTATGTTGAGCTCTATGCGCACCGCGGGGTCGTACGATTATGCCCGCACCCCCTTTTCGGAGATTCTCCGCATTTTGTGCAATGTCTATTTCAGAGGCGTGGCTACCTCCAAAGGGTTGTCGCTGATCAATGAGATGCTTGGCTCCGATGGCGCTGGAGAGTAAATGGTTGAATAAAATAATTAAGAATAGAATAGATATGAAAACTGTAATTAGAAAAGCGGAATTTTTGTTGGCGCTCTCTTTGACTTTCGCGGTGCCGACTTTCGCTGAGGCGACAGATTCAACAGCGGTCGCTCAAAACGACGCTAAGTTGTCGTTGTCGTTGGATGAGGCGAAAAAGTATGCGTTGGAACACAATCGCACGATCCAAAACGCGTCATATGACGTGAAGAAGGCTGAGGCGGCTCGTTGGAAGGCGATTTCAAGTATGTTGCCACAGGTGAGCGGTAGTGTAGATTATATGAATATGTGTGGCCACGAGATGGACATTTACTTTGATTTCGGTATCTCCGCCTCCATGACAGTGGGCGCGCAACAAATTGTGGGCGCAAGAGTGGCGAAGATGGCGAAGGAGATGTCGCAGATCGCGGTTGGAAAGACAGAGCAGGTGATCACCTCAAACATTGAGTCTTCATACATCAGCATTCTCGCCTTGGAGAATATGGTGAAGCTATTGGAGAAGAATGTAGCCAATTTGGATAGCGTCTATAAGATGACGATGAATGCGGTCCGCGTGGGTGCGGCTGAGCAAAACGCGGCTGATCAGATCTCTGTGCAGGTGGCCTCTATCAAGAGTGGCGTAAATACCACCAAACGTAACATCGAGGTGTTGTACAATACGATTCGTATGCTGATCGGCGCCTCCGCTGATTGTGAAATTGATTTGACCCAGTCGTTGACCGATGTTGTGAATCCAGCCTCTATCCTTTCGATGATGGAGGAGGGTATGGTACTTGACAATAACTACGACTACCAATTGCAGAACGCCTCCACGTTGTTGGCGAAGAAGCAGGTAACCCTTAATAAAATGGCGTATGTTCCTACGTTGACTGCGTTTTATTCTTGGGACAAGAAGAAGTATTGCTCCGATGAGGCTACGATGAATATGACTCCACCTAATACGGTTGGCCTTAAATTGAATGTTCCTATTTGGTCGTCGGGAAGCCGTTGGGCGGATGTGAGAAGCGCGAAACTCGAATATGAGAAGGAGCAAAATAAATTGGAGGACGCCAAGTTGCAATTGGGCATCCAAGAGAGTCAGTTGCGCTACAACTTGCTCTCCGCTTATGAGAATCACGAGATCCAAAGCAATAATATTGATGTGATGCAACGTGTATTCAAGAGTAACTCCGAGAAGTACAAATATGGTACTATCTCCAGTATGCAGTTGACAACTTCCAGCACAGAGTTGGTGAATGCTCAAAACACTTACATCAACGCCTTGATGGATATGGTTACCGCTTATGTCAATTTGAAGGTGTTGCTTAATAAATAATCCGTAAATAATTAAAATAGATATACAAATGAAGAAAGTTGTAAGAATGGTAGGTTTGGCGATGGCTGTAATGGCTATCACCGGCGT
>JAZUDI010000032.1:0-56947 GCA_045639525.1 Paludibacteraceae bacterium | reverse complement strand
TGTCAAAGGAGAAACACTAACGAGCGGTGCTTCGGCACTGCTGTGTGCAAATGTATAGATTTTCCTTGGAAAAATCGCATAATACCCAAGGTATGCAAAAATAAAAGAAGAAAATTTTTGTTTCAAATGAAAGAACCGTGGCCTTCGGGCTGATTTTATTGTTTTATAGCGTTTTTAGGCTAAATTTGCTGATATAATTAATAAATTAGACGTTTACATGAAAAAGATTTCTTTAATATTATTGATAGTTATAATATTCAGTGATGTATTTTCACGAGAAACAAACGCAAAGGAATGTGGTCAGCGCAACAATAAAGAATTGAGTGATTTTCACAAGATGTTATTTTCTTCAGAAATGGATTCGGTAGAGAGTATGTATGATAATATGTCAGTTTTGTGTAGAAAGAAACTTGTAGATTATATGCTTGATAGTATTCTGTTGAAAGAAAAGACTCCATTGTCAATTTATGAACGGTATGAAGTATTTTTAGGGGATAATGTTAATTATAATGACTATACATACGAACAAAAAGAAAAATTGATGAGGGTTTTAAATCAAAAATATAGTTTCGGAATAGGACATCTTTTTCTTCAATTTCGTGATACTATATTTAATAATCAATTCAAAAAAATATTAGAGACCCAAAAACTTGAGGCGTTTGAAATTTTTCAAATAAAGAGAATATTATTTCGAGGTAATGATAAGGATATAATTTCAGATTGGAGTAAAAGTCTCGACAAAATGGTAGAAGATAAAGAGTCCACATCGATTGAAAAGTCTATTATGTTAAGTGATATTGTCGAAGGGAATGAAAATCTTTCTACACAATTGTATTCAATAGTATGTAAGTATCCTAATAAATACATATTTGTTGGAAATTCTTACAAGGACGAATATGTCTATGAATCATTGTTGCTATGCGTCATTCGAAATTTGCAGAAAAAGGGATGTTTGAAAGTTGATTTGTTGGAAGGGCTTATTAAAGAAAAACAAGAAGATAATGTGTATTATAACTTTTCTGAAATAAAGAGGAAGGAACTTTTAAGAGTTCTGAAACAAGGGGAATGTTTGAAAAAGAGATGATGCTTAACAAAATATTTTAGAAAAATTTAAACAGCTTCTTAATGTGTCACATAAAAAAAAGATTCCCAATGTATCAATCGTATTGGCAGAGACGCATGTAGCCAATGACAATAGAAGAGAAAAAAAATACTAATGTTCTGCGAAAATTCATATTATACAAGATTTTATTGGTAAACAACCCAACTTGAAAATAATTCGTATTGGATGGTTACGCATCATCTTATAAAAAGAGAAGATAACACAAGGCAAAGGAGCCACAAAAACCCTAAAAGATATTTTTTTTGTGTTTTTTCGGACAAATTGTAAGTCAATTTGGCATTCTGTCCGATAAAAATGACAAAATGATAGTAATTGTTTCAGTTTTTATACAAAATGATATATAATTCTATCATTTTTAACGTATTAAAGGCAAAAATTATTCATTTTGTTAGCAAAAAAATCAACAAAGATGTGCGATAGTAATGGAATTTTGTTACCTTTGCCACACCTTTTCGGAGGGAAAGTGATAGAAACAAAGAAATAATAATTCATATAATTAATTTTTCAGAATATGAAAATGCATAATTTTAATGCAGGTCCTTCCATCCTTCCACGCGAAGTGATCGAGGAGACAGCAAAGGCAGTTTTGGATTTCGAAGGACACGGTCTTTCAATTCTTGAAATCAGCCACCGCGCTAAGTACTTCCAACCAGTTGTTGATGAGGCAGAGGCTTTGTTCAAGGAGTTGTTGAACATTCCTGACGGCTACAAGGTTCTTTTCCTTGGTGGTGGTGCTAGCTTGGAATTCTGCATGATCCCTTACAACTTCCTTCACAAGAAGGCTGGTTATGTAAATACCGGTGTATGGGCAAAGAAGGCCATGAAAGAGGCTAAGCGTTTCGGTGAGGTTGTGGAGGTCGCATCTAGCGCCGACACTACTTACAACTACTTGCCAAAGGGTTACACTGTACCAACTGATTTGGATTACCTCCACATCACTACAAACAATACTATCTACGGTACAGAGTTGCACGCTGATCCAAACGTTCCAGTACGTTTGATCGCCGATATGTCATCCGATATCTTCTCTCGTCCAATCGACGTGGCAAAATATGATTGTATCTATGGTGGTGCTCAAAAGAACTTGGCTCCTGCAGGTGTTACCTTCGTGATCGTGAAGGAAGACACCCTTACAAAGGAGGAGGGTTCCATCCCAACTATGTTGGATTACCGCACTCACACCGCTAACGGTTCTATGTTCAACACACCTCCAGTGTTGCCTATCTACACCGCATTGTTGAACCTTCGTTGGATCAAGAAGCAAGGTGGTGTCGTAGCTATGCAAAAGCGTGCTGAGGAGCGTGCTAACTTGCTTTACGGCAAGCTCGACAACAGCAAGATCTTCAAGCCAACCGTAGCTGACAAGAACGACCGTTCATACATGAACATCTGCTTCGTCTTGAAGGATGAGTTGCTCGACAGAAAAGAGGAGATCGAGAAGGACTTCATGGCATTCGCAACCGCTAGAGGTATGGTAGGAATCAAGGGTCACCGTTCTGTAGGTGGTTTCCGCGCTTCTTGCTACAACGCATTGCCACTCGAGAGCGTTCAAGCATTGGTTGATTGCATCAACGAATATGAGGCAAACTTCAAATAATTTGAAATACTAATTGATCGTAGAGACGGTGTACTCATCGTCTCTATATCATTTTTAAAGGATATACAAAATGAAAGTTTTAGTTGCTACAGAGAAGCCGTTCGCAAAGGTTGCTATCGACGGCATCAAGAAGGAACTCGACGCCGCAGGTTACGAGATGATCCTTTTGGAGAAATACACAGAGAAGAAACAATTGTTGGACGCAGTCGCTAACGTGGACGCCATCATCATCAGAAGCGACAAGGTTGACGCTGAGGTTCTGGACGCTGCCAAGAACTTGAAGATCGTAGTTCGCGCAGGTGCAGGATTCGACAACGTGGATTTGGCTGCCGCTACCGCACACAACGTATGCGTGATGAACACACCAGGCCAAAACGCTAACGCAGTGGCTGAGTTGGTATTCGGTATGTTGGTTTACGCCGTACGTAACTTCTACAACGGAAAGTCTGGTTCAGAGTTGATGGGCAAGAAGTTGGGTATCTTGGCATTCGGTAATGTAGGCCGCAACGTAGCCCGCATCGCTAAGGGATTCGGCATGGACGTTTACGCATACGACGCATTCTGCCCTGCATCCGCTATCGAGGCTGCTGGCGTGAAGGCTGCCGCTAACCAAAACGAGTTGTTCAAGACTTGCGACATCGTTTCTCTTCACATCCCTGCTACCGCAGAGACTAAGAACAGCATCAACTACGAGATGGTTGGTCAAATGAAGAAGGGCGGTATCTTGGTGAACACCGCACGTAAGGAGGTTATCGACGAGGCTGGTTTGATCAAGTTGATGGCCGAGCGTGAGGATCTCAAGTACATCTCTGATATCATGCCTGACGCTAACGACGAGTTCGCTAAGTTCGAGGGTCGTTACTTCTCAACTCCTAAGAAGATGGGTGCTCAAACAACTGAGGCAAACACCAACGCTGGTATCGCTGCCGCTAAGCAAATCGTTGATTTCATCCAAAACGGCAACGAGAAGTTCAGAGTGAACAAGTAATTATTCGCTTGATAAGTTCAAAGCGGCGGGTCATTGGCTCGCCGCTTTTTTTAATTCTTTCACAACAAAGGCCTACTATCACCTATTTTTGCTATATTTGCAATGTACTAACAATAAACAAAAGATCTGCTTATGGAAAAACAAATCACAATCGTAAAGGTCACTTCGGAGAAGGGGAAAAAATTCCTCGATCGATTAAGAGAGATGAAACAGGAGAATCTAAAAGATTTAGAAGCATACGTCAACCAATACTTATGGAAAACTAACCAAAAATGAAATTCCACAAATCATTTGAAACAAAAGATTCAAGATTTGTTTTGAGATTAGACGATTTTACGTCAACCCTTCCTGAAGAATATTTATCTGTTTTAGGCGACATCACCATTTACGACGTCGCCCTATATAATGAAGGAATCCACGAAACAAACAAGAAGGTAGACATACTCGCCTTCAAAGAAATCTGCGACTATCTGTTATCTTTTTTAAAAGACAATCCTAAAACAATATTTTACTTTTATTGCGATGACAGGAATCGTCCTCCCAAGCTGAGAAGAGAAATTTCAATGCAAAAATTTAGGAGTGAATTATTCCACTGCCTTTACGAAAGGTACGTCTCCGATAAAAAGAGTATAATGGAACACATCATCAGGATTGATGACAAAGAGATCAGCGAAAGAGAAATATACATTCACCTCATCTATCCTGCCTTAGCAGAGGAGAAAGCGATGGAACTAAAGAATGTAATTTCTGAGCAAGCAAGCAAATAAATATTTAGATTTCAATGGAGAACCGTGCCTTTTTTCTGTTCCGACGCAAATAAAACCTACCAACACGATAGGGAATTGGATTTATTTTGTATTTTTGCACAGTCAACATTATATCACTATATTCGACTTCAATAGATTGACACACTTATTGTAGAACAAAAATATTGTATACGATGAATACCAAAGAATTAATTGACGAAATCATCCGAATCAAAAAAGAGAAGAACATCTGTATCCTTGCCCACGCTTACGAAAGCCACGACATTTGGGAGGCGGCGGATTACATCGGAGACTCATTCGGTTTGAGCCAAAAGGCTGCCACTGCGGATGCCGACACCATCATTATGTGTGGCGTGCGTTTCATGGCGGAGACCGTAAAAATGTTGGCCCCAGAGAAAAAAGTGATTCTCTCCAATGCGAACGCTGGTTGCCCAATGGCGGAGCAAATCTCTGACGAGGAGATGAAGAAGTTGAAACAACAATACCCTGACCATACCATCGTGGCCTACGTCAACACCACAGCAGCCTTGAAGACCCAATGCGACGTCTGCGTCACCTCTTCATCCGCGGTCAAAGTGGTGAAAGCGATCAAAAACGACAAGATCCTCTTCATCCCTGACTGTAACTTGGGTAGCTGGGTGGAGAAGCAAGTGCCAGAGAAGAAATTCGTCTTCGTCAAGGGCGGTTGCCCTGTCCACTTGTCCATGAGCACCAACCATGTTAAACTCGCCAAGGAGCAGCATCCTAACGCATTGCTTTTGGTACATCCTGAGTGTCACGCTGAGGTGACGGCAATGGCAGACTTTGTGGGAAGCACCACAGAGATCATGAGCTTCGCAAAAAAATCCGATGCGAAGGAGTTCATCATCGGAACAGAAAACAGCATCGTGCAACACCTTCAATTCGAGTGCATCGGCACAGGCAAACGTTTCTTCCCACTTTCCAAGACATGCATTTGCCAGAACATGAAATTGACCACTTTGGGAGATCTCTACGAGTGCGTGCAAGGCATCGGCGGCGAAGTGATCGAGATGACCGAGGAGATGAGATTACAAGCGAAAAAAAGCATCGATGAGATGTTAAAATTAGGATAAAAGCCAATGATGATGATATCGACACGAGGACGATATGCCATACGGGTGATGATCGATTTGGCGGAACACAACTCGCCGGATTACATCCGACTCAAGGATATCTCGGAGAGGCAAGGCATTTCACAAAAATACCTTGAGAGCATCACCGCCACACTCTCCAAAAAGGGGATGATCGATGGCGCGCACGGCAAGGGAGGCGGCTATCGCCTCAACCGTCAACCATCCGACTACACCATAGGAGAGATCCTTCGCTTGACAGAGGGTTCTCTCGCTCCTGTGGCCTGTCTGGGATGCGACGCGAAACCTTGCGAGAAAGAGGCCAGTTGCCGAACACTTCCCATGTGGAGCAAACTCTACAATATGGTCAATGAGTTTTTCGACGGCATCACCATCGCCGACCTAATGAAGGAGGAAGACAAATCAGGCTTCTTCGGCGCTTGCCTATAGGTAAGGGACTCGACTTCCCACGACCGATACTCCTACATACAAGCGATGCGCAACCAATTGGCTGCGCATCGCTTTTTTTTCAAAGGACTACCCTACCTCAACCCATATAGTTCCGCACAAAAACGCCAAAAACGCTCGCGGTCCACTTGAAGGACCACCTCGGCGGTAGGAGCGTCACTTGGTCCCTCGCCAGGCTGCCATGAATAGGAAAATCCATACGAGAGGCCTCTCTCTTCCGTCTCGACAGAGAGTTGTCTGACCTCGCGTCGGGTCACCAAGTCAGGGCAAAGGAACACCGCTACCGCTATCTGATCCCAGCAAAAGGGAGGAATTTCAGTCATATTGTTTTCATAAATAGGAGCCAAATGCTCCACAATGGCATGGGAGATATCTGTGTTGTCGTATTGTTTGTACAGTTCATAAGCATCCCTACCCTTCCGACAACTCATTGCGGCGTCGCGCGGCACGACCAATTGGTGTCGCCACCCCGCCTTCAAACAAATATCGGTCGCAATCGGATCGTACCACCAATTGAATTCCAGATGCGGAAGCGCTCGTCCTGGCACATCAAACGTTCCACCCATGTAAACGATTCCCGCCGCCTTCGAAGCGAAAGTGGAATCCTTCTGGATCGCCTTCGCCACATTGGTACAGCCTCCTAACGCCACAATGGTCACCCTCCCCGGATGAAGATTCACCTGTCGAATCATAAAGTCCCACGCCTGCTCGTCGACGGGGCGATTCTCAGGGGCTCGGTAATATCCATCCGTAGAGGACAAGCGACCTCCGACTTGGGCAAAGTCATCTGTATAACGGTCTAAATAGGCGTATCCGCCCCGATAGGGCTTCATCTCCAAAGAGGCATAGATCGAATCGATATTTTTGAAACCGCCCAATGGGACATCCGCACCCATCGCCACCGGTATATCCGCGCGTTGAAAGTGTTGCAACATCGCACACTCATCATAAGCGGTCGGCGCCGCCAAGGCATTGCCACCCGCCGCACAGAGACCTAACAATTTCAAATAGCCCATTCGATCCGCCTGCAACAGTTCCAACAGAGCGTAAGCATCGTCATTCATGTAGGTGAGATCCGCATCCACCACGACCATCGTGGAGGAGGAGTCCATCTGAATAGGGAATTCACGTTCGAACGTGCGTTTGGCTTCCAAATTTTCGACGGTCGCAGCATGGCAACCCACAAAAAACAACGCAAGTAGAGACAACCCTGTCCATACGCCTGCAAAACATTTTATATTTCGAGCAAACATCAATCTAATTATTTATCTACCTTCACTAAATCTATCTTCGCAAAGGTAAAAATTTCAGAAACAATTAGTACAACATTTCAAAATTCGTATTATATTTGCAGAGTAAAAACAAAAAGTAGAGATAGTTATGATTATTATGAATCACAAATATTGGTGGTGGCAAAGCTCAGAACAAAATGTTGTGAGGGCGTTTGCTCATCCTTGTTGATTCCTATGCATAATCAATTCAAATACAAAAAGGAGGCTCGTCGTTCACGATGAAGCCTCCTTTTTTTACGCAAGAAATAATAAAATAAATACAATATAAGATGAAATCATTTCAAGTTGACCAAAATGGTTATTACGGAGAGTTCGGCGGCGCATACATCCCTGAAATTCTCTACAAGACGGTGGAAGACCTTAAAAACGCTTACCTACCTATCATCGAAAGCGATGAGTTCCAAAAAGAGTTCCGCGCCTTACTACGCGACTATGCGGGCAGACCATCTTCCCTCTACTTGGCAAAGCGCCTCAGCGAGCGATATGGTTGCAAAATCTATTTGAAACGCGAGGACCTCAACCATACGGGAGCTCACAAAATCAATAATGCTTTAGGACAAGTTCTATTGGCGAAGAAGATGGGCAAAACCCGTATCATCGCCGAGACAGGAGCCGGACAACACGGTGTAGCCACCGCTACCGTCTGCGCTTTGATGAATCTTCCTTGCCGCGTCTACATGGGTGCGACCGATGTGGCGCGCCAACACATGAATGTGGAGCGTATGAAGATGTTAGGTGCGGAGGTATTCCCTGTCGAGAGCGGCAACAAGACCTTGAAGGATGCCACCAATGAAGCGATCCGCGACTGGTGCTGCCATCCATCAGACACCTTCTACATCATCGGTTCCACGGTTGGTCCCCACCCTTATCCCGACATGGTGGCCCGCCTACAAAGCGTCATCAGCGAAGAGATCAAGTGGCAATTGAAGGAGCAAGAGGGTCGAGAGAATCCTGATTACCTCATCGCCTGCGTAGGTGGAGGAAGCAACGCGGCTGGAACCATCTACCACTACATCGACGACGCTGACGTGAAGATCGTATTGGCGGAGGCTGGCGGAAAGGGTGTTGACTCTGGCTACACCGCAGCCACCATCCAAAAGGGAACCCTCGGTATCCTTCACGGAAGCCGTACCCTTACGATGCAAACGGAGGATGGACAAATCGTGGAGCCATATAGCATCTCCGCAGGTTTGGACTACCCAGGCATCGGCCCTATCCACGCCAACATCGCGAAACAACACCGTGCGGAGGTTTTGGCCATTACGGACGACGAGGCTTTGCGCGCCGCTTTCGAGTTGACACGTTTAGAGGGAATCATTCCTGCTATGGAATCGGCCCACGCGTTAGGCGCCCTTCCAAAGATCAAGTTCAAACCTACCGATGTGGTGGTGCTAACCGTCAGCGGACGTGGTGACAAGGATTTGGAGACCTTCCTTTCCCACAAGGATGATCCAGGAATCAATGATTAAATAGCAAAATAAGATTATGGCAAAATATAAATACAACATAGTGAACCGCAAGATGTTAGGCGATCTCTGCACCCCAGTGAGCGCCTACCTTCACCTGCGCGACCTCTACACACAAAGCGTCCTCATGGAGAGTTCCGACTACCACGGAGGAGAGAACGGACGCTCCTTCATCGGCATCCAACCTTTGGCGCAAGTCTCTATCGAGCATGGCATCGGGAAGTGCGTATTTCCCGATGGTTGCAAGGAGGAGCAAACCATCACCCGAACAAACAAATCCGAGGGCATCATCCGACTTTTCCTCGACTCCTTCGAAGTAAAGGGAGAGGGGGCGGAACATTGCGGACTCTTCGGCTACACCTCGTTCAACGCGGTGAAATATTTCGAGAACATCGATGTGAAGGATGAGACGATGGAGCGCAACGACGCACCGGACATGCTCTACATCCTCTACAAATACGTGATCGTGTTCGACCACTTCAAAAACACGCTTACCATCCATGAATTGCTTGCTGATGGAGAGGAGAGCCATATCGCGGAGATCGAGAAAGAGATCAACTCTCCACGCGTGAGACTATACGACTTCCACCCTGTCGGAGAGGTCAGCAGCCCGCTTACCGATGAAGAGCATAAGGCGAACATCCGCAAAGGCATCGCCCACTGCAAACGTGGCGACGTCTTCCAAATCGTGCTCAGCCGCCGCTTCGTGCAACACTACGAAGGAGACGATTTCAAGTTATACCGCACACTGCGGAGCATCAACCCATCTCCCTACCTCTTCTACTTCGATTTTGGCGGATTCCGTATCTTCGGTAGTTCTCCAGAGACACACTGTCGTGTGGAGAACATCGGCACCAAGGAGAACCCTAAGTTCAGAGCCTACATCGATCCTATCGCAGGAACGACCAAAAGAACGGGTAATGCCGAGCAAGACGCTAAGAACGCGCAATACCTGCGCAACGATCCGAAAGAGAATGCGGAGCATGTGATGCTCGTGGACCTTGCCCGAAATGACTTGAGCCGTAACTGCGAAAACGTGAAGGTGGACTTCTACAAGGAGTTGCAATATTATAGCCATGTGATCCACTTGGTGAGCCGTGTGAGCGGAGACCTCGTGGAGGGTGCGGATCCGATCAAGACTTTCATCGACACCTTCCCTGCCGGAACACTTAGTGGCGCGCCTAAGGTACGCGCGATGCAGCTCATCAGCGAATATGAACCACACAACCGTGGCGCTTACGGAGGATGCATCGGATTCATCGGGTTCGACGGTTCCCTTAACCAAGCCATCACCATCCGTACCTTCGTGTCCCGCAACAACGAACTCTGGTTCCAAGCGGGCGGCGGTATCGTGGCCAAGAGTGACGAGGAGTATGAGTTGCAAGAGGTGAACAATAAATTAGGAGCACTTCGCAAGGCAATTCTTCAAGCGGAAAACATGTAAACGAAGTCGGTTTGTAGGGACGAATTGAATTCGACCTATCAACATTCACAAAAGATTAGATTATGAAAGTTGTTTTGATAGATAATTATGATAGCTTCACCTATAACCTCTACCACTTGTTGAGAGAGTTGAAGGTGGATGTGACCGTATACCGTAACGACCAGTTCGATTTGAAGGACTTGGCGTCGTTCGACAAGATTATGCTCAGCCCCGGTCCCGGCATTCCAACAGAGGCGGGCCTTTTGATGCAGGTCATTAAAGAGTATGCGGGCAAGAAGCCTATTCTTGGCATTTGCCTCGGCGAGCAAGCCATCGGAGAATCCTTCGGCGGAACTTTGGTCAATTTGAGCGACGTGTTCCACGGGGTGCAAACGCCTGCCCACATCGTCTCCGACGACTACATTTTCGAGGGACTATCCAAAGATATTCTCGTAGGCCGCTACCACTCATGGGTGGTGGATGCGGATAGCATACCAGCCTGTTTGGAGATCACCGCCACCAGCGACGAAGGTCAAGTGATGGCTTTGCGCCACAAAGACTTGGACATCCGCGGCATCCAATTCCACCCGGAATCCGTATTGACGCCTGACGGAAAGACCATGATCAAGAATTGGGTGGAGAGGTAATTATGAATTATGAATTAAGAATTAAGAGTTAAGAATGGACAATATATTGAAGAGATTAACCAACCAAGAGACCTTCTCCAAAGAGCAAGCGAAGGAGATCTTGATTGAGATCACAGAGCAAAAATACACCAACGAGCAAATCGCGGCCATCTTGATGGGTATCCAAATGCGTGGCGTGACCGTGGACGAAATCCTTGGTTTCCGCGAGGGATTGATGGAGACTGGTGTCCACACTGATTTCAAACCATACAAAGTCATCGACATCGTCGGTACCGGCGGCGACGGAAAGAATACCTTCAACATCTCCACCTGCTCCTGTTTCCTTTTGGCGGGTGCAGGCTACAAGGTGGCCAAGCATGGTAACTACGCCGCATCCAGTGTCTCCGGCGCCAGCAACGTATTGGAGGCTCACGGCGTGAAATTCACCAACGACAACGACCAACTGCGCCGTTCGCTTGAGGAGTGTGGTTTCATACACCAACACGCGCCCCTCTTCGCAAAGGGTATGAAATGGGTAGCTCCAGCCCGCAAGGCGTTGGGCCAATTGGGAACCCCCTCTTGCTTCAACCTATTAGGTCCTTTGGTGAACCCATGCAACCCCGACTATCAGTTGTTAGGCACCGCCAACCTCGACCAACAACGTTTATACCGCCAAGTTTACCAACGCCTTGGTATCCGCTATGGTATCGTGACCAGCGTGGATGGCTACGACGAGATCTCCCTTACGGGCAATTTCAAGGTGGTTTACAACGACGAGGAGCACATCTATCAACCCATCGAATTCGGCATGGAACTTCTTCAATCGGAGGAGCTTTACGGAGGAGCTACATTGGAAGAGGCGAAGGCTATCTTCGACGCCGTGTTGGAGAACCGCTCCACCCTCGCTCAAAAGAATGTCGTCTTGATCAACTCCGCATTCGCCATCCACGTCATCGAGCAGGAGAAGAGCTTCCAAGAGTGCTTGTCCATCGCCCGCGAATCCTTGGAGAGCGGCAAGGCCTTGAACGCTTTGAAGAAATACATTGAATTGAATAGCTAAATCCCTACTATATGAAGGATATATTAGAAGAGATTGTCGCCAACAAACGCATCGAGGTAGCCGCAGCCAAAGAGGCTCTATCGATGGAGGACCTACGTCGCTTGGTGGAGAAGAAGATTGAGTCGGAGGGTCTCAAACAACGCTCCATGCGTGACTCCTTGCGCAACAGCAAGTCAGGCATCATCAGCGAATTCAAGCGCAAATCCCCATCCAAGGGTTGGATCCACGAAGACGCGAAAGTGACCGATGTGGTTCCCAAATACGCGGCTAACGGCGCATCCGCCATCTCCATCCTCACCGACTACAACTACTTCGGTGGCCAACAGGATTTCATCAAGGAGGTTCGCGGAAAGATCAACACCCCTATTCTACGCAAGGATTTCATCATCGACGAGTACCAATTGCTCGAGGCGAAAATGATCGGTGCGGATGCCGTGTTACTTATTGCCGCTGACCTCTCGAAAAGCGAGTGCAATACCCTCTTAGGGAAGGCGCACGAACTTGGATTGGAGGTATTGTTGGAGATCCACGACGAGAAGGAGTTGGAATATGTCACACCCGAGGTGGATATGTTGGGCGTCAACAACCGCCATCTGGGGACCTTCCATACCGACGTACAACAATCCTACGACATCGCCAAACTATTGCCACAGGAGTTCACCTTGGTCAGCGAGAGCGGCATCAGCAAACCGGAAACTGTCAAAGAGTTAAGGAGCGCTGGATTCCGAGGATTCCTCATTGGAGAGAACTTCATGAAGGAGCAAGATCCTGGAGAGGCATTGAAGAATTTCATACAACAAGTGGAGGCTTAATTATATGAGTCATAGAATCGTCAAAGTATGCGGCATGCGAGAGCCTGAAAACATCCGCGAAGTGGAGCGATTGGGCATCGACTGGATGGGTTTCATCTTCTACGAGAAATCCAAACGGCACGTTCCCGCCCTACCCGCCTATATGCCTACACGGGTAAAACGCATCGGCGTATTTGTCGATTACACCCTAACGGAGATTTTGGACAAAGTGGAGGAGTTCCGCTTCGACGGTGTGCAACTACACGGCAACGAAAGTCCCCAATTCTGCAAGGAACTAAGAGAGAAGGCCCCATATCCTATCCTCATCAACAAAGCCTTTGGCATTCTGACAGAGGAGGACATCCACCCCATCGAGGCTTACGAAGGCGTATGCGACTACTACGTGTTCGACACCAAAACACCTAGCAAAGGGGGATCCGGCAATGCCTTCGATTGGAATATCCTACAAGCATACAAGGGAGGCACGCCTTTCCTTCTAAGCGGAGGGTTGAGCATAGACAATCTCGAAGAGATGCTCCAATTCCACCACGAAAGAATGGCCGGCATCGACCTCAACTCCAAGTTTGAAATCTCGCCCGCACTGAAAGATGCGAGCCTTTTAGAAAAGTATATTAAAACAGTAAGACACAATGAATAGAATCAATCAACTTTTCAAGTCAAACCCAACCAAGTTGTTGAGTTTGTATTTCTGCGCAGGCGCTCCTAAATTGGAGAATACGGCGGAAGTGATCAAGACGCTTGAACGCAAAGGCATCAATATGATCGAGATCGGTATTCCGTTCAGCGACCCAATGGCGGACGGCCCTATCATCCAGGAGGCGGCCACCACAGCTCTTCGAAACGGCATGAGCCTCCGCAAGCTCTTCAGCCAATTGAAGGATATCCGTAAGGAGGTGAACATTCCTTTGGTGATGATGGGTTACTTGAATCCAATCATCCAATATGGCTTCGAGAATTTCTGCAAAAGCTGTAACGAAGTGGGCGTGGACGGCGTCATTCTTCCCGACCTTCCTTTCAAGGATTACATGGAGGAGTTCAAACCCATCGCAGACAAGTATGACATCCGCGTCATCATGTTGATCACACCGGAGACCAGCGACGAGCGTATCCGCTTCATCGACGACAACACGGACGGATTCATCTATATGGTATCTTCCGCAGCCACCACAGGTGCGCAAAAGTCATTCGACGAGGCAAAGCAGGCCTATTTCAACCATGTCCACTCGCTCAAGTTGAAGAACCCTACCATGATTGGTTTCGGTATCAGCAACAAGCAGACATTGGAGAGTGCGCAAGCCAATGCGAACGGAGCCATCATCGGTTCCAAGTTCGTGCAATTGTTGGCAGAGGCGAACGGCGACGCGGAGATCGCTGTGGATAAATTGTATGAGGCGTTGGCGAAGTAAGGTAAAATCACATAACGCAATGCACAAAGAGACGTCCCCGTGGCGTCTCTTCTTTTTTTATGACATAGATTTCAGTTGACTACATTATGTAGTCGATTCTAAAATAGGCCACCCATTTTGCAACCCAGTTGCACATCCCTTTCCCTACCTTTGTCTTGTCAAAAGGGAATAATAAATAAAATAAGATATCGTATGGAAGAAAAAGAGAAGCACGATGGATGTTGTTGCTCCCATAAGGAGAAGGAACATCACCACCACGAAAGTCATGGAGGCTGTAGTTGTGGCTGTCATTGCCACGATCATGACGAAGAGGGACACGAACACCATCACGAAGGAGAGACCAAAGAGACTCTGATCAAAATCATCTCAGCAGCCATTCTACTGGTGGCAGCTATCCTCATCGAGAGGAACTTCAACCTTGCCACTTGGCAATTGCTATTAATCTACCTTGTTCCCTACCTCATCGTAGGCTACGAGACGCTACACGAAGCTTTTGAGAACATCACCGAAGGAGAATTCCTTGACGAGAACTTCCTTATGGCGATCGCCACGCTAGGCGCCATGGGCATCGGATTCCTGCCGGGTGCGGAGAACCAATTTCCGGAGGCGGTATTCGTCATGCTCTTTTTCCAAGTAGGCGAACTCTTCGAGGGCATCGCGGAGGGACGAAGCAGAAAATCAATCTCCGCATTGCTGGACATACGTCCAGACACCGCCCATCTGCTGCGTGACGGAGAGGAGGTGACGGTAGATCCCAAGGAGGTGAACATCGGAGAGACGATCATCATCAAACCCGGAGAGCGCATTCCCATGGATGGCGTCGTTTTAGAGGGCAATTCCAATCTGGACACCGTAGCCTTGACGGGTGAAAGCGTACCCCGTAGCGTAAAAGAGGAGGACGAGGTGATCTCCGGCTGTGTGAACCTTTCTGGCCTACTCAAAGTGAAAGTGACGAAATCCTTCGGTGAATCCACCGCCTCCAAGGTGATAGAATTAGTGGAGAACGCAGGAAAGAACAAATCCAAGAGCGAGGCCTTCATTACCAGATTCGCCCGCATCTATACCCCAATCGTGGTGGGATTGGCACTTTTATTGGCTTTTATCCCCCCATTTTTTGGAGAAAATGGTTATTTCGCCAACCTCTCCACTTGGCTATACAGAGCCTTGACCTTCTTGGTGGTTTCCTGCCCTTGCGCTTTGGTCATCTCTGTACCGCTCGCCTTCTTCGGCGGTATCGGCGGCGCCTCCAGACGAGGCATCTTGGTGAAGGGTTCCAACTATATGGAGGCGCTCTCGCAACTCAAAACGGTTGTATTCGACAAGACCGGAACCCTGACACATGGCGTATTCTCCGTAACGGCCATCCATCCAACGGAGATTTCAGAGAGCGAGTTGCTCCATTTGGCCGCCCATGTCGAGCGCCACTCCAACCATCCCATCGCCATCTCCCTCAAGGATGCCTATCCAAACGAAGCGGACGAGCGCTCCGTAGAACAGACGGAAGAGATCGCAGGACACGGTGTGAGGGCGATGGTCAATGGCAAGGTGGTCTCGGTAGGAAACAGTAAAATGATGGAACTTGTAGGGGCGAAATGGGAGGCTTGCGAAATCCAATCACAAGGATCCATCGTCCACATCGCGGTAGGCGACCAATACATGGGCCATATCATCATCTCCGACGTCCTCAAAGAGGATGCGAAAGAGGCTGTCAGCTCACTCAAATCCATAGGCATCCAGAAGTGCGTCATGCTAACGGGAGATCACAAAGATGTGGCAGAATTCGTGGCGAACGAAGTGGGTGTTGACGAGTGCCATGCGGAACTTCTTCCTGCGGACAAAGTGGAGCAGTTGGAGCAACTATTGCGATGCAAAGGAGAAAATGACCGACTCGCCTTCGTGGGTGACGGTATCAACGACGCACCAGTGTTGGCCAGGGCGGATGTAGGCATCGCCATGGGAGGTTTAGGCTCCGATGCTGCCATCGAAGCGGCGGATGTGGTCTTGATGGACGATCAACCTTCTAAGATCGCGGAGGCCATCCGCATCGCGAAGAAGACGCTCTCCATCGCACGTCAGAACGTCATCTTCTCCATCGGAATCAAAATAGCGGTTCTGCTGCTGGCTACCGTAGGCATCGCCAACATGGGATTGGCCATCTTCGCGGATGTGGGTGTAACCATCTTAGCGGTACTCAATGCGATGAGAACACTGAAAGCATAAATTCATAAAACAAAGAAAGCCGGAGCGTAAAACTCCGGCTTTTCCATATAGGGATAAAAGGATTTAAGCCAACAACGACTTCACCTTCTCTGAAATCAATCTTCCCTCGGTCTTACCAGCCAATTTCTTGGTAGCGACACCCATTACCTTGCCCATCTCCTTAGCGGATGTGGCGCCTACCTCGGCAATGATCTCCTTGATAGCGGCAGTCAACTCCTCGTCACTCATTTGCTTTGGCAAATAGGCCTCGATGACCGCAGCCTCCGCCAACTCACCCTCCGCCAATTCAGGACGGCCTTGCTCCGTAAAGATCGCAGCGGAATCTTTTCTTTGCTTCACCATCTTTTGAAGGATCTTGACCGCTGTCTCATCCGACAACTCTCCCTCTGCATTCTTGGCAGTCTTAGCCTCCAAAAACTCCTTTTTCACACCACGAAGCGCCTCAAGTTTCACCTTCTCTCTGGCCAACATCGCCTTCTTTATGTCTTCACTAATTTGATCGAATAATGCCATAATCGTATGTTTTTAAAATCTATAATTCACTCATCAATGAGGATATCTGTAATCTTCGTCTTCATCCATATCCAAAGGGACCACCGGCACCCGTGGAGAGGTTTGCGTGATGGAAGGGATCGTCGTCGGAACCTTCTTCTCTACGGATGGCGCCACAGACGGCTCTACGGATTCCATTTCAGAAGAGTCCAAAGCCACCCGCCTCCTTGCGAATTCGGGTTTAAGGCCAGTCGCCACAATTGTGACGCTGAGCGCTTCACCAAGCGAATCATCAATCATCAAACCCATCACCAACTTGGTGCTCTTATCAACTCCTTTCTGTTTTCTCAAACAATCTTCAATCTCGTTCAACTCCTTGGTCAAGAGCTGTTTGGAACTGGATGTCATAATATTCAGCAGCATCGCCTTAGCGCCTGCCAAATGGGACTGAAGCAATAGCGGAGAGTCCAAAGCCGACGCCAAAGCATCCTTCGCGCGGTTATCTCCTGAGGCCTTTCCATAAGCCATGACCACATCACCACTATCCTTCAATACCGCCCGCACATCCGCCATATCTATATTGATGCGTCCGCTCTTGTTGACGATATCGGCCATTGCCTTCGCGGCATCCGACATGATATCATCCGCCTTATCGAAAGAGGCCTCTATGGGAAGGTCATCATAAAGATCGAATATGCGTTGCGTATCCACCACAACGATAGCGTCGGAGTTGTTTTTTATCCTCTCCATGCCCTCCTTCGCCAATGCCATCTTCTCCTCACCCTCAATGTCAGGTGGCAAACAGACAAAGCCAACCGTCAGGACGCCCCTTGCCTTCGCGACTTGCGCCACAAACGGAGCCGCACCTGTACCAGTGCCCTTCCCCAGCCCAGCCGTGACGAATACCATTTCCGTTCCATCGTCAAAGAGGGATTGTATTTCATCTTTCGCCTCCTGGGCACTCGCCAACCCCCTCTCCGGATCACCGCCAGCACCCAATACGCCCATTTCAACCTTACGGGTGATCGGCGAATTGAACAAAGCCTTCCGGTCGGTATTGCATACGGCAAATGAGACGCCTTCCACCCCAGACTCGTAAACATGCTTGGCGATGTTACCACCACAGCCTCCTACGCCAACAATCTTAACGATTGGTGGATACTCTGTCAGAACTGGATTTATTATTAAGTCGGGCATCAATATCTTCTTTAATGTCTTTTTTAATCTACGTTATTATGCAAGAAACCGTTTCGGGAGTTGTACCCGTTCGGATCATCCATATCAAGCGTGGAGGTCTGGGTTGGACGAATTTGCGTATCATATTGTACACCATTCACTGTAAAGGAAGGGGCGGCTAATTCATCCTCATCCATATCCAATTTCACATGTGGAACAGCTGGTTGAGCAGCTGGCGCACCGTAATTTTGTCGTCCTGCGGAACCTGGAGTGGAGTTCTGCGAGCCATAATAGACATTGTGGGTATCAGGCATAACATTCGGATTGACAGGTTGCGCCACCTGAGCGGACGCCACCTGCGTTGGTTGGTTGAAATCCACCTGTGGAACAGCTTTCTTGCTACCTGTAAAATCAAAACCTGTCGCCACGATGGTCACGCCCAACTCCTCATCCAAGGTCTCATCCAACATCACACCCCAGATGATTCTAGTGCTTCCATCAATTTGCTTCTGCAAATGGTCACGGATAATCGTCACCTCGCTTGTGGTGATCTTTTTCTCCTTACCATGGGTAATGTTCAATAGGATATTTTTCGCACCCGAAAGGTTGGTGCTCACCAACAACGGTGACTCCAACGCCTTTTGGATCGCCTCAATCGCACGATCCGGACCGCTCGCCTTAGCGGCACCCATGATCGCGTCGCCACTGTCCGTCATCACCGTGCGGACATCGGCCATATCTATGTTCATACGTCCTGAAAGTGTGATGATCTCCGCGATACCCTTTGCGGCTGTCGCCAAAATCTCATCACCCTTCGCATAGGCGTCGTCCAAGAATAGGTCACCATACATATCAAGGATTTTTTGGGAATTGATGACAAGAATCGCATCCACGCTCTTCTTCATCTCCTCCACACCCAACAACGCTTGTCTTACCTTCTCGTCTCCCTCAAAGTTTGAAGGAATGGTAACGATAGCCACTGTCAAGATTCCCTTCTCCTTAGCTGTCTTCGCGATGAGCGGAGCGGCACCTGTTCCCGTTCCACCACCCATTCCGGCAGCGACGAAAACCATTTCGGTGTTGTCGTCCAACATCTCCTGGATCTTATCCATGGATTTTTGAGCCTCTTGAAGGCCCACCTCAGGGATACAGCCAGCACCCAAGCCCTTTTCTCCCAATTGGATTTTTGTAGGGACAGGAGATTTGCGCAAATCTTGTTTATCCGTATTGCAGACAACAAAGTTCACATCCTTGATACCCATGTTGTACATATAGTTGACAGCGTTTCCACCGCAACCACCTACACCAATCACCTTGATGATCGGTTGATCTTGCTGCTCAATCTCCTCGTTGAGATCTGCCTCTGAAAATTGGTTCTCGTTCATATGATTGTCTATTTTATTATTCAAATTATGCTCCTAAGAGAAAAATCACTCTTTATCATCTGGATCGTCAAAGACATTTCCAATGTTTTCTCCGATATTGCCGAAAAGACTGAAAAGGGATTTCATCGGATTCTTTTTGACTTTATTCTTAGGCTTTACTGCAGGTTGCGCAACAGTCTCCTCCTTCTTGATAGAGACAACGGAACCCGTCTCCGCCGCCATCATGATACCCATAATGGAGGCATTATCAATGGCGGCATACTTCGCGTCTGTATTTTGAGCTAACACCCTGATGTCTCCGAAACGGCAAGTAATACCGGTCTCGGTTTCCACAAACTCAATCAGATGTTTCAAGTTTGCGCCACCACCGACCAAGACAATGGAGTCTAACACCGAACGATATCCGGAGAGATCGATCGCAGCGTTGACACGTTGCATAATATCCTTCATACGCGACTCAATCGTACTGCACAATATATTGCTATCCATCTGACGGCCATTAGGTAAATCCACAATGACGGGAGAGGCCAAACCTGGCATGGTGCTACCGAAGCATCGTTTTAGCTTTTCAGACATATCCCATGGCAATTGCATAGAGGCGATGTCCTTCGTGATGGTATCGCTACCGAAGTTGAAGACGTGAAGGTAGCGCAATTTCTTCTCATGATAGATGGACATGGAAATGGTCTGCGCACCAAAATCGAGGAGCATACATCCCACCTCCTTTTGTTCTTGAGACAAGACAGCGTCCGCCATATAACGGGAGTGTAGGACGAAAGATGGTTCGCAAGAGACATTGACAGACGGATCCTTGCAGACGCTCTCATTCACGTTTTCGAAGCATCTCTTCAAGTTATCCTCCACCCTATTATCCGCGCTGACATTCAGGAAACGGGCACGCAGATTCTGGCAGACACATCCAATGGGATTGTCCACAGAAGACTCTTGATCGATGATATAATCGAACGGAATGACATCCACAATCTTACGACCAGGCGCCAACTGCATACGACGATTCTCCGCCTCAATCATCTCCATATCGGAGAACGTGATTTTCGAACCGAAAGATCGTGAGATTTCGTTCAAATCGCCATGGATCGACTTTCCATGAAGACCGACATAGACTTTTTGAATATCATAGACCACATTGGGCTCTTTCTCGTCCTTCAATTGGTTATTCACGAAATTGCGCAACTCCTGGATGATGGTTTTTATCCGGAAGGAGACCTCGTCCACATTGATCACAATACCGTTCTCAATGCCCACGGAAGGGGTTTTCTTCGCAAATAACACCTCCAATCTGCCATCTTCTCCCTTACGGGCGATCATGCTGCGAATGTTACGACTTCCCAAATCGATCGCTACCACGATGTTGGAATACTTGTTCTCTGTCATTTCCGTCTGTTCGTTCATATTTCCGTCCTCTATTTTAACCTCTTCTATTTTTTGGTACAAACCACCTGCCCATCATATTTCAAAGTGATCTGTTTGTATTTATTCCATCCAACTTTATTAAATCCCTCCTCGTAGAGGGCTCGGAGCTTCTCCAACTTCTCTTGATAGTTGTCCAATGTGCCCATCAAAATCAATTGGTTGCCCACACGAGGTACCAAAGTCACCTCGCCATTCTTATCCACATCAATCTGTTCGATTAGACTGTTCCAGAAGAAATTGTTGCGGAGGAAAAGAGCAAACTCTCCCAACGCTCCCTTCGCCATACCTTCGCTGACATATCCCGTCGCCACAGGCACATAAGCGGAGAAGGAGGAGGATACCGACATCTTCTTCAACTCATAATCGATGTAATAGTTGCCAAATGCGCTCATCACCCGCAAGATCGGCTCTCTTTGCGTCACCTTCACCCTCAAGCATCCGTCCGGCGAGATGTAACACTCCGCTGTCTTGATACGCGACTGCCTCTTCAAATAGTTCTCGATACTATCCGTATCGATCCCATCCATACGATTGCCGACCAGGCTCATAGAGGATTCCTTCAACAAATCCACGACATCGTTTGGTTTCACGAATTTCATCAAATGGCTGTCACTCACCGTCACGTCAATTTTTTGGCACACCAACTCATCCGACTTATAGGCATACATCTTCAATGCGAATACCCAATAGGCCAGCACCAGGATAACCAATGACAATTTAAACCAACGGTTGTGTAACATAATTCGCTCTATCTTATTTGTTCATCTTCTCCAACAACATCTTCTCGACATCCGGGATGAGCAGATCCAAATCACCCGCACCTACCATCAAAAGGACATCGAAGTTCTTCCGGCTCAAGCAATCCACCAATCCGGACTTCGCGCACAACATCTTATCTTGAATCGATACTTTATCGAGCAACATCTGGGAGTTAACCCCCTCGATCGGCTTCTCGCGCGCAGGATAAATCTCCAACAAAACCAATTCATCCAACATCGACAAACTCTTCGCGAAGTCATCCGCGAAATCGCGTGTACGGGTAAAGAGGTGTGGTTGGAACACACCGCAAATACGCTTGCCCGGATACAATGCACGCACCGATTCGATGCTTGACTTCAACTCCGCTGGATGGTGCGCATAATCATCCAAAAAGGCGAAATCGGCGCTCTTTATATGGAAATCAAAACGACGTTTCACACCAGCGAAACTCTTCATCGCCTTTCGGATCTCCTCCTCCGTGGCACCGTTCAAATAGGCCATCGTCATAGCGGCGATACCATTCTCTATGTTCACATAGACCGGCACACCCAAGGCAATATCCGGGATCACCCGCTCCGGCGTGACGAAATCAAATATGATCTCACCGCCTCCGATTCGGATATTCTCCGCATGGAAATCACCCGCCTCCACAGAATAGGTGTAGAGTTTCACACCCGACTGTAGGCGCGGTTGGATCGGCAATCCACGCTTCATCAACAAGACACCGCCTGGGACAATCAAGGAGGTGAAATCCTCAAATCCCTTGCGGTAATTCTCCTCTGTGCCATAAATATCAAGATGGTCGGCGTCAACAGCCGTCACCACTGCCATATAGGGAGAGAGCGTCAAGAACGAGTGGTCGTACTCATCCGCCTCCACCACCACCAAATCACTCTTCTCCGAGAGTAGCAGATTACGGGAGAAGTTTTTGGAGATGCCGCCCAAAAATGCATTACACTCCACATGGGAGTTGTGCAACAAGTGCGAAGTCATCGTGGATGTGGTGGTCTTTCCGTGTGTACCGGAGATACAGATGGCACGCTGCATACGTGTCACCTCACCCAACACTTGCGAACGCTTCATGATCTCAAACCCGTTGTCACGCAACCAAACAAACTCGCCCATCGTCTGAGGGACAGCCGGAGTGAAGACCACCAACGTCTCACTCTTGTCGCGGAAACAGGAAGGGATCAGTTGGACATCATCCTCATAATGGACGTCGATGCCCTCACGTTCCAATTCACGAGTCAACTCGGAAGGGGTACGGTCATAGCCAGCCACCTCAAAGCCCTTCGCTTTGAAATAACGGGCCAGAGCGCTCATTCCGATGCCTCCGATACCAAGGAAGTATATGTTTCTCTTTTTCATTTCTCAATCAATTTTAGAATCTCATCAGCGATTCTATCCGCAGAGTCCAACTGAGCCATCGCCTTTGCGTTCTGGCCCAACTCCGCCAATTTAGGCTCGTCGTTGATCAAACGGAGCGCCTCGTCCACCAAAACCGCTTTGGCATCCTTGTCGGCTACCATGATAGCGGCGCTACGGGAAGATAACGCTTGCGCATTCTTTGTCTGATGATCCTCCGCCACATTAGGGGATGGCACCAAAATGGTGGACTTACCCAATAAGCAAAGCTCGGAGATGGAACTTGCCCCCGCGCGGGAGATAACCAAATCGGCCACCGCATAGGCATAATCCATACGCTTCACGAAATCCGTGACAAGGATATCATCTGTCTTAAACGGTTCATAAGCCATCTTCGCATCCTCGAAATAGAACTTACCCGTCTGCCACAGCACCTGGATGCCCGCCTCTTTCAACTTTTGCAAACCAGCGATGACGCTTTGGTTTATTGTACGGGCGCCGAGGCTTCCGCCAACAATCAACAAAGTCTTCTTCGCTGGGGAGAAGTGGAAGAAATCATAGGCCTCCGCCGCCTTGGGCGCGACATCCAAGAAGTCTTGACGAACAGGATTACCCGTCAAGATAGTATTCTCCTTGGGGAAGAAACGCTCCATGTTCTCATAGGCGACACAAATCTTCGCGGCCTTCTTCGCCAACAACTTATTGGTCACACCCGCATAAGAGTTTTGCTCCTGCAAGACGGTCGGAACGCCCAATCTATGTGCCATAAAGAGTGTAGGGCCACTTGCGTAGCCACCTACACCCACGGCAACATCCGGCTTAAAATCCTTCACGACTTTCTTCGCCATGCACAAACTCTTAAACAGACGGAACAACACCTTGAAATTCTTCAAGAGGTTGCTGCGGTTGAAACCGCTCACTGGCAATCCGACTATCTCGTAGCCAGCATTAGGGACCTTCTCCATTTCCATACGTCCCTCAGCGCCCACAAAGAGGAACTGTGCCTCCGGGCGCTTCTTCTTCAACGCATTGGCGATGGATATGGCAGGGAAGATATGTCCTCCCGTGCCACCGCCACTTATAATAAATTTTTGATTTGCCATATTTATATCGTTTTAATCTGTCACCAATTTAGAAGTCATTCTCACACCTTTGGCCTCATCCGTGGTTTCAACCTTCAAGTCGGCCTTCTTTCCGCCTCTCTTCACCACTTTACTCTCCGCCTCATCATCCACATTGACGTTGCTCATCGCCAACAACACGCCGAAGTAAACGCTCGTAATCAGAATGGAGGTTCCTCCACGACTAATAAGCGGAAGCGTCTGACCTGTCACCGGCATAAAACCTAAGTTCACCGCCACATGCATAAAGGCCTGCAACACAATAACAGAGGCCAATCCTATCGACACCAACGCATTGCGGTAACTCTTACTCTTATTCAGAATCACACACGATCGGGTGAAAATGACAATATAAAAGACAAGGACCAACAAAGCGAACACGCCAACCTCCTCCACAATGATCGCATATATGAAATCGGCGAAAGATTGTGGAATAAAATCCCTCTCTTCGCTGGCGCCGATGCCACATCCGAACCATTTGCCTCTGGCCACCGCGATATGGCAATGCCCAGTCTGCTCTTGCTTCCCTGTTATGGAGAACTTTTCCGCATCCTTCTCCTCTTCCGTCTTGTCGGTGTTACCGAAGAATCCAGAAACACGATTAGCCCAAGTGTCAAAACGGTGAGTAATCTTACGGGAGGACTTAGAAGAGACCTTACCATTATTCTCGGTAATCATTCCCGACTCATCCGTCGCGGAAAAGCGCTCTACGACATACAAACTTCCAAGACACACAACAGCAATCAAGAGCAATACGCCAACTGACTTTCCCAATTTTTTCAAGGAGACACCACCCACAAAAAGGACGATGAAACTTGATGCTGTCAACAACAAGAAGGTGGATAGGTTCTCAAAAAAGATCAATCCAGCCTGAAGGAAAATGACAATAAAATAAGGGAACCAAGGCTTCCGCAGACCCTTATCCACATCACCGGATCCTTTGAACTTTCCCATCCAAAAGGCCAAGGTCAGAATCGTCACCAACTTGGATGCCTCGGAAGGTTGGAAATTTCCTATAATAGGGAGATTGATCCACCTGGCCGCTCCATTGATTCCGCCACCTTTCAATAAGACATAACCGAGCAGGAAAAGGCAGATAATATAACCTAACGAGCCCACCATAAATATCCATTTCGGCTTTGCGCGATGGATGATAAAAGCCGCGGCAAATCCCATTACCAAATGTTTCAAGTGTCCAAGGATCGGGCCAAGATAGTGTCCATGCCAGTTATGCGAGTCATAAGCCAACCTGCTGGAGGCGCTGAACATCTCCAGGGCTGAGACCGCCATTAGGCAAAAGAACATCACCCAGATGATTGGATCTCCTTTGAAATATTTCGTGAAAAATAAGTTCATGCCACAACTTTATCCAAGATTTCTCTTTATAAATTTCTTACACACTCTTTGAATTGACGACCGCGGTCTTCGTAACTCTTAAAGAGGTCGAAACTTGCGCAACATGGAGAGAGCAAAACTGTGTCGCCCGATTTTGCCAATGCGAAACACTTGTCAATCGCCTCTTTCATGGAGAGTGCATCCTCCATTTTAGCCACCTTGCCTTCAAAGAAGTCATGCAACTTTTTATTGTCCACGCCCAAACAGACGATGGAGGTCACCTTCTCCTTCGCCAACTCCTCGATCTCGGTATAGTCGTTACCCTTATCGGTTCCGCCCAAAATCAAGACGACAGGCGTGTGCATGCATTGCAAGGCATACCAGCAAGAGTTGACGTTGGTGGCCTTTGAGTCATTGATGAAATGGACTCCGCGAACGGAAGCCACCGACTCCAAACGGTGCTCGACGCTCTTGAAAGACTTCAACGACTCACGCAAAGATTCATCGCTGACATCGGACAAGATGGCCGTGATACCAGCCGCCATAGAGTTATACATATTGTGTTGGCCCCTCAATGAGAGGTCGGAAACCGGCATCTCGAAAGAGCGCTTAGGTGTATGGATCTTCAACAACTCATCCTCGATGTAGGCCGCCAAACCAGCTGCCTTGTTCAATGAGAATGGACAGGCGGTCGCCTCTATGGATCTCTCCTCCAACTCCTTGCGGATCACAGGATCATCGTTCCAGTAGATGAAGTAATCGGCAGGTTTCATATTCTGCACGATTCTGAACTTGGAGTTGATGTAATTTTGGAACTTATACTCGTAACGATCCAAGTGGTCTGGTGTAATATTCAACAAAATGGCCACATCCGCCTTGAACTCGTACATGCCATCCAATTGGAAACTACTCAACTCTATCACATAGTAGTCGTGCTGCTCCAACGCCACCTGACGCGCCAAGCTGAATCCGACATTTCCCGCCAAACCGACATTCAAACCAGCATCCTTCAAGATGTGGTGGATCAAAGTGGTAGTGGTGGTTTTTCCGTTGCTACCCGTGATGCAGATCATCTTCGCATCGGTATATCTCGCACCGAACTCAATCTCGGAAATGATAGGCGTGTTTTGGGCTCTCAACGCTTTGATAAGCGGAGCCTTCTCAGGAATACCAGGACTCTTGATCACCTCGTCAGCCGCCAACACGCGCGACTCGGTATGGTCGCCCTCCTCCCACTCGATACCGAATGAGTTGAGTTCATCCTTGTATTTAGGTTTGATTTCAGATTTGTCTGAAACAAAAACCTCGAAACCCTTTTGTTTCGCGAGAATAGCAGCACCCACACCGCTCTCTCCAGCACCCAAGACTACAATTTTCTTCATTTTCTATTGTGAGTAAGAATCGTTATTATCTAATTTTCAAGGTGACGATGGTGAACATCGCCAAAAGCAAAGCCACAATCCAAAAGCGAGCAACAATCTTCGACTCCGGAATATTCATCTTCTGGTAGTGGTGGTGGAGAGGTGCCATCTTAAAGACGCGTCGTCCCTCGCCATACTTCTTCTTGGTGTATTTAAAGTACGATGTCTGAATGATCACAGAGAGGCTCTCCATAAAGAAGACACCGCACAATACCGGAAGGAGCAACTCCTTACGGATGATGATGGAACTAACGGCGATGACACCACCGATCATCAAACTACCCGTATCCCCCATAAATACCTGCGCAGGATAGGCATTGTACCACAAAAAGCCGATCAATGCGCCAACGAAGGCACAGATGAAGATCACCAGCTCTTCGGAATATGGTATATACATAATGTTCAAATAGCTTGCGAATTCGGCGTGGCTGGAGAGATAAGCCAAGATACCGAGCGTCGCCCCGACTATGGCCGAGACGCCCGTCGAAAGGCCATCCAGTCCATCCGTCAGATTGGCACCGTTAGAAACCGCGGTCACGATGAAGATGACCACAAAGACAAAGAAGATCCAACCCAATGTCTGGGCATAATCACCAGCCCAGCCGAAAAGATCCGCATAATCGAAGTTCGGATTCTTCACGAAAGGAATGGTCGTCTTGGTTGATTTCTCCGCCACCTTCGCATACTCCACTACCTCAATGTTGTGGGAATGGTTCGTTGTGGTGTTTTCCACAATCACCACATCCTTGCTGAAGAAGAGTGTCAATCCAACAATCAAGCCCAATCCCACTTGTCCCAAGATCTTGAATCTACCGTGGAGTCCCTCTTTATCCTTCTTAAAGACTTTAATATAATCATCCAAGAATCCCATCGCACCCAACCAAATGGAGGTCACGATCATCAACAAGATATAGACATTGTCTAATCTCGCCCACAATAACACAGGAAGCAAAATAGAGATGATGATGATGATACCTCCCATTGTCGGGGTACCCTTTTTGGCCATTTGTCCCGCAAGGTCCAAGTCACGGATGGTCTCACCAATCTGCTTCTTCTGCAAGAATTGGATAATACGCTTGCCTATAAAGGTTGCCACCAGCAAGGCGAAGATAAACGCCAACGCCGAACGGAACGAAATGTACTTGAACATTCCCGCACCAGGAACATTCAATTTAGACAAATAGTTGAATAAGTAATACAACATCTCTAATCTCTCCTATTTTTTGATTCAATTCATCACCTCGCGAACCACCTCGTGGTCGTCGAAATGGTGTTTAACTCCTTTAATTTCCTGATAATCTTCGTGGCCCTTGCCAGCCACCAAAATCACGTCACCGGCCTGCGCCAAAAGGCAAGCGGTCTTAATCGCCTGATAACGGTCCTCGATGGTGATCACTCGCTTCTTAGCCACAGGATCCAAGCCAGCCACCATATCCGCGATGATCTCTTGCGGATCCTCGTTTCTCGGATTATCCGATGTGATGATCACCTGCTCGCTACCCTTCACAGCCTCTTGCGCCATGATCGGACGTTTGCCCTTGTCGCGGTTGCCGCCGCATCCCACCACGGTAATCAACTTACCCTCGCCGCATCTCACATCATTAATGGTATTGATGACATTGGTAAGGGCGTCAGGCGTATGCGCGTAATCCACAATCACCTTATAACCCGAAGGAGCGGCGATACACTCGAAACGGCCATTGACGGAACGCATAGCACTCAGATGAAGCAAAGCCTCCTCCTCACTCATGCCCAATGCCACAGCCGCACCAAACACCGCTGTCAGGTTGGACGCGTTGAAGCGTCCTATGAAAGAGACGAACACATCCTTGCCATTGATGTTCAACGACATTCCATCGAAAGTGTTCTCCACAATTTTCGTCTTGTAATTGGCCAACGAACGCACCGAGTAGGTCAACTTCTCCGCCTTGGTGTTTTGGAGCATCACCATACCGTTCTTGTCGTCCAAGTTGGTCAAAGCGAAGGCCTCCGCCGACAAATCGTCGAAGAAACGTTTCTTCGCCTTCAAATAGTTATCCATGGTCAAATGGTAATCCAAGTGGTCGCGGGTAAGGTTGGTGAAGATACCTCCATCGAAATCCAATCCCGCGATTCTTCGCTGATCTACAGAATGTGAACTCACCTCCATAAAGGCATATTCGCAACCAGCCTCCACCATGCGGGCCAACAGGGCGTTGAGCTCCAATTGATCAGGAGTGGTATGGGTAGCCGCAACCGCTTCGCCCTCCACATAGTTGCAGACCGTGGAAAGCAATCCGCATTTATGTCCTGCTCTGCGGAACATATTGTAAAGCAATGTAGCCGTAGTGGTTTTACCATTCGTTCCGGTCACACCGACCAACTTCATGGAACTGGAAGGATAACCGTAGAAAGCGGAAGCCATTCGGCCCAACGCTTCGTTCGAATCCGCCACACGAATATAGGCGATGCCCTCCTTACGCTCATCGGGCATCTTTTCACAGACAATCGCCACAGCCCCCTTCTCAATAGCGGAACCGATAAAATTGTGACCATCCACCTGCGTGCCGCAAGTGGCCACGAAGAGCGAACCTTTCTCCACCTTTCGGGAATCGAACTGGATAGCGACAATCTCCTTGTCGGTATCGCCCACGCTCTCCATCACCTCAACGGGTGCCAATATGTCGATCAGTCTATTCATATTCTTATTATCATTTACCTCAATACCAAATGTATGTTTTTGTTCGCCGACGTAATGAAAGTTCCAATCTCCTGAGACTGCTTCACCACGGAACCGGTTCCCTCAACGGTCACCTTCATGCCTCTGTTCTCCAACAAGAAAATAGCGTCTTTCAACCCCATTCCCATCACATTAGGCACTCGGTCGTTCTTCACCTCGCCCACTACCGTTCCGACAACGCCTCGTTCATCTGCATGGGTACGCACCCAATCGCCTTTGGCGTCTTCCTCACTCTTTCGGTAGTTGACGGACAACTCCTTCAGCAAATATTCCAAGGCCTTGCGCGAGCCATCCTTCGTCACGGGTGCGAAAATTTGACCATCCTCCCTTTCCATGCTTGGCGCCACATG
The DNA here is from genome assembly GCA_045639525.1 of Paludibacteraceae bacterium. Classification (GTDB taxonomy): domain Bacteria; phylum Bacteroidota; class Bacteroidia; order Bacteroidales; family Paludibacteraceae; genus UBA1181. The sequence continues at coordinate 27,051 of JAZUDI010000032.1, read as the reverse complement.
CATCAGCGGACTTTGCGCATAAATATGCTCGGCGATATCCTTAAAGGTGGCTCCACATAGGGAGCCCGCACCGATCGCACCTTTGTGCGGATACCAAGCCATGACGATGATGCTATACTTCGGACGATCCGCTGGAAAGAATCCACAGAATGTCAACTGTCTCTTTCTCGTTCCATCCGGATACTTCTGGATAGCGGTACCTGTCTTGCCGGCAATCTTGAAATACTTGGATTTCGCAGCAGTGGCAGTACCATACTCCACCACATCCACCATCATCTGCTTCACCTTATTCAAAGTGCCTTTGCTACAGATGCTGCTCTTCAATACATCCGTTCCGTAAGAGCGGATCACCTCGCCATTTCGCTTAATCTCCCTGATTAAGTGAGGACGGACAAAGGTCGCGTCATTCGCCAAGGCGTTGTAGAAGGACAAGGTCTGGATGGGCGGCATCTCCGTCTCATAACCATGCGCAATCCATGGCAAGGAGGTGTTGGACCAACCATTTTTACCTGTTTCGCTCGGATGTTTGATCTTTGCTGGTTTGGCTCCCTTGATCTCCAAGCCCAATGGCATTACCAAACCCAAGTCATACAATGCCTCTATATACTTCTCCGGGTTCTTATGGAAGGCACCATCAATCACTTTGGCCATGGCGATATTGGATGATTGCTGAATCGCTCGATTGAACGACAAGACACCGTTCGGGTGCGAGTCGCTCATATTTCTGCCATAGAAATTGCAGGTACCGTTACCCGTGTCGATGATAGTCGATGTATCGACGATTCCCGCCTCCAAAGCCACCACCGCCGTGGCGATCTTAAAGGTGGAACCCGGCTCTCCCATGTAGTAGCCGTTCACCGAGTAGTTTGCACCCTCTATATAGTCGCCGGAAGAGGTACGTCTCAAGTTGGACATGGCCTTGATTTCTCCAGTAGCCACCTCCATCACCGTCGCACAGCCGAACTCCGCCTCCGACATCGCCAAACGGCGTCGCAAATCGCTATCCACGATATCTTGGATGTTCGCATCGAGCGTCATGACGACATCGCATCCGTTTTCAGCGTCAACATCCTCTATATTACGGTATGCGCCTGCCACTCTCACTTTGCTGGCCAATCCCGGACGTCCCTTCAAAAAAGTATCGCAATATTGCTCGATACCACTCATTCCACCCTTCTCCACCTCGGCATATAATCCGCCAATGGTTCGGGAAGCCATATCGTCATACGGACGTTTTCGTTGCACACGCTTTTGGCCCGTATAACACTTCACATCCCTAAATATCGGGAAGGTTTTCACCTGCTTCCACTTCACATAGGAAAGGGGCTTTCTGTTGATGCAATAGTTACGGTTACCCGTCGTCTTACGGAATCCCTCCATCAAATGTCGCTTGTACTCCGCCGGCGTCTTATCCCTATCGTAAAATTCAGATAATGCCATGGCCAACGAATCCACCTTCGCCAAGAAAGTATCCCTTTTAAGGCCATCCGCCTGGAAATCCATGTGAAGGACATAGACGGGGATGGAGCTTGCCAAGAGTTTTCCATCACAAGAGAATATATTTCCCCTCACCTGAGGGACCAAAACGCTATCACTCAAAACCTTTTTGGAGAGGCTTCTCCACCGATCACCATCCGGTCCCATCGTTTGATACATACATATCACACATGGAATAAAAAAACTGATCATAAAAATCAGCACGACCGCCGATCGGTTCTTCATCAATTTCCGTGTCGATTGATCTATCGCCATAAATCACCTCCTATTCCTATTTAGTGATAATATAGGGTGGCGTCACGGAAGGAATAAGAGAGGAGTCGCGCTCCGCTACCATCCGTTTGATCTGGGATTGCTTTCCCATACCCAACAAATCAGAAGAGCGTGACAAAGCTTCCAACTTAACATCTTCCAACTGCACCTTCAATCGGTCAATCTGTTTCACCTGATCCTCGCAAGAGAAACGGAGGGCGATGTGAATAAAGAGTACGGCCACAACAACGACAAGGATGCTCCACTGCCGAACCAAGAAGTCTTTCACGAAGACTTTGCCCAACACAAGATCCTGGAGAGGGCCTCCCACCATTTTGGCGAAACCCTTCAAGCCGTTTATTTGTCGTTCAAGTGCCATACATTAATAATATATATCACATCATTTTTCACCCATCAACTCCGCGACACGCAACTTAGCGCTGCGAGACCTCGGATTCGACTCAATCTCTTCCGCATCCGGAACGATCGGCTTATTATTCACCAATCTGAAAGGAGACAACTTATTTCCAAAGAAATCTTGCTCCACCTTTCCCTCCATATTGCCCGCACGCATGAAGTTTTTCACCAATCTATCCTCCAACGAATGGTAGGTCAAGACTACCAAACGACCGCCAGGATTCAAGCAAGAGACCGTCTGCGACAAAAAGCGCTTCAACACATCCATCTCTCCGTTCACTTCGATACGAATGGCTTGGAACACCTTCGCCATGTCCTTCTTCTGACGATCCCTACCCACCAACGGATCGGCCACCTCCAAAAGGTCAGACACTTTGCGGAATTTCTTCGAACCTCTCGCCTTCACGACAGCAGCCGCCAAACGCTTTGCGCCATCCAATTCTCCATACAATTTAAAAATGGTGGCGAGTCGATCCTCTTCATAATCATTCAACACATCAGCGGCGGAGAATCTCGCCATCTGATTCATTCTCATATCCAAATCTCCGTCAAAACGGAAGGAGAATCCTCTGGTTGGATCATCAAAGTGATGGAAAGAGACACCCAAATCGGCCAATATGCCATCCACCTTCTCCGCTCCATAATATTTGAGGAAATTAGAGAGGTGCTTGAAGTTTCCCCTCACAAAGGTGAAACGGGGATCATCGAAAGCATTCTTGGCGGCATCCAAATCCTGATCGAAAGAGAGAAGTCGTCCCTTAGCAGACAATCTACTCAAAATCTCTCGGGAATGGCCTCCTCCTCCAAAGGTGACATCCACATAAGTTCCTTCTGGATCAATGGAGAGCCCCTCCATACAAGGGATCAAAAGCGCCGGTGTGTGATAAACGTTCTCCATATCCATCAAAACATTATGTTACCCATCTTCTCTTGCAACGCCTCGGAGAAGTCCTCATCACCCAACAAATCAGTCTCGAAGTTAGCCTTGCTCCAAACCTCGAAATAGTTGCCCACACCCACAAAGAGCACATCCGTTGTAACATCAATGGCCTCCAAATGTTTTTTCTGGAGAAGGACACGTCCGCTGGCATCCAAATCCACCTCCTCCACTCCGGCTGTGAATTGGCGATACAAGCGAAGGTCGTTCTTGTTCCACATGTTGAGGTGGGAGGTGAACTCCTCGTTGAGCTTGCTCCAAACGGAAGAAGGATACAACTTCACGCATTTGGTAACCGGGTCCAAGCGCAAGATCAGCTTGCCATCGCCCTCTTTTTCAAGAGAACGGCGGTAAGCCGCAGGAACAAATACACGTCCCTTCGCGTCCAACTTAGCCTCTATGTTACCTAAAAACTGTTGCATACTTCTGCAGTCTATTTCGAATGATACAAAGATATAACATTTACTTTTCCCCCACAATGCCCCACTTCACTTTTTTTTAACTCCACTTCCACTATTTTTCAACATGTTACAAACAAATTCAACCACCCGTCAAAGTATCGGATTTCATAGGAAAATACGCTATATTTGCATCATAAATACTAAAAGTGGAGGAAAATGGGGAGCGAAAACTCATTAACAGAGAAGATCAATATCGAAAAAATTTTGGCGGCGAAGTTTCCGAAAATCGCGCCGAAGGTTCCAAAATTCATCATCAACTATATCAAAAGGGTTATTCACCAAGATGAAATAAACTATGTTTTCCGCAATTACGGAACATACCAAGGACGTGATTTCGCCGAGGCCATCCTCCGCAACCACTTCCACATCCAGTTCAACATCATCGGAGAGGAGAACCTTCCAGACGATCCGAAGGTCATTTTCGCCTGCAACCACCCCTTAGGAGGTGCGGACGGAATCGCCCTCATCCAGGTGCTTACCGCCCACTACCCAAAGCTGAAAGTCCCTGTGAATGACTTCCTTATGTACATCGACAACTTAAAAGATTACTTCATCCCCATCAGCAAGACAGGCGGACAGGCCAAGAATACCGGAGCACTCATCAACGAAGCTTGCGAGTCGGACGCCGCAATTCTTTTCTTTCCAGCGGGGCAATGTTCCAGACGTCAACAGGACGGAACGATAAAAGACAATGAATGGAAGAAAACTTTCGTAAAAAAAGCGACGCAATATCAACGAAATATTGTACCTTTGTTTTTTGAGGGGAGAAACTCGGCGTTCTTTTATAACCTAGCCTATTATAGGAAAAAACTTGGAATCAAGGTCAACATCGAAATGATGTACCTTGTGGATGAGTTTTTCAACCAGAAAAACAAAACATTCACTATCAAAGTAGGCAAACCTATACCATACGAAACGTTCACACAAGAGAAGAGCGAAGCAGAATGGGCCGAATGGCTAAAAGAGGTCACATACAGTTTATAGCAACGAAGCTCTCCCCCAAGAAACGAAAAAGCGAAATAAATGGAAGAGATCATCGCTCCGATTCCCACGGAACTATTAGTAGCGGAACTGACAAAAGACAAAATGCTACGCAAGACCAACAAGGGTGACAACGAGATTTACATCGTCACACACCACGACTCCCCCAATGTCATGAGGGAGATCGGCCGTCTGCGCGAAATTTCTTTCCGTGCGTCCGGAGGCGGTGCGGGAATTGCTTGCGACATCGACGAATACGACACGATGGAGCGCCCTTACCACCAATTAATCGTCTGGAACCCAGAGGAGAAGGAGATCATCGGCGGCTACCGCTACCTCCATGGTTCAGAAGTCTCCTTCTTTGAGGATGGAACCCCAAAACTCACCTCTTCCCACCTATTCGCCTATTCGGAAGAATTCATCAAAGATTATCTCCCCTACACCATCGAATTGGGACGATCTTTTGTACGCCCCGAATACCAATCCTCCCGCATGGGCGCCAAGAGTCTTTATGCGTTGGACAACCTTTGGGATGGTTTGGGCGCGCTTATGATCACCATTCCACAGACCAAGTATTTCTTCGGAAAGGCAACGATATACCCTTCGTTCAAGGATGAGGCAAGAGCCTACATCACCTACTTTATGCAAAAATATTTCCCGGACAAGGAGCACATCATATTCCCGAAAAAGCCTGTGGTTTTCAACGAGAAAAGAGATGAAATCGAGCAGTGCTTCTGTGGCGGAACATACAAGGAGGATTACACCATCCTGAAGAAGCAAATCAAACAGTTGGGATTCAACATTCCTCCACTCATCAACGCCTACATGTCGCTTTCGCCTACGATGCGCACCTTCGGATCTTGTATCAACGACGAGTTCAGCGATGTATTGGAGACCGGACTCATGATCACCATCGAGGAGATTTTCGAAGAGAAACGTATTCGCCACGTACAGACCTACTTAGAGGAGAAACTGAACGAAAACAGCATGGATATCGGATACGGAAAGATTTGCTAACCCATTAAAACAAAATCCATTCAGGACTGAGGCCTTGAATGGATTTTTTATTTATCAGATAACGTATAAAACCGCATTTGCGGTAGTCAGTCTATGCCAGATTCATAGTCGTTCTTAATCCTACTTTTCCTCTTTCGCATCTTCGTCCGAATCAACATCTACGAAGACCTCATCTACGAAGGCCTCTTGCATCGCAATGCTATCTCGAACGCCATCTTGTTTCGAAGCCTCTCTTTTCTTCCTTATTTTTTCCCACCGCTCCTCCTCGCTCCTCTCATACTCGGCAGCTCTTCCCACCGTTCTGCTGTAGTAGCCACCGAAAACTTTGCACATGAAATAGAGGGCGATCACCGCCACAGAGACCTCCAACGTGTACTTTCCCTGCACACGCCTCTGCACAAAGTAAAATATGAGCGCTAATATGACGGATGCGGCGATATTGATTATCTCGTCAAAAGCTTTCGCCATACCGTTGCCGGCAGGATCGCTATTGGAAATATACACTTCCTCGCACATCCAACCATAGGCACTGAGTCCGAACGCGATGGCGCCCAAGATGGGATATCCCGACTTAGAGGCGTAGTAAATGGTGGCGAGCTGCACAACTAACGACACAATCAGTTTGCACAAAATGACTCCGTTAGAGGGAGTGTCGGGGTATTTAATAACACTCACCCAACCGGCCTGCTGCACCCATGTGAAACGTACCAGCACCACCATTGCCATCAATCCCAAGGAATAGAGAAGCGGCGACCACGTATTGTTGATCATGAAACCGACCACCAATAGGACACCCGCCAAAAGGGACAAAGCGACATGTAACAATTCTGTATTTCCAATCATATTTAGACAATATTTAAGTTTACTCCACCGCAATCAAATCCACCACGGCCATCGAACAACAACTGATTAACTCTTGTGGGTTCATCTTAATCTGCAAACCACGCATACCCGCACTGACATAGATGTAATCATAACCAGAAGCAGTCGTGTGGATGTAGGTGGGGAAATTCTTCTTCATGCCCAATGGAGAACACCCGCCACGGATATAGCCCGTAAGACCAAGCAACTCCTTCATGGCGATCATCGCGCAACTCTTGTTGCCGGAGACCTTCGCAGCCTTCTTCAAGTCCACCTCCTCAGCACCAGGAATGACACACACAAAGACACCGTTTTTATCCCCGCGGAGAACCAATGTTTTGAAAACCAACTCAATAGGCTCCTCCAACTGGGCCGCCACATGGATGGCGCTCAAATCGGACTCATCCACCACATAGGGGATCAATTCATATTTAATCTTCTTGCTGTCGAGCAGTCTCGCAGCATTCGTTTTCTGTATTTTTTCCGCCATTTTCGTTCTGTTTTGTATAGTCACGGAAGACATCCTCCATAGATTTCTCCTGCAATTTCAAGGTCAACAATGCCACATGATTCTCTACCGCATAGTTGAAGATACGTTCACGTTCATCCTTGGTGCAATGCAGCAGATAGGTGTTGAGGCCTGATTCGGTGACTGATAAGACATTCTCCAACCCCTTCAGACGCTCCAACGATTGCGATTGGGAGAATTCCGCCTCAACGACAAAGCCACTTCCCTCATGGGAGGAGACCACCTCCCGTTCCTTCTCATCCACCGCAACTTTTCCTTGGTTAATGATGATGATACGGTCACAGATCGCGGAGACCTCCTGCATGATATGGGTGGAGAGCATAACGGTCTTCTCTCGTCCCACCTCCTTAATCAACTCGCGCACCTCATCGATTTGGTTCGGATCCAGACCTGTGGTAGGCTCATCCAATATCAAGACATCCGGATTGGGAATCAAGGCTTGGGCCAAGCCGACACGCTGACGGTATCCCTTGGAGAGCATACCGATCTTCTTCTTGTATTCACGCGTCAGACCCGTGCGTTCAATCATTTCATCGACACGTTCATTCGCCCCTTTACCAATCTTGTAAAGTCCCGCCACAAAGCGCAGGTACTCACGCACATACATATCCGGATAGATAGGGTTATGCTCCGGCAAGTATCCAATACGGCGATGAGCCTCCAACGGATCCTTCGTCACATCCACGCCACAAACATCCACATGGCCGCTATCCGCATTCAGATAGCCCGTAATGATCTTCATGGTAGTGGACTTTCCGGCACCGTTGTTTCCTAAGAATCCAACGATTTCTCCGCTCTTGATGGAGAAACTGATATCGTTCAGCACCAATTGTTTGCCGTAACTTTTATACAAATGTTCTACTGTTATGGACATAATCCCTCTCTCTATTTTCTTCCGAAATCAGCAGGAATCTCGCCCCACTCGCGGGTCTCCCACTTTCGGATTTGATTGGTATACGTATTCTCTTTGAGCCACTTCTCGGCACGGACGATCAAGTCGAAAATCGGAGCGTTTTTGTCGTTCTTCTCCAACTTGGTCTTACACTTGCGCTGCTTGATCCACGAAATCGCATTGGCGCTATCCGAATAGATCGGCAACGTCATGTTCCGCTGCTTCATCAATGCGAGCGCATGGACGATGGCGAGGAACTCTCCGATATTGTTGGTTCCCTGCTCCAACGGTCCCAAATGGAAAATCTCCTCTCTGGAACGGAGGTAAACGCCTCGATACTCCATTTTTCCTGGATTTCCGCTACAAGCCGCATCCACAGCCAACGCCTCCAAATCTGGGCCTCCCGACACCAAATTACGGTAATCGGGGTAGATTTGCGACATATCGGCCACCTTGTTGGAAAGATAACCATCAGGGCCACTACGATAGGCCACAAGAGCCTCCTCCTCCGTATCGAAGGATTTATATTTCGCTTGCGGATAGCCCTTGATTTGAAGCTCACACTCCGTCCAAGAACGAAAGACGCCACTCTCCTTCCCTACCCAAACAACGTAATATTTCGACTTCTTCGCCACAGGGTTGCCTCCTTTACTGTTCTCCTAAGAATTTATCAAAAGTCATACCATCCAACAACTGCACGTAGGTCGGGATCGCATCACGAATCTCCTTCAAGACAATGTATTCGTCCGCCGTATGGGAACGAGCCGAATCGCCAGGTCCCAACTTAATGCTTGGGAAATGCAAAAAGGCCTGGTCGGAGAGTGTTGGGGAGCCAAAGGTGGACATACCCATCTCCACACCTTTCCGTACAATAGGAATTGTCGGTGGCACACCCGATGAGGTCAAGCGATAGGATCTCGCCTTGATTTCCGAACCCAATTCAGTCTCCAAAATCGCGAATACATCCTGGTTGGAGTAACACTCGTTGGTGCGCACATCGATCACAAACGAACACTCATCAGGAACCACATTGTGTTGTGTTCCCGCATGAACCATGGTCACGGTCATCTTCACGGGTCCCAGAAATGGAGAGACCTTCGGCAACTGCGCCGAGCGGATCCACTCTATGTCGCGGATCGCCTTATAGATAGCATTCACACCCTCTTCCCTTGCCGCATGTCCGGACTTTCCGCGCGCCACACAATCCACCACCATCAGTCCCTTCTCGGCAATGGCGATGTTCATTTGGGTGGGCTCACCCACGATGGCGAAATCCAAATGAGGCAATTCCGTCAACAGCAACTCCATGCCATTCTTTCCGGAAACCTCCTCCTCCGCGGAGGCCGCAAAGATCAAATTGTAAGACTGCTTCCGTTCAGAAAGGATGAAGAAGGCATGCAAGAGAGAGACCAAAGAGGCGCCCGCATCATTGCTGCCCAATCCGAAAAGCATTCCTCGCTCCACAGTCGGCACATGCGGTTCCTTGGTCCATCCGGAGGTTGGGCGAACCGTGTCGATATGAGAATTCAACATCAACGTAGGTTTCGACTCGTCAAAACCGGGAGCAATGATCCACAAATTATTCTCCCTGCGATTTACGAGGTACCCTCTCGACTCAATATATTTTTGTAAATAATCAGCGCGGTTCGTCTCCTCCCTACTATAAGAAGAGATTGTGATCAACGTCTGTAATAGATCAATCGCGCTTTCTTGTGCTTCTTGAAAATCCATCGTTTACTCTAAAATTACTTTTCCGCAAATATACAAAAGATTTAACGAACCATTCTGAAATACTTTTCCATGACGGCCAAAGAAATCAGGCGCTCACGTTCCTCGTCCATGAATTGGGCGACATAATCATGGGCATGACCAATAATCCGCTCGGCCTCATCCGGATGTTCGTGATAATAGGTCACCCGTTCCTCCACATCCGAGAAGTCGGGTTTCACCTCTATGTAATGGTAATTAGGGATCAACGATCCCTCCATAAACCAAGTTTCACAAGTAGGCCGTGGCATTACGGCAATCGAATTAGAAGACATCACCCACTTCAAATTGCTGGCCACATCGTTGCCCTCAATCGCCATGACGAATTGATAATCCAAATGTTCCCGAATCGTCATCTTCCCAGTCCGCCACGCCATCGGGGAATCTGTTTTACGCCCAACATCACCCACGTCAAAAAGCGGATTGCCATAATACATCGCCATAAAATCCTTACGGGATTGTTTGCCTGCAATTTTTCCGCGGAAGACCACCTTGAACTGCTTCTCCGCAAATGATTTGTCATCCTCCACAAAGATAAAGTGACGGATCTTGTTCAGTTTCATCAAAACGGAGTTGGCATTTCCCTCGCACAAAGGACGGCTCTTCACCACGGAAGGAATATCGGGCACAATCACCACATCACCAGAAAGGAATCCCCATCGCTTTTCAGGGGAAAAATAACGGGTAAATTCATAGGTATCCTGCTGATAGACACCGCCACCCCAGACTCGTTGCCAAGCCTGCTTCAATGTCTCAGCGGTAAGGGGCAATGTCACTTCGGAATCCAATTGGCAATAGTAATCCACTCGCTGACGGATGTAGTCGCGGTCTGCCCGTTTCTCTATTCTCGCCAAAAGACGAGGCAAACGCCAGCGACAAAAAGCGCGGGGTGTCAACAACCGAAGATAACACTTCAGGTAGTAACTGAATTTGTTGTTCTTGCCGCTATGGAGTGTATAATATAATTTCCGTAACATTATCTACCATTGTGGGAGATGACATTTCTCACCAATTGATTAAAATCCGTCTTGGCCAATAATTCCTCCAATTTCAGATGCATTCTATAACGCCAGTAATTGTCTGGATTGGACGGATCATTGATACGTTCACTCATCACATCCTCATTACGCACCTGGGCATCCATCGACATCCAATCTTGGATAGGCAGAATCACCCACGCCGCAGGAGATGCCAAATGCTTTTCTATGATCAACTGACAAATCCACGGTTCACAAGTGGCTGGTGCCTCACCATACTGTTTCAACTCATTGTTGAAGTAGCGTTGCACCACCTGATGATCCTCCTGCCACCATTGACGCATCGTACTCATATCATGGGTGGATGTGGTACATACCGACATACGAGGCACTCGATCCAAACATCCGAACTCGACATACATCTCCTTCGGCATACGTTGGATCTCAAGGCTGAGGATCTCCAACTCATTCATTACAGATGGAACGCATCCCGGCACCATGCCCAGATCCTCTCCGCAGACCATCATATTGGTGCAACGGGTCAATAGATTCAACTTCTTGATCGCCTCCTCTTTCCAAAAATCATCGTGCCTTCTATAATAGAAGTATTCGTATAGATTCATCAAGGTGGACTTCATCTGATCATCGGCGATGCGGTAAGCAAGGCTTTGGTCCATAGCAATGCGTGGATGGTAATACCCCTTTCGATGGCAATCCTCCACAAAATAGACTTGGCAGACCAAATAGAGCAAGCCAATCCTGATTTTTTCCGCCACAGCACCCTTCTCGCCAGCCATCAAGGCCATGATCTTGGCATGTGAAGAGACCTTCTCCTTCAAAACGAACCGATCATCACCCGAACGGTCCAAATAGAGCCGCTTCACCTGCTCCTTCAAATCTCCGAAAAGTTCAGTCAAGATCTCTTCGTTAATTTTAGGGGTACACAACTCCTTCTCTTCAAGATCGATACCGAAACTTCGGATCTCTTCCACAGATAGCGGCAAAGCGGGATCGAACTGTCCGATCAACCCCATCTCCGCATCGGATGGCACCCTGAAAATACGGAAGAATCCCAAAATGTGATCGATACGATACGCGTCGAAACAGCGGGACATACATTGGAAACGGTTGCGCCACCAACTGTATCCATCCTTCGCCATCTCCGCCCAATTATAGATAGGGAATCCCCATACCTGACCTGTTTTGGAAAAATAATCAGGCGGAGCACCCGCGCTACCCGAGCAATCAAACAGCGTCGGATGTTCCCAAACATCGGCACTCTTCGCATTGACGCCAATCGGAATATCCCCCTTTATGGCAACGCCCTGGCTATGCGCGTAATTGACAGCCTCATGCAACTGTTTATGCAAATGGTATTGTACGAAGAAATGCACCGAAACCTTCTCGTAATCAGACGATTCCAGAGAACAATATTGCGCTATTCTCTTCTTGTTCCAAACCGCATCCTCTCCCCACTGGAAGAAATCCGGCGTATGAAATTTATCCCGAAGGAAGCAGAAGACCGCATAGGTGTCGAGCCAAAATCTATTCCTTTCGTAAAATTCGATGTAATCCTTGGTGGCGAATGTACTCTTCGCCTCACTATGGTACAACTCCCAGATATATTCCCACTTCAACTTGATCACCTCTTCGTAATCAACGAACGGGCCACTGTTCAATGACCTCTTTCGGGCATTGTAACGCTTCTTATCCTTTAGCTTGCCCACCTGCTCGATGTTCAAATACATTGGATGCAATGCATATACGGAATTGGCGCTGTATGGATAGGAATCGCGCCAAGTTCCCATCACAGAGGTGTCGTTGACCGGCAAAGTCTGGATGAGTCGTTGCCCCGTCTTCGCCGCCCAATCCGCCATCAACTTCAAGTCGCTAAACTCTCCACAGCCGAAACTACTCTCGGATCGGAGCGAGAAGACCGGCACGGCGCTTCCCGCAGCTTTAAAGTCGGGCAACGCGAAGTTAGGTTCCCTGTCGTTGACCACCACCAAATCGGTGGAGAGATCCAATTCCAAATCGAGACGACGGTTGTAGCCCTCCTCCCAAGCGATGACTTCATCGCTGGACGAATCGCGGATAATGTATTTGTACTCTATCGGGAAATTGAGTTTGTGGGCGTCCAACATCACTGAAAAGGTTGGATAGGATGAACCATCCATCACACAGACATCGCTCTCCTTCCAACTGCCCATCAACGCGTTGTCGCCCGCCATCGCCATACGATGGTTGAAATTCACGCGGTTGCTCTCCGTACGGAAGAGAATTGGCACACTGATCTTCTGTCTTGTCGCCTTCACCTCCGGTTGCTTGCGGATCGCCTCGCTGAATACGGAAGACATCGTCATGCGAGGGAATCTCGGACGGTCACCGTAATAATCGCAGACCAAGACATTCTGGTACCTCTTTCCGAATGGAGCGAAGTGGTGTGACAACGCCACCTCCTGCGACACCACGAACCCGTTTCGCTTAATCAAATAATGGTAATTAAACGATGTGGCATTGGTATAGATGACGATTTCCCAGCCTTGTCCATTGTAGGACATCGGAAGCGGACCACCATCCGCACCCATCAAATCGACAATGTCGCCTCCCACGAAGAGATCCTCCCCATAGGCGGATTGATAGGTCAAAAAGAGCGTTACCTTCATAGTCTTATTATTGTCTATTCAATTATACTTTTTCTCCCTTACGATAATAGTAGATCAAACCATACTCCTTGCATCGTTCAATCTTAATGGCGGGCTGAAGATTGGCGTAAGTAGCCTCAACTTCGTCCCAGATCTTCAAGATCAGTTCATCGGCCTCCTTATTGAGTTGTCCGATATTCTCACTGGTCCTTGATGTATTGTTTTGCAATATCTTCTGATTGCTATACCCTTCCGCGAATATGTCGTAGTGAACGCGCACCTTCGCGATGGCGGGATTATAAATAGGTGTACCTCCTCTGCTGAGTCGGTGTTGTTCCCCTTCGATAATCTTCTTGCCCCATCGGTATAGGCTCTCGTCTGAGGTCAGATCCGGTGTCACATAGTTTTCTGGGCTCAACCCATAAAACTCCTTATACTCCGCGCGGATCTCATGTCGTTGCACACACATATTCAGCACCTTGATGAAATGCGACACATACATCCTCGCATTCTTCGCGGCCTCCTGGAACTCAATGCTGGTGGAGAATTGCTTCTCGCTGCATTGCTTGTTTTCGTTAATCGCGCGTTGGTATTTCGTCAAGAATCCCTTCGCGTCTTCAAACAGTTTATATGAGTAAGCCAAGTCGTAGAGGCTGGCGGCCTCTCCTTTGTGGACCGCCTGTTGAATGGAACGCAACCTCGCTTGGTTTGTATTCGGTAATCTTCTGTACGGCATCTTGAACTATTAGTCCTCCCTATACATTAAATCATAAGCCAATTGATAAAAAATCTCCTTGTGTTCCCTATCGACGCTTATCTTATCCAAAGCCTCGATGGAACGGTCATAGTAGTCGCGCATGGATTGCTCCGCCAATGATTTGATACCTAAATCTTCGTACAACTTAGTCACTGCGGCTACCTTTTCGTCTCGGTCGAACTGATCCATGGAGAGCCAACGATCCAACTCCCTCTTCTGTTCAGCGTCCGCCTTCTCACAGGCGTTGATCAACAAGAAGGTCTTTTTGTTGCAGCAAATATCGCCACCAATCTTCTTACCGAACTTCTTCACATCTCCCCACACATCCAAAAGGTCATCCTTCAATTGGAAGGCAAGACCGATCGCGATACCATATTGATAGAGCAATTTAGCGTCCGATGCCTTGGCACCACCGCAGATTGCTCCGATTTGTAGGCTAGCAGCCAAAAGGACAGCGGTCTTCAATCGGATCATCTCCATATACTCCGACACGGAGACATCGTTTCTCGACTCGAAATCCATATCATACTGCTGACCTTCACAAACCTCTACGGCCGTGCGGGAGAAGATGTCGATAATAGCTTGGAAATCCTTCGGATCACACTTCGCCAAGAGTTGGTAAGCCTTGATCAACATCGCGTCGCCGGACAGAATCGCCGTATTATCGTTCCACTTCATGTGGACGGTAGGTTGACCTCTACGCATATCAGCCTTATCCATGATGTCATCATGCAAAAGGGTGAAGTTGTGGAAAACCTCCAATGCGAGAGCAGGATACAAGGCCGCCTTGCTATTCCCGGAGAACATCTGGCAGGCCATGAGCGCACAAGCGGGACGGATTCTTTTTCCGCCCAAAGACAACACATAAGCAATCGGATCATACAAACCATGCGGTTCTATGTCCCAATTCAAATCCTTCAACGCTTTTTTCACCACGTTGAGGGTCTCTTCAAAATTCAATTCTTTTTCCATATCATCAGTCACCAAGCCACGCCTGGTTCGATTATAACTTCTGTAACTGTCGTACTCGATCTCCACGTCAGGTTCCACAAAACGCTCACGCTTATCCAATACGAAACGGATGTGCTTGATGGTCAAGCCTCGTTCCAACCACTGTTGTTCGTAGAAGGTTTTGATGGAGAGGATCTTGTCGTCCGAGAAATCGGAGTGGTAGAGGTCGTCATTTTGGAACAGCACCTTGTAATTGTTCGCCTTCACCATCTCACAGGTGTACTGGAACATAAAGTTACTATCCGTCTTGAGGTGGATCAATCCACCATCCTTCGCCATTCGTTGGTAAAGTTCCATGAAACGGGTGGAGGTAAGACGTTTACGCACCTTCTTCATCTGTGGATCCGGGAAGGTAAGCCATATCTCCGACACCTCATCCTGAGCGAAGAAGGCGTCGATGATCTCAATGTTGGTGCGGATAAAGGCGACATTCTTCATCCCTTTTTGATAGGATGCCTTAGCGCCTGTCCACATACGGGCGCCCTTGATGTCCACACCGATGAAATTCTTTTCGGGGAAGAGTTCCGCCAAGGCAACCGTGTACTCGCCCTTTCCGCAACCCAACTCCAAAACAATCGGATTGTCATTGCCGAAAAACTCATTCCACTTGCCCTTCATCGGGAAAGACTCCTCGCTCTCCCTCATGGCTGAAAATGTGTATTGGAAAACATGGGGGAATGTCTCCATCTCCCCAAACTTCGCTAACTTATTCTTCCCCATTATCTTTCACTATTCTAATGCCAATCTCCTTGATGCCAGGCAATGTGTCCATACGCATTCCCTGCACCAAATCGAAGTGATATGTTCCTGTTTTCTTAAAAGGTGTGGAGTGGATGAACTCCACAGGCACATGGTACATGGAACCAGACGACCGGCCGACCCATTTACCATAATTGTCCGCCAAAACACAATTCAAGGTATCCGAGTACTCCACGGAGTCCGGAGACATCGTGTGGACGAACAACCAGAAATTCTGGAACGGATAATTGTTGTCATTGCGGATATCCACCAATATCCGATAGTTGCCCGTTGTGTCCTTCGAGTCATAATCGAAGGAGATCACCTTATACTTAGGCCAACCCTCTTCAGAGAGCATCTTTGAGTTTTGGTAAACTGCCGACTCGCCACAACTCATCATCACCATTGAGACGATGCAGAGGATAATCCATTGTGAAAAAGAGTTCCTATTCATTGCCACCTGCTGGATTAGGGTTAGACGGTTGGTTGTTGTTATCACCGTTTCCGCCACCATTCCTACGTTTGAAGTTGTTGCGGCGGTGGTTGTTGCGGTTGTGGTTACGGTTTGGATTTTGGCCTTGGCCAGCATTGGCCTCTACACCACCCTCTCTGTTTCCGCCCGTTTCACCCTCAAGTGGCGCGGAGGCGTTATTCTCTCCGCCCTGTTGGCCATTGTTCGGTCTCGGGCGATTAGGTCTGCGGTTGTTGCGGTCGCGGTTGTCACGACCCTCTCTGTTTGGACGCTTCTCTCCACCCTCGTTGTTGCGAGGCGCGTTACCGCCCACATTCTCAGCCTTCTCCGCGGAAGGCTCTCCTTCTCGCTGTGGTTGGTTATTGTTTTTATCCGCAGATGCGCTGTTTTGCTTCTGTCCCCTGTTTTCACCACCCGCATTTTCGTTCGGCTTGTTGCCGCCCTTCTTTTTCTTCTTCTTTTTCTTGTCGAAGCGGGTCAAGCTATCCTGTCCGACCACATTCTCGTAATCGATTGGCTTGCCTACCTCTTCGCCGGTATCCTCCAACAAGGCGTCCACCTTGATGCCCTGCTTGTTGAGCGCCATGATCTCCTTCACCCGCTCGACCGGGATGGAGGTGACATTCGAAGCCATGTTCGGAGCGGAGGAGTATTGCATGATACGGCCGAACACATCGGTCTTAAAGTGGTAGAATGTGCCATCTTTGGTCTCCAAAGGAATGTTGCGCTGCGGAATATCCTTCTGCGCCTCCACATAGGCGTCCACCTCATAATTGAGGCAACACTTCAACTTGGCGCACTGGCCAGCCAACTTCTGTGGGTTCAACGAGATTTCCTGGTAACGGGCCGAACTGGTCGCCACGGAACTGAACTTGGTCAACCACGATGAGCAGCACAACGGACGTCCACAAGGACCGATTCCACCGATACGGCCAGCCTCCTGGCGCGCACCAATCTGCTTCATCTCAATACGGACACGGAAGGTATCCGCCAAGACTTTGATCAACTCACGGAAGTCTACACGCTCATCCGCGATGTAGTAGAAGATCGCCTTGTTGCCGTCTCCTTGATACTCCACGTCACCGATCTTCATATTCAATTTGAGGTTCTCCGCGATTTTACGGGCACGAAGCATCGTGTCGTGCTCCTTCGCCTTCGCCTCCTCGAAATGTTCCAAATCATTCGGGCGAGCCTTTCTGTAGATTCGCTTGATCTCCGTACGGGCAGGATCCACATGGTATTTTTTCATTTGGGCCAATACCAATTGCCCCGTCATGGAAACTGTACCGATATCGTGTCCCGGAGTAGCCTCGACAGCCACCACATCACCCTTCTCCAACGCCAATCCGTTGGTGTTACGGAAGTACCCCTTCCTTGTATTCTTAAAGGTCACCTCCACCAAATCGGTGGCGTTGAACGACTCTGGGATGTCGCACAACCAATCATAGGTGTCCAATTTTTGATCCGTTTTCTTGCTGCACCCTTTACTGTTCATTTGGCAGCCGTTAAATGTGCTCATATTTTGTTTTTAATTTTATTCTACATTTTAATTTTTCTCAACAACACAGCCACCTTCATCGCCAAATCAAAGAATACTATCTTCGCCTGGACGTTTTGTTCGATGTGTTGCTGCGCCAGATTCAACTCCGAAAGGAACTCGGCTATATTCAACTCGTTCACATAAGGGGCGAACTTTGTGGCGAAGCCCCGCTCGTCCGCTGTCATGAAACTGATCGTTCTATTGCCGAAATTGTATATGAAATTCTCCCGCACCATGTTCTGCACATAGGCGAGGAAGGAGATTTGCCGCTTACGGCCCAATTCGTGCGCGGATTCCATCCAATCCTTCATCTTCCGCGCGTCGCCCACATAGGCGATTCGCATCAATGAGACGAAGAGGTCGAAATACTCTTTGGTGTCGCCAGCCGTCTGGATCACATTCTCCGCCGTGATCAAACTGCCTTTTGAGACATGCGCCACATCCTCCAATTGCACCCCGGAGAGTCCGTACAATTTGGAGAGCGCCATCTTCAGATCGTTCTCCTCCAATGGAGGGACAAAGATGCGTTGGGTACGGGAAATGATGGTGGTGAGCAAAGCTTCGGGATTCTCGCTGACCAAGATGAAATAGGATTTTTGCGGAGGCTCCTCCAAGACCTTCAACAACTTGTTGGCGCAGGTCTCGTTCATCTTCTCCGGCAACCAAATGATCATCACCTTGCAATCGGCCTCGTAAGGCTTCGTGTTGAACTTACGGATGATCTCCTCGCTCTCGCTCGCATAGATGATGGATTGCTTATTGTCCGATTTCAGCTCCACATTCCATTGGTCATAACTGAAATAGGGCGACCGCAGCACCTGGGCGCGCCATTGGGGCAAAAAGGATTCGCAAGTGGTGGTGTCGTTAGATTTTTCCTTATAGATCGGGAACACGAAATGGAGATCGGGATGGACCAATTTGGCGAACTGCTTGCACGACTGGCAACATCCGCACGGGCCATCGGCTTTCCGATCCGTGCAACAGAGATATTGGGCCAATGCGATTGCAATGCCCAGCTTACCCGTCCCCTCCGGTCCGCACAACAAGATGGCATGAGGCAAGTGACCCTCCGTCACAGCCTTTATCAATCTTTGTTTTATGGCATTCTGCCCGTATATCTCACTAAATAGCATACTTGTAAATGGATTTTGCAAAATCGTTTCAAAGTTAGTCATTTGTTTCGTGTACGGCAACTTATTAAAGCAAAAAGTGAGAATGGCGATTGAAATAAAATCCGCGCCAACTCTTCTCACGCGAAAAATGTTGGGCGCGCAACGATTTTTTAACGATTTTTTTGGAGCAAAACCCATTTCGAGTTTGTTTATCCACTGCTTTTCAGTATTTTTGCGAATTGATAACAAAAGAAATTAGTGACCAATGGCACAGAAATTATGGGATAAGGGAAAGGCGACCAATGCGGAGATAGAGAAATTCACCGTAGGACGCGACCGTGAGATGGATATATTTTTGGCGAAGCACGACGTGGTCGGATCCATGGCGCACATCACCATGTTGGAGTCCATCGGATTGTTGGGCAAAGATGAATTGCCCGTACTGTTGAAAGAACTCAAAAACATATATGAGCAAGCCGAAGCAGGCAAATTCGAAATCGAAGAGGGCGTAGAAGACGTTCATTCGCAAGTGGAGTTGATGCTCACCCGCCAACTAGGCGACATGGGCAAGAAGATCCACAGCGGACGCTCCCGCAACGACCAAGTGTTGCTGGATATGAAGCTCTTCACCCGTGAGCAGATCAAGAATGTGGCGATGTCTGTCCGCGCGTTGTTCGACGTGCTCATCGAACAGAGCAACCGCTACAAGGATGTCTTGATGCCGGGCTACACCCACCTGCAAATCGCCATGCCATCCTCTTTCGGACTTTGGTTCGGCGCCTATGCGGAGAGCTTGGCAGACGATATGGAGCTCTTGTTAGCGGCTTGGAAGATGACTAACCGCAACCCGCTCGGCTCTGCCGCCGGATATGGTTCGTCCTTCCCACTCAACAGACAGAAGACCACCGACTTGTTGGGATTCGACTCCATGGATTACAACGTAGTCTATGCGCAGATGGGCCGCGGTAAGATCGAGAAGACGGTCGCTTTCGCCTTGGCGGGTATCGCTTCCACCATTTCGAAGCTGGCTTTCGACTCCTGTATGTTCACCAGCCAAAACTTCGGATTCCTCAAATTGCCTGATGAGTGCACCACCGGTTCCAGCATCATGCCGCACAAAAAGAATCCAGACGTGTTCGAGCTCACCCGCGCGAAGTGCAACAAGATCCAATCGTTGCCTCAACAGATCATGATGATCATGAACAACTTGCCTTCCGGCTACTTCCGCGACCTTCAAATCATCAAGGAGATCTTCATCCCAGTATTCGAGGATTTGCAAGATTGCCTATTGATGACCACCCACATCGTAAGTCAGGTGAAGGTGAACGAGAACATCCTTTCAGACAGCAAATACGACTTCATATTCAGCGTGGAGGAGGTGAACCGACTCGTTCTCTCCGGCATGCCGTTCAGAGACGCCTACAAGAAGGTGGGACTCGACATCGAAGCAGGTAAATTCGTTCCTAACAAGGAGATCCACCACACCCATGAGGGAAGCGTGGGCAACCTCTGCAATGATCGCATCACCGCACTAATGGATGAGACCATGAGCGAATTCACCTTTAACAGAGTTGACAAAGCAATTGAGAAATTACTGAACATTTAAGAAATGGCGAAAAAGAAAATTATTGACGAGACCGAATTATTGGTAAATAAAATCGTCGAAGGAATACAAGAGAAGAAAGGTTTGAAAATCACCGTAGTGGACATGTCTAAATTCGACGACTATGTCTTCCGCTACTTCGTGATCTGCCAAGGAAACTCCAACACACACGTCACCTCCATCGCTGACGAGGTAAGGGAATACGTGCGTGAGCAGATCCATGTGAAACCTTTCGCTATGGACGGATACACCAACTCCCAGTGGATCGCTGTGGATTACGGAGAGGTGATCCTTCACGTATTTTTACCTGAATTGAGGGAATTCTACAGCCTCGAAACCCTTTGGGAAGATGCGGACATCAAGGAGATTCCCGATTTGCTTTAATATTGAACACCTGTAATTTGACCACATGGCTGACCAGAAAAAACCAAACTTCAAAAAAGAGTTCAGATTCAACCTCTACTGGGTTTACCTACTAGTGGGACTGTTTCTTTTGGGCCTCCTCTTTATCGATGAGAAAAAAGAGGAGAAGGAATTCACGTACGACCAAATCGAGGACTTCGTCAAAAACGACGCCATCGAGAAGATTGTTGTGATCACCAACCGAGGCAACGCGGATATCTACATCAAACCCAAAAAGATCGAGTATGTCTATGGTACAGAGAACGCTAAATCGGTGAAGGAACCGTTCTTCAACATCCAGATCCCTTCCGCTGACCGTTTCTCAGAAGACTTGCGCGATTGGCAAAAAGAGAGGGACAAAATCGCCTCAAAGGAGAAGAAGGAGGAGACCGAGAGTGGAAACATCACCATCAAATACGAGAGAGACAGCGAGTATTTCCATATCCTTTCAGGTATATTCCCGCTCCTGTTCTTCATTTTTATCTGGTATTTCATGTTCCGCAGAATGGGTGGCGGAGGCAAAGGCATCTTCAGCGTGGGAGAGTCTAAGGCCAAACTATTCGACAAGACGGGCAAGGACAAGGTGACCTTCAAGGATGTGGCTGGTTTGTCCGAAGCGAAAGAGGAGATCCAAGAGATCGTCCACTTCTTAAAGAATCCAGCTAAATACACCGAGTTGGGTGGAAAAATTCCGAAGGGAGCCCTTTTGGTAGGCCCTCCGGGAACTGGTAAGACACTGTTAGCCAAGGCAGTAGCCGGCGAGGCGGATGTACCATTCTTCTCTATGTCCGGTTCCGATTTCGTGGAGATGTTCGTGGGTGTGGGCGCATCACGCGTACGTGATTTGTTCCGTCAAGCGAAGGAAAAAGCGCCATGTATCGTCTTTATCGATGAGATCGACGCTGTAGGTCGTGCCCGTGGCAAATCTATCCAATCCGGAGGAAACGACGAACGAGAGAATACATTGAACCAACTCTTAACCGAGATGGATGGTTTCGGATCCAATAGTGGCGTCATCATTTTGGCGGCTACTAACCGCGCCAACATTTTGGATAAAGCATTGCTTCGTCCAGGCCGTTTCGACCGACAAATCATGGTTGATTTACCAGACGTCGTAGGACGTAACGAGATATTCAATGTCCACCTTCGCAACGTAAAGATCGACGACACCGTCGACATCGAGTTCTTGGCGAGACAAACGCCTGGATTCTCTGGAGCGGATATCGCCAATGTCTGCAACGAGGCGGCACTCATCGCCGCTAGGAAAGAGAAAAAATGCGTTCAGAAGCAAGACTTCCTCGACGCCGTGGATCGTATCATCGGTGGATTGGAGAAGAAGAACGCCATCATGACCAAAGCGGAAAAGGCACTCACCGCTTACCACGAGGCTGGACACGCCACCGTAAGTTGGTTGTTGCAATACGCGAATCCGTTGATTAAGGTGACAATCGTTCCGCGTGGCCGCGCATTAGGCGCAGCTTGGTATTTGCCAGAGGAGCGCCAGCACATCACCACCGCCCACTTGTTGGATGAGATATGCTCCACACTCGGTGGTAGAGCGGCGGAGGATCTTACCTTCGGCGAGATCTCCACAGGCGCATTGAACGACTTGGAGAACACGACGAAAAAGACCTACGCCTTGATCGCCTACTACGGAATGGGCGACAAATTGCGCAACATCTCTTATTACGATTCCTCAGGAGCCGATTACTCCTTCTCAAAACCATACAGCGACGACACGGCGAAACTGATCGACAGCGAGGTACAAAAGGTGATCGACGAACAGTACGCCCGCGCGAAACAGATCCTGACGGAGCACAAGGAGGGATTGAAAGAGTTGGCGGAACTACTGATCGAAAGAGAGGTGATTTTCACAGAGGATGTGGAGAGAATCTTCGGCAAACGTCCTTGGACATCGCGCGCCGACGAGTTAAGTGCGGAGAGCGACGAGCGGAAACGCCAAAGAGAGGAAGAGGAGAAGAAAGCAGCCTCCGACCATGGCGAAGAGGATGTCGAGACTCCTACAGAAACAGCTTCCGATATGGCATCCGACACCGACACCAAGGAGGAACCAGTTGTGGAAGATGCTACCAACGCCTCGGAAGAGAGAAGTGAATCTCCGACAGAAGAGAAAAAAGAATAACGCCTAAGTATAGAACTA
The DNA here is from genome assembly GCA_045639525.1 of Paludibacteraceae bacterium. Taxonomy (GTDB): domain Bacteria; phylum Bacteroidota; class Bacteroidia; order Bacteroidales; family Paludibacteraceae; genus UBA1181. Next base: position 4,022 of record JAZUDI010000032.1, on the reverse strand, counting down.
AACTGACAACGAAATGAAGATGAGATTATGTGCATGGATAGCGTTCACAGCGTTCACTATCCTATCAGCGTTCGGACAATCCAAAATCTCCGGCCAAGTATTTGATCCGGAAGATAGGACGTTACCCATGGCGGATGTCATCCTCTATTCCTCGGACGGAATGACGCAAATAGAGGGAGAATCCACCGACGACGACGGTAATTTCACCATCGACGGTCTCTCCATGGATGATTACATCCTCGAAGTCAGCTACATGGGTTACAAAAGTAAGAGAATCAACGTCTCCCTATCGGAGAGCAAGCCGAATGTCCGCTACAAAAAAATCGTCTTGGTGGAGGATGCGGACATGCTGCAAGCCGTAGAGGTCTCCGCCACACAAACATCGCTCAAGGTGGATATCGACAAAAAGGTATATAGAGTAAACACCAATGCCGTCTCAGAAGGAACCTCCGCCTCGGAGATCCTCAAAGAGATTCCATCCGTCGAAGTTGACGTGGAGGGAAAAGTATCGCTCCGAAACAGTGAAAACGTGGAGATCTATATCAATGGCAAACCAGCTGGCCTCACAGATGAAAACCGAGGCGACATCCTGGACCAATTGCCAGCTGGAAGCGTGCAACAAGTGGAGGTAATATCCAATCCATCCTCCAAATTCGATGCGGAGGGCGCAGCCGGTATCATCAACATCATCATGAAGACGGATGGTAAGAAAGACGCCACCTATTACGGATCAGTCAACGCAGGCGTTTCCTACCCTTGGAAGGGAAAAGCGAGAGGCAATGTCGGCGCCAACATCAACTATACGAAAGACAAATGGAGCATAGCATCCAGCATCGGACTCAACCATAGGGTGATGATGGGCGGAGGCTACACCAAGCGAGAGACCTACCGAAGTAATGATCCCTCTTTTAGAGGAGACACCACCTATCTCGACCAAACAAGGGACCAGGAGATGAACATGAAATCGGGATTCTTCCGTTTGGGCGTGGATTACAGCGCCAACGACAAGAACAAGTTCGGATTGTCCGGTATGTTCTCCATGGGAAAAAGAGGGAACAATCAAGTCATGGACTTCTCCGATGGATACCTTATAGGAGGTGAGAAAGAACTATGGAACAAAACTTTACGCACGACCACCTCCGATGGTATGAGATATATGGGCAACGTCACTTTCGACTACAAGCATATCTTCGCGCCAGGTCAAGAATGGAGTTCGGCCATCACCTTCTCGCCCAACAAGAACGACAACGACCAGACTTTCAGCCAAGTTCCCACCTACCATTTCTTCCAACTGGCCGTTGCGGGAGACAAAGACAACTACGAACAGCACCAAATATCCGAGGGGCACAACCGCACACTGGACATCCAATCCGACTATACCCAACAGATCACATCAACCATCAAGTTGGAGGCGGGTGTTAAGGCTTCCATAGCCACGCAAGGCAACCAAGTGACATCGGAAAGGAAAGATTTAGGCAGCGCCGTATTCGTGGATGAGCCAGAGTTTCACAACGATTTTGAATTACGTCAGAATGTTTATGCCGCCTACGTTTCCTACGCTCAAAAATTTGGCAAGTTTGGCATGCAATTGGGTCTGCGCGGAGAGTTGACAGACATCGCATGGGATCTCTTCTCGGCTGACGACCACAGCGACAAGAAGCCATACGGCAATCTCTTCCCATCCGCCTTCTTCTCTTACGCATTGAACGAGAAATCGGAACTTCAATTGAGCTACACCCGCCGTATCAGCCGTCCGCGTAGATATTGGCTGAACCCATACGTGAACGTTTCCGACCCTACGAACATCTATTTCGGTAATCCTAATCTGGATCCTGAAATCAGCAACTCAACCGAATTCAGTTATTTGCTGAACTTCAAAAAACATACCTTCATGGCCTCCGTCTACTACAAGGCCACCCAAGACCTTGTCCAACAATACAGATGGATCTACAACGAAGCCATGTGGAGCACCCGCGCCAATCTCGCCACCTCCCACTCCGGCGGTTTGGAGCTGATCATGAAGAATAATTTCAAAGTGGTGAACCTCACCTACAACATCAACCTTTACGCCTACGCTTTGAAGGGCGGCCTCTTCAATGTGAGCACCGTCATCCCTGGCGAGGGTATCTTCGACAAGGAGGTCACCATCGAGGACAAAAGCAATTTCAGTTGGACAGGCCAAATCACAGCGGATTTCACCTTGCCAAAGTCTATCCGTCTTCAAGCGACAGGAAACTATCGCTCCAAGATCAAAACCGCGCAAGGTTCGAACCTTCACAACTACAGCGTGAACTTAGGATTACGCAAGAGCTTCCTCAACCAGAAACTCACCGCATCTCTCGCTGTGAGAGACTTGTTGAACTCCAGAAAGAGAAGATCCGTGACCGAAAGCGACGATTTCTTCCAAGAGTCGGAGTTCTTCTTCAGCGGCAGAACATTCAACCTCAACCTCTCCTACAACTTCGGCAACTTGAAGAGCAAGGATAAAAAGGGTAAAGAGGGCAATAGACAAAGTGGCATAGAGGAGGACGATAGTTTCGAGTTCTAATCAAACGGTCCCCATGAGCCACAAATTCTTCACCAACAAATCGTGTGAATATTTTCCCTGTCATAAAGGCGTAGCGGAAGAGGAGTTCAACTGCCTCTTCTGCTTTTGCCCCTTATACGCCTTGGGGGACCAATGCGGAGGCAACTTCACCATTCTACCAAGCGGCATCAAAGATTGTTCGTACTGCACAAAACCGCACAAGGGGAGCATTGGCTATGATGATATTATCAAAAAATTAGGGGGTGCGAAATAGGGGACCTTACCTTTTCAAAAGCTGCCATTCTAATGAGAATCACTGTCCGTATGCAGAAGACTCAGCAGCTCATCAAGAATCCTATCAGCGCGGAAGCACTTGAACTCATTGGTTTTTATGATGAGGATCCTGAACGTAAGCCAACAGACAAGGTGTTTGCTGGTCTCAAGAACTACATGACACAAAAACCACTGAAGAAATGGCTTGACGCAAGTGGAGTGACCAAGAGCATCAGTTACCACTGTTCGCATCATACCTTTGGCTCATTGCAGGTTGATGCAGAAACAAGCATCTATGCCGTTCAGCACATGCTCGGACACAAGAATGTTGCCACAACGCAGATATACGCAGACATGGCAGATGAGATAAAGCGCCAGAGCGTTGACCGCATCACTCTGAAGCCAAGAACCAAGCCTAAATTTGAAGTCGTAAATCAATAAGAATTGAGGTTATGTCTGGTGGCATAACCTCAATTTTGGTACATTGTATTTATATGTGAGTAAAGAAATGTCTATAGATCGTAAATTTTTTCAAGCAAAGGATTTGAGACACATTAACTCTATCTCACTCTTGTTTAAGCTTTTCTAATATGTCATCTAACATTGACACTCTTGTTTTTATTCTGTTTGTAACAGATTCTATCTCGTCTTTGTATTTAGAGAAAATCGATTCTATAACACTCAACAATCTATCAGATATTTGAATCAACGCAAGGAGATCGTATACCGCCTGTCCCCAATTACAAGAGCGAAATGTTTCATACTGGCACTCAAATGAGGAAGACTTATGCGCGTCAATTTGGTTACGAATAGTATGCTCTACTTTAATATCTGACATACTCTTTAATTCCTTCTTTATTACACTCCATAATTTATCGTTCTCTTTCTCTGAAAGAAGAGACTCAGGGAATATCTTCATCTCCTTTGACACCTTCTGAAACAACCCCTTTTACCTTGCTTCAAACACGATTGTATAGGCATGTTTACTAAGCATTTTTCTTTCGACATCACTCTCTGCCGCCAGTATACTGATTAGCAATGATATAGCATCCATCTCCAGAAGAGATACAAACCCCATCAATTCCCATATATTTGGGAAGCTGTTTCTAATAATCGCGTATTCTTTTAGCAACGGGTCATGCTTACAATCAGCATCCGAAACCATATGTCCGTCATTATCGTTCTTAAGAAAGGCAAAAACAGCACACCGGTTCCCAAGGTA
>JAZUDI010000031.1:0-35301 GCA_045639525.1 Paludibacteraceae bacterium | reverse complement strand
GTAAGCGTCCAAATTGATAAATTTTATCAGTTTGGACGCTTACTATTTAGTCCGGATTTATTGATGACATCAACAGCAATATGAAAAACACAGATGGTATGGTCAGATAACAGGCGAAACAACCTGTTATGAGCGTGAATTTGAAAACACTTTTCTCTCTAAACAATAAATATGTCATAAGTATTGCAACCCCGATGATTGTGATTTCCATCACAAAAACCGTTAGAATTAGAAATGCGTCTGCTACAACGCAGAAGAAAAGAACACAAATACCGAGAAACTGAAATAATGAATCTGATTTCTCAATATAACAACACAAAGCTACTGTGGGAATCAAGGGCAATAACAGTCCAGCAAACGCAGAACCCACTATCGTCATTCCCGATTGGAACAATAGGACACAACACAGAATGCCAATAAGCAGATGGCACACGACGGGAATTCTGTGCTTTTTTATTATTGATGAGTAACAGCCTAAAGGAAGCATCAAATCTATTGTAAACGTCTAATTTATTAATTATATCTGCGAATATAGCCTAAAAACGCTATAAAACAATAAAATCAGCCCGAAGGCTGATTCTAAACCATTCTAAATCTCATTGATTCTGTCTGGTGTCAGTTTTTCGTAGCCTCTGTAGGCATTGGTTAAGGCCTCCAAGACCTTGACGAAATAGTCCCTTGGAGACACGCCGTTTAACTTGCATGTCTCCACCAAAGTGTAAAATCCTGCGGCTATCATCACCCCTTCCTCGCTGGTGAATCCCTTGCAGGCGCTTCTGCCTACCGTAAACGGACGGATTGACCGTTCAGATAACGAGTTGTCAATATCGTAGTTGCCATCCTCTATATATTTCTGAAGTCACTTTATTCTTTCAAGGCATCGGTTGGTAACCCTTCTCCCTTTTCGTTAGTATAGTACCAACGGCCCTTGTACTTGACATGGATAAGCCCCTCTGAAAAATAGCCGATTTCATCGAACTTAAATGGTAAAACCATTTTCCCATCAGCATTGAACAAGGCATAGGCATCTTTTTCCACCTCATATTCATGTCGTACCATCAAATTGTCACCAGGCTTCTCCTCTTTATAAACAATGTGTTTACCCTTCTTACGGAAATACTTGACATGGTTTATATTCAGAAGCATGTCTTCTCTCGACAATATCTCGTCGCCCCCATAAAGAGCAGTCAACTCGTCATTTCTTGATCCTTTAATATTCTTTTTCAAGTCATCCAAAGACAGCGTTCCTGCAGAAAAACTAGTGAAAGCAATATATGGAACGCTGTCAACAACGGTTAGACATCCTTCGTTGTCAAGCACATAAGACTTGCCATCTTTATACACATTATAATAGTTGTCTCTTATATGGTCAATAGGGAAACTCGTATCTAAAACAGGTTCTCCGTTTTTATTTTCCAAAAGCCAATTATTTCCTCCTCCTACATATTTAAAGTAATTTTTACCATAAGGTACTTTCTTTATTTCTTGACCGTTGGTGTTCATTATGAAAGCATTATTACCCTCATCATCATAAAAACAGATGAAGTCATAACCTGTTACTATGTTATGGTTACTTATCTTTCCAAATATCTTTTTACCGTCTTTATAGATGTCATACCATTTCAGATACCTTACAAAACCGTAATCTTCTTCAACAACTTCGGCTTCGCATGTTATGAAAAAACCGTTCCAATAAACAAAGACAAAATCGGTATGTACGAACGGGAACAACGTATTTCCGTGGCTGTCAACCACTCCATATTTTCCGTTCCTACACATTATATATCCATCAATCACACCAGCCCCATCTTTTGCTCCATAGCAAAAAAGGGACCTATACATTTCTTTGTTTAGTTCTTTAGTCGGGAAAGGGGAATAGCCCATCTCCTCAAGGTCGCCGACACCGGCATACGATCCGTCTTTTTTCTTAAAGACAGTTTTTGATAACAAGTTAACCACAGGTTCCCCTTTCATACCAGACACGATGGCTCCGTCTTTAACCAGACAGGACTTTCCTGATTTGTCATCGCCCATCCTTACTGTCTTATTTTCCAGATAGACAGTTCTTGAATAATCGTGAAATGATATTTCTTCCTTTATTACGAGATTTCCTTTTTTGTCGATATAACCGAAATCTTCGGCCTTGCCGACAAATGCCTTACCATTGGAGAACGCGCCAACACGCTCATAATCCCTAATATTTTCGTTGAGACGCACCAACTGTTTTTTTGATAATGGTTCTGCATATGACATACAGTGGATACTAATAGCCACAAGGACCAATAACAATTTTTTTATCATCACACTACCTTTCATTTTATCCGTAAACATGTAAACGTCTAACTTATTAATTATATCTGCAAATATATCCTAAAAACGCTATAAAACAATAAAATCAGCCCGAAGGCTGATTCTAAATTATTGGTGTCCGCTAAACATTTTTGAATAGGCATAAAAATAGGCTGAATCTTCCTTGCGGAAGTTCAGCCTTTTCGTTTATTTTGTTTTCACCACAAAAACCCATAAACGATGAGCAAAAGTACACATTTTATCGGACAGCCAATGTATGGACAGCTAATAGATTTGCTTGACAAGCAAAAAGTTCTTGAAATTAGCAAAAACATAGGCTCAGAAAGGTATATAAAGAGCTTTGACGCATGGCAACACCTCCTCGTCATGCTTTATGCCGTAATCAAGAGGCTGGATTCTCTGCGAGAGATTTCAGCTTCCATGTATCCCGAAGCCCACAAACTGGCACATATAGGTATAACTTCACTGCCTAAACGCAGCACATTATCAGATGCCAATGCCCGAAGATCCGAACAAGTCTTCGAAAAGACCTACAGAGACCTGTATCAGACCTACAAGGACGAACTTTCATCGGACAGCCGAAAACGTCAGACCCCCCAATGGTTCAACAGACTGCAAATAATAGATTCCACAACCATATCGTTGTTCTCCAACCTTATCTTCAAGGGTGTGGGCAGACACCCTAAAAGGGGGAAAAAGAAGGGCGGAATCAAGGCACACACCATCATACACGCCAATGAGGGCGTTCCTTCCGACATAAAGTTCACATCGGCTGCCACAAACGACAGCTTCATGCTCCAGCCCTCGCAATACGCAAAAGGAGACATCTTGGCGCTGGACAGAGCCTATATTGACTATGAAAAATTCGAGACGTTGACAAGGAATGGTGTCGTGTATGTGACGAAGATGAAGAAAAATCTCAAATATACTGTCCAGAAGGATGCTATGTATATGAATGACGAAGGTCAGATGGTCTACCGAGTGCAGGACGTCACGTTTACTAAGGATATAGACAAAGAAGAAACCATTGTTCACCATGCTAGAATCATCACGTATGTCGACGTTAAAAAGACAGGAGCAAAGCTTGTATGTCTTCTTACCAACGACATGGAGATGGATCCCCAAGACATCGTGGACATATATAGAAAAAGATGGGAGATAGAACTCTTGTTCAAACAATTGAAACAGAACTTCCCGTTGAGATACTTCTATGGAGAAAGCGCAAATGCCATCAAGATACAGATTTGGGTGACACTTATCGCAAATCTGCTGCTAATGGTCATTCAGAAGCGCATCAAGAACAAATCCTGGAGTTTCTCTGGATTAGCCACAATGGTAAGAATAACGCTTATGTACTACATCAATTGCTATTCATTCTTGAGTGAACCTGAAAGGGATTGGGAGAGACTAATCGAGCAGTCAAAAGAGCCTCCGATTCAGCTCTCCTTGTTTGATTAGGGGCTTGGTTTTCAAAAAAAGAATCCGCAACACCGTATTTTCTGGCATTGCGGACTATACTAGTATGTCTTTTCAAGTTTAGCGGACACTAATAATCCAAATTATTCACGGTAACCAATGCACTATCTCCTTTGAAGAAGAAATCCATCGTAGAGATATACAATGGCTTATTGGGGAACGTGAATGTCTTCATCGTCTGGATATCCTGCGCAAAAGAACGGATGTTCAAGGTATCCGTACACTCGACGAGAGACATATTGACCTCTTCAATAGTGGACAATAAACCTCTAACCCACGTAACCATGCCATTAGACATTACCTTTTTTGTCCTAACCCTGGAATTTTTCAGCATCCTGGACAAATTCTCCAGATCCGACCTTCCCCACTCACCTTGCACATAGACCGTTTGGGCATTGTCAAAGTCAGATTGAACAATAGAACTTTTATCCTCAATAACTGTACTCGTTCCATCCACATAGGTCACGGTCAGGTATTGGGAATGGGCATGAGTGACTCCCAAAGTCATCAATACTCCCAAAAACAATTTGTGAAAATGTTTCATACCATTTATATTTAGTTATTCGCATGCAAAATTCGGTGAAAAGGGAGATTTTTATTTGTCAAATCGTACGAACAAATAGGTAAAATCAACAAACACGACAAACAAAAATCAATAGAAACAAAACAAGTTAATATTTTTAATAAACATATAAAAAAAGCCGCAAGTCTCCCTGCGGCTTTCACGATATCACCCTATCGGGTAATTACATCATATCCACGCTACGTTGGATGAATGCGCTGAGCGCCTCACCACGCAACAAATTGTTGGAAAGAAGCGCCAAATCCACCAACTGACGCAACTCCTTACTATCCTTAGCGAACTTCACATAAATCGCCTTCTTCTGGTCACGAACCTTATTGGTCTCGTCATCGACCTTCTTGATCTCCTCCTTCACTGGATCCGGCAACTCACTCTCCTTCTTATCACCTACCAAATCGGCACGCTTCTTGGTCAAGTCAGCCAATTGAGCCACCAACGGATTCACCTCTGCGGAGCAAGCGCTCTCCTCACTCTTCAAGACACGGGCGATCAACGGATGGGCCGCATTCACCACCAAATTATAGGAGTCAGGCATCTCTCCATAGAAATTCATGCCACCTTGCATAGCGGACATCTCCTTCATACGACGCATGAACTCGTTTTGGGTGATGTAAACCGGAAGATTGTCGGCAGACAAATTCTCGAAAGAGACAACGAAACTCATCTTATCGTTATTCGGCAGTTGCGAGTTGAACATATCGATCAACGCAGTTTGCGACTCAGCGGACAAATCCACGCTCTTCACATCCTCCTTCATGATCAACTTATCGATCACATCAGCATCGACACGGGTGTAACGAGCCTTGCCTTCGGACTTCTGCTCCAAACGGCTGATGAAGTGGGAATCCAATTGACCATCCATGATCAACACATCGTAGCCCTTCTTCTTCGCAGCCTCGATAAAGGAGTGTTGCGCCTCCAAATTGGTGGCGTAGAGGTAAACCAAATTACCGTCCTTGTCCTTCTGGTTCGACTCAATCAAAGTCTTGTACTCCTCAAAGGTGAAGTATTTGCCGTCAACATTCTTCAACAAAGCGAACTTCTCGGCACGCTCGGCGAACTTCTCGTCTGTCAACATACCATAGACGATGAAGATCTTCAAATCATCCCACTTCGCCTCGTAATCGGCACGCTCCTGCTTGAAGATATCGTTCAAACGATCCGCTACCTTCTTGGTGATATGGCTAGAGATCTTCTTCACATTGCCATCACTCTGCAAGTAACTTCTGGAGACATTCAAAGGAATATCCGGAGAGTCGATCACACCATGCAACAAGGTCAAGAAGTCTGGCACGATGCCCTCGACAGAATCGGTCACGAATACTTGGTTGCAATAGAGTTGGATCTTATTTTTTTGAACCTCAAAATTATTCTTGATCTTAGGGAAATAGAGGATACCGGTCAAATTGAACGGGAAGTCCACGTTCAAATGGATATTGAACAACGGATCATCTGCCATCGGATACAAATCATGGTAGAAATTCTTGTAATCCTCCTCCTTCAAATCGGCAGGTTTACGGGTCCAAGCAGGTTGGGTATTGTTGATGACATTCAACTCCTCCGTCTCCACTTGCTTGCCATCCTTCCACTCCTTCTTCTTTCCGAAGGCAACAGGCACTGGCAAGAACTTGCAATACTTGTTCAACAACTCGCTGATCTTTGAATCCGTAAGGAAATCCTTGTTCTCATCATCGATGTGAAGGACGATATCCGTTCCGCGATCCGCCTTCTCAACCTCCTCCATCGTATACTCAGGGCTACCGTCGCAAGACCACTTCACCGCCTTGGCACCCTCCTTAAAGGATTTGGTGATGATATCCACACGCTTCGAGACCATAAATGAGGAGTAGAATCCTAGACCGAAGTGACCAATGATCGCATTGGCGTCGTTTTTATACTTCTCCAAAAACTCTTCGGCGCCAGAGAAGGCGATCTGGTTGATATACTTGTCGATCTCCTCTTCGGTCATACCGATACCGCGGTCGGAAATGGTCAAAGTGCCATTCTCCTTATCAGCCTTCACATTAACGGTGATATCGCCAAGCTCACCCTTGAACTCACCCACAGAGGCGAATGTCTTCAATTTTTGGGTAGCATCTACCGCATTGGAAACCAACTCACGAAGGAAAATCTCGTGATCACTGTAAAGAAACTTTTTGATGACGGGGAAGATATTGTCTGTCGTTACCCCAATGTTACCTTTTTGCATATCGTATATGTTATTTTATAAATTTTCTATTCTCAACACATACGACTATCCAAAACCTGTGCCATCCTATCCTTTCTGACAAAATGGCAGAGAACTAAAGCGCACCATGCGACAATTTTACCAACCAGCGGTTGAGGGTGAAGAGGATGACACCCAACACAATGGAAAAGAGGCCTATGACGGTAAAAATCGTTCCCGCGCCCAAATCGGAGACATAAGAGGCCACGTAACCACCCATGATGTTAGCGAAGAAACTGCTCAATAGCCAAACACCCATCATCAAGGAGGCCAACTTCACGGGAGAGAGTTTAGAGACCATGGAGAGGCCTATCGGAGAGAGGCAAAGTTCTCCCAAGGTATGCAACAAATAAGCAAAAAGCATAAAAAGGATGTTCGCCTTGATACGCTCATCGGCCACATCGCCGCCACGAGCCATCACAGCACCCATCAATACCACGAAACCCAACCCCAGAAGAATCATACCCATCGCCATCTTGATAGGCACATTGGGCTCCTTCCCTACGCCGCGAAGGTATGCCCAAAGCATAGACAACAATGGTGCCAAGATGACAATGAAAATTGGGTTGACAGACTGGAACCAAGAGGTAGGCACCTCAAAAGATCCGATCGTACGATCAATGAATTTGTCTGTATAAAGCGTCATGGAACTACCCGCCTGCTCAAACCCCGCAAAGAAGAAAATACTGAACAAGACAAAGACAACAATGGCCCAAGTACGATCCTTCTCCTCCTTGGTCAAAGGCATACTCTTACCCTCCACCTTATTGACGGCCGCAGAGGGGGTTTTGCACAAATCACCCAGGTACTTATCCCCTAACAAGGTAAAGAGCAATAGGCCAATCAGCATACCGATGCCCGCCGTCATAAAGCCGTAGCGGTAACCATAGGTGATCGCCATAAAACCGGTGAGCAACGGGGCGAAGAAGGCACCCACATTGATACCCATATAGAAGATCGTATAGGCAGAATCCTTGCGGGAGTCTCCTGGTTCATAGAGGTTTCCGACAATAACGGAGATATTTGGCTTGAAGAATCCGTTTCCAATAATCAACAAGAATAGACCAATATAGAGGAACATCTTGGAGGATTCATACGCTAAGGAGAACTGACCCAGCATCATCAAGAGGGCTCCGATGACAATGGCCTTGCGTTGTCCCAGATAGTTATCAGCCAACCAGCCACCAACCAACGGTGTAAAATAGACAAATCCCGTAAAGAAACCATACAAAAGAGAGGCATCCTGCTCGGAGAACCCCAAGCCACCCTCCACCAATGTCTTGGTCAGGTAGAGGATTAATAAAGCCCTCATGCCATAATAACTGAATCTTTCCCACATCTCGGTGGCGAACAACAAGTACAAACCTTTCGGATGACCTTGGACCATTCCATTCTGTGTCATTGTATTCTGTGCCATAGTATTGTCAACGATTATCTGACGCGAAAATACGAAACAAATCGGTTTCTTCAATGAATAAAGAAAAACTCCTTGAAGGCAAATGCCCCCAAGGAGTTCCCTTACAAACTTTGTCTAGTCCAGTTTACCTACGACATGTAGGTACTCCGTTTCGTAGATTTTATATTGCGTTTTTGATTCGATATAATTACTTTGGGCCTGTTGCCACTGACTCTGCGCATCCAACAAATCAGTCAGGGTTCCCATCTCATTGTCATACTTCATCCGCATGATGCGAAGGTTCTCTTCCGCCTGACGCAACCCCAACTCGGAGGTCTCGATCATCGAATAGCCATCCATCACATTTTGGATAGCCTGCTGCACCTGCACATTCATCAGTCGGACGTTTCGCTCTTTGTCATACTCGGCATCCTGCACCGCCAACTTGGCCATCTTCACCTTTTTGGCGCCATCCAGCCAATTCAACAGAGGCACCTTGGCTGAGGCCGCCACCATGCCGACCTTCCCTTTGTACTCCGTGGAATAGGGATAATAGTTGCCGTCAGGCCCCTGCACCATGGCGTCGGTCGTGATATTGCCATAGAAATTATAGCCAGCGGAGAGTCCGACCACCGGAAGCATATCGGCCCGTTCCATCTTCACTTGAAGCTTTTTGGCCTCTATGTTCTTCTGCAAAAGCATCACCTCCGGACGGTTCTCGATATTATTGTCCATCCCCGAAGGAGCCTCCACCGACACCTCCGAATCAGCCGGTACAATCATGGCAGAGAGGGAGTCCCCGATGATACCGCACAAATTCATTCGACACAAGTTGGCACCATTGCGCACCTTCTTGAGTTGATACTCCAATTCGCTTCGCTTGGTCTTCACACGAATCAAATCATACTCGGTACCCATCTCGGCATCAACAGCGGTCTGGATGATATCACAGATACTGTCCATTTGCGCTTTGTAAGCCTCCACCATCTTAATCTTCTCCAAGACAGCGATGTAGGTCCAATAGGCGTTGTCCGCCTCCGCGATCACATCCGCACGGGTCTGCTGACGCTGGATTTCTGCCACAGACATTCCCAACTTCGCCAATTTCGTACCATTACAGATCTTTCCACCCACATATATCGGTTGTGTCAATGAAAAGCCAGCCATATAGGCGCCACGAAGTTTCAGAGTCATTCCCATGATCTCCTGATCCTGCATAAACAAGCCAGAGGCGCTGGCGTCTATCCTTGGGAAGAAATTAGATACGGCAGCCTGCTTCTGCAACTTGGCGGAGAGGCAACCATTTTCCGATTTTTTTATCAATTCATTGTTTTCAAGCGCCAAACGACGGCAATCAGCCAACGAGAGGCTCACCTCCTGGGCATAGACCGACGAAACCAATAGCGCCGATATGATCGTCATGAAAATTGTTTTCAGATGTTTCATCTTATTCATTGTTATTTGGTTTACGAATGTGGAAGAACGCTGTATAGAGAATCGGCAAGAGAATCAAGGTGATCAAGGTACCCACACCCAGACCACTCATAATCGTGATCGCCATACTTCCATACATCGGATCCGTCAATAGAGGCAACATACCCAAGATCGTGGTCAACGACGCCATCACAACCGGACGGACACGACTTACCGTCGCCTCAATCACCGCGTTGTACGGCAAGATCTTCTCCTCCCGTTGAAGTCGGTTGATCTCATCCACCAAGACAATCGAGTTCTTGATCATCATACCCATCAATCCCATAAAACCGATAATGGCCATAAAGGTGAAAGGTTGCTTGAAGATCAACAACGCAGGGACGATTCCGCAGAATACGAATGGGAAACAGATGAGGATCAACGCCACCTTCTTCCAGTTGTTGAACAACAAAAGCAATATACCCAAGATGAGGAACATCGTGATCGGCACATATTTGAGGATGTTACTAACCGCATCATCGCTGGTCTCACCCTCCCCCAACCACTTCATGCTGTAACCGTCCGGCAATGAGATCGCCTCGATCTCCTCCCTGATGCTCTCCTTCAACTTGGCAGCGGTACCCTCATAAAGGTCGATGTTCGGATCGCACTGCGCCTCTATGGCACGCTGACCGTTGACACGGTAGACCAAGTTCTCCTCCCATCCCATGTGGATATTGCGGGCCACCGCACTCAATGGCACAGCGGTGAACATCTGTTGCTTGATTTTATTGAAATCGACCGCACCGCTCATCAACGCCGCCGGATCAACCTCCGCGCCATGAAGATTCATCATACTCCATACCGGGATATCCTCCAAATTCTGGATACGGCTTCCATCCTCATTGCGGACCTGCAAATTGATCAAAACCTGCTTCTCCTTGTCGTTCAAGACACCAACGACCTTTCCATCCGTGGCGGCTTGCAAAGCATTGCCCACATCAGAACGTTCAATGCCGCAACGCACACCATCCATACGGTTATAATCCGCCACGATCGACTTCGCCATCGGATTCCAATTGTTTCCCACCGAATAGGGATCCGCATAGGGGCTCTTACGCATAATGGCCTCCGCCTTGGCGCTCAGTTCACGCAACACCTGCGGATCGGGTCCGGCGAATTGCACCTCCACCAAGTGGCTGGTCACAATGCTGAAATTGTATTTACGAAGGCGGATATAGGCATCCGGATACTTCTCCCGCAACTGCTGACGAATGATCGGGAATTGCTCCACCAGTGTCTTGTAATCCTTTGTGTCGACAATCAACTCTCCGTAACAGTCGCCACCGTTGGTCATCGGTCTGACGAGGCAATAGTGAGCCGGAGCGCTTCCCATACAAGCCGCCACACGCTCAACCTTTTCGTTTTGGCGAAGCAGATCGGTCATCTCCATCAAATCGTGTTTCACACGGTCGGGATCCGTCTGGCTCGGCAAGTAATACTCCACCACAAACTGCTTGTAATCGAAATCAGGGAAGAAAAGATTCTTCACCTTGGTCATATTCAACATACAGCAGACGAGCAACAGCACGGAGGCCACAATCGTCACCGCCTTGTGTTCGATCAACTTGGAGATAGCGCCACGGACAAAACGGTGCATAGGGCTATTCATCACCTGTTTGGTACTATCTTGGTGAGCCTTGTCGCGCATAGGCATCATCGTCTTCGCGAAGACAGGGACCTGGACAAGCGCCAACACCCAACTAGCCAAAAGGCTCACGCTCAACACTTTGAACAGATCGCCCGCATATTCACCCGCCGTGTCAGGCGAGAGATAGACACCAATGAAGGTACTGGCAGCGATAATCGTGGCACCCAACAATGGCATAGCCGTATTCTGTCCAATACGGTAAAGGAAGGTATTAGGTCCCATTCCCCGACGACGGTCGATCAAGATACCATCCATCACCACAATAGAATTATCCACCAACATTCCCATCGCCACAATGAACGCTCCCAAAGAGATACGTTGCAAAGTGGTACCCATACCAAGCAGCAACGGGAAGGTCATCGCAATGGTTAAAACCAATCCGGATCCAATAATAAGACCGCTACGGAATCCCATAGCGAAAATCAACACCAAAATCACGATAGCGACAGACTCCAACAGATTCCACATAAAGGAGTTGATCGCATCCGTCACCTTATCCGGTTGGAAGAAGATCTTGTCAGTCGTCATACCGACTGGCACGCGCTTCATCACCTCCGCCAATTTCGCGTCGACCGCCTTACCCACATCAGGGACAATAGCCCCCTCCTCCATCGCCATACAGATGGCGAGCGCAGGCTCACCATTCACAAAGAAACCATTGCGTTGAGGTTCACTGTAAGCACGCTCCACGGTGGCGATATCGCCCAAACGGACCTGTTTGCCATCGGCAGTACGGATTAGCATCTCACGGATATCCGCCTCATTATCGACAGCGTCGCTGACACGGAACTGAATCTTGTCACTATCCTTCTGGTAACTACCGGCAGGCACCACCTTACCAGCATTTTGCAAACTCATCATAATCTGAGTAGGAAGCAATCCATTGCGAGAGATCACCTCCTTCGAGACACGGATGTTGATCACCTCATCCCTATTTCCCGCGATATTGATTCGCTTCACACCCGGAACAGCCAACAACTCGCGCTTAATCACCTGCGCATAATCGTTTAACTCTTCAAAAGAATAGCCTGGTCCTGTGAAACTATAGAAGATGCCATAGACATCCATCATATCATCCACCACGATCGGATCATAGCAATCCTGCGGCAGTTTCCCCTTCGCGGCGCCTACCTTGCGGCGCAACAGGTCAAAGCTCTGCTCCAGATCCTTCATCATCAATCCCCAATCATACTCCACCTTGATCAAAGCCATATTAGGGCGACACTCACTTTGGATGCGCTTTACCTTCGGAAGGGTACGTAACTCCTCCTCCATGACTTGCGCCACCCTCAATTCCACCTCGTGCGCGGAGGCTCCCATATAGGGCACCACCACCATCGCCTGTTTGCCTGCGACAGCTGGATCCTCCAATTTAGGCATCTGTACAAAGGACAAGACGCCCGCGATCACGATGCCCACCATCAACGACCAAAATAGGACAGGTCGCTGTATGAAGAATTTTGTTATTTTCGTTATCATAGTCAGATTTACTTAAGTGCGCCCACATTTGTTGAAGAGGATTGGTCAATCACCTTCACTTTCTCTCCCTCGACAAGAAGATCCACACCGGCCTTTACGATTTGCTCGGTACCATCCAATTGGTTACCCACCTTGGCATCGCCCTTCTCATCCAAGCCCTCTACCTTCACGACACGCTTGCTAATCGTGGAATCAGCATTGAGCACCCATACACAATCATCCTCACCCGACTTAAAAATGGCATGGATCGGTAAGGTGAAACTCTCCTTGGAGGCACCCTCCTTCATCACGACAGTCACCTCCACATTCATACCAGGCGTAATGTTTTTAGAAGGTCTCTTCGCAAAAGCCAACTTCATCTGATACAACTGATTACCATCCGCTTTCGGTGTCTGTCCGCTGATACGCATAGGAACGACCTCCTCGCCCGATATATTCGTCTTGCAGGTAATGGAACTGATTCGATCCCTTTGGGCGTACAACTCCGCAGGCACATTGATCTCCACATCCATGTTGCTGTTATCCAACAAAGAGATGACAGGCGTACCAGCATCCACCATCTCCGACTTATCGAAATTCACCTTCTGCACATATCCACTCACGGGAGCATACAATTTACAGTAGGATATTCTGTTCTTCTCATTCTGCAATTGGATCGCCAAGCGTTCCAATCCGCTCGCCGCTTTGTCGTAATCGTTCACCGATATGCTCTTCCCTTCACGAAGTTTTTTCAAACGCTCCACCTCTCGACTCAATTGGTCGTATTGGATTTGCGCATTGTTAAGGGCCAACATATAATCCTTGGTGTCCAATTCGGCTACCAACTGCCCCTCTTTGACATAGGAGCCCTCCTTGACATAGACATGCTCCAACTGACCTGGCGTCTTGAAAGCCACGTTGATTTCACGAGCCTCCTTCACAATACCCGAATAGGACTTCTCCTTGGCCAACCCCGCCGTTTGCGCATGGGTTAACATCACACAATGAACCGCAGAAGAGGAGACATCCCCCTTCTTTCCTCCACAACTGTTCAGCATCATCAACGCGGCTGACACAGCGAATAAAAATCTTACACTCATATCTTTAAATACACATAATCCAAAAATAGACTACAAAGTTCAACAAATAACCTCAAATGAACGTAACGCATTTTTCGCATAGAGTGTCCAAAAGGATTGTTTTCTCCGCTAAATAAAGACAAAACAGACTGAATTATATACCATAAATTCCGTTTTAGGCAAAAATAGTTAACTTTGTAACAAACAAAACCGAATGACGATGGATAGACGATTAAACCAATTCGGATTTTCGGATTTAAAGGATAACGAGCAAATTCTTTTTTTCGAAGACAAAATCCTACTGGGCGACAATATAGGCAGAAGTATGGATATGAACAATTTCGGGAGATACTTGAAGCGCTACCCCATCAAGGCGCAATTCTCGATATGCCTACTCATCACCAAAGGAGAGATGAAAGTCCGTATCAATTACAAAGACTACAAGATAACTTCGGACGACATGGTCATCATTCAGCAGAACGCGCTTGCCCAGATCCTTGACGTGGACGAACATTCAGAAATCGTCGTCATGGCGTTCACCGACATCACCCTCTTCTCCGCCCTAAGCAGCGAAAGCATCACGCAATTCTTCAAGGAAACACAAAAAAATCCAGTGTACCACCTTTCCGAGGAGATTCGAAACGGCTTCATCCGCATCTATAAAATGATTTACAAAGACCTCTCCAACCCCTCATTCAATTACAAGGGAGAAGCGCTGCAAGGATATATGCAAGTCATTATTTCGCACGCCCGCCAATGGGTATCGACCCACCAAGAGAGTGACGACACCTTCAACGGGAAGAGGGCAAGCCAAATATACATGCGTTTTATGACACTGGTGATGGAACACCACAACCAGCACCGCGACGTCTCCTTCTACGCCAATGAAATGTGTCTCACCCCAAAATATATGTCGCAGGTCATCCTTTCGGTCAGCGGGAAATATGCGTTGGACATCATCAAAGACCAAGTGATTTTCGAGGCGAAAGCCCTTTTGAAGAGCCACCGATACACCATTCAGGAAATAGCCGACCTACTCAATTTCCCCAACCCATCCTTTTTCGGCAGATACTTCAAGAGTGCCGTCGGATGCTCCCCCCGTCACTACATGGATAGTGATATGGCGTAGTACACAAAAAAAGCGCCGATAGCAAACTATCGACGCTCTATGATCATCTCGCTTAGAGATTAGTTCTGACCATTGTTGTTTGTTGTGGTTGGACCACCGATGGAACTTCTCATGTTGGTATCCGCCTCGATATTCTTCATGCGGTAGTAATCCATGATACCCAAGTTTCCGTTCTTGAATGCCTCCGCCATAGCCTTTGGCACCTCTGCTTCGGCTTGGATAACGAGTGCGCGGGCCTCTTGTGCCTTCGCCTTCATCTCTTGCTCCTGAGCGATAGCCATCGCACGACGCTCCTCGGCCTTTGCCTGAGCAATATTCTTGTCGGCTTGCGCTTGGTCCATTTGCAATTGAGCACCGATGTTCTTACCCACATCGATATCAGCGATGTCGATAGAGAGAATCTCGAATGCGGTACCTGCGTCCAATCCCTTGCTCAACACCACCTTGGAGATGGAGTCTGGATTCTCCAACACCAACTTGTGTGTCTCGCTGGAACCGATTGAGGATACAATACCCTCACCTACACGGGCAAGTACGGTCTCCTCTCCCGCACCACCGACCAAACGCTCGATATTAGCGCGGACAGTCACACGGGCCTTTGCGATCAACTGAATACCATCCTTCGCCACAGCGGTTACAGGTGGCGTGTCGATCACCTTAGGGTTTACGGACATTTGTACAGCCTCGAACACATCACGTCCCGCCAAGTCGATCGCAGTCGCCTGCTTGAAATCGATGGCGATGTTCGCCTTAGAGGCGGAAACCAATGCGTGAACCACACGAACGATGTTACCACCAGCGAGGTAGTGCGCCTCCAGATCATCTCTGGTGATCGTCTTCAAACCAGCCTTGTGGGCCTCAATCAAACATTGCACAATTACCTGAGGCGGTACATTTCTCAGGCGCATCAAGAACAACTGCACCAAAGAGATCGACACACCTGACACCCTGGCATTCAACCAAAGCAACACAGGGACAAAATGCAAAAAGATACATAGTAGCACAATTGCCACCACGATCAATACTAACAATACAACTCCTTGCATATAATTAAAATTTAAAAATGAATAATTCTAAAACAATCAAGACCCGTATGAAAGATAAAAGACTACGCTATATCCCATACTCAAAAGAAGGATAACCTTGGATATCAGAGATACGTAATGATAATCCTCCCTTACGGAGGCTCTCGCCAACAAATAACAGAGACCAATGGATGGAATCACCACCGCACAACATACATAACGCAATGAAGAAAACATCGGGAATGGCAACATACGACACACGATATGCAGAGTGGCTGCATTCGTGAATAGAATCGCGGCGAACAATATCGCCTTTGAGACCGTATGTCCCCAAACAATCGGGAAGGAGTGGCACTCCAACTCACGGTCCCCCTTCTCCTCTTCGAAATCATCCGCCACTTCGGAGATGAAGGTCCACATGAAGACACAGAAAGAGAAGAGTCCTACGATTATCAACAAATAGTGGCTAAACTCGACATTACCTGGAGAGGAGCCATACTTCATCAGCAAAAAGAAGGTGAAATAGACACCTACTAACATAGGCACCAAGGCATTCAACCCGGCGGCGATCACATTGCCGACCACCAACATTCTTTTATACGCGGAAGAATAAAACCAAAGGATACCTACCAAAACCATAAAGAGTATCATATAGGTGAAAGCCAACATAATAGGCACACCCAACGTGAGATAAGTGTATAGGCCAATCGCTCCGCCAGCCAATATTCCCACAACCGCCAAGACGATGAATAGCGTCATCGCGGCGTGTTTCGAAACACCCTTTCCAACGATATGATAAATCGGATGGTTGATCTCGTCTATCTTCACATCGAAATAATCATTGATGACATAGCCGGCCGCCGCTGTAAAGAGAGACGCGATGATTAGCAAAGCCAACATCGACTCCGGGAAGACCTTCGTCGCAGGGACACCCGCCACATTGGAGACCGGAGAGATCACCAAATAATAGATCGCCAACTGCACCAAAGCGATGCAGATTAAATTGGGCCATCTTATGAGTTTCAAATAATCTTTCATACAATTTAAAATTTGGGAATCACCAACCAAACGCCACATTATCGGACATCCAATCCCCGTTCGCCTTCATCACCTGTTCGATGACATCCCTGGCGCAACCCTTTCCTCCTTCAAAAGGAGAGATGTAACAACATATATTCTTGATTTCCGAGGCCGCATCCGCCGGGCAACAAGGAAATCCACACGCTTTCAGGACAGGGAAATCGGGAATGTCATCACCCATATAGAGGACCTCCTCCGAAGAGAGGCCATGCTTCTTCATGAAATCTTCGAAATCGCGCATCTTTACGGCCGAACCCATGTAAACATCCTTGATTCCCAACCCCTCAAAACGCATTCTGACAGCCTCTGTCTTTCCGCCGGTGATAATAGCCAAGTGATAGCCCTTCTTTACCGCCAATTGCATAGCATAACCATCCTTGATGTTCACCATGCGCATAGGCTCACCGCTCACATGCAAAGGAACGCAATCCGAAGAGAGCACGCCATCCACATCAAAAGCCAAAGCCTTCACTTTCTTTAAATCACTTTTAAAATCCATTCTCATCTTCTATTGATGTGATTCTTCGTTTTGGAGAGCCTTTTCGTGAATGGATTGACTCACCAATTCATATATCATTTTTTGAAGCGGATTATCAATCCTCTCCTTCTGCTCGTTGATGACATTCAAATCATAACGGACTGCTGGGCCCGTCTGCGCCTCAACCGGAGGCAATGTGTGGATCTTGGAGCAGGTCTCGTCAATCAAAGGCAATAGCACTTCAAAAGGCAATCCTAATTTAGCCAAATGCTCCTGGGCGATCGCATACATGTGATTGCTGAAATTCGATGCGAAAACAGCCGCCAGGTGGAGTTGCTTACGCTCCTCGGAGGTCAGTGTATTGACACTCGACGATACTCGTCCCGCCATCTCCATGAGGATTCGTTTCATCTCCTCATTGGTCGCCTCCACAAATATGGGGATGACCGAGAAATCCACAGGCTTTGCCTTGGAAAAGGACTGCATGGGATAAAACACGCCTCCATCCGTTGTGAATTCCGACAGAAGCGACATCGGCATGCTACCCGCCGTGTGGACGATCCGCTTTCCCTTCAAAGGGGTCTTGGCCAACACCTCGTGAAGCACAGAGTCCTTCAAGGCGCAGATATAAAGATCCGCGGAAAGCGTCAGCCGCGACAAATCGGTCGTGAATGGCGCATTGCCTACCAAATTGGACAAGGCAGTGGCCGACTCCACAGTTCGACTATAAAGTTGAAGGATAGGATAACCCGCATGATACAAGGCTTGCACCAAATGGGTACCCAAATTACCACATCCCAAAATACAAAGGGAGGGCAAATCCCCACGCTTTTTACAACTTGAACGGCTCATCTTCCTCCTTGGTCTCCTCCTCGGCCTCTTTCTCTTCCTTCTTCTCTTTCAACGCCTTTAAATTCAACTTGCCAGAGATCAACAAGGCACCCACCACCACAAGCGCCAATGGCCAGATGTACTTGAAGCTGGAGTTGAACATATAGTAAAGATCATCGAACCATACCAAGGCGGACAAACACAAACATCCGATCGCCCACTTGTTTTGCTTTCCCACAAAACACGCGGCAGCCGCATATAGCGGATACATCTTCGGGCTCAACAAGAGGTTATCCTCATCGATCACGCCCATCGCACGAAGGAAAAAGAGGAGTCCGAACAATACTAGAACGCCTCCAAAGATGGCTTGTCTGTTAGGTGTTTCCATACGCTTAGTAACTATTTTCGATTAGAACTTATTTTTCACATATCTCTCCAATTTCAACCGAGATTCGTCGAAAGGAGACTTCTCCTCTCCCTTATATCCCACGCCAAGGATACACTCGACGCTCAGGTTTTCCGGAGCATTGATCAACTTTTTGACAACAGACTCCGTTGTTTGGGACTCATCCTTCATTCTATTACGAACCTGCACCCAACAAGTTCCCAAACCCAAATCCTCGGCTTGAAGTTGCATATAAGCAGTCGCGATGGAGGCATCCTCCGTCCAGACATCACTCACTGTGCTGTCCGCCAATACGACGATCGCCACGGGAGCGCCCTCCAAAAATTTGGAACCCGCCTCACGGCAAACTGAAAATTGTGCGATGGTCTCCGCATCGTCCACTACCACGAAATACCAAGGTTGGCAACGTTTGGAAGAGGGAGCCATCAAGGCAGCCTTCACAATGGCTTGCAACTTCTCCTCCTCAACGGGTTTCGCTTCGTACTTACGGATACTTCTTCTCTGCTTTACTAAATCAATAAATGCCATAATGATAAAACTATTTCTTTGTACAAACTTAATAAAAAAAGAACAAAGAACGACAGAAAATAAATTTAAAATGCGTTAAATACGCCCTCGATAATTCTTAATTAAGGAACACCCCCGCGACCATACGCCCCGATGCGAAACCATCCCGTCTAGCCGAAAAAAAACGAGGGGAGCCATAGGTACAATCGGAATGGCTCCATATATGATCGGAGGAGAGATGCGCCGCGACCAGCTGCAAACGCACGGCTTCCCGCAGGTTCAGGTGTGGTTTCGGATACGTGCGATCGACAATTTCCTTCATCTCGCTACCATTGAAACACGCAGCAAATCGGGCCACGACCTCCTCGCCCACCTCAAAATGTTCGCAGGATATCGACGGCCAAATCTCCGCATGGATATTTTCCGGCAGACAACCCATCCGTCGCATGGCAGCCACCGTTTCGGGCAAAACACCAGAAACAATTCCCTTCCATCCCGCATGGGCAGCGGCCACTACCCCGGCCGTTTCATCAAAGAAGAGCACAGGGACACAATCAGCCACCGTCACTCCCAAGCAGACTTGCCGCAGACGTGTCACCAAGGCATCACACTTAAAACACTCATCTCGTTGCTCAGAGGGAATCTGCAAATCAGGCTCCTCAACCATCATCACTTTAGCGCCATGGACCTCATTGGGAACCACAAGACGGTGGGACTCAAGGCCCAATTCTCGGCATAGCAAGGCCCGATTTTGATCCACATCGTCACGTTTATCCCCAGAAAAATAGCCCAAATTAAAGGAGGCGTATGCACCCTCGCTTACGCCTCCTGTCTTGTCCGTGAAGAAAGTTGTTATTCCTCCGTGTCTCCTACTATCCGCTATCATAAATTACTCTTCGTCCCAGTCCATCTCGATATCATCCTCATCGATCTCAAACTCCTCCTCATCGTCGTAGCCACCGACCTCCATAGGGCGATGTGTCATGGTCATGTGACGATCCACATCCTTGCTCAACTCCTCCCATATCACATCTTTCAGCTCTGTCAAATGGAAACCTGTAATAGACGAGAAGAAAACGCAAGGAACATCCGTTGGCAACTCTTTACGAATGCCATCCATCAACTCCTCGTCGAGCATATCACACTTGGAGATACCTAAGATACGCTGTTTTTGAAGCAATTCAGGATTGTATTGCTCCAATTCATTCAACAATATCTCGTACTCCTTCATCACATCATCGGTATCACCAGGGATCAAGAAGAGGAGAATGGCATTGCGTTCAATATGGCGCAAAAAGCGGAGTCCGATACCCTTACCCTCAGAGGCACCCTCTATAATTCCTGGGATATCAGCCATGGCGAACGATTTTCCGTCACGGTAAGCGACAATACCCAAGTTAGGTTCCAATGTGGTAAATGGATAGTTAGCGATCTTAGGCTTGGCTGCCGATATGGAAGACAACAAAGTGGATTTTCCCGCATTCGGGAATCCGACCAAACCCACATCAGCCAAAACCTTCAACTCCAAGATTATATTCTTCTCGATAGCAGGCTCACCCGGTTGAGCGAAACGAGGCGTCTGGTTGGTAGCCGACTTAAAGTGCCAGTTACCCAATCCGCCACGTCCACCCTTTAGGAGAATCACCTCTTGGCCATCCTCGGTGACATCACAAAGGAACTCTCCATTGTCCGCATCATAGACCACTGTTCCGCAAGGCACATCGATGATCTTATCTTCTCCATCCGCACCAAAACTACGGCTCGAACTGCCACTGCCGCCATGACCCGCCATAATATGACGTTCAAACTTCAAGTGGATCAAGGTCCAATAGTTCTTATTTCCCCTTAGGATAATGTGGCCGCCACGACCGCCATCTCCGCCATCAGGGCCTCCCTTGGGCGTATATTTCTCTCGACGCAAATGGGCAGATCCAGCACCACCCTTTCCTGAGCGGCAATAGATCTTAACGTAATCGACAAAGTTCGTTTCTGCCATAACGGTATATTATGATGCTATTACAACCAATTTTTCTTTTTAAACCACACAACGACACCTACCGCCACAAGCAACATCATGAGCAGTGCGAAAGGATAACCCAATCGCCAATGAAGCTCCGGCATGTAGTCAAAGTTCATTCCATACATACTCGCGATCAATGTCGGCGGCATGAATACGATGGAGATGATGGTAAATATCTTGATGATCTTATTCTGCTCGATGTTAACCAAACCGAGGAAGGTATCCTGCAAATAATCCAAACGGTCGAAACCGAATTTGATGTGTTCCACCAAAGAGTTGACGTCCTTGATCACCATGCTCAGACGAGGCTTCAAATCCTCAGGTACCAAATCACTTCGCAAAATGCTGGAGAGGACGCGATGTTTATCGACAATGTTCTCCCTAAGGTGCATGACACGCTCCTGCATGTTCTTGATGTCCAAAAGGACATTCTCGTCCACCTTCTTCGCCGTAGTCAAGTTCTGGCTCAAGCCGGTAATCGCCTTTGTGGCGTCCTCGATCATATCCGCATCATACTCCACCCGTGTCTCCAACAAAGCCACGAAAATATGGTAGCCCGTAGGATAGTTCCGGGGGTTGGCGAAGAGCTTTTTCACCGTATCATTGAATGATTTCAAATAATCGTTCTCACGAACGGAGACCATAATGCCATTCTTCAAGATGAATGACACCGTCTCCTTCTCATAGGTATCCAACAGAAAATTGGCATTGGCCACCAAGGTGTCGTCCGTCTCAATGAAACGTGAGGACATCTCGATCTCCTCCATCTCCTCCTCCTCTTGGATGTAGATCTTCAAAAATTGCTCCAACTGGCTCTCCGTTTCCGGTGCCACATGATTCAAGTCGATCCACACGAAATTGTTCAAGGGGACCTCCTTCAGGATGGCGATATCCCTCGCTATTTTTAATCGGCCATTCTCAAAATAGAATAGTCTAACCTGCTGCTGTGGTTGTTGTACTTCTTTATTCTCCTCCATCGTTCTCGTCCTCCTTCGTTATTCACTTTTCACATCAGAATCTTTTGGCATCGTCTTTTCGACCAGATTGGTCAAACCGATAAAGTCAGGGACACTCAACTGTTCCGGTCGCTTCATAAAGATAGCGTCGGCGAAAATCGGGTTGTCCTTGCCCAAAAGCGTCTGCAACGAGTTGCGCAACATTTTTCGACGTTGGTTGAAGGCAGTCTTGACCACACGGACGAACAATTGTTCGTCGCAGCCCAGACTACTCACGCCGTTTCTGCGCATACGGATCACCGCGGACTTTACCTTCGGAGGGGGATCGAACACATGCTCATGTACGGTAAATAGATACTCGATATCATAAAAGGCCTGCATCAAAACGCTCAAGATGCCGTAAGCCTTGCAACCAGGTTTGGAGGCCATACGCTCCGCCACCTCCTTTTGGATCATACCAGAACAGACGGGAATACGGTCACGATTGTCCAAAACCTTAAAAAAGATCTGGCTTGAAATATTGTATGGATAGTTGCCGATGACGCAATAATCGCCTTCGGGGTAAATCTTATTCAAATCCAATTTCAGGAAATCCTCCGCCAAAATGCGGCCTCGCAACGCAGGAAAATTTTCATTCAAATATGCGACTGATTCCTTATCCAGTTCCACTACTTTGAGGTCAACCAACTCGTTTTCCAGCAGATATTGGGTCAACACACCCATACCAGGACCAATCTCCAACACCTTGGTGGGAGTGGTCAACTGTAAACTATCCGCAATTGCCCGAGCAATATTCTGATCCTTCAAAAAGTGTTGCCCGAGAGATTTCTTGGGCGTAACTGTCATAATCCATCTCTTTTATTTTATGATTTTTTAAGCAGCACAAAAGTATAATTTTTCATCGGTAATCACAATAGCAAATATAATTTTAATAATTTTGCAAAAGAAACAATGGAAAAATGAAAAAAGAGACAATCAACACCATTCTGAAAATCTCCTTCTCCTTAGGGTTAGGAATTCTAATATTCTGGTATGTTTACCGCGACGAGAACATGGTTGACCTGATGAATAACATCAAACAAGCCAACATGTTTTGGATCATACTTCCCCTCTTTGTCGCCCTACTGAGCCATTTCCTCAGAGCTGTCCGTTGGAAGATGTTGATCGACCCATTGGGGAAAAAAGTAAATATCTGGAACATCTACGGGGCGGTTATGGCAGGCTACTGCATCAACTACCTTGTTCCCCGCGCCGGAGAGATCGCACGTTGCGGTTTGGTGAAGAAATACGAAGGTGTACCCTTTACGGAGCTGATCGGCACACTGATTGTGGACAGAAGCGTGGACATCATCGTGGAACTCATTTTCATCGCGATGACCGTTTTGTTGCAGTACAATGAAATCATGGCCTTCGCGGATAGTTATCATCTGACAGAGACGCTTTATAACCTATTGTTCAACCCTATTTTGTGGTTGATCCTCGCTGCGCTCGTGGCCATACCATTCATCTTCCGAAAGAAGATCATGGCCTCCTCGTTCTTCGCCAAGATCAAGGAATTAGGCTTGAATGTCCTCAACGGACTCAAATCTGTGCTTAAATTGGAGCACAAAGGATTATTCATCCTCTACTCCTTCCTAATATTCGTTTGCTACTACTTCATGTTCTACCTCTGTTTCTACGCATTCGATTTCACAGAGAATTTAAGCATGCTTTGCGGTCTCTCCGCATTCATCATGGGTAGTCTCGGCATCATCGCCCCTGTACAAGGAGGTTTGGGCGCATGGCACTTCATGGTGATCAACACGTTGATTCTTTATGGTGTCGCCGAGTCCGACGCCCAATCATTCGCCCTTTTGGTACATGGATCACAAACCATCATGCTCATCAGCGTTGGCGCATTAGCGATGTTGGCGATGTCCATCTTGAACAAAAACAAAAAAACGGAGTGATATGATGACCAACAAAGAGATAGAGACCATCTACAGGGAGTTGGAGGCACACGTGGTAGGCAAAAGGCTCATGCCAGCCTTTCAGTCGCTCCACACGTTGTTGGAGATCCACCCCACCCTTCCCCTCGGCGGGCATGGTGATTTGGCCGACAGATGCCGCACATTGGAGACCACCTACCAATACATGCTCCAATATGCGCTATCCGGCACCAAAGACAAAGAGCAGAACAGGATCTACAACCAATTGCGCATCGACATACTGGAACTGGCCGATTGGGTACGGGAGGGGATTTTCACCAACTATTCGCAGACATTCCTCTACTCTTACAAAAGAGGCAAATTGAACACGGCATTTCCCGCAATAGAGGATATCAAGACAAGACTATCGGCGGAGAGCATCTCCATTCTCAAAAAAAATCTGAACGAAAACCGCGAAGCGCTTCGCCAACGGGAAGAGTTCAGCAACCAGATTTTCGACCTCTTATGGTTGAACGACAAGCTGACGGATCAGCAGTGTCACGAGATCACCGACCTCTGCACCGATGAGGAACTCTATTGGGCGGACCAATGTTTGATGGTATCCGCCTTGACGCTCAGTTTGATGCGGATCTTCGACGAGCGGAAATTCATGACGCTCATTGACACCTACGAACTCTCCGCATCCGAGCAGGTGAAACAGCGCGCCATTACCGGCTTCGTCATCTGCGCCTATATCCACAACCTAAGGCTACCGCTCTACAACAATCTCAAAGAGCGAAGCATCGCCTGGACGGAACGGAGTGAGGTGAGCAGCAATATACAAAACATATTCCTTCAAGTCATCAGAAGCAAAGAGACTGAGAAGCTGACGAAACAGATCAACGAGGTGATACTCCCCGAAATGGCTAAGTTGACACCTCTCATCAAGGAGAAACTCAAAATAGACGATTGGATTAAATCGGGCAAACCGACCATGGACGCCAATCCGGAATGGCAGAACATCATCGACAAGAACGGTGGCATCACGGACAAAATCCAACAATTCTCCGAGATGCAAATGGAGGGATCAGATGTATTCCTCGGCACCTTCAAAGAAATGAAGGGTTTCTCTTTCTTCAACGACACCGCCAACTGGTTCCGCCCATTCGACATCCACTCCCAGACGCCTTCATTCTTCACCAACGAATTGTCCAATTCACTCTTTCACAATGTGTTGAGCAGTCCTATCTTCTGCAATTCGGACAAATACTCGATGATGATCAGTTTGGCGCACATACCAGACAACCAAAAGGAGATGTTAACCCAATCCTTCACGGAGGAGGCGGAACAAATCAAATCCATGGGTGCCGACATGAGCAAAATAGGAGGTGAAATCAAACGAGAGAACATCAGCAACCAGTATATCCAAGACCTCTACCGATTCTTGAAATTGGGCAGGCACACAGTGGATTTCATTGATATATTCAATTGGAAACTATATTTCCACAAGAGCTTCTACGTGGAGTCGTTGCCAGACAAAGCGCAAACGCTCCGTACCGTCGGAGAACTCTACTTCAAGAAAGAGTTCACGGAAGAGGCGAGAATGGTATTCGAGACACTTTTGGAAAAAGATCCCAACAACACGGAACTGTTACAAAAGTGCGGATTCTGCTGTCAAAAGTTGGGCGAATACAAGGCGGCGCTCTCCTATTTCGAGAAATCAGACACCATCAAGACAGGCAATATCTGGACCATAAAGAAGATTGCCGCCTGCCACAAGTTATTAGGACACACAGAGGAGGCGCTCCACTACTTCCGAGAGGCAGAACGCCTTGATCCGGAGGATTTGAACACCCAACTCAATATTGGCCACGCACTACTGGGAATGGAGCGCTATGAAGAGGCGCTCAGCACCTTCTTCAAAATTGAATACCTATCCGAAAGCGACCAAAAGGTTTGGAGGCCGATCGCCTGGTGCGCGCTCTCCATCGGCAAATTACCTCAAGCGGAGAAATACGCTTCCAAAATTGCGGAAAGCGAAAGAGACCAACACGACTGGCTAAATCTTGGACACATCGAATTCGCCTTAGGCAAAGTTCAGGAGGCGGTCCTATGCTATGCGCAATGCATCAAGAAATTGTCGGGTGACACCAAACGCTTTGCGGAGATGATGGAGGAGGACAAACGTTTACTACAAAGCATGAACGTAGATGAGGGTCTTCTGCCATTGATGATTGACCAAGCCTATCTTTCGGCCGAAGAATAAGGGAGGCGACACGACTTTGCTCAATGTAACGCATCTCCACACACAAAAACCCCGTACATTCCAACGGATGCACGGGGTTTTCTATTTATTGCCCTATAAGATTCGAAGTTACTCTTTTATCATTTTGGCAATCTTCGCACCATTTGACACTGCATAGATACCTGACGCAAGATCAGAGACGATAACCTCCATGGATTCCGCTTCAGCCACAAATCGCTTCACCACAGCACCATTCACGGAGATAATTGAGACCACATCTCCCTCCGACAAACCACTTACGATGACCTCATCTCTTGCAGGATTAGGCTCCACAGCGAGAGCGGACGAAGTGATATCGATCGACTCCACATCAGTAGGATCCGCATAGAACATCTCCCAAGAGTCGAACTTCAACTCACCGCTGAACGTGAAGAACAGATCGGTAGCAGTCGGAATATCGGATGACAACTTACACTCAAACTCCTCAAATGAATCGTTGGACTCAACATTCAAATATCCGATAACAGGGCCGCCCGCTGAACCGGTAGAGATTCTGATCGCACCACCACATGGAGCCGAAACACGTGCCTTGAAACGATTCACGCCTTGCGCCTTAACGCCGCTAAGTCCGATCCAAGCGCCATCCTTACCACTGACGGCCATACCTACAGATCTACCTATGTAATTGACCTCCACGCCACTTTGCCAAGCGAAACACTCCGCTTGAATGGTCTTGGTCGCATCCACAAAGGTGACTTGAGCAACTCCCTTGGTCGTTCCAGCAGTGACACCATTGATTCTACCCAAAGACTCATCCACATCCGCATAATCAACGTGAGAGCAACGATATCCTCCCTTCACGCCGATCTGGTTCTGGATCCACTGGCTATGGTAGCAGATATACCATCTATCCTTGAACTTAAAGAATCCATGGTGGTTGTTACCATTATCTCCCAACCACCTAGATGGATTATCGAACACCTTACGGTCGAAATTGAATCCTGTCATTGGATTTGAGGATGTCATCGTCGCAATGACAGCGTTGGAGATACCGTATTGATTACCGCCTGGCACATTCCAGTTGGTACAATATGAGTAAACATAGTTTTTACCAATCTTATTGATACCCGCATCCTCAAACAAATAAGGAGGGTTCAAAGTGGTTGGTGTCCCCTCGATGCTGATGAAATCCTTACCCAATTTCGCAATGCGGGCAGTTCCTGGGTTCGCTTGCTTTCCGTCAGGCACACCACCACCGAAGTAGAGGTAACCAGTACCATCGTCGTCCACAAGGACAGCTGGGTCGAACAACCAAGTCACATTTCCACAATTTGGCGTGGAACGGGTGATGAGTCCCTGACCATTCTTCACATCCTCCCATGGTCCGTAAGGCGTATCGGAAGCGACCACATAGATTCCGTTTCCATTGTTAGCGAAATAGAGGAAGAAACGATCCTTACCATTTATCTTCGCATGGCAAGCGGTTGGCGCCCAAGAGTTGACAGCTTTGGAGATACCTCCAGAGCCTGCCACCTTCATCGGTCCATGGTCGGTCCAGTTCACAAGGTCAGCGGAAGAGACACAGACAATCTCCGTAATTTTACCATATCCATTATCCTTGATATTTCCATTGTTGTCATACTCATAGACATCGTGGGTCATATAGATATAGACAGAGTCGCCATATACCATCGCGCAAGGGTCCGCTCCGTAACGTTGCGTCATAATCGGGTTATGGTTGGTGGTAGGTTTCACCTTCGGATTAACGTTGCTCAACCTAATGGAGGAGAATAGAGATGCGAGCTCCGCATCATCACGTTTTCCTACGACACATCCCTTATCATCGTATGGCTCGTTACCATTAGACTCATACTTCTCGAATTTCATATTATCAATGTCGAACCAATCGCCAACAATCTTCAATTGAAGGGTATGTTGACCTGCGGAAATCTCCTTTGTGCGGGCCATCACAGAGGAGAAGGTCTTAAAACTACCCGTATTGGGAGCAGAGACCTCACCTGTAATCGCCACACCATCAATCAAAAGTTGGAATGACGCGGAGGCGTTATCGGTAGCCGCGGAGACCGTAACTGTATATTTAGAGGTCTCCTTCACATCCACCGTATAGTTCAGCCACTCTCCACTCTGGTTGTATCCTACGACAAATCCAGTGGCACCCGTATAGATATCGACACCATCCTTACGGAACGCCTCACCTCGGTTTTCACTATCCTTATCATTATATGAGACGCCTTGTCCACCCAGGTCATACGCCTCTGCCTCAATCGTACCTGGAATAGCGGCAGGAGATCCATTGTATGGACCAACCTCCTCCGGTTCTACTGGAGTGGATCCTCCGCCGACGCCTACCTCTCCACACTTCAAAGAGAAGCGGCTAACGAATTTCCAGATCTCACGAACAGAGTGATACTTGTCATTGGATGGCCAGTGACCTTTACCATATACCTTGTTCAAACAAACCTCCACACCACATTTACCATTCTTCCACAGGTAACGGGTGGCAGCACCATCGACCACAGATTCAACGGGCGTCGCGTCGCAACCATTCGCCTTCGCCCACGATTCCGCTTGCGCGTAAGCTCCTTGTTGATTCTGATACATGCCGTTGAATGTACCGCTCCATGGCTCATAGTGGACCACATCATCCTTATCACCATTGGTGTGGATAATAGGCATTGGACGAGATGGCTTAGCCGTCTTATCGCCTATCGGATAACCTGACACAGGCGCGCAAGCGGCGATCTGATCCGCCATATTGTTGGCCACAGCATAGGTGAGCATACCACCCATGGAGAAACCTGACATATAGACACGATCCAAGTCAATCTTATACTTTGAACTCATCTCCTTGATGATAGCCTTGATGAAAGCAATATCAGCGCCATTACCATCCAAGTTCCAAGTGGATCCATCCGATTGAGGATAAACGACAAGGAATTTAGCGGTATCGGCCACCTGATCCCATCTGGACTGTTGCTTTTGATAATCAATATCCTGCCCCATACCGTGGGCGGAAATCACCATCGGTCTGTTCTCTCCCATTCCATTAGGCGCATAGACATCAATGGTACGTTTCTTTCCATTCACATAGATATCGCTTTTCACACCAGGAAGAGTCTGAGCGACAGCCGATACGGAAAGCATCGCGCCAATGGCGGATACAACGATCGATTTGTAAATTGTTCTCATGATATTAAACGTATTAGTTTATTATTAATCGTTGACATCCTATTTTTATAGGATAGCCAACACTCCCAATTCATTTTTACGCGACGAAAAAAGTTCTATATTTTCCCCCACTTTTCAAGTTACAATTTTAGCGCATATTCTGGAAATAGATGAGGAAAAAAATTCCAAACATTAGTGATTTTGTATCATCTTCCGACACACCAGCCCCTTAATAGATTATTTTAAACAAGAAATGCGCGATAATCTAACATTCAGTCAAATCATCGCGCACTCAATCTAAAATTTAATATCAAGAAGGGAATATCCTTCCTATTGTTTCTTCGCCTTATAAATCAATGTGGAACAATTTTCCGGAACAAACACCTCTCTGGCGTAACGTTGCAGATCCTGAGGCGTCACCTTGCGGTAATTCTCCACCTCTTCGTACATCAGATTAGCATCCCCCAACAATTCATAATACGCCAAATTATTCGCTCGTTTCAAAAGTGTCATATTCTCCAACACCTGCGTCGCCTCATATTTGTTCTTCCACTTATCCAACTCCGATACAGGGACCAATTCATCGCGAAGCAGTTTCAACTCCGCATCCAAGGCTGCCTCCGCCTCCTCAAATGTGGTTCCTTCCGCCAGGAGGCCTACCACATAGAACATTCCCGTCTCGATATCACCGGAAATATAGGCATTGACCTCCGTGAACAGCGGACGCTCCTTCACCAACTTTTGGTATAGTCGAGATGATTTTCCATTAGACAACACATCTGAAATAATATCAGAGACAAAGTAATCCTTCTCCAACCGACCACAGATATGGTACACCTTGTAAATCATACTTGCCGGCACATTGCGCTCCACCTCCATCCGTCTCGGTTCTGTCTGTTTCGGCTCTTCCGGCAATTGACGGAGACGGACATCCCGGCGGGGAATATCCCCATACCACTTCTCCACCAACCGTTTTGTCTCCTCGAAGGAGATATTGCCCACCACGGATAGAATCGCGTTGTTAGGCGCATAGTGGGAGAAAAAGAACTGCTTCACCTCATCCAAAGTGGCATTCTCGATATGCGAAAGCTCCTTACCAATGGTCGGCCATGCATAGGGATGTCTCTTAAAGACCATGCTTCTCACCAGATGCGAGACATCACCATAGGGTTGGTTCAAATTGCGTTGTTTGAACTCTTCGCAAACGACGTTGCGCTGCACATCCAAACTCTTTTGGCTAAAATTGAGGCTCAACATACGGTCCGACTCCAACCAAAGGGCAACCTCCACATTGGAGGCGGGAATCATCACATAATAATTGGTGAAATCCTCGCAAGTCCATGCGTTGTCCTCGCCTCCCGCATTCTGGATAGGCTCATCGTATGACGGGATGTTGATGGAACCACCAAACATCAAATGTTCGAACAGATGGGCGAAACCCGTATGGTCGGGATCCTCATCCTTGGCTCCCACATCATAAAGGGTATTAATCACCACCATTGGAGAGGCGGTGTCCTCTTGATGGACGACACGCAATCCATTCTTCAACACAAATTTATTGATAGCCATTTCTCTCTATTTCAATCTTACATACATTTGTCCCATCTCATATTTTCGGACAATCACCTCTTCTCCCTTGTTGATGAATCCGTTTTCGGCGACAGCATCGTAAATTTCACCTTCCACCATCACCTTACCTGCTGGGCGAAGATCCGTCTCCGTCACTCCCACCTTACCAGCCAATGCGTTCAGCGAGACATTATTACTTACATACCCCTCTTCGTTATCTTGGGATTTTGTCAATGCCAAATTCTTAAAGATTCCGTCCGTTCCGATTTTGGAAGCCAAGAAAGCCACCAATCCGAAAGAGCCGATTATGGCGAGTAGCACAGTAATCAAAGCGGTATAAGTCGCACTCCATGAAACACCGCCGAAATCGAATAGATCATTCGGCAAAAGGCTCAGCGTCAATCCCGCCACAATGAATATAATTCCCAGGATACCCGCCACACCGAATCCCGGTATCACAAAGATTTCCAGCAGTAGCAGGACCACTCCGACCACAAAGAGGATAGCCTCCCACAAATCGGTCAGACCATCCAAATAGAGCGGAGCGAAATAGAGCAACGCGGCGACAACCGAAGCCAACAAGGCGAAGCCAATACCTGGTGTCTGCATCTCAAAATAGATGCCTCCGATGATAATCATGATCAAGAAGCCCTGCAAAACAGGACTGGTCAAGAAGCCTAAAATGCTATCGAACACAGTCGCCCTATAGGAGGTCAACTCATAATCATCCTCATGGAATCCCTGCAAAATGATTTCGGGAATAGAGTTATATTTTCCTTCACAGTAGCCATTCGCTATCGCCTCGTTAGCGGTAAAGGTCAAAATCTTGGTGGAATCCACGATACCAGGCACGACAACCCGTTCGTCCACCATCGCCTCCGCAATGAGCGGATCACGACGCCACTTCTCCACCGTGTCGCCATTTACCACAACCTTCACCTTTCCATGGCTCTCCGCCGTCGAACGAATGGTGGAGCGCATATATGACTGGTACTTATCCGGCATCTTCTCGCCATTATCGTTTACCACCGTAGCGGCGCCTATGTTTCCTCCCTCCCGCATATAGATGCTGTCACACGCTATGGAGATCAAGGCCCCGGCAGAGGCCGCATTGTTGTCGATAAACACATAGACCGGAATTTCACAATTGATGATCAATGTACGCATGGAATCGGCATAGTTCACCAAACCGCCATAAGTGTTCATGTGAATGAATATGCCATCCACCTTCTTGGAGCGAGCCTCCTCCATACCCTTCTTCAAATGGATCCACGAGGTGCTTCCAATCTCCTCGAAAATTTTAATCTCATGATAATGTTTCACCGCAAAGACATCGGCGAACAACATCATCCATATAGACAGCAAAAAAAATAATCTCTTTTTCATCAACTTGTTTTTTAAGTTACGCAATTCACTCCTCCGCATCTTTTAGCCTCAACACACAAGCGGAACGGGCTGGCAAATAGAGCAGCAGCCACTCCTTTCCATCGGGACGAGGCTTCTCCTCCTGCTGGGTGAAGTGACTCTGGCTATTGTCCACCAATCCAAAACCACCAAACTCCTTATCATCGGTGTTAAGTACCATCTCGTACTCTCCGCTCTCCGTCAAGATACCATAATCGGAGAACGACTTATATGGGTGAAAATTAAAGACAAAGACCAAATCTTTTCTTCGGAAGGCCAATACTTGGTCATCCGATTTGTCCCACAACTCTATCAACGGCGACTCATTGAACTTTCTTGACTCACGGATCAGATGGATCATCGCTTTGTCAAAATCGCCCAAATATTTGTATTTCAAGTCGGTATCATCCACCAAGTGCCATTGGCGTCGAGCATATTTGTACGACCAGCCATTTCCCTCACGAGGGAAATCCACCCACTCAGGATGGCCGAACTCATTACCCATAAAGTTCAGATATCCACCATTGGTGGTGGTAAGGGTGATGAGGCGGATCATCTTGTGCAACGCAATGGCCCGGTCCACCATATAGGAAGAGTCGAACAATCTGGACATGTGCCAATACATATCGGCATCAGCCAATCTGAATATCAATGTCTTATCGCCCACCAAGGCTTGGTCGTGGCTCTCCGCATAGGAGATTACCTTCTCATCCTTTCGACGGTTGGTCAGGGTCCATAGGATATGGCCCGGCTTCCACTCCTCGTCACGACACTCCTTAATGGTCTTGATCCAAAAATCAGGGACGCCCATCGCCAAACGATAGTCGAAGCCCATACCGCCATCACTGATCTTCGCGGCGAGACCCGGCATACCACTCACATCCTCCGCGATGGTGATCGCACGAGGATTCACCTCATGAATCAACTGATTCGCCAAGGTAAGGTAGCAGATCGCGTCGCCATCCTCGTTCATATTATAATAATCGGCATAATTGGAGAAGGAACTGCCCATTCCATGATCCAAATAGATCATGGAGGTGACTCCATCAAAACGGAAACCGTCGAAATTAAACTCCTCCATCCAATATTTACAGTTCGAAAGCAAGAAATGGATCACCTCGTTCTTGCCATAATTGAAACAGAAAGAGTCCCATTGTTGATGTTCGCCTTTGGGACCGTCATGGAAATATTGATAGCGGGTACCATCCAGGCAACCCAAACCTTCATTCACGTTCTTCACCGCATGGGAATGCACCAAATCCATGATCACCGCAAGCCCCATCTCATGGGCTGCATCGATCAACTCCTTCAACTCCTCCGGCGTACCAAAGCGGGATGAGGGAGCGAAGAAACTGGAGACATGATAGCCAAAGGAACCATAGTATGGATGCTCCTGAATCGCCATGATCTGCACGCAGTTGTATCCATCCGCAACGATGCGAGGCAGGACATTTTCCCTGAATTCACGATAAGTGGAGACACGCTCCGCCTCTCCCGACATACCCACATGCGACTCATAAATCAACAAGGGGGAAACAGAAGGTTTAAAACGCTTGACCTTAAATTTATAGGGCTTTTCCGGCGCCCAAACCTGTGCGCTGAAAAGTTTCGTCTCCTCATCTTGTACCACACGGTTGGCCCATGCGGGGATGCGCTCGCCACATCCGCCTTCCCAATAGACCTTCATTTTGTAAAGCTCACCATGTCTCATGGCATCCTCCGGCAATTCGGCTTGCCAGACACCATTCTTCATCTTTTTCAACTCATAGGCAGGCTCTTCACGCCATCCGTTAAAGTCTCCGATCAAGAAGATGCGCTCCGCATTGGGCGCCCATTCACGGAATACCCATCGCTTAGCCTCTCTATGAAGTCCGAAATAGAGGTAACCCGACGAAAAATCGGACAAGGATTGTGTTCCGCACAATTCGGCGGCACGCTTCATATAATATTTATACCGTCCTAAAATGGCATTCTGATAGGGTTTCAGCCATTGGTCATTCTTAATCAGTCTTAACATATCCATAACTCAAAAAATTTTGATGAGTTTATAAAATGATTCAACTTTTAAAGTTAGCAAAAAATTTCGGTAATTGACAGATTGAGGACAAATATTTATCAACAAAACCACCAATAGAATCATCGTTTTTTTCTAACGAATGCTCGATGTAATCATTGTTATTATAAAAGATTAAAGCATTATATTTGTGGGGGACAAGCAAAATGAGCATTCGCTGTATCATATGTCTTGCGAAAAAAAATTGAGGGAAAATTGTTTCGCCTTTGGAGAATGTTGAATTTTTTTTCAGAAGAAAACATCTATAAGATATTATGTTTCAACGAAATACGACTTAAAAGATTTAACACGCAAGGAATTATATAATATTAAAACTTATGATGCTTATCATGAGTTATGCTAGTATTAAATGCAATGATGATATACCACCGTCAGATGAGAATAACCCTGCTCTAAGTACGAAGTAATACTAATTCAAAATAAAAATTATGACATTAGAAGAAATAAGGAAAGCAAAAAAAATCCAACAAACTATAGAACGTTCATGTACAGACTTATTTCTAATCACAGATAAGAGAGAAGAGGTGGAAGACATCTGTATTGAATTAGCCAATAAGTACTTTCATGTAGAGAGTGGTTTTCTCGTGTATGTGGAGGTGTCAAAAGATGATTTCAAGATAGATTTGTCAAAAGAGTTGGAAAAGGCCTTTAAAAAGAAAAGTCACAATCTAAAATCCATAGATTCAATCGAATACTATGGTATTAAGAACATTATGTTTAATGGAAAATGATTATATTACGACAAAAGTTTTTCGCTAAGGGAGTTAGACAATTTAAGAAATTAAGAAAACTTCAGGGCGAATTTGAAATGAACAAGCAGATAATAAA
>JAZUDI010000030.1:0-59986 GCA_045639525.1 Paludibacteraceae bacterium | reverse complement strand
AACCCTAAAATAGAAAAAAAAATAGCCTTTTCTTGAAATATCAACTTGTTGTGTTTCAAATACTTGAGAATCGCAGTTTCCCATTAATTATGGGTAGGGGGAGTTGTGCGCTTTATTATAGGGGTAAATGAAAGAGCCGTGGTTTTGACCCCTATTTTATGCTTAGTCAACTGTAAAAAAACAAAAAAGGGCAAGAGTAAAACCCGTGCCCTTCCTTGATTTCTATCCCTATTAATATTCTCTTCTTACGATGATTTTGTTGCTTATTGCGTTTATCTTGCCATCCTCTGTTTCGAATTCCACCCTGACCAGATAGAGCCCGTTGGTGACCTTTTCTCCTCTGTTGTCGGTGAGGTCCCATGTCCAAGAGGTCTGTCTCGATAGCCTTTCCGTAGTAAGCGTTGTGCTAAGCATCTCTGCTCCGGAGTAGCTGAAGACGCGTGCTCTGTAGGATTTCACGGTCAATGGTCGGTCGTGTGAGATGTTGATTGTCGCCTCTTCTTTCGCCACGCTTGGGAAGATGTCGATGCTGTGGTTGCGGATAGGCTCCTTTTCGTCCACTACGAAGCTTATGCTCTTTTCTGATGAGTTGTTCAACAAGTCCCAAACCTTCAGCTTCACCGTGTATCTTCCCGGTTCCATGGTAGGGAATTGGTAGGTGATCGTTCCTTCGGAGTAACTGTCGATATCGTAGCTGAAATAGCTGTTGAGAACAGTGATCTTCTTGTCTTCGGACGTGAGCGTGATGTCGTGTCCGATACCGCTACCGGAGGCGTTGATTCCGTTAATGTCTTCCACCTCGGCGATAAGAACTGGCGTGTTGTTGACTTTGTCACCAGACAAGAAACCTTTGTGATTCATGAAAAGCTTGATGTTAGGACCGCAACTGTCGGTGATTTCCGCATCGTTGCTTCCTCCTATGATGAATGACTCGTCACTTCCGTCCGCATCGTATTCCAACGCCTCGTCATAGGCGTAATAGTAGATGCGCCCTGTTCCGTAGTTGTAGTTGATGTCTTTGGTCACCTTCATCACGGTGGAGAAGTGGCCATTCTTCACTTCTGCCTTGCCGGAGAACAACACATTGAGACGGTCTGTGTATGGATGTCTGTTGCGTGTTTTCTGATCCTCGTCTTTGAACGAGTTTCCCTTTGTGTACATTCTCGTCTCTTTGTCGTAGATGATGATGTTGACCACACCGTTGAACTGGTCCATCAATTGGTGTTGGTTATCCTCTATGTGGCCGAATATCTTCACTTCCGAAAGCGCTTTGATGGTGTCAGTTCTTCCTTGCCCGATCAAAGTGATGGAGTCGGTCGTGACATTCCCCTCTGGATATTTCATCTTCAAGAGAGGGTCGCCCAGCAAGGTGTAGGACATCTTGTTTGAATCGTTGGTCAATACGATTTTCGCTCGTCTGCAAACCTCTCCGATGGTGAGTGGTTCTCCATTCTCGTCTCGCTCGAATAGATTGTTGATGTAGGAGCGGTTGATGTTGTCGTTCTTGTCGTCGTATACGGTTCTGGCTGCGCTGAAAAGCGTCATGGCTCCACCGTTCGGATTCAGGACAAGATCCTCTCCTCCAGATGATTTGAGGTCGTCGAACAGTGCGAATTGGCAACTTGCGGTGAACCAGAAGCCTCGTTTGTCGTTGAATAGCGAGCCAGCCTCTCCTTGTGTGAATATACGCTCTGCTGACCATGCCAGCTCACTGCTATGGCCAATGTAATTGACCACCATGGTTCCGTTCTCGACACTCTTCTTGATGGCGGCTTCCGCTTCTGGGTATCTGTTTCCGTTGGAACCGGAGGTTCTTGTGTAAGCGTCGATGTGGATCTTTTGAATCTCCATCGCGGAGTCTTTGCTGTGGATGATTTTGGCGATGTTGTCGGAGTAGGAGAAGAACTTGTTTACCGTGCTGGCGAGTGTGTCGCCGTCGTTGTCGTCTGCAATGAGGCACACTTTATTCTTCCAGGTTCCGAATTGGTTGTCTGTCAGATATTTTTCCACCTTATCAACCATATTGGTTGCCTGCTGAAGGGTCGATACAGGAAGACGGCCGATGCTGTAATCCATCTTCATGCGTCCATTGCTGAGCCCATTGTTGCTGTTGTCCAAGAAGCAATAGTAGTCGTCCGACACGTATGATTTGGATTCGTCGAAAAGATCGCCGCTTTCGTAAGTCAATACGAAATTGTATTTCGTGTTGCTTTTGAGGATGTCTCGGTTGTCGAATGTTCCGTCTCCAAATAGGATGACGCTCTTCCTCATTTCGCCTCTGTCGTAGAACATTTTCAGGAACCAGCGGATGGCGCTGGCGTCTGGTGTGCCGGACGAGAACTCGTTGAAAATCTCTGTTGGTGTAACTATTAGGGATGAGATGTTGTCATGCTCTTGGTGGAGTGTCGCAAGTCGTTGCGCCTCGGAGATGAACTCTTGCGGTGTGATGATGATCGCATCGTATCCCTTGCAGGCGTGTAAGTCTTGGTTTTTCACATTCTCCACGAATTCCGCTTTGACGAGTTTGTTGGATTGAGGGTTGAACGCTACGAACTCCTCCATCTCCACTGGATTTCTCCTGAAAGAGATTCCCTCTTCTGTGGTTAGCGTGGGAATTTGTTGCGTATTGGTAGGGTGGGTGATGTCCCATACGATTAACTTCGAATCCCCTCCTTTGATGTCGTATCTGTAGATGTCCGGCGTGCTGGTCCGCGGATCTCTGAAATAGATGATGCCGTCGCTAGCCTTCAACTGTTTGTAGGCGCAGAATACGATTTGCTCCACCCACATTTTGTCAACATCGGAATTTCCTTTGTATGATACGCTTACAGTGTTCCTTTCGCCTTCGGGCGTGTAGTTGATTGTGGCGCGGCCGGCTACTCCGGCTGTGTGTCCGGAGGATAGTCCGTATGAGACGCTTTTGTGGAAATCTCCGTTGATGTAAATGTTACTTTGGCTGGTCCTATTGGAGAATGCAGCCAAGTTAAGGTAAACAGTCGCCTCCTCCGTCAGGTCTATGTCGGGAACGTTGAAGGTGACTTCGAAACTCTTTCCGCTTGGTGTTTGGTCGCCGAACCATCCCTTTCCTGATTTGGAAGGGTTGATGCTCTCGGTTTTATGGACCATGTGCTCCATGTATTTGTCGATCACCACCTCTTCTTCATCCTCTTCGATCGTCTCCGCCATTGTGATGATGTTCCTAACTCCGCTATTCTCCGAGAGGAAATAGTAGCCTTCTGTGGCGTAAAGGTTTGAGCTGATTTCGAATGGATGGTCGCTGAGAATCGCTTTGTGTTTCCAGATTCTCGGGCCTTGCGCATAAAAGTAGATGGCCGATCCTGAGTCGTAGATCGGCGTTGGGTTGAGATCGTCGGTTTTAGGCAGATTGAACAACTCGCTGAGTTGAGCGCCTCCATATCCATAGACGTTC
This sequence comes from Paludibacteraceae bacterium, assembly GCA_045639525.1. Classification (GTDB taxonomy): domain Bacteria; phylum Bacteroidota; class Bacteroidia; order Bacteroidales; family Paludibacteraceae; genus UBA1181. The sequence continues at coordinate 56,556 of JAZUDI010000030.1, read as the reverse complement.
ACTTTTTCAGGATGGGTGAAACCCCAACCCTTGAGTTGGTCGTAGGTTATCTTGCATACGCCACTCTCCTTGATGCTGATCTTTTTCCACGATCCGTTGGCCAGTACGGAGTGTTCCGCGTAGGTTGCCGCGGATAGGGTATCTATGCTGACCGTAACCGTAATAATGGCTGCGACGAGGCTGTTGATAATCTGTCTAATCTTCATAATCCAGAATTTATTGGTTTGAATTATTGGTTTAAAGGACATCGAAACTGAACATTTGCCTCTCTTCGATGAATCCCTCTAAATGGTCGTTTATTTTCACGGGACCTACGCCAACCGGTGTGCCTGTAAAGATGAGGTCTCCGGTCTTGAGTGTGAAGAATTTGCTAACATAGGCGATGATTTCGTCCACGCTGAATACCATATCCGCGGTGTTGCCGCTTTGGACCACCTCTCCGTTCTTCTTTAGTGAGAAGTGTAGGTTCTTCAGGTCGTATCCCTCTTTGCTGATGAACTCACTGACAGGAGCGGAGTTGTCGAATCCCTTGCAGATCTCCCAAGGAGAACCGATCTTCTTGAATTCGTTTTGTAAATCTCTTGCGGTGAAGTCCACGCCTAAGCCGATAGCGTCGTAGTAACGGTTGGCGAATTTCTCTGAAATGTTCTTCCCCATTTTAGAGATTCGGACCACCAATTCACATTCGTAATCTACCCTTTCCGAGAAATCGGGAAGGTAAAATGGCTTGTTGTCTTTCAACAACGCCGTCTCCGGCTTCATGAATATGACGGGACTTTTAGGCTTAAGTCCTGGATTTAACTCTTGTACGTGGTCGGAATAGTTCCAGCCGACTGCTAATATTTTCATATCCTATCTTTTTAATTTTCAGGGAGCAACAACACCCCGCTTCTCCGTTTGCTCTCTCTTGCTGATGCGTGAGGAGTGCAAAACTATGGACTATACAAAGATATAATTATTCCGCTTTAACCGTGTGTCTTACACTGAAAATCTTCTTGGCATTGCTTGTGGTGATTTCCGCCACCTTCTCGATAGTTGTCTCTTTGAGAGCTGCCAACTTCTCTGCCACATAGTAAACATATGAAGATTCGTTCCTTTGTCCTCTGAATGGTGCTGGCGTTAGGTAAGGACAATCGGTCTCCAGTACCAATCTTTCCAACGGAATTTCCGTCACTACTTCCGCTAACCCCGCGTTTTTGAACGTCAGAACACCTCCGATGCCCAAAGAAAAATCTCCCAATTTAAAGATCTCCTCTGCGATCTCCTTGGATCCCGAATAGCAGTGGAAGATGCCTCTCAAGGGTTTCCCTTTGAACCTCTTGATAGAGCGGAATGTCTCTTCGAATGCTTTGCGCGTATGGATGATGAGGGGAAGGTCCATGGATAGCGCCCAATCGATTTGTGTCTCGAAAGCGGCGGTCTGTTGGTCGATAAACTCCTTGTCCCAGTAGAGGTCGATGCCCACCTCTCCGATGCCGCAGATCTCTTCTCCGGCGAATCGTTGGCGGATCACCTCTAATTCCGATAGAAAGTTATCCTTAACGCTGGTCGGGTGGAGCCCCATCATGATAGGGAATCGCTCTTTGTCCGAATGGTGAAGCTGCAAAAGACGGTCGATGCTCTCGCTGTCGATGTTGGGAAGATATACTTCGTTGACCGATTTCTCCGCAAGACGGTCGATTGCCGCTCTTCTGTCTTCGTCGAATTCCGGCTCGTAAAGGTGTGAATGTGTATCAATTAGTTCCATGTTTCTCTATCTGTTTGGGGGCTTGCCTCTTTGTCAATATAACGATGTGACTGTTTAAAAATTGCATTTTTCGAAAAAAAAGAGACGGAGTATTTGCAATGTTCGAATTTATGTCTATCTTTGCATCGCAATTCAGAAATGCAATTGTCTAGGGTGTGGTAGTTCAGCTGGTTAGAATACATGCCTGTCACGCATGGGGTCGCGGGTTCGAGTCCCGTCCGCACCGCAAGAGGAGAGATGAAGATCTTTCCTCTTTTTTTTGTCTGTATGTTTGGCGTGTGGAGTAAAAAAAGCAAGAGACGAACCTGTCATCCCTTGCTTGCTTTTTTTTTCTATTGAAATAATCTTTTACGGCCAAAGCGTCACATCGTTGTCTTCCGCCAATTTGCGAAGATTCATCACGGCGTAACGCATTCTTCCCAAGGCGGTGTTGATGCTTACCCCAGTGGCGTCTGCAATCTCTTTGAAACTAAGGTCTTCAAAGAAACGCATTTTCAAGACCTCCTTTTGATTGTCGGGAAGGTGATTCATCAATTTCACCACATCTTCGTAGACCTGCTCCTTGATCATCACCTCCTCTATGTTGTCGTCGTAGAGTTGAACCGTGTCGAAAAGATCTTGTCTCTCATCGTCGTCGTTGGAGATGGTGTTCTCCGATTTCTCTACCCTGAACTGGTCGATGATTAGGTTGTGGGCAATGCGCATCACCCATGCGGAGAACTTACCCTTTTCGGTGTATTTCCCTTGTTTGATGGTGCAGATCACCTTGATGAATGTCTCTTGGAAAATGTCGTTTGCGATATCCCTATCACGGACGGATAGGTAAATGTTCGAAAAGACTTTGTCTTTATGACGCAATAACAGGGCATCGAATGCCTCGTTGACACCTTCTTCATATAATTGAACCAACTCTTCGTCGGTCATTGACTTCGTATTCTTCATACTCTTCTCAATTAAATATGGAGTAGGGATCTATCTATAGGCATTAGTGTTTTGGGTTTGACAAAAAATGTTTTTCTCTCTATTTGTATCAGTAACGAGGCAAATATACTTTTATTTTATTAGAACAACCTCTTTTTTTATGTTAAAAAAGATTACGTTATCTGAATTGGGTGTATTCCTCCATCTTGAATCCCCTCAAAAATTCTTCGGCGCTTAACCTTTTCTTGCCTGGGTATTGGATGGACTTGAGCCTGATGACTCCCCCGTCCACAGCGATGTCAATGTTTTTCTTATCGAAGGTGAAGGTACCGATCTCTTTGGATGGGTTGCCCCCGACTACCTCGACGTCGAACACCTTGATGGCGGTGGCGTTTCCCTCTCTGTCCACTAATTCGCACCATGCGGCAGGGTAGGGGGATAATCCTCTGACGAAGTTGTAGATGACTTTAGCCTCTTTGCTGAAGTCGATTTTACAAGTCTCCTTAAATATTTTAGGCGCTGGTTTCAATTCAGACTCGTTGCCGTAAAGTTCGGTCTGTTGGGTGGTCTTGATCTCCCCAGCGATGATCTGGTCTACGGTTTTCACGACGAGGTCGGCACCCAAGTACATGAGTTTGTCGTGGACGATGCCCACATTGTCGCTCTCTTCGATGGCTACCTTCTCCTGCATGATGATGTTGCCCGTATCGATGTCGTGGGTGAGGAAGAAGGTGGTGATGCCGGTCTCCTTCTCTCCGTTGATGACCGCCCAGTTGATAGGCGCAGCGCCTCGATATTGCGGTAGGAGGGAGGCGTGAAGGTTGAAGGTGCCGAGCCTTGGCATATTCCACACCGACTCTGGCAACATTCTGAATGCGACGACGATCTGCAAGTCCGCGTTCCACGCCTTCAGTTCAGCTTGGAACGATTCGTCTTTGAGCTTTTCGGGTTGAAGCAATGGAATATTCTGTTCCAACGCATACTCCTTTACGGGGGAGAATTGAATTTTGTGTCCTCTTCCCGCCGGCTTGTCGGGCATGGTGATGCAACCTACTATGTTGTAGCCGCCCTCCACTAATTTCCTTAATGGCTCGACCGCAAAATCGGGTGTGCCCATATAAACGATGCGTAAATCTCTCTTTTCCATGCTCTTATCCCTCTCTGTTGTCATTTCCCCATCTGAGTTTGGATCGAAGTGTGCAGAAGAAATCGTGGTCCTCTCGCTTCACTGTTTTTATTCCGAAGTCCGCCTTCCGGATGGAGAGAGTTGTCTTATCCGTGAAAATGTTGTTGCGACCGTCCAACGCGATCAAGAAATGTTTGTTGCGGCTCTCCACTTTCAGCTCTATCTCCCATGTGTCGGGGATGATGATGGGTCTGACGTTTAGGCTGTGGGGCGCAACCGGTGTGAGGATGAAGTTCGCGGCTTGTGGGACGACAATAGGTCCGCCCACGCTCATGGAGTAGGCAGTGGATCCTGTCGAGGTGGCCACCAAAAGTCCGTCCGCTTGGTAGGTGTTGAGAAAAACGCCGTTGGCCCAAGCGTGTATGGTGATCATCGCGGAGGAGTCACGCTTCAAGATCGCGATTTCGTTCAGCGCATAGTTGAAATCGGTGTAGAGGTGGTCGTCTGTGTGGAGGCGGAGCAGCGAACGCTCCTCGATTTTGTATCTGCCATCCATGATCTCTTCTACCGCATTGCCTATTTCGGATCCGGACACATCGGCCAAAAAACCTAATCTGCCTGCGTTGATACCCAATAATGGAATGCCGCTTTTGCCGATTTTCGCTGCGGCTTTAATGAACGTGCCGTCGCCGCCGATGCTGAAAGCCATATCGATGCCTTTGTTCTCTTCATCGAGAACATGATGGGGGTAGGATAAATCGCATCCCTTCTCGATGAGGAATTCGCAGAACTCCTTCTCGAAACAGATTTCCACACCTCTTTGACGGAACGCATCCGCCAATTCTTGGGTGTACTTGATTACCTCATCCCTATACTTGTTGCCGAAAATGACTATTCTCATGCGTAAGTGGTTGTTATAAAACTAAAAAAGGGTACCGGATTCCGATACCCTTTTGGAATTTTGTTCCCGGATATTATTTCTTACGGTTACCGTAACGGCTCATGAACTTATCTACACGACCTGCAGTATCGACCATCTTAGACTTTCCTGTGAAGAAAGGGTGAGATGAGCTAGAAATTTCAAGCTTAACCAATGGGTAAGTCTCGCCGTCGATTTCGATAGTGTCCTTAGTGTTCACTGTTGAACGAGAGAAGAAAGTGTCACCGTTTGACAAATCCTTAAATACTACAACACGGTAGTTCTCTGGTTGAATCTCCTTATTCATTTTCTTTTATTTTTAGTTATTGTTATTTTTTTTATTTCGACTTTAATCCCGCTTTTCGCGGTGCAAAAGTACAAAATTTTTTGTTCAGAAAAACAATAATTAGTAATTTTGTGAAATAATTTTTATGAGTATGAAGAAATATTTGATTGTTTCATTTTTAATGACTCTATTTTTTATGACGGTAAATGCTGAAAATAAGGAGACTATGGTCTTGATTACCACAGATTATGGTAAGATGAAGGTAAAACTCTACAACGAGACTCCTCAACATCGCGACAATTTCATCAAGTTGGCGCAAAAGGGTTTCTATGATGGCTTGTTGTTCCATCGTGTGATCAAGGGATTTATGATCCAAGGTGGTGATCCTGATTCGAAGAACGCTCCTGCTTCTAAGCAGTTGGGTGCCGGAGATGTTGGCTATACGATTCCCGCGGAGTTCGTTTATCCGCAATACTATCATAAGAAGGGTGCTTTGGCGGCGGCTCGTCAAGGCGACCAAGTGAACCCGGAGAAGCGCTCTTCCGGATGTCAGTTCTACATTGTTCAAGGAGATAAGATGGATGATTCTAAATTGAATCAAATGGAGAATATGTCCATCAACAAGGCGAAGCAAGCTCGCTTCTACCAAATCGTCGGAGAAAGGAACGAGGAGGTGAAGAAGCTTCGTATGGCAAGAGATCAAGAGGGACTCCAAAAGCTCCAAGCGGAGATTGTCGCTCAATTGGATAAGGAGTTCGAAGGGAAGAGCGGTGACAAGATGCCTGCTCAAATGCGCGAGGATTACAAGAAGCTGGGTGGTACCCCATTCTTGGACAACGAGTATACCGTATTCGGTGAGGTGGTGGAAGGCCTTGAGGTGATCGACGCCATCGCAGCCGTCAAGACTGCTCCTGGAGATAGACCTTTGCAGGATGTGAAGATGAAGGTCGAGGTTTTGAAGTGATTTTATTAAGAACATTTTATATTATATAAGGTAATGGCTTCACAAGAAGATGTTTTCAAACAATTAGTTTCTCACTGTAAAGAGTACGGTTTTGTATTCCCTTCAAGTGAGATTTACGGTGGATTAGGTGCTGTTTATGACTATGGTCAGAATGGTGTCGAGTTGAAGAACAACATTAAGAAATTCTGGTGGGATAGCATGACGCTTCTTCACCAAAATATCGTTGGTATCGATGCGGCTATCTTTATGGAGCCAACAACATGGAAGGCTTCTGGTCACGTTGACGCTTTCAACGATCCATTGATCGATAACCGTGATTCCAAGAAGCGTTATCGCGCGGACGTCTTGATCGAGGATCAAATCGCTAAGTACGATGACAAGATCAATAAGGAGGTGGAGAAGGCTGCTAAGAAGTTTGGCGACGCTTTCGACGCTGAGAAGTTCAAGAGCACCAACCCTCGCGTGTTGGAGAATGTGGAGAAGAGAGACGCTCTTCATGCTCGTTTCGCTAAGGCGTTGAACGATAATAATTTGGACGAGTTGAAGCAAATCATCCTTGATGAGGAGATCGTTTGTCCTATCAGCGGTACCAAGAACTGGACCGATGTAAAGCAGTTCAACTTGATGTTTAAAACTGAGGTGGGTTCAACAGCGGAGAACACTATGTCCATCTACCTTCGTCCTGAGACTTGCCAAGGTATCTTCACCAACTTCTTGAATGTTCAGAAGACCGGTCGTATGAAGATTCCTTTCGGAATCGCCCAAATCGGTAAGGCTTTCCGTAATGAGATCGTCGCTCGTCAGTTCATCTTCCGTATGCGTGAGTTCGAGCAGATGGAGATGCAATTCTTCTGCAAGCCAGGTACTGAGATGGAGTGGTTCAAGCACTGGAAGAATTTCCGTTTGAAGTGGCACAAGTCTCTCGGTTTGGGTGATGAGAAGTATCGCTACCACGACCACGATAAGTTGGCCCACTATGCTAACGCCGCTACTGATATCGAGTTCCAAATGCCTTTCGGTTTCATGGAGGTGGAGGGTATCCACTCACGTACCAATTGGGACTTGTCCCGTCACGGACAATTCTCTGGCAAGAAGTTGGAGTACTTCGATCCTGAGGAGAACAAGTCTTACATCCCTTATGTGATCGAGACCTCTATCGGTGTGGACCGTATGTTCCTTTCGGTGATGGCTGGCTCTTACAAGGAGGAGCAGTTGGAGGGTGGCGACAAGCGTGTTGTTTTGGCATTGCCACCAGCATTGGCCCCTGTTAAGTGCGCTGTCCTTCCATTGTTGAAGAAGGATGGTCTTCCTGAGAAGGCGGCTGAGATCATGAACGATTTGAAGTTCGATTACAGATGCGCTTATGAGGAGAAGGATACCATCGGAAAGCGTTACCGTCGTCAAGACGCGATCGGTACGCCATTCTGTATTACAGTTGACCACCAGACGCTTGAGGATAACACCGTGACATTGCGTTACCGTGATTCCATGCAACAAGATCGCGTGAAGATCTCTGAACTTCACTCAATCATTGGTGAGGCGGTTAATATGAGAAACCTTTTCAAGAAGATGATGCAAGACTAATTGCTTGATCTGATGTGATATGGAGGGAGATGGCGATGATCATCTCCCTCTTTTTGTTTTTTTATGACTTTTTGTTTGTGAAAAGGCAAGTGAGGAGGTTGATTTCTGATAATCAAATGGATGGTTGTGTTATTTGGGGCAATTTTTATTGCTAAATGTTCCTAAATAGAAAAAATTAACTTAAATTTGTCGCCGAAAACTGGGTATATGTTGGAGAACATAACTCTTTGACTCTCAGTTTTTATCAGTGAAGATAGGTGTTCTTGATGATTTGTGGAAGAATGGAAAACACGAAATGTTTGAAGATGATTCGTTGCTTAGTAGAATAAGTTTAGGACAATATGGTGGTTTCTGATCACGGTTATTCTTGGTGAAGTTATGATATGACGACCATTTATTGACACTTTTTTGATAATGAAAAATATAATTTTAAATAAAATGATACTTAAAGTTGGTAATGGAGCGAAAAGGATCTTGATGCTTTTGAGTTCCCTATTTATCTCCCTTTGCGCATTTTCGCAATCAAATCCTTTTGAATCTGCGGAGATTAGCACATTCGGTGTTGTGGCGGCTTGTCCCAAAGACCCTGTGGCTTTTGAGGTGCAGCATGTCGCAGTGGATGAGAAATTGCATTTTTCTTATGAATGGGCGACCTCCACTGATGAGTTAACATGGAAATCACGAGGTAAGTTGACCATTCCATCCAACACGTTCGAGATGGAGGATCATGATTTGTATGTCCGTGTCATTGCGACTGCATACAATAAAGATGATGATGTGGTAGCCTCGCAAACCTATAATGCGACTGTCCTTCAAAAGACGGATTGTAAGGTGAAGGATTGCCACCAAACCACGACAGGAGAGTTTTATGGAGGTACGGATTTCAACTATAAGTCTGGAAGTTCAAGTGTGGATTGGGGTGCGACACCTCCACAAGGTTTGGAGGAGTATTTTACGGAACAAGGAATCTTGTTTGAAGGTATAGGAAGTGATATTAAAAACCAGACCGAGTTGGGGGTCCCTCTTCATATCGACGACTCTTTGGGTGTGAATCCAAATAATAATTTCTATGTGAGGGATCATCTGAATGGAAAGTGTTTCACCATCACGTTCCCGCATAGTAAGTTCGTGGACAACAGTTACCGTTTTACGATGCGTTTCTATTTGATCATTCCTGATGGATGTGTTGTAGACCAAATGGGAAAGATGTTGGCCAGAACGGGCCACGGAAAAGGTTCTTACGACCAGATGGATATCTCCATGTACGATGATGCGACCAATGAATTGGTGTTCGAAAGAACAAATTTGTCCAACCATCCAGCTGCTGGCGAGCAAGATTGGGGTGCGGCGGCTTTTGTGTTTGGAGAGCCGTTGAAACAACACTTCGAGACTGTGAAGGGTAAACAAAAATCGGTATATCGTTTCGAAATGGTTTACTATGGTGATTTGCCGTCATCCCACTCTGGTGATTATATTTTCTATCCTTGGTTTGAGCAGATGCCTCCATGTGCGACAATCGCTGTCGATTATATTAGTGCGGAGGCTGCAGGTGCGTGTTTGGCTCCTCGTATCGCCTGTGTGGGAGATACTGTGATTGTGAATGCGGCCGGTTTCCCTCGTAATTCTGACTATCAATGGACAAAGTATAAGGATGGTCAGTATTTAGAGGAGGTGCCTTGGGATCCGGATGAGGTTACGTTTGAATTGGATAGATATGGCCATAAGGAGCGTGCGATTATTCGATTGTCCGACAGGGGCGTATTCTATTATGCGGTAAAGGCGAAGTATAGGAAGCAAATAGGTCAAAACGATTTTATGGACGATGAGATCCGTGTGGACTTTGCTGTCGGAGGAAGAATTTGTGGATCGGCTGTCGGTCCTGGCATCGATGGAAACTCTAATGTTTGTATTACCGAATATCCGTACACCGAGCACTATAAGCTGAAGGATCTTGCCGCATTGGACTGGATCTTGGAAAATGGTGACAAATATGGATTCAAGTGGTGGATGGAGAATCCGGATGGAATATCCGAGTCGGAGGCGAAGGTCTCTTTGGTGGTGGCTGATGATAGTCTATCCGCTGACATGGTAGTCTATCCCGATGCCCGTTTGTGTGGTTCCTTCGATTCTATCCAACCCTATAAGATTTATGTGACCTCCCATATTTGGAACAAGGAGGAGGGAAAATACAACACTGCGTCGGAGAGTAAGGATAGTATCATCCTTTGGTTGTTTGACCAACCAGACGCCTCCCGCTTGAATTTTGTGACCTACCGTGGCGAGGATACCATGTGTGTGGCGAAGTCTTCCGACACCATTGTTTTGGTCAACAAAGAGGATGTGATGGGTTACACATGGAACCTTACGGGTGCTACCATGACAAGTGACAGTATCATCCATATCGATGGCTATGATAAGAGTGTGTTGTGTGACACCAAAGACGCTTCGTTCCCAATTGGTTTGGAGGTGGTCAACGGTGTTTGTAAGGCCGAGTTGAAGGATACCTTCTACATCCACTCCACAGATGCGCCTACCATCGATTGTAGCCAGTTATCCGAACCTTCGACCTATTATTTGAAGAAGGGCGTGTTGGATACGACGATCTATTTGCCAATCCCTAAATATGAGACCAGCTGTGATGACGATCCTGCATTGCATGTGAAGATTCATTATGTGGCGAAAGAAGATATCCACAGTTTCGATACCACTTATGTCTTGTATAACGATCAACGTGACGATAAATCTAAGACGACGTTGACGCTCTTTGCCGGCGTAGGTGATGTGACTTACACCATTGAGGATGGTTGTCACAAAACCGCCACTTGTAACTATCAGTTAAGCATCCTCGATACATTCGCTGTTGAGGTGGACTGTGAATTGGTGAAAGATTATAAAGTGGAGGTTACGTCAGACGACGGTTGTGTGGCAAAGCCTGGTGAGAATCTTGATATTGAGATTCCTGTGCTTCGTGATTTGACCTTTACTGACACCACTATTATGGTGAAGGCCCAATACGCAGGCCGTTCAGCGAAAGATTTGTCAGCCGATCCAGGTGTTGATACCACCATGTATACCATGGATAAGGATTTGTATGACGAATATGAGGTGGGTACCACATTTATCCTTTGGAAGTTTGCGGATCCATCCGGTAATGCCATGTATTGCCATAGCCGCGTCTCCGTGAACAATGCGGAGCGTATGTTCGATTGCGATACGGTGGGTGTTATCAGAACTTCAGTAAACAAAAACCCTAATAGAAACTATTTGTACGCTTCCGCGCAAGCGCAATCCACTGTCAATCCGGATACCAAGTATACTTTGGTCAATCTTTTGACTATTCCAGGTGCCAATCCGATGTATTGCGGTAAAGTGAAGTTGACCATTCGTTTCACGGGTGATTGTGTCAATGAGGCGGGTGACGTGATTGAGTCTGCGGTTGATTCGATTATAACGCCAGAGCAACTCTTGAAACATCGTTTCCCAATTGGTGTGACAACCGTCTCTTACGAGTTTACGAGTGATTATTTGGATTTCGACGCGCAAAAGTATGACACCGTATTGTGTTCAAGAGAGGTGATTATCTCTTCTGGTATCCCTCCTCATCCAAATAACTGTCCGGATGATACGGAGGCTTATGTGGATCCAAACAACTGTTTGGCACCATCTCCATACAACTCTTTGGACAAGATCCCTAATGCGACAGTCTCTTACTTCTGTGAGACCAAGTATACTTATGACGCATGTTCCGGCACGCCATACCAATATGAGAATTTGGGAACCAGTGCCGCTCAGTCCAAAGACTACGATACAATCGTATATCCAGTGATGGTTCGTCGTATCTTGTATTTGAATGATCAATACAAATCAACGGATTCCACCTTGGTGATCGATTGCGAAAGCCTCATTACAGCCAACGACTCTGTTCCTGTGAAGAAGGTACAACATCGTGTCGGTGGCACAGAGGAGATTTGTGCGGAGGATCCTATTGAGAAGATGGCGATGAAGATTACCAATTATGAGGTATTGCCTTCATGCGTTTCCGATTCCCTTCCTCGTGGTTACCACATGATGGTATGGTATTTCGATAATGGTAAGGGTGATATGGATAGTTGTGTGACCCATCTCTCCGTTGTGGATACAACTCCTCCAATTTTGGATACCGTATGTAAAGATCCGGAGAAGGATGTTTACGCTACCACTGAGTGTGAGGTGCCGTTCGAGGCCTTGGAGTTGCCAACGCTATTTGTCGATGATGTATGCGACGGTAGATTATATCCTGAGGTGATCGGTTATATCAAGCAAAAGGATAGCTCAGTCGTTGTTTACCGCAACGATGAGTTGAAGAATATCACATACCCAACTGAAACGCATAGATTCGTTTGGTTGTTCACCGATAAGGCGGGTAACCAAGACTCTTGTATGATGTTGGTGAATGTCATCGACTCGGTGGCTTTGAAGATGGAGTCTTGTGATATCGACAAAGATATCATTGTCACTTTGACGCCAGGATTGTGTTCTTTGTCTGCCGATTCGTTGAAGAATTACATGACCTTCCCAACCGCATACGATATGTGTGACGACGATAGCATTGTTCCGATTGTTCAACGTCGCCGAAATGGTGAGTTGGAGGTAGATCCTGTGACAGGTAACCCAATCAAGTGGGATTCTAAACCTTTCGAGTTGGGTAAGACCGATATCCGTTGGATCTTCATTGACCAAAAGGGATTGATGAAGGACTCTTGCGAGAAGTCTGTGACGGTAAAGACCGAGTTGTTCGATTGCTCTTTGTTGAAAGACACTGTGACGGTTAACTTGTTGGATTCATTCTTCGCTACCTTCGAGGAGGTGAAGTTGGCCGGACTTGTTCGCCCTGAGATTACAATTGACGATTGCAATGCAGCGACCATCGATTTCCGTCGTTCAGACGGTAAGGATAGCACCGACCATTATGAGATCGGTAAGATTCAGGTGGATTGGACTTTCCACTATGTGTTCGGTGATGACCATGTATGTAGTCAAATCGTCAATATCGAGGATATGGTTCCTCCAGTTTTGACTTGCCCGCCATTAAGAGATACTACGTACGAATGTTACGGAGAGATCCCTACGCCAATTTTAACATGGGAAGATTTCTTGGCTGCAGGTGGAGCGATTTCTGATATCAAGAAATACAAGGAGGGAACCTTCCGTTATGAGGAGAGCGAGCGTGGCGAAGCGCCTTGTGACTATACCTTGGTAAGAACCTATTTGGTGACTGACGTGCGAAACAACACGATTACTTGTGATCAAGAGTATGTTATCCATGACGTCACTTCTCCAAACATCTTGACGAAGGTTGATACCATCAAGATCGCTTGTGATCAAGATTCTCTTATCCAAATCGCCCTCGATATGGATGATGTCACGATCAAGGCGACGGATAATTGCTCTACAGAGGAGGAGATTGTCATCACGAAGAGTATTAAGTCTAATCGTTCAGAGGATGTCCATTCTTGTGATTACAATAACTACACCATTTGGCGTACTTGGGTAGCTACTGATAAGTGTGGAAACGAGAGTGCGCCATTGACACAAGTCGTTTTGGTGATCGATTCGGTAGCACCTAAATTCGAACGTCCTGACGACTGGAAGGATACGGTTCTCGCTTCTAATGTGAAGAAGTGTACCATGACTACACCGGAATTGATGAATAAGGTGGGCCAATATGTCGTGGATGGTTGTACGGAGAGTGAAGACATCAAGATCTGGCAGGTTCCTGCTGCGGGATCTATTATTAAGAAGACAACGGATGTCTTTATCTATTTCGCCGATAAGTGTGGTAACACCGATAGTATTAAGATGACCGCTATCGTGATGGAGCCTAAATCGGTGGTTTCTGTTACCACCAATGACTTGACCATCTGTGGATCAGAATCCTCGTATATTGACTTGTGGTCAAATTCAGCCCGTTTCGCTCAAGGTAGAGTCTTGGTCGGTGGTGCAAACGGAACCATCCGAGAGATCCCAAGTACCTTCTCTTATGATTGCTATCGTGACGCGATTGCGGAAGCTAACTTGGTGTTCAGTGACAACAAGACTACTTATTACGAAAAGTTTGCTCATCCTGACAAGGAGATTTATGAGGCAAACCGTGACGCAATCACCCGTTTGAACCGATTCGGCCAAAGCGGTAAGTATGTGTTTGTCGTAATGGATACTTTGACGCAATGCTCCGATACCGCTTCGGCTTACTTGACCATTAATGAAAGACCTCGTATCAATATGCTTTCATCGAACCTAAATGTCTGTGAAAGTGATACGCTGAAGATTCATGCTTTGGATAGTATGACATCCGTATGCGTTGACTCCATGGGCGCGAATATGGTGAAAGAGGGATGGTACTTGGATGGTGCGGATTATGTTTCCGGAACACCGGTTCCATTTAGTGAGCAACCTCGTCCAATTTACTATTTCGCGGAGAATACTTGTGGCCGCACATACAGTTACAATAGTTTGTATACAACTTGCGGAATTGTATTGAACTCCGTAGAGGATAGCCTCTCTGAGGTAGGCTCTAAAGAGGCGCTTCAAGCATGGCGCGATTATAAAGTGGTACGTAGGGATAGCATCCTTTTGTTTATGAACGAGCGTTTCGTCCCTGATTCGATCACATTGGTATCCGATCCGTCTGGCTTGAAGAGATGCTGGTTCGGTGATGAGGTGACATTGAAGGTGAATACCCGCCACTTCGTTCCTGTATTCTATGCATGGTTTGAGGTGAAGAGTGGCTTCGATGCTCTTGGCGCCGCATACAATGAGAAGGGTGAATTGTTGGTGGAAGTGGATGAAGAGGTGAAAGACTCCTTGATGTATTGGGATGAGGACGAGTTGTCTAAATCCTATACCTTCTATCCTGCTGACTCCTCTAAGTTCTATGTGGTCGTAGGTGATGGTGTTTGCCCGGCTGTGCCATCTAATTTGTACAATATAGATGTCTTGAAGCATGTTCCTACAGCCTTTACACCATACCAAAAGGATGATCTCAACGATACCTTCTTGGAGGGACGCCAGGTTATCATTTTTGACCGTTATGGACAAAAGGTATTTGAGGGTGATAATGGTTGGGACGGAAAGACCTCGAAAGGTAAAATGGCCGATCCTGGCGTGTACTTCTACAGCGCTGTGATCAACGGCAATAGCTTTAAGGGAACTATCGAGGTTGTTTTCAACAAGTAATTGATTCGTTTCTCATATTGGAATAGTAGTGGGCGACTGTCCACTACTATTTTTTTTGTGCCTCTTCTCCCGATAGCCTCTATCTCTCCATATTTATCCCTATCTTTGCCGTAATTATGGCAAATATCGTATCATCCATATTATCGCTTCAGAGGCATAGAGACTTACTCCGAATGGAGTATGAGTTTGATAAGAAGAGTTTCGATCTTCAAGCCTCTCATATCTCTATTCCTAAAAAGTTAACGGCAGGTGTTTGTCGTTTCCCCCTTTCGGTTGGTAAATCGTACTATAACTCACTAAATCAATATGTCGTGGAACTTCATCATGCTCCCTTGGAGGATGAAGAGGACCATTTTGAGTATGGCAAGACCGTTCAGTTTTTCAGCGTCTCTCCAAACGAAGAGGTGCGTCTGATCAAGATGGCCTCGCAGGTGAACTTTGCTACTCCGACCTCTCTGGTTGTCACCTTGCCGGGTAGGGAGTATGTGGCTGCGTTGGAATCCATAGACCGCTTGGGTGTCCAAATCGGTTTTGATGAGAGTAGTTACAAGGCGATGTTCGATGCGATGGATCGGGTGATGTCGGTGAAGGATGGTCGACTCTATGATCTCCGGGAGACGCTTTTAGGAAAACGAGAGGCTGGATTCTTTTCTTTCTCGGCCATCCGTTACCCTTGGCTAAATCCATCCCAAGAGGAGGCGATCAATAAGATCCTTCGGGCGAAAGATGTCGCCATTGTTCATGGGCCTCCTGGAACAGGTAAAACCACCACATTGGTGGAGGCTATTTATGAGACATTGCGCAGGGAGAGTCAAGTCTTGGTCTGCGCGCAAAGTAATATGGCGGTCGATTGGATTTCACAACAGTTGGTGGAGCGTGGCGTGAATGTCTTGCGTATAGGCAACCCATCCAGGGTGGACGATAAAATGCTATCCTATACTTACGAACGACGTTTCGAGGCGCATCCGATGTATGATACCCTATGGGGCATGCGCAAAGCTGTCCGGGAACTTTACCGAACGAATCGTGACAAGGCTAGGGCCATTAAGGAGAAGGCGGAGTCTCTGGAGTATGAGATTCGGGAGTCGCTCTTTACTGATTCCCGTGTTGTGGCTTGCACCTTAGTTGGCGCGGCGAATAATATTTTGTATGGAAGGACCTTCCAGTCGCTCTTTATAGACGAGGCGGCTCAAGCTTTGGAGGCCGCTTGTTGGATTCCGATATGCAAATCGCATCGGGTAATTTTTGCGGGCGATCATAAACAATTACCGCCCACCATCAAGTGTTACGAAGCGGAGCGTGCCGGTTTGTCGCACACCTTGATGGAGAAGTTGGCGGAGAGTAAGCCAGAGGTGGTTTCGCTTTTGAATGTGCAGTATCGTATGCACGAAAAGATCATGCAGTTCTCCTCCGATTGGTTTTACGAGGGTAAACTAAAGGCGGCGGATGAGGTGAAGTGCCGTGGCATCCTTGATTTTGAGGAGCCGATGGAGTGGATCAACACGGAGAATTTCTCTTTTGAGGAGGAGTATGTGGCACAAACCGCTGGTCGTGTCAATAAGATGGAGGGTGAATTGCTTCTCTCTCTCCTGACTCAATTCATTGAAAAGGTGGGGCCGCATCGTGTCATGGAGGAGCGAATCGATTTTGGTGTCATCTCTCCCTATAAAGCTCAAGTCTATTACCTACGCCACTTGATCAAAGAGTCTAAGTTCCTCAAACCTTTCCGAAAATTTATCACGGTCAATTCCGTGGATGGCTTCCAAGGTCAGGAGCGTGACGTGGTGATCATTAGTTTGGTGCGTTCCAACGATGAGGGCGAAATAGGTTTCTTGAAGGAGTTGCGCCGCATGAATGTGGCGATGACCAGAGCTCGTATGAAATTGATGATTATCGGCAATGCGGCTACACTTTCACACCACGCCTTTTATCGAAAATTATGGGAATGGAGTAGTGGGGAGAAGGATTGATAATTCCCGCACTTATTGGTGTTGCTAACAATCCCGTTAGGGATTTAACGAGGTGTGTTTTTGTCAAATTTTATTATCTTTGCGAAAAAGCCTATGTTCCCAAGTGATTCTTGTCCCCAAGAATCTGCGTTGAATTTGTAAGAATTTGAATGTCAGATAAAATGGATAATATGACTTCAACGAAACCAAAAGATAATAATATTCAATTGTTTAGAGCTCTCGCTATTATGGCGGTTGTGCTCATACACACTTGCCCTTCCGGAGAATGGCAGGTTTTTTTTCGTCCATTTATAAACTTCGCTGTTGCTACATTTTTATTTTTGTCTGGGTATCTAACAAGTATTGAGAAAGACGATTGGAAGAAGTTTTTCAAGAAAAGAATAATAAGAGTTATCATACCTTATGTAATATGGACTATTTTTTATAGTATTGTGTCGAAAGTTTGGACACCTAAGGCTTTTGCGCTAAATCTGTTGTTTGCTAAATCGGCATCAACGATGTACTACATTTTTGTGTATATTCAATTTGTACTGTTAACTCCGATTCTAGGTAAACTGGCAAAATCCAAATTACAATGGTTGGGATGGCTTGTTGCGCCAGTATCTGTGCTAATATTCAAGTATTATCCCCTTATGACCGGTTTCGAATATCCTTCAATAATAAAGATTCTATGGAGAAACTCCTGTCTTGGCTGGTTTACTTTCTATTATCTTGGATTACTATTAGGTAACAAAATATATGTTCGTAATTACAAGATGTCTCATCTGCTTTCTCTCTATGGTATAGCGATAGTTCTAAATATGGTAGAGGGATATTGGTGGTTCCAGTTAGATGTAAATAATTGTGGTACTCAGATTAAGTTATCCTCTCTCTTGGCAAGTTCAATCTTTTTGCTTATGATCTATACATATTTGAATACCACCAGGCAAACTGAAACAAATAGTTTTTTTAAACTGATAGGAGACTATTCGTTTGGAATATATTTGTCTCACATTATGTTCAAGCGGATTTTGACGCACGTTTCATACTACGACAGTTTGCCGTACGTGATCAATTCAGCCATTGTTTTATTCATTAGTTTGGGATTTGTCTATTACGGGAACAAATTATTGGGCTCGACCTGTAGTAAATGGATCGGATTCAAATAAACAGTACTTTTAGAATAAGAATAGGTTTTCTCCCCACAAAAAAAGGCTGCCCATCGAGCAGCCTTTTTTACTTGTATTGATTCGAAATCGATTACCAAGCGAACAAAGGATAATCCTTCATGATGCTGTTAACCTTCTCACGAACTGACTTGATGTTTGCCTCGCTCTCTGGGTTAGAAAGAACGGTGTCGATCATCTCGACGATCTCAACCATCAACTCCTCCTTCGCACCACGAGTCGTGATGGCTGGTGTACCGAAACGGAGACCTGAAGTTTGGAATGCTGAACGAGTGTCGAATGGCACCATGTTCATGTTGGTGGTGATGTCAGCGGCAACAAGAGCAGTCTCTGCCATCTTACCAGTCAACTCAGGGAACTTAGGACGGAGGTCGATCAACATAGAGTGGTTGTCGGTACCGCCAGAAACAACTGCGTAACCCTTGTCAACGAATGCTTGAGCCATTACAGCCGCATTCTTCTTCACTTGAGTTTGGTAAGTCTTGAACTCTGGTTGAAGTGCCTCGCCGAATGCGACAGCCTTAGAAGCGATCACGTGCTCCAATGGACCACCTTGCATACCTGGGAAGACTGCTGAATTCAAGATAGAGGACATCTTGCGGATAACACCCTTCTTGGTTACCTTACCCCATGGGTTGTCGAAATCCTTGCCAAGCAAGATGATGCCACCACGAGGACCACGAAGTGTCTTGTGGGTAGTTGATGTCACGATGTGAGCATATTTCAATGGGTTGTCGAGCAAGCCTGCGGCGATCAAACCAGCAGGGTGAGCCATATCGATCATCAAAAGTGCGCCAACCTCGTCAGCGATCTTACGCATGCGGGCGTAATCCCACTCGCGTGAGTAGGCGGAACCACCACCGATGATCAACTTAGGACGCTCTGCCTTTGCGATCTTCTCCATCTCGTCGTAGTCAACGCGGCCTGTCTCCTTGTTCAAGTAGTAAGGAACTGGCTTGTAGATCAAACCGGAAGTGTTAACCAAGGAACCGTGTGAAAGGTGACCACCATGAGCCAAATCCAAGCCCATGAACTTGTCGCCAGGGTTGAGGACTGCAAGAAGAACAGCACCGTTAGCCTGAGCTCCTGAGTGAGGTTGTACGTTAGCGTACTCGGCACCGTAAAGTTTGCAAAGACGCTCGATTGCCAAACCTTCGCTCATGTCGACTACTTCGCAACCACCGTAGTGACGGTGACCGATGTAACCCTCAGCATACTTGTTTGTTAAATAACTTCCCATTGCCTGCATCACTTGATCACTGACAAAGTTCTCGGAAGCGATTAGCTCAATTCCTTTAAGCTGACGCTGATGCTCTTTTTCGATAATGTCGAAAATTGCTGTGTCTCTTACCATAAGTATATCTTGTTGTTAATTGTTAATTCCTCGAGTTAATTTCGAAAGTGCAAATTTACTTCTTTTTTCTTTACGCGGTGGCATCTGTTTCCTTAATTTTTCCGACAAATGATAGTTTATCTTTGAGATGAGCTTTTTCTTCTACCATTAAATTGCTATATTTGTCGCAAATATTTGAAGATGTTTTCTATTAGGGTTTTAAGATATATAGTTGTTTTCCTGCTTGCATTCTCTCCGTTAAGGGCAATGGAGTGGGCCTCTTTTCACCATTACACGGTGAAGGATGGCCTGAGCTGTAACTATGTCCATTCCATTTCCCAGGATAAGAATGGCTTCCTATGGGTGGCCACCGAATATGGTTTGAATAAATTCGATGGCGTCCATTTCAAGAACTATTTTTTCGAGGATTATCCCTCTCTGTTCCGCAACGATATCATCCGTTCCGCCACTTTGGAAGATGGTACGGTCTGCTTCGGAAGCAACAACGGAATGGCGGTCTCCTATGACGAGATGACCGATTCCTTCCATAATTTGGCCCCCAAAGATTTCGACACCACATACTATAAATGTGTGACGGGAATCTATCCAATCAGTGGTGGTAGGACGATTCTCTCCACCAATGCGGGACTTTATCTATTCGATAAGGAGGGTGGTCTGTTCGATAAGAATCCTATTGCCTATCAAGCAACCCAAGATATCTTTACCTGCAGTTTGTTGGAGGATGATTGGGGTCGGATTTGGATTGGCTCTTTCCCAGGCGTCCGGGTGTGGGATAAGGATTTCAAGCGATGTGGCCCCACATTTCTCTCTGAAATCAATGAGATGGTCTCCTCCATGATTCGCTTGGACCACAACCGCATATTGATCTCTTCCAGTATTGGCTCCTTGGGCGTCGTGCACATCGGGGATGATGGTACGATCCTTCGTGCGGAGAGGATCGAAACCCCTTTTAAGTGCATCACCGCCATTCTCAAGGATTCGAAGGGAAGGATTTGGTTAGGAACCAGTGGAAGCGGACTTTGGCGTGGCGAATACCGATCCGGGAAATGGAGCTTTGAGAAACAGGCGCCGATTAATATCAATGTGGATGAGTTGAAGAAGGTACATACGCTCTTCGAGGATCGTGACGGAGATATTTGGATCGGTACCCAGAATTCGGGTTTGTGGCGATATGGCGAGTCGAAAGAGTCCAGTTCTTTGCACTCGTCCGATATTGGATTCCCTTTGGTGGATGGAACCTCTTTCGCGGAGGATGGGCGAGGAAATATCGTGGTCAGCGCGGATGGCCATGGCTGTTATCTGCTATCTCCCGATTTGAAATTGCTGAAACATATCCAGACAGAGGATGGCTTGACAAGTAATAATGTCTTGTCGTTGCAGAAGGGTGTCGATGGAAAGATTTGGGTGGCCTCATGGGGCGGAGTTCCTTGCACCTATGATACGGAGACGGGAAAGATTACCCAGTACCCCTTTGATGGAATTGGTTTCGCGTACAGTACCAGTAAGGTGTTGCACTGTTTCCAGAACGGAGAGGTGGGCGTCGGTTTGGCGGGTGATGGTATCTATTGCTATTCCAAGGAGAAAAATATTTGGAACCATGTGCGGTTGATGGGCGATTCCACCATTTCTTCGGAAGACCGATGGGTGGAGCACCTTATGGAGACAAAACAAGGGGTACGCTGGATTATCACCTCCCGTACTGTTTGGCGTTGGGAGAATGGCAAGATGAAGGCCACCTATCCGGATATAGACGCCACACAATCCCACAATCCGTTGATGATGTTCCAGGGCGCGTGTGACGAGGCGGGTAATCTCTTTGTGGTGAGCAATCGCGGTGTCATTCGTTTCGAGGCGGATGGGTCCTCATTCAAATCGTTGGATTTCTTGCCAGCGGGTCATTACTCCTCGATCTTGTTGGGTCGGGATGGTCACTTCTGGACCAGCGGATCCAATGGTATCCTCTATTTCGATTATGATGGTGCGACTTATCATCAGGTCTTGTTGGACGACCGTTGCCGCAACCGCAACTATTTCACCTCCCGTGCCGCCTTCCAAGACTCCAAGGGACGGTTCTATTTTGGTAGCACCGAGGGATTTATGGTCTTTGATCCTACTTTGAAGCGTGAGTCGTCGGGTGTTAGCTATCTCTCTTTCTCTGATCTCTATTTATTTGGAGAGCGTGTTTTGCCAAGCAGCGACCTGTTGCCTGCTCCTCTTTCTCGTACGAATGAGTTGGTCTTGAATTATGATGAAACCAATATCAGCATCTCTTTTGATGTGTTGGATTTCTCTGGTCTGAATATTGTGGATGCCTCTTACCGAATCAATGGCTTGGACCGCCGATGGGTGGATTTGGGGGATAAACGAGAGGTGAAGATCTCCCACTTGCCTTTTGGAGACTACGTCTTGGAAGTGAAGGCGTTGCGTCGCGACGGAGTGGGTGATCCGAAGATTATTACGCTGAATATACGTGTCTTACCGCCTTGGTGGAAGACATGGTGGTGTACACTCCTGATGGTGTTGGGACTTATTGCGATTGTTGCCGGAGTGCTCTACTACCGTTTCCGTTCTATCGTGAAACAACGTGAGCTCTTGTCGAAAATGGTGGCTGAACGCACCAAGGAGTTGGATGAGAGCAATCAATTGTTGGGCCAGAAGCAGAAATTCATCGAACAGCGTAACCAAGAACTTTTGGATGTGCTTCGGGAAAAGGACCGTTTGATTTCTGTCGTGGCACATGACTTGAAGAATCCGATGTTCGCAATTGTGGGCGCATTGGAGGGCGTTGTGAAGCGACGTGAGATCTCTCCGAATACTTGGAAGGTGCTGAATGACACCTATTTGTCTGCATTTAATCTGCAGTCGGTGATGGTGAAGCTCTTGGAGTGGGCGAGGGGCAAACAGTCAGATGTGGCTTGCCGCATGGACCATGTGAGTCTTCACCAAATCATGACGGAGGTTTTGGATCTTCTGAATGGTGTCCTCTCGGAGAAGAATATAACCGTGGATTATACCTCTGATGTGAAACATAAAGTCTTTGCCGATGGACGTATGATAGGAACAGCGATCCGCAACGTCTTGTCGAATGCGGTGAAATTCACGCCGACGGGTGGTTCTATCCGCATATATGCTTCGGAGGAGTTGTCTGTCGTTCGATTGTCCATTACCGATAGTGGTGTGGGCATGTCGAAGGAGAAGGTGGAGGAGCTGATGGGCGACGGACGACACGAATCCACTTTGGGTACTAACAATGAGAAGGGTACTGGTTTAGGCTTCCAGATGACGAAGGATTTCGTCCGCAAGAGTGGTGGCACGATTCAGTTGGAGAGTGAAGAGGGAAGGGGAACGACCATTGTCATTTCGTTGACCAAGTCGGATGAGTTGGCGGAGATCTCTGTTCCGACAAAGGCATCTTCGGAGACCTTTGAGGTGAATGCGGAGTTGCTGGATGGTAATACGGTGATGGTGGTTGACGACGATCCGTTGATATTGAACAACCTCTGTGAGATGCTAAAGCCTTATGTGAACGTGGTGGCTGCTTCCAATGGAGAGGAGGGGTTGAATGTTGTGCGGGAATGCCGTCCGGACATCATCATCTCTGATGTGGAGATGCCTGTCGTGGATGGTATTGAGATGTATAAACGTCTGCGTGGTGAACAACCGACCATGAATGTGCCTTTGGTATTCCTCTCCGCCCGTAGCGACGAGGACGACAGGTTGCGAGGCTTGTCGAGCGGTGCGATCGATTATGTCACCAAACCATTCTCGGCCAAGGAGTTACTGATGAAATTGCAAAATATATTGCAGTGGCGTAGAACACAGCAACAGCAGGTGTTGACGCATAATTTCGAAGAGGATCGCATCGATGAGGAGGCGAACGATCTGTTGCGGGGTGTTTTGCAGGTGGTGGAGAAGCGTTATCAGGATTCTGAGTTCTCCATTGATGATATTGCGGATGAGTTGGCGATGAGCAAGTCGTCTCTCTCCCGCAAGTTGAAGTCCATTACGGATAAGACGCCTTTAGAGATCATCACGGAGTTTAGGCTTCACCGTGCTCAAAAGATGTTGAAAGAGGGGCGCAGCGTTTCCGAGGTGGCCTATTCCGTCGGATTCAATGATCCACTCTATTTTAGTAGAAAGTATCGGGCGGTGTTTGGTTATCCTCCTTCCCAAGAGTCGTGATGAGCTCTTTGGAGACGTTCGTTTGATGATAATCAAACATATCGCGAATTATAAGGTTTTGTTCTACGGATAATACCTTGTTTTAAGATTTTTTTGGAAAAATTTCCGTTTCAAGGTGTTTCGAGTTAGATAAAATGCATTACCTTTGTAACGTCAATGACAGAACGATTATTGATAAAGTGTAATAATGGTTTAATTCTGAACTGAAACGTGAACATTATCTGAGTGTATTTGTGTAAGCTTTGCGAAATTGGGTAGGTCTTTTGATCTACCCATTCTTTTTTTTTCCATAATTTGTCAGTATGATGTTTCTCCTCATCCTAAGATAGGAGGCCGAAGGTTGTCTTTGTTGGTTGGGGTAGGGTGAAAAAAGAAAAACCTCCGAAGAGAGAACTTCGAAGGTTGAGTACCCAGACCCGGGGTCGAACCGGGATGGAAGTGAATCCACTGGTGTTTGAGACCAGCGCGTCTACCGATTCCGCCATCTGGGCGATTAATGAACAAATTGTTCTCAAATGCGGTGCAAAGGTAATGCTTATTTTTGAATATCCAATATTTTGACGATTATTTTTTCTGAAAAAATGGTGGATACGCATATAGAAATGGTGCTACATATGCTGGAAACCCTATTGCCCCGCTTGTTGAGGCGGTGTTGTATGATATTTGTGGTTTATTTTGAATTTTATAATTCTTGTTCCCGATAAAATTGCTATTTTTGCAGTTGTATTCTGACTTTTAGATACTGTTGGATATGCTTTGTGAAAAATAATCAGGGTTTATGCCCTATAATAATAGAGTTGAAATGAAAAATAACAATTATTGCGTGATCATGGCAGGTGGTGTGGGTAGCCGTTTTTGGCCATTCAGCACAAATAACAAGCCTAAGCAGTTTTTGGATTTCTTTGGAACAGGTCGTTCCTTGTTGCAAATGACTTATGATCGTTTCTTGAAGATCGTTCCCAAGGAGAATATCTTAATTGCCTCCAATAGCCATTACAAAGATTTGATTTTGGAGCAGTTGCCTGAATTGCGCGAGAACCAAGTTTTGTTGGAGCCTGCTAGACGTAATACCGCTCCATGTATCGCATACGCTATGAACCGTATTTTGGCGGAGAATCCTGATGCGAATGTGGTGGTCTCTCCATCCGACCATTTGATTTTGAAGGAGGATGAATTCGTTCAGACCATTAATTGCGGTTTGGCATACACGAGCACACACGATGATATTTTGACGCTTGGTATCAAACCTAGTCGTCCTGAGACTGGTTATGGATACATCCAGGTGGCGGATGCCGTTAAGAGTGGCAATAGCATTTTGAAAGTAAAGACTTTTACTGAGAAGCCTAATTTGGAATTGGCTCGTATGTTTTTCGAGAGCGGCGAGTTCTTCTGGAATTCAGGTATGTTCCTCTGGAACGTGAAGACCATCATCGCGGCGTTCGACCTCTACTTGAATGAGATGAACCGTAAGTTCGAGCAGGGTAAGGATTGTTACGGAACCGATAAGGAGCAAGCTTTTATTGATAGCATCTATCAATCGTGCACCAATATCTCCATCGACTACGCTATCTTGGAGAAGGCGGAAAATGTCCATGTGTTGGCGGCCAACTTCGGATGGTCCGATTTGGGTACTTGGGGATCTGTATATGAGCATGCGGACAAGGACGAGAACCAAAATGTGACGTTGAAGTGCAAGACACTCTTGTACGAGAGCAAGAATAATGTGGTCGCCCTTCCAGAGGGTAGATTGGCTGTGATCCAAGGTCTTGACGGTTACATCGTCGCTGAGGCGGATAAGGCGTTGCTGATCTGCAAAAAGGAGGAGGAACAACGTATCCGTCAATTCGTGAATGATACGCAGGTAAAAATCGGCGAGGAGTTTATATAATCCAATTGACGTCCTCATAAATTACAGAGGGCTGTTCACGCTATAGTGGACAGCCCTCTGTTCTGTTTTTGTACCTCAATCTATTCCGCCTCTTTCTTCTCAGGGAGAACCAGTGAGGCGATGATACTCAAGGTCAGGATGGATAGGATGATGAGTAGGGAGACCCCAGGATCGATTTCAATTCCGAAGAAGACGTTGAGCAACAATTTCACGCCGATAAAGGCCAGTAGGATGCCTAGTCCGATCGGAAGTCTGCAGAACATACCCATCACGCTGCTAAGCATGAAGAAGAGTGACCTGAGTCCAAGAATGGCGAATATGTTGGAGAAAAATACGATGTATGGATCTCTGGTGATGGAGAAGATCGCAGGAATGGAATCCACGGCGAAAAGCACGTCGGAGAACTCTATCACCAATAGTACCAGGAATAGGGCGGTGATGTAGCGTTTGCCATCTTTTTTCACGAAGAAATTGTGCCCTTTGTACTCCCTCAAAAGTTTGAAATGTTTGGAGGCGAATTTCACGACAGGATGGTTCTCCGTATCGATTTTTTCCTCCTCCTCTTTGCCGAATAGTAGTTTGCCTCCTGAAATGATCAATATCACACCGAATATGGCCAGTACCCAAGAGAATTGATGAATGAGGGCGGAGCAGGTGAAGATAAAGATGAAACGGAGGATGATGGCACCGATGATGCCGAAGAAAAGCACTCGGTGGTAATACTTCTTTTCGATGCCGAAACTCATGAAAATCATGATCATCACGAATATATTGTCTAAAGAGAGCATCTTCTCTATGACATAGCCGGATAGGTACTCCAATGTCAGCGCCTTGCGGTATATGTGGAGATTCTCCGCTAACCCCGCTTGGGGAAGAAGCGTTAATCCGTGTCCATGCTTTTGGTTGATCGCTTCCAACGCCTCCATGGATGTGATGCCGTGGATGTACTCTCCGAAGCAGTAGATGACGCCACTGAATAGTAGGGAGATGGTGATCCATATACAGGTCCAGACCAGCGACTCCTTGAAGGTGACCTCGTGGTCCTCTTTGTGGAATACGCCTAAATCCAGCGCTAACAAAAGGATAATGACGCAGATGAATCCGCCGAAAGATGCAATGTCGTATATATTCATAAATTATCTATTTTTTCCTGTTTTTATACTCGGTCGGAGTCACGCCGAACTTCTGCTTGAAGCATCTGCTGAAATAGCGGGAGTCGGACATGCCGATCATATAGGTGATTTGAGTCATATTGTAGTCGCTGTTGTCGATCAACTCCGCGGCATGACTCAACCGTGTCTCTCTGATGAATTCAGTAGGAGTGAGCCCGACCAAAGATTTGACCTTGGCGGTGAGGTGCCATTTGCCCACCTTCAGTTCATCCTGTAAATCCTCTATGGAGAATTCGCTGTTGTCCATGTTCTTTTGGATGATCTCCACGATCGATCGCATGAAGGCGTCGTCTTTGCCGTTGAGCGGTTCCTGCTCTTTCTCTTCGTCTGTCGGAAGGGTTGCCGCTCCCGTCTCTGCTTGGTTGATCAATCGACTCTTGTATTGTGTTTGCCACTGTTCCCTCTCTTGGAGGATGTTGTCTATTCTCGCCTCCAAGTAGGCCATGCTGAAAGGTTTGGTGATATAGTCGTTGGCACCCATCTTCAAACACTCTATTTTACTTTGCATGTCGGTCTTGGCGGTCAACAGTATGATAGGTATGTGGGAGGTCTGCTCGTTAGAACGGAGTCTTCTAGTCATCTCCATACCATCCATAATAGGCATCATGATATCCGTTAGGATAAAGTCCGGCAACTCTCTGACCGCGCTCTCTAATCCGACGCTTCCGTTGCCCGCCTCTATGATGTTGAACCGTTTGGAAAGTACGGAGCGAAGGAAATCCCTGAGTTGTTCGTTGTCCTCCACGATCAGCAAGGATGGTCTCTCCTGGCTCTTTTCGTTTGTCGTGACGTCGCTTGTTGAGGCCGCTTCGCTTTCCCGCTTCTGCGTGTCGTCATTGATGACGATGTCAACGGTATTGTCGAAGTGGTCCACGCCGGGTTTGATTCGTATGGTGAAAGTGGTTCCCTCGTTAGGCTCGCTATCCACTTGGACGGTGGCCTTGTGTAGTTCCACAATCTCTTTTACCAGTGAGAGTCCAATGCCTGTTCCGCTCTGTTTGGTGAGGGAGAAGTTCTGCAATGTCGTGTATCTGTCGAAGATGGTCGGCAATTTGTCTTTTGGCATACCGCATCCTTTGTCAGCCACCTCTATTACACCTTCTCCGTTGGAGAGATAGGTCCGAACCGATACCGCATTGCCGTCTGGGGTGAATTTAAAGGCATTGGAGAGTAGGTTGAAGATGATCGTGTCGATTTTGTCTCGATCCACCCAGTAGGTCGCGCCGTCGGTTTGGTCTTGGATGGTGAATTGGATGTTGCGGTTGTCCGCCAATTTCAGGAAGGTGGCGCTACAGGAGGCAATGAAGTCCCCCAACTTGGTCTGTTCCACACGAAGCCTCATCTTGTTGCTTTGGATCTTCCTGAAATCCATGATCTGATTCATCATGCGGAGCATCCGGTTGGTGTTGGTACGCACCACCTCCAGTTGTTCCTTGTCCTCTTTGCGTAGGGTGCCGTTCTCCAAAACATTCTCCAATGGCGCGTGTATAAGGGTGAGCGGTGTTCTCAACTCATGTGAGATGTCTGTGAAGAATTGTAGTTTGGAATCGGACATCTCCTGTTCCAGTCGCATCTGCGTCTTGGTGCGGTAGAAGGTGGCTGAGGCGATGATGATGAGCAGCAGGATGCTGGCGTAGATCATATAGGCCCATCCTGTTTCCCAGAAAGAGGGAAGCACCGTGATCTTTAGTTCACGGGTATTCTCGTGCCAGGTGCCTTCGCTGTTGGTTGATTTGACCAAGAATCGGTACTCTCCCTTTGGCAGGTTGGTGTAGGTGGCCAACTTTTGTTTTCCCACATAGTTCCATTCCGATTCGAAAGGCTCTAATTTATAGGCGTATTGGATATGCTCTGGGAAGCGGTAGTCCAGTGCGGCGTATCCGATGGAAAATACCGACTGGTTGTGCTTTAAGGTAATTTCTTGTAGGTAATTGGCTGTGGTTTTCACTACCGATTTGTCTTCGTGGATGTCCTGCTCCTTGTTGAAGAGAAGGAAGCGGGTAAAGACAATGTTTGGCGAGTAGTCCGTTGGCTTGGCCTCTTGCGGATTGAAGGTGAAGAAGCCGTTTTGGGTGGAGGTGGACAGTGTTCCCGCATACCTTCGCAGAAGTCGTTTGCCGGATGGGTCCGCTCCTTGTACCCCTTGGATGAGCCCGAATGTCTCGCCCTCATTGTTCTCTGGGTTGAACTTTACGATCGCCTCCTCCGTGAGTACCCAGAGGTTGTTCTGCGCATCGTCCACTATGTCTAACAGAAGGTCGGAAGGGAAACGGTTGTTGCTGCGGTTGAGAATTTCAAACTCAGGCGTTTGGAAGAGGATGAAATCACCCATTACCTTGAAAAGACCTCCGCCGAAAGAGGCTAACCAGATGTCCCCTTTGTCATCTTGGAAAATATCGTAGATGCAACTGTTGGTCAGATTGGTGTTCTCCGTGTTGTAGAAGAAAAACCTGATCTCTTCGGGGGAGGAGAAGTCGGAGGAGAAGATGGTGAGTCCTTCGCTGGAACCTAACCAAATGTTGCCGTTTTTATCCTCCATTAGCGTGTGGGATTTCTCCACAGTGGGCGGATAACTGAACTTAAACCGGTTCTCCTTGTGGATGAATCTATATTTGCCTTCCTCTTGGTTTAGAAGGTGCAATCCTCCGTGGGAAGAGGCTAGCCAAAGTCGTCCTTTTGAATCCTCCAGCATGCTGGTGAATTGGTGGGAGAGAGGTTGGTATTCACTCTCCGATGCGGCGCACTCCTTGACGTTGAAGCGTCCCGTCTCCGTCTCTTTCAGTTCGAAAAGACGCTCGTCTGTGGCGATCCATATGGTTCCGTTTCGGCTTTGGTAAAAGTTGTTGACGGTGCCGAATGTCTCTACGGTGTTCTCCCGTGAGATGAATCCTCTTTTGTCAAGGAATCCCAATAGTTGATTGTTGGCGTCGTAGATCCTGGTGACGCCTGATTCTGTGGCGATCCAAAGGCGACGTCTGTTATCCTCGAACATCGCCTTCGTCTCATGACTGAGGATGATATGTCGGGAATCGTTTTGATCGATGGCCAATGTACCGTCGAAATTGACTGATTTCCGTATGCCCGCATGGCTATCCGCCGACCAAATTACCCCCATGGTATCACGCAGTTCCACCGTGGAGCGGATGGGAAAGTGCGGCTCTTGTTTGATGCTTTTCGTGCGGGTATCCACCTTGTAGAGGTGGTATCCTCCTTTGGTCTTGATGAAAAGGTTGTTCTCTTTGTCTTGCCAACACTTTTCTGCGCTTCCGTCTAACTTGTAGGTGGCGATCTCCTCCCAATTGTTCAAATTGGTTACCGCCACTATCTGCTCTCCGTTTTCTCTGCTTTGGATGGTGCAGTAACTCTTGTCATCCAAGAGGAAGATATGTGTGTAATCGGCCGAACTATTCTTTTTGACTGGAGAGGTGGTGTAAAATCTCTTATGGCTCTTTTCGTAAACGATGATGCGTCGTTGCGCCGAAGCGATCAGAAGTTCTTGCGGTGTCTCCACCATCATGTAGGCGGCCAATCCCTTCCCTTCGCTGATGTATTCGATGCGTGGGGTGGTGTCGTTTGGTGCGAGTAGTGCGGTCCCTTTGTCTGAGAGGATCCAGTGTTGTCCGTTTTTATCGAGGAAGATACTGTTGATTTTTACGCCCTCTTGGTTTTCTCCTTTCCCTAATATGTGGGAGGTGTGGGTGGTTCCATCCTCGTTGATTAAAATTCTGATCGCGCCATTCTCGCCATTGCCGATGATCCATAATTCAGCCGGCGAGAGTTGGACGATGTTGTTGGCGGAGAAGTAATTCTCTCCCTTGTTGCTGTCTGCGGATGGATAGAGGGTGAAATGTTCCAACCTCGGATCGAATCGTAATACCTGTCCGATGTCATTCAGGATCCAGAGCTGCCCGCTCTTGTCTTGCCTAATCGAGATGAACTGGTTGCTGGTGCTGCGGTTTAGTGCTTTGGAGTCTGCTTTGTAATTCTTGAAATCGTACCCGTCGAAACGACTGAGTCCATCGAGCGTGGCGATCCAGAGGAACCCTGATTCCCCCTTGAGAATGTCGGTCACCGTGTTTTGGGCGAGCCCGGTTTCTGAGGAATAATTCGTGATACGGCTACCTAACTGCGCATAAAGCGTAATCAGGGAGTGTAGGAGGAATAAAACGACCAGACCGTATCTACGCATGTCTCTAATTGTTTAGGATAGTTATTTTCTCTTTGATAGGGCCCACTGCCTTAGACCGCATGATGTCCTCCTCGTCCGTATAGATGAAGTAGGCGGAGATAGGCAATGATTTTTGCTCAATGAGGTCACATGCCTTCTCCAATCCCATTACCATGAATGAGGTCGCGAATGCGTCAGCCGTCATGCAATCCTCCGCAAAAACGGTGGCGCTGAGCAGTTTGTGTTCCACAGGGTATCCTGTGTGCGGATCTACGGTGTGGGAATAGCGTTTGCCATCTTTGTAATAGAACTGGCGGTAGTTGCCTGATGTCGCCATACCCATGTCTTGTATCTCCACATGGGCTTGTAGTTCGGGCGAGAAGACGTCGTTGTCGTCAGTTGGCTTGGTGATGCCGATTACCCAGGCTTCACCTTTGGGATTCTTGCCTTGCGCCACGATCTCTCCACCGATTTCCACCATGAAATTCTCGTAACCGTGCGCTCTTAGTAGGTTGGCCACCACGTCGCAGGAGTATCCTTTGGCGATGGCGGATGCGTCAAGTTGCATGGCGTCGTCCTCCTTACGGATTCTTCCATTTTCTAGTCTTACCTTTTCGTATCCGATATGAGCGTGTATCTCCTTGACCATCTCTTCTGTAACACCCTCCATTTTTTTGAAGCCGAATCCCCAAAGATTCACAAGCGGCGCAACTGTCATGTCGAAGGCGCCATCCGTCAATCGGGAAATCTCCAAGCCTCGGTTGAATACGGTGGTGAAAAAGGAATCCACCTCTACCGTTGGATCGTTTTGGTTGATGCGGGAGATGATCGAATTGGGCTCAAAGGTGGAGAGGGAGAGGTCGAATTTTCTGAAACAACTGTCCAGCTCATTTTGGGCTAAAGTGTCTTCCCCGGAGATGTATTTGATGGTGTAATAGGTGCCATGTACGCCCCCCTTCATGGTGTGGAGAGTGGACGATGCGGGCTGGATGACGTGCTCGTTCTTTTTGCCTATCACGAAAGCGGCGATTCCTAATAGAAGGATGATCGCCACATTCACATATTTTTTCGTGTGATTTGATTCTCTTTCCATTGATGGATGGGTGATAATGTTGGTTTGAGAGACAAAGTTAATGAATTTAGCGTTTCGTTTTGTTATAATTAATCATTAAAAAATCATAGAATTAAGGATTTTTTGTCGTACCTTTGCAAGGTATGGCCAACCCCTTGGCTATGGATGTCGTAAAGTAGGATATCCGTTTCAGAAAAAATTGTAATTGATTAGCAATATGAGATATAACACAAAAATGAAGCGCCTTGTTTTGCCGGAGTATGGTAGAAACATTCAAAACATGGTGGATTACTGTTTGACAATCGAGGATAGGAACGAACGTACGGATTGCGCCTATTCCATCATTTCGACGATGGGAAATCTCTTCCCGCAGTTGCGTGATCTGACGGAATTCAAACATTTGTTGTGGGACCATCTCGCCATTATGTCTGATTTCAAATTGGATATCGACTATCCTTATGAGGTGGTGGAAAGGGAGAGTTTGAAGGCGAATCCTAACCGAGTGCCTTATTCCGAGCCAAGACAAATCAAACTCAGACATTACGGCAAATTGATTCAAGGAATGATAGAGAAGGCGGCCTCTTTGACAGATGAGGAGGAGAAGCGTGAACTCTCCATCTATATCGCCAACTATATGAAAAAGTGCTACATCATGTACAACAAGGATGGTGTGGCGGATCAGAAGATCTTCGACGACCTCAGGGATCTCTCGAAGGGCGACATCCGTTTGTCCAGCGAAGAGGTGGTGTTGGAGGATTGCAAAGATCTGTTGGCGGGACAAAGCCAGTCCTCTTCTAAAAAGAAAAAGAAAAAGTAACATTTTGATTTATAGCGTAGTGCCATGGCAAAATTTTTGATTGAGGGTGGTCATCCATTGTGTGGGGAGATTGTCCCACAAGGTGCGAAGAATGAGGCGTTGGAGGTGATCTGCGCCGTGTTACTTACCTCCAAGAAGGTGACCATCTCAAATATCCCGGATATATTGGATGTCAATAATCTTATCTCGCTTTTGCGTGATATGGGGGTGAAGGTGAACCTCGTCAAGAAGGGGTGTTACTCCTTCCAGGCGGATGATGTGAACCTTGATTACATGAACTCCGCTGATTTTTACAGAAAATGCGCCTCCCTTCGTGGTTCCGTCATGTTGGCGGGTCCGTTGGTTTCCCGCTTCGGGTTGGCGATTGTCCCTAAACCGGGTGGCGATAAAATCGGCCGTCGCCGTTTGGATACCCACTTCTTGGGTATTCAGAAGTTGGGCGCCGATTTCTCCTACGATGATGAAGGAAAATTATACCGTGTCACCGCTAAAAAATTGAATGGCGCCTATATGCTGTTGGATGAGGCTTCCGTGACGGGAACCGCCAATATCGTGATGGCTGCTGTTTTGGCGAAGGGAACGACCACTATCTACAATGCGGCATGTGAACCCTATATCCAACAACTTTGCAAGATGTTGAACGGTATGGGTGCCCGCATCTCCGGTATCGGTTCCAACCTGCTTACGATTGAGGGTGTGGATGAGTTGGGCGGCTACGACCATTTGATCCTCCCTGATATGATTGAGATTGGTAGTTTCATCGGAATGGCGGCGATGACTCATTCGGAGATTACCATTAAAAATGTCTGCTACGACCAGTTGGGCATGATCCCGGATTGCTTCCGCAAATTGGGCATCGTCATCGAACGACGTGGGGATGACATTTATATTCCTAAACAAGAGCATTATACCATTGACACATTTATCGACGGTTCCATCATGACCTTCGCGGATGCGCCTTGGCCAGGTTTGACGCCTGACCTTTTGAGCGTATTCCTTGTTGTGGCCACACAAGCGAGGGGAAGTGTGTTGATCCACCAAAAGATGTTCGAAAGCCGTCTGTTCTTCGTGGATAAATTGATTGATATGGGTGCGCAGATCATCCTGTGTGATCCGCACCGCGCGACGGTGATTGGATTGGGACATGAGAATCAGTTGCGCGCCTCCAAGATGAGTTCCCCTGATATCCGTGCGGGAATCGCTTTGCTGATCGCCGCGATGAGCGCCAATGGCACCAGTACCATCAGCAACATCGAGCAGATCGACCGCGGATACGAGGACATTGACGGACGTCTGAACGCGATTGGCGCAAAGATCATGCGTTTGGAATAACGATTTATTTATTACTTTTGCAAGTACAAATTATATGAAATATGGCTAAGGGAAAGGTAAAAGTTGGTACTATCATATTGATTGCTTTCTGGGTTCTCTTCTTCTTGGGAATCTTCTCCGTATATATGGTGTTTAAGAGTATCGCTGATGGAAAGATCGGATACTTGCCTGACGTGGAGGAGATGTTGAACCCTAAAAATAAATTCGCCACTGAAATTTATTCCAGCGACATGAAGGTGTTGGGCCGTTATTTCCAAAAGGGAGAGAACCGTGTTTATACGCCATACGAGGAGATTTCTCCTTATATGACGGATGCGCTTATCTCTACCGAAGATGCCCGTTTTTATGAACATTCCGGTATCGACGGCGACGCTTTGTTGCGTGTGGCGGTTAAAACCCTTTTGATGGGACAAGACAAGGGTGGTGGTAGTACCGTTTCCCAACAGTTGGCCAAGTTGCTCTTTACGGATAAACGCGCGAAGGATAAGTGGGAACGTACCAAGCAGAAGTTGTGTGAGTGGGTGATCGCGGCGAAATTAGAGAAGTATTATACCAAGGAGGAGATCATTACCCTCTATTTGAATAAGTTCGATTTTGTGAACAACGCGGTGGGAATCAAGTCCGCATCTGAGGTCTATTTCAGCAAACAACCCAAGGACCTGAATATTGAGGAGTCCGCTTTGTTGGTGGGTATGTTGCAGAATCCATCCCTGTACAATCCAAATCGTGCGGATCGAAGAGATAGGTGTAAGGCACGACGAAACACGGTGCTCTCCCAAATGGCTAAATATGGCAAAATCACACAAGCGGAGTGCGATTCATTGTCTCAATTGGATATCATTCTGAAATTCCAGAAAGTGGACCACAAGTTGGGATTAGCCCCTTACTTCCGTGAATATTTAAGAACTGTATTGACGGCTCCGATGCCAGTCCGCTCGGATTACGCCAAGTGGCAAAATCAGAAATTTTATGAGGATTCCCTCGCATGGGTGAGCGATCCGCTTTATGGTTGGTGCAATAAAAACACGAAACCAGATGGCTCTCCTTATAATTTGTATGGGGATGGTTTGAAGATCTATACCACCATCGATTCCCGTATGCAGCAGTATGCGGAGGAGGCGATAAAGGAGTATGTGGGTGGTTATATGCAGCCATTGTTCTTCAAAGAGAAGAGCGGTCAGAAGCATAAAAAGGCGCCATTCTCCAACAAATCCACACAGGCCCAAGTGGATTCCATCTTGGTGCGTGCCATGAGATTGTCCGATAGATACCGTGGCATGAAATATGACGAGAAGATGTCTGATTCCCAAATCAAGGCCTATTTCGACACGGCGCAAGTGGCGATGCGTGTCTTCGATTGGGAGAAGAGTGGCAAGGATACGGTGATGACACCGATGGATTCCATTCGTTACGCAAAATCGTTCCTTCGTTCAGCCATGATGTCTATCGATCCGTATAATGGTCATGTGAAGGCCTATGTGGGTGGTATTGATTTTAATTTCTTCCAATATAACTTGGTCAGCGTGGGACGTCGACAGGTGGGTTCCACGATAAAGCCGTTCCTTTATGCATTGGCGATGGAGGAGGGAATGTCTCCATGTGACCTTGTGCCGAATGTTCAGCCGCAGGTTTTGTTGCCTTCCGGAGAGATTTGGGAGCCAAGAAATGTGCCGTATGGTGAAGAGGGTAAGAAAGAGGTAGGACAGATGATTACCATCCGTCGTGGTTTGCAGACATCTAACAACTGGATTTCCGCCTATCTGATCAAGCAGTTGGGGCCTGAAAGTTTCGTGAAGTTGCTGCACTCGTTCGGTTTGAAGAATCATATTGATCCGGTGCCATCCTTGTGTTTGGGTATCGCGGATGTTTCCGTGAGTGAGATGACCGCCGCATACACCGCATTCGCCAATAAGGGTATCCAAACCGAACCTTTGTTCGTCACCCGTATTGAAGATGATAAGGGCAATGTGGTGGCAACCTTCGTGCCTCGTATGAATGAGATTTTCAGCGAACAGACCGCCTATAAGATGATTTCCATGTTGCAAGGCGTTGTCAATGGAGGTACTGGTTTGCGTTTGAGAACCAAGAGTTATAAGTATAGTTTGGGATGGGAAACGCCTGTGGCGGGAAAGACAGGTACCACACAAAATAACTCCGATGGTTGGTTTATGGGCTTTGTGCCAAATTTGATCACCGGTGTATGGGTAGGAGGTGAGGATAGGGATATCCACTTCGATAACCTCAGAAATGGACAAGGATCAGCGACGGCCTTGCCTGTTTGGGGTACGTATATGAACAAAGTGTATAATGATGCTTCTCTTGGCTATTCAAGGACAGAGCCGTTCATCGTGACGGATAAGTATCTCTGCCCGAATGCGAACGAGAAGGTGGATCCGAATGCCGAGGAGGTTCCGGAAATGATTTTGTTCGAATAATTTAGTGATTGAAAATGAATATATTAGATAGAATAGAGAACAACCCTGGAGCGCTTGGTCAGTGGAGTAAGCAGGCATACGGTTACTTTATGTTCCCTAAATTGGAGGGAGAGGTAGGTCCGAGAATGACTTTCCGTGGAAAAGAGGTGCTCAATTGGGGAATGAATAACTATTTCGGGTTGGCCAATAATCCCGAAATCCGCAAGCAGGAGATGGAGTGGGTGGCCCAGTATGGCCTCTCTCATCCGATGGGTTCCCGCTTGATGACAGGAAACACCTTCTTGCATGAGGAGTTGGAGGATAAGATCGCCGATTTCGTGAAGATGGAGGATGCCTTTGTGTTGAACTCCTTCTATCAGGGAATGATCTCCGTCATTGATAGTCTTTGCGGACGTAATGATACGATTGTCTATAATTCGGAGGCGCACTCCAGTATCCATGATGGTATCAAATCCCAACTTACCCGTCGTTTCGCCTACCACAAGAATGACATCGAGAGTATCGAAGCGCAATTGAAGAAGGCATCGGAGACCGCCCAAGAGTTGGGCGGAGGTGTCCTATTGGTGACGGAGGGTGTGATCGGTGTGACGGGCGAATTCTCTCCGTTGGATAAAATCGCGGCGTTGAAGGAGAAGTACGATTTTATGTTGGTGGTCGAGGATGCCCATGGCTTCGGTACGGTGGGACCTAACGGTATTGGCGTAGCGGACCATTTCGGTGTGATGGATAAGGTGGATCTCTTGGTAGCCACTTTCGGTAAGGCGTTGAGCGTGTCGGGCGGTTTTGTCGCTGGCAGCGAGACGGTCATCAATTATCTCCGATACAATATGCGTTCCCAAACCTTCTCAGAAGCGTTGCCGTCGGCTATCACGGCCAGTGCCATCGCCCGTTTGGAGTATTTGGAGAAGCATCCGGAGTTGAGAAAAAATCTGTGGGAGATCACCCATGCGTTGCAGAAGGGCCTTCGTAAAGCGGGGCTTGACATCGGTAACACGGAGTCTCCTGTCACGCCAGTCTATTTGAGTGTGGACAATATGATGGAGGCCATTCATACCATGATGCACATGCGTGAGGCCTTCGGCATCTTCTGTGTGAATTTGATTTACCCATATATCGCGCAAGGAAAGGTAATGGTTCGTTTGATTCCAACCACGCTTCATACCATGAAGGATGTGGAGTACACCATCGAGTCGTTGAAAGCCATTTCCGAAAACGCGAAAAACGGCATGTATAAAGATACGACGCCGATTCAACCTTCTTCCAAGAAGGACGATTCTAAAGAGGAGGATTAGTTATGGAAAAAGCGGATTTGAAATTTATGAGAAAAGCGATCGCCATCTCCAAGAAGAGTGTGGAGAATGGTGGCGGCCCTTTCGGTGCGGTGATTGTGAAGGATGGCGTCATTGTGGCCTCTTCCAATAATCAGGTTACGAAAAACAATGATCCCACTGCCCATGCGGAGGTGATGGCTATCCGTAAGGCTTGCAAAAAACTCAACACCTTCGATTTGTCAGGCTGCGTTTTATACGCCTCTTGCGAGCCATGCCCGATGTGCCTCTCTGCCATGTATTGGGCGCATATCGACCGCTATTTCTACGCCAACCAAAAGGAGGACGCGAAGTCGATCGGCTTTGACGACCAATTCATCTACGAGGAGTTGGACAAGCCAGTCTCCAAGCGCTTTATGCCAAGAGAGCAGATCTTGCGGGATGAGGCAATGGAGGTCTTTCGAATGTGGACCGAAAAAGAGGATAAAATCGAATATTAGTAGGGGCGTATTGCATACGCCCTGGTGATGTGGCAGGTGTTACCGCAGATAGGAGAAAAAAGGTGAGTCTCTGTGCAGTGAGTGCCTGAAAGGCAAGAATATACCTTGGAACCCCAAGTGAAGAAAATAGAATCAGTTGTGGCGGTGCGTTTAGTAACCATGTAGAATTTGATGCCAACTTTATGGATGGCACCAGATAATGTATGGAACGTCTGAAAGACGCTTAGTGTTCAGAAGTCTCTCCTGATTGTTTGCCAATCCAATAAAATCCTCTAAATTTGTGAATCTAACGATTGGTTCTATAAGTTAGAATAACGTAAAAAGTAAAGAAAGTGGAAAAGAGACTAAACATTAAAGTAAAGCTAAACGTGTTGTTGTGGATATTGACGGTAATGGCGATGTTTGCCCTGCCGTCGTGTGGAAGCGAAGAGGCTAAAAAGATCAACAAGTTGTCAGAGAGCGGTAAGGAGAATGGCTATTCCTATGTCGATTTGGGACTGAGCGTGAGGTGGGCCACCTATAATGTGGGTGCCACCAAGCCAACCGAATACGGCGACCATTTCGCCTGGGGAGAGACCTCTCCTAAGAAAAACTATTCTTGGGAAACTTACAAATGGGGTTCTGGAAAAAAACTGACGAAATATAATGCAGAAGAAACGTATGGTATTGTAGATGACAAGTGGCAACTGGATCCGGAGGATGACGCGGCGGCAGCCAACTGGAAAGGGGAGTGGAGGATGCCTACAGCGTCTGAACTGCAGGAGTTGATTGATGGCTGCGACTGGGAATGGACCGACGATATGAACGGAAGCGGTATTGCCGGCAGGATTGGTGTGAGCAAGAAGAACGGCAAGGTCATCTTTTTGCCTGCTGCCGGTTACAGCGACGGCGGCTGCCGCAGCGACGAGGGCGATTTCGGCAGCTATTGGTCTAGTTCGCTCTATTCCAGCCGCCCGTACGACGCCAGCACCCTCGACTTCTATTCAGGCTACATCGGCGTCGACTACTACCGCTTCCGTAGCTACGGATACTCTGTTCGTGCCGTTTGCCCTTCCGCAAAGGAATAACCATATCGGCAAGAAATAAAGGAAAATAGAATGTAAAATAGAAACGAGGAGGCGGAACTACGGGGTCCCTGAAGGAGCCAGGTAGGTCCGTCTCCTCGCTTTATAGTAAAAAGTAAAAAAAGTAATATGCCTGATTTGAAATCAATTGTCGAAAAAAGTGTTATATTTGTTATTACAAATAGCAGGCACTTAACCTTAAAACACTTTAGATTTGATACCATTTCGACACATATTAACCATTGTGACGCTCCTCTTGGCTGCGATCCATCTTCCTGCCGCTAAGGTGGAGTATGGATTCTTTGACCATTACACCACCAAGAATGGACTTGTATCCAATCGTGTCTTTTCCATGGACCAGGATGCGAAGGGTTTTATCTGGATCGGTACTGATTTTGGATTGGAGCGCTTTGACGGAAAGAACTTCGTCCACCATCGCAAGCAAGCCTATGACCATGTTGCGGGGGAGGATTTCCTTTTTGTCCGTTCTTTGCCCAGTGGCCATGTGGCGGCTGGTGGTTATTCGGGTCTGTTGGTAGCCTATTCGCCAGAGTTTGATACCTTCCGTGACTTAAAACCGGTAGAGGAAGGAAAACCCTTCTTCCAAGAGTCGATGAACATCTATCTGCATGAAGGGAAAGAGTATCTATACACCAGTGCTGGCGTATATACTTATGATGAAGGAGAAGCGGCCTTCCGTAGCGATAACCTGCTATTTCAGTTGACGGAGAAGAAATTCATCCGTGCCATGTATATCGATGAAAAGCATCGCTACTGGTTTGGCTCTATGGATTCCATGATGGTCTATGATGAGAGGGGAACTCATCTCTATGGATATATTCCGTCGGGTGACGCTTGCAGTTTCGTCCGAACCATGATTCCGTTGAATGATTCTTTGTTGATGGTTGCCGGACAGACCGCGGAGGTGTGGATTTTTGACATGAAAGCGGAGGCTATATCCGCTCCTCGTGTGGTCAATACCCCTTTCGATTGCATCACGAATATCGTGTGTGACGAAAATGGCCGCTTTTGGATCGCTACCGATGCCCACGGTTTGTGGTATTGCGATGATTTATTGGCATCCCAGCCTCAATTTACGCATGTCATCCCTTTCAACGCCTCGGAGGATGAGGTGCGCAAGATCTATTGTATCACCAAGGATAGTAAGGGTGATATTTGGTTTGGCACCCAGAGTTCGGGCGTTTGGCGCTATCGTAAACACAACGCGACGGGCATCACCTGCTCATGGAATTTCGGATTCCCCTCCGTCGTTTGTTCCGCTTTCTTGATGAATGCGGATGGAAATATGGTGGTGAGTGTGGATGGCGGCGGCCTCTACAAGGTTGACTCAAACTACATGGTTCAATCTTTGGCGAAATTCCCTAATAATAATGTTTCTGGCGTCGCACCGCTCTCTTCTGGACTCTGCTATGTGGCGACATGGGGAGGCGGACTTTTCCGATATGATTTAAAGACGGGAGCGTATCAACGCGAACGGTTTGAGGGAATCTCTTCTCCGTCCAACTGTTTCTTCTCTGCCAAGACACTTCATGGCGGCGATGTTGTCGCATGCTCCTCCGGAGATGGTATCTATCGGAAACGGGCTTCCCGTTCTCAATGGGAGCGGATTTTGTTACACGATTCCCGAACGAACAGTGATGACAACTGGATCCTTTCCGTGTGCGACGCGGGCCCTGATGCCATGTGGATTCTCACCTCGAATGGCTTATGGTATGAGCAGGGTGGTAAACTGACTTGCTATCTGCAAGCTAAGGATACAACCAGTACGAAGGGTCCTTTGGGAATCATTGATATGATAGCAGATGAAGAGGGCGCACTGTTGGCGGCTACCAATCGGGGTGTTTTCCGATTCACGACCGACTCCCTCCAACCCGCCCAACTCCCTTGCGTGCCAGAATCCTACTATCGTATCATCGTGAGGGATGATAAAGGTATCTATTGGACAGCTGGTGATGATGGCATCCTCTCTTTTGACGCGAAAAAGGGGGAGTGCCGCCGATTGCCTGAGAACTACATCGATATGCAATCTTTCCTTTTCCATCCGAGATCTGGCTATAAAGCGAAGGATGGATTGCTCTATTTTGGAACCAATGAGGGCTTTATCTCAATTGACCCCGATAAACTATCCTTCGATACGGAGATTCCTTATCTGGCCTTCTCACATCTCTATCAGAAGGGAGAGAAGGTCCCTGTGACGGCTGCTCCGTTAGCGGGTTCCCCTTTGTCGCATCGTTCTCTCTTGCAGTTGAAACATGGGGAGACTGACATCGCGATTGACATAGATGTGATTGATTACTCGGATGCGGATCGGGTTCAGTGCCAATACCGTTTACGCGGCCTTCGTGATGAGTGGCAGACGCTTCCTGCGGACAAACAGGTGAAATTCTCCCATATCCCTGAAGGCGAATATGTCTTGGAGGTGATGGCTTTCCGAAGCAATGACGCTTGCGAGTCGAAGGTGATCTCGTTGTCGGTGGTGGTACTTCCGCCTTGGTGGAATACCTGGTGGTTCTATGTTTTGATGGGACTGTTGCTTCTGGGCATGATCGTGGCTGTATTCAAGTGGCGCACCCGACAATTGGTGGCTCAAAAGAACCTTTTGAACGAACAGGTCTCCATACGCACCATGGAGCTGCAAAATGCCTTGAAGGACAAGGATAGCTTGATTTCCGTCATTGGACATGATTTGAAGAACCCGATGTTCGCCATCGTCGTGGCGTTGGAGAATTGGCTCGCCAAGGGAGAGGAGATGCCGAAAGAGAAGAGCCGCTCCTTGATCGTGGATGTGCATGACTCCGCTAAAACTTTGCAGGGCGAAATGCTGAAACTCTTGGATTGGGCGCAGTCGAAGAACGACGACCTGATTTGCAAACCGCAGGATTTCGATTTGGCTCCTTTGGTGGATGATGCTATCCAGCTCACCTCTGGTTTGTTGAAACGAAAAGAGATTCAATGTGAAAAGCGTATATCACTCACCCATAAAGCCTATGCGGACGCCCGTATGGTGAGCGCGGTGATCCGTAATCTCTTAGGCAATGCGGTGAAGTTCACCGAAGCGGGCGGAACGATCACGGTAGGCGCGTCGCAAGAGAATGGACAAATCTCACTCTTCGTGAAGGATACGGGAGTGGGTATGTCTGAGGAGGCGGTCCGAAATCTGCTTGCCGACAAGCAGGTGGAGAGTACGGTGGGTACGGATCACGAAAGTGGTACGGGCTTAGGCCTCGCCATGTGCCGCAAATATGTCCAACTCAATCACGGTACCTTCTCCGTGGATAGCGAAGAGGGCGTGGGTACCTGCATTACCATCACCTTGCCAGCCTCCGAATCCATGGTTGTCATGGAGAGTGAGGAGCCATCCATCCTCGCCGATAAGCGGGAGGAGACGCGGGCGTGTTTGGCTGGTAATGTTATCTTGATGGTGGATGACAATCAACTCATCTGCGAAAACATGAAGGGGCTGTTGAGCGACTTTTGTGAAGTTTTGGTGGCGAACGATGGCGCGCAGGCTTTGAAAATCGTGAAGGATCATGATGTGGATTTGATCTTGAGTGATGTGGAGATGCCGGTAATGAATGGTATTGAGATGTGCCGT
This sequence comes from Paludibacteraceae bacterium, assembly GCA_045639525.1. Lineage (GTDB taxonomy): Bacteria > Bacteroidota > Bacteroidia > Bacteroidales > Paludibacteraceae > UBA1181. Next base: position 13,790 of record JAZUDI010000030.1, on the reverse strand, counting down.
CAGTTGCAGCATGATGAGCTCTTCTCCCACATTCCAATCCTCTTCTTGTCTGGAAGAAATGACGAGCACGACCGTTTGTTGGGTCTTACCAATGGCGCGATCGATTATATTCCGAAACCATTTAGCCATGAGGAACTTTTGGCGAAGTTGCGTAGCATATTCAAGTTGCGTAAGCAGGAGCGGGCCTACTTGTTGGCTCAATTGATGAAACCGAAGGCCACAGAGGAGAGTTCTGTGGAATACGAGGAACCAGCACCTGTCGTGAAGGAGGATCCGTTTGTCTCCAAGTTCATGGATCTGGTTCGTGAACGATATGCGGATGCGGAACTCTCGGTGGATGATTTGGCGGATGTCCTTTGTGTCAGCCGTTCCACGATGTTCCGTCGTGTGAAGATGGCGGTCGGAAAATCACCGTTGGAGTTGTTGAGTGATTATCGTTTGAATGAGGCGATGCGACAACTTAAAACCCACGAATTTGAGTCTATTTCGGACGTGGCCTATGCCGTGGGATTCTCCGATCCATCCTATTTCAGTAAAAGATTTAAGGCTTATTATGGTATTTCTCCGACGCAAGTGGAGGAGAGTTGATCATTAAGAGTTATGTGATAAACGCACGACATTTATGATTGGATGTCGTGCGTTTTTTGTTTGGACCTGATGCTTGGAAAAATCGTTCATCTCGTTAGGTGATTTTGTCGCAATCTGCCTCGTGGGACTTTTTTACCGTTCCATTGCACGAAAAATACCCAATCCGCTCCTTGCAGCCCCTTTACATTTGCACTGTTCGATTCGACGTGACGTTGAGCGTGCTTACGATGATTGTCGCTTGAAGAGAACCCGAGAGTGAATTACTATTGACTAACACAAAAAGTATAAATTATGAATATCAAGAATCGTTTGTCATTGGCATTTTGTTTGTTGGCGTTTCCCTTCGCTGGACATTCCGCCACTAATTTGTCTGTTAATTTGTCTGACAGCATCCGCCCCGCACAACATGTGGCTTCAGGATCATTGTATGGTCTGACAGAGTCTCTACCAAGCAACATCGACGCGGATGTGGCACCATTAAAACCGAATGTCTTCGTTTGTCCCGCCCGTAGCGGTAATGGCCGTCAGCAACGTATCGGAGGTGCTTTCTTGGTCTCTCCGAGAATTAAAAACACGACAGGAAGAATTCAGATCCGTTTGGCGGATGTCTTGCCTGGTTGGCCCTATAAATTCCAATCGATGGACCACTGGAAAAGTGAGGTGCGTTCGGTGATAGAGGAGAAGAGGAAATCCAACATCCAAAATTTCGAGGGGTATGAGATTTGGAACGAACCGAATGGTACCTGGAAAAATCCGAATGGCATCTCCTTCCATACCCTTTGGAAAGAGACCTACCAGTTGATCCGCTCCATGGATCCTAACGAGAAGATTGTCGGCCCTTCTTTGGCATGGTTCGATTCCAGTTTTATGGATTCATTTTTGAAGTTCTGCAAGGAGAATAATTGTGTGCCTGACGTGATCTGTTGGCACCAATGGGGATCCGGTGGTTTCGTGGGCGCGTTGGAGTCGCTTCGCAACATGGAGCGTAAGTATGGTATCTCTCCTCGTGCGGTGAGCATCAACGAGTATTGCGCGGGATCGGATGCTGCCAACCAGAAGTTTGAGGGTTGCCCAGGTTACTCGGTGCCTTTTATCGCCAAGTTCGAGCGTCACGGAGTGGAGAGCGCGATGATTTCATGGTGGTTCACTGGTTTGCCAGGCCGATTGGGTAGTTTGCTTACTGCCAATAACCAGAGAGGCGGTGGCTGGTGGCTCTACAAGTGGTATGGTGATATGAGCGGATATATGGCTCGCGTTACTCCTCCTAACGATAAGTCTGACGGTGTGGATGGCTTCGCCGCTGTCGACCGTAAGAAGCGTGAGATCAGCATTGTTTTGGGTGGTAATACGGTGGGTGATGTGAATGTGCCGATCAGTGGTATTCCCTCCTTTATGGGTAGCCGCGTGAATGTTCGTCTGGAATATGTGACTTGGTCTGATAAGGATACCCCTGTGGCCTCCACGACATTGATCTCTAACACGGAGTACGATGTGAACCAGGGAAAGATCACGGTGCCTGTGAAGATCACAAGCAAGTTGTTCGCTTATAGAATTCTGATCACTTCCGCTACGCCACAGACTCCCTTCCAGGGCAATATGACACTTCTTCCAGGTCGTTTGGAGGTGGAACATTTTGATGAGGGTGGAGAGGGAAAGGCCTACCACGATAGCGACGACGATAACAAGGGGGATGCCTCTTTCCGTAACGACGAGGCGGTTGATGTAGTGGCCTCTTCCGAGGGAAAAGCGATTGGATACACCACTGCGGGTGAGTGGTTGGAATATACGGTGAAGGTGGAGCAGAGCGGCACTTACGACTTCTCCGCGTTGGTCTCATCCGGTTCGGACAACTCCTCCTTCCTGATCTCTTTGGACAATCGTCCCTTGATGGACACGGTGAAGGTGCCGAACGGCGGCAGTTGGGATCTCTACAATACGATGGAGATTGGCAAAGTGGATCTTCCCGCAGGCGAGCATCTCCTCCGCTTGACCATTACAGGTAGCTATGTGAACATCGATTGGTTGCAGTTCAGCCAACATGACGCGACTGGCGCGGAACTCTTCTACGGGGAGGATGTCGAGGAGGCGTATGCCGTCTACGATATGATGGGTTTGAAAATAATGGATATTAACGCTTATAGTTCAACCGAGGTGAACGAGAGACTGAATACGATGGCCCCCAAGTCGGGCATCTATTTGGTGAGGTCTTCCGGAGGGAAATCGTACAAGACACTGGTTGTGAAATGATGAAAATATAGATGTGTGGCAATCCGGGGGCCGTGAGGTTCTCGGATTGTTTTTTTTTGATTATCTTCTTTTCCCTCCTTTCCCTCCTTGACTACGTTTCCCTTGCGGTCTGAAATCTCGGTTGTTTTGTTCCCTGTTGTTGGATTTGTATCCGCTGCTGTGGCCATTCCTTTCGAAACTGCTGAATCCGGATATTTTTCCGGAGAAGAGTTGTTGCACTAAGTCGGGGCGCTTCATCTTTTGCAGTTCACGCATGATCTGTTGGCGGTATTCCGGCTTGTACCAGAAGAAGAATTGACGTTGCGCCAACTTTTCGTCCTTGTCGTGGGCCGTGAAGACGGGTTCCAGCGTGTAGGGGTGGTAGCCCGTGTAGTACATCTCCGTGGAGAGCGTCATCGGCGTAGGAGTGAAATCTTGTACCTGCTCCAATTGGAAATTCAGTTTGTGGGTTTCGCAAGCCAACTCCGCCATGTTCTCCGCCTTGCAGCCAGGGTGGCTGGAGATGAAATAGGGAATCAATTGTTGTTTCAATCCATATTGTTCGTTGACGCGGTCGAAGACCTTCTTGAATTCATAGAAGAGCTTGAAGGTGGGCTTGCGCATCATGTTGAGCACTGCGTCGCTCGTATGTTCCGGCGCCACTTTCAGTCGTCCGCTCACATGGTTGGCGATGAGCTCCTCCATGTATCTTTTGTGTGTCTCGTTCACTTTCGGATCGGCGTCTTGGTGGAGCAGTAGGTCGTAGCGTATACCACTTCCGATAAAGGATTTCTTGATGCCGGGCAGAGCGTCCACCGCTTTGTATAGGTCGAGCAATGGGCCAAGATCGGTATTGAGATTCTTGCATACATTGGGGTGGATGCAAGAGTAGCGTTTGCACTTTCCGCAGATGTTTTGGTCTTTTCCGCGAAGTTGGTACATGTCTGCGCTCGGACCCCCTAAATCGCTGAGATAGCCTTTGAAATCGGGAAGTTCCATCACCTTTTTCACCTCTCGCAGAATCGACTCTTTACTACGGGAGACGATCTGTTTGCCTTGGTGGGCGGAGATGGTGCAGAAGGAGCATCCGCCGAAACATCCGCGGTGGATGTTGACGGAGAATTTGATCATCTCGTAGGCGGGGATGGTCTTTCCTTTGTATTTCGGATGGGGCAGTCTGGTGAAGGGTAGTTCGTAGGTGGCGTCAAGGTCTGCCGAGCTCATAGGCGGGTAGGGTGGGTTGATCACCACGGTACGCTTGTCGTCCAGCTTTTGGAGCAGACGGTTGGCGTGTACTTTGTTGGACTCCTCTTCCACCACTTTGAAATTCTTCGCCTGGCACAATTTGTCTTTTAGGCACTGCTTGTGGCTGAATAGTTCAAAGGTGTCGGCCCCTTCGTAAGCGGGGATTTTGTCGTTGTCTACGATGTAGACGCTCTGTGGGATGTCGTGCATCTCGCTGATGGGGATGCCCGCCTGCGCTTGCCTTACGAGCTCTTTGAGGGGGAGTTCTCCCATGCCGTAGGTGAGCAGATCGGCGCCGCAGTCTTTGAGGATGCAGGGTTTTAGTTCATCGTCCCAGTAGTCGTAGTGGGAGACACGTCGGAGGGAGGCTTCGATGCCGCCAATCACAACGGGCACGTCGGGCCATAGCTCTTTCAGAATTTTCGTATAGACGATGGTCGCTCTATCGGGGCGGAATCCCGCCTGCCCGTTAGGGGAGTAGGCGTCGTCGCTGCGGAGTCGTCGGTTGGCGGTGTAGTGGTTGACCATACTGTCCATGCAACCGGCCGAAACGGCGAAGAATAGGCGGGGCTTTCCTAACTTTTTGAAGTCTCGTAGGTCGTCGCGCCAGTTGGGTTGAGGCACGATGGCCACCCGTAGCCCGTAACTCTCCAAGATGCGTCCCACCACGGCACCTGCGAAAGAGGGGTGGTCCACATAGGCGTCGCCCGAAAATAGGATTACGTCCACCTCGTCCCACTGACGAAGCTCCAACTCTTTTTTTGTGGTTGGGAGGAAATCTGAGAGTCTGTATTCTTTCATGTCTGCGAAGTTACTCGCTCTTTGCTTAATTCCCTAAAATTTGGATGATTTTATTGCTTGTGGTGTAAAAAAGTCTTCTTATCCTTTTGTGGGTAGGGGAAATGTCGTATATTCGCGGTCAAATAAGATTGCCTTATGGTGTAATGGTAGCACATCAGTTTCTGGCACTGCTTGTCCGGGTTCGAATCCTGGTAAGGCAACAACAATGGGAAAGCTAAAATACCGAAAAGGTATTTTGGCTTTTTTTTTGAATGAGTGTTTTTGCATTGGCATTTGAATGTACGGATATTGATTTCTCCTGTTTTTATGTTTAATAACAATAATATTTCGTAATTTTGTGGTCGTTTATAAGAGGAGAGATCAATGCGCAATTCTTTCTGTAATAGAATACTAAAATGGGAACACGGGCTATTTTAACTATTTTGATGCTGATAATTTCGAATGTCTTTATGACCTTCGCATGGTATGGTAACTTGAAATTGCAGGAGATGAAGATCTCGACCGACTGGCCGCTGTTTTTGGTTATACTTTGTAGTTGGGGCGTCGCTTTGTTGGAGTATTGTTTTATGGTTCCTGCCAACCGTATGGGATCCCAAATTATGGGTGGTCCCTTTTCCTTGGTACAGTTGAAGGTGATTCAGGAGGTGGTTTCCATTATGGTTTTCTCCGGAATTGTCACATTGGTGTTCAAGGGGGAGTCGTTCCACTGGAACCATTTGGCGGCCTTTGTCTGCCTGGTGTTGGCGGTCTATTTTGTTTTTAAAAATTGAAAAATTTGATGTTTTGCGCGATAGTTGCGGGCGAAATGTTTTCCCATTTCGGCTCAAATGACTAATTTCGCAGTGTTGAAATGATGTGAGTGATTGCGATTGGTCTTTTTTTGTTGCATAAGCGGTCCTATAGTATGGATAAGACTTCAGATAAGGTGATATTTCGTCGAATATGGCTTGGTTGCCGACTTCTAATTGTCGCATTGGCTTTGTCTCTTGCGGAGGGAGCGTATGGACAGTCTTGTGACTATCTGGCGGGTGCCACTTCGTTCGCTCCGACCAAGGCGCACGCATCGGATGCGTTCTATGCGTTGAGTGATGTGGTGATAGAGGGTCCGATGGAAAACCACTTGAGTGTGAGCTCCTCCTTGGCAAAACGAGTAGGACAGTTCCATCCTGATTCAACCTTTTTTGTCTATGCGGTTACCGATTCCGCTCCACGATTGCTGCCTGGTTGCCGTTTGTTGAATAGACCGGCCTTGGTGACTACGCTAAAGTGCGATCCCTATACGAAACTGTTCTCTTTTACGGTCAATAACCTCCAACCCAATAGTACAGTGAGAATATCCGGTAGTTTGGGTGTGTTGGTCTCCGGTCAGGATAAAAGATTCTCCCAAGCGGGTTCGTTCTCTGACGAGAAGAGTAGTCGCCTTCGTATCGGAACATCCAGACGTATGGAGGATTTGGATGTGCCATATTCCCAGGGAGATGTCGATTTCGATTTTGAATATCGCTTAGGAGCCTACGAGACAAGCGTTGTTTTCCAGGTGATGACCAGCGACAAATTCAATCCGGGTGATTGTATCGCCATTTATCAGGTGAAGGTGGAGGGTTGTCTGAAACCCAAAGTGAAATCTTCACTGGGCCTCTCTGTTTGTATGGGAGAGAAGGATCTGATTAGTTTGAACAAGGAGTATTTCGCCTCCTCCTATGCGTGGATGAAGTCGGTGGACGGTGGCGGCAATTGGTTCTTGACCAGTACCGCAAAGAATGTGTACGAGGAGATCGAGAATGAACGGGTGATGTATTACTGCGTGATGGATGGCATGACTTCCGATACCATTACGATCACCCCCACTCGTTGTTGTGAAAACGAGGAGGGAAACAGCATGTCCAGGTTGACGGTGTTTTACGAAAATTTTGGCCATTTCGTGGATGACCATCTCTATGTGGACAGTAAAGGCGTAGAACATGAAACGAGTGAGCATTGGGCGCCGATGCGTGCCAATACCAATTTCTCGATGCCGGATATGAACGCATTTGATCCGTATGGTCAAATCGATGAAGGCTATGGTGTCATTGTGCCAACAGTGAATGGATTCCCCTCCACCTATTCTTGGACCACGTGGATGACGGGTGTGGTCACGGACCACTCCTATGCGATAGAGGGATTCGACAATAGCGCATGCCTCTTCATCAACACCGAGCCCGGTTTCCACGATGTGATCTTCTCGATGCAGGTGGATGACCTGTGTCCGAATAAACCTTTCTATTTTGAGACATATATTGCCAATATGGCGGCCAACGGATCCGCACCTGAGATTACCTTGAACATCCGCGATGCGGCGACCAGAGCTGTAATCGGCACCTCGACGGAGGTGGCATACGAAGGGGCCGGATGGGTGCGTGTCCATATTGATGATTTGGAGTTGGAACCAGGTGTCTCCTCTGTGGTGTTGGAGATTGTCTCCACCGGAACGAAGGATGACCTACATGACTATTCCACTTGCACCAATGCGAATAGCCCGATGCGATATTGGTTGTGCGGTAACGATTTGGCCATAGATGATATTCGTTTTATGGTTTGTTCGCCGCCTGCTGTGGATCTTTATTCGAACATATCTTCCTATACCGGAGATACGGTCATTTGCACCAATTCCGATTTTACCATAGGGGCGGAACTCAGTTCCATGCTGACCTCTTTCTATAAGAGTGACCTCAATTTCATCTATCAGCAAAGCGATAATGGAACGGATTGGCGAAATATCTCGGAGATGCTCTCTTCGAAAGGTGTTGTGCCTGGAAATCGTTTCTCGTTCAATACGGCGACCTTCCCTGCCGACACCAATTATTTCAGGGTGATTGCGGGTTCATCAGTCTCTTTGACACCATTGCTTACCGATCCGACTCTCGCCAATTACGATGACGCTTGCCGTGATTACTCGGTCTCCAAACCTATCTCGATTGTTAGGGAGGGCGAACTTTATTTGGGAGCCACCGCTAAGTCATCAGTTTGTATGGGCGACGGATTTGTTCTTACACCTCCGACCATCACGAAGGAGTTGTCCACTTGGGCGTGGATGAAGGATGGAGCGATTGTGGAGAGTACCAATTTGGATGATGCGGTTCGTTCATACAAGTCTGTCAAAGAGGACGAAGAGGTGAACTCATACCTCTTTCTGGCTATGACGACCAATGGCTGCATGGGAAAACGCAAATATGAGGTCTCCCTTCGTCCGGAAGATCAGTGCGAAGTCCCTCGCCCATGGGTGAAGGATACCAGCGTTTGCTTGGGAGAAACATTGGACTTAACCCGCTTGGCAAAGGCGGAAGACGAAGCCTATGAATTGGTCTGGTACACCTCGGCTACCCCGACCGGCGAAGGCGTGGGAACCCCTAATCTGACAGTTCCTTCCGTAGATACGGATAGTTTGGCTACGCAAACCTTCTATGTCTCCCAGCGTAACAAATATAATCCATCCAGAGAGAGTTCCCTTTCTGAACTCCATGTCACGGTCGGACAGCGTGCGCCTATGGGTTCGTTTGTCATAGAAGAGGCTGGCAAGAGGGAGGAAATCAATATTGATACCGAGCATTCGGAGATCTTCAGTTGTGGTGGGGCGATACGTGTCGTGGCCAATTTCAAAGATATGGAGATGAACCCAATCACTGATTACACTTGGTACAAGGGAGAGCAAAAATTGCATACCGGTTCCGTGTTGCTCTTGGATGAGAATCAGGTGACCGAGGATCAAACCTATCGTTTGGAGTATATGAACGGTTGTGTCACAAAGGTTGAATTGACCGTGCATTACCGTCCGTTGTTCGTTGCGCCTGTAGCAGAACCGACAACGGTTGCGATTTGTCCGGGTAAACCATTCAAAACGGGTGTGAAGATCTCTCCTTTGGAGGGTGGTACGCCTTCGTTTACATGGTTTAGGAATGGTGCGGAGATAGCGTCGCTTGAGGATGTTGTCTCGACTTCGCCTCTCTTTGTGGTGGATTCCGTTTCAGAGATGGAGTCGGGAAGATACAGTGTTGCGGTAGAGCGAGATGGCTGTTTCGCCAAGGTGATGTTGGATAGTCTTAGCTTGTTGTCTGCGGTTGTGACTCCGCTCAATGTCGATACGATTGTGAAACGCAACTCGGATGTAACGCTTCGTCTGGACATCACCCAACCTGCGGGTGGAGTAGGTGTCGCATGCGAATGGAAGGGAGCCTCTCCTGTCGCTTCGAAAGCGGATTCCGTCACTTTGAAACAGGTGGCGACCGACCAAAAGTATATGGTCACGCTCTCTGCTGACGGCTATTGTTCCACCACGGCCAAGGTCAATATCTGGGTTGACGCTTTGTTGTCGATGAAGAGTACTCTGACGGATTATGTTTGCGGAACGGATACGGCGGAACTTGTGGTGGATACGGTTGGCACCGGCCAGATGCGTCATTTTGATTGGCAAACTTCGCTCTCCGTGTGGGAGTTGGATGGCCTTGATCGGCGTGATGTTACCCAACAATTGAGTTGGAAGGACGGTAAATACCATCTGATGGTGATGCCTACCAGAGATCTATCCTATGAAATTCAGTATGCTTATGGACCCGATACGGTTACGGATGTCAAGCGAGTGGAGGTGATTACGTCCAATAGGGTGGTGACTCCGATTGGTTTAGCTGTCTGTGAAGGGGATACCGCTGAGATTGTCTTGACGAATATATCTCCGAGGGAGGCTGTCGTTCAGTGGTTGCCGGATCCGACGCTCTTGGGTGCTGCGAACGCCACCACTGTGAAGGTAGTGCCTCTATACAAACGCAATGCCGAACACCATTCGATAGCGGCCTATCCATTCATTGTGAGCAATGAACGTTGTCATCATACCGATACCATGGTGGCCACTGTTCGTGTCGATGAGGTTCTTTCGGGAGAGTTGGAGGGCGAGGAAATCGTTTGTGAGGGCGAATCCGTTCTATTGAGCGCCGCTCGATATGGGGCTTCGAAACATATTTGGATATCGGATGGCGATACGGTCTCCACCGTCGCCTCTATGATGTTGACGCCTACGAAATCTGTTGATTACAAACTCTATATGGAGAGAGGTCTTTGTCGCGCGACCGACTCCATCTCGTTAACGCTTAAGCCAAAGCCCGTGGTCGTCCGTGTGGATTCGGTTGGAATCCGTAGTCGGGAGGTCATTGTCAAAGAGGGAAGCGGAGAAGAACCATACCTCTATTGGGCGGATGACCGTACCGAGAAATCCTATTCTCCGGTAATCGACAAACTGACGATCTTTACCCATACGGCCCATGTGGAGGATCTTAATGGATGCCGTGCGGATTATATCTTCTCGATAGATCGACAGGGCATCCTTATTCCCGAGTATTTCACTCCGAACGGGGATGGCGTGAATGACCGTTGGGTGATAGATGATTTGGTGGATTACTATCCGGATGCGGAGATTAAAATTTTCCATCGAGGTGGTAAATTGCTGAAGGTGATGAAGGGAGCTGATTTAGGTTGGGATGGCTACTATAACGGGTTTCCCGCACCGGAGGATGATTACTGGTATATCATTAATGTTCCTGAAATCGGTGAGTTCTATACGGGACACTTTCTTCTGATTAGAAAATAAAATACTTTTAGATTGGTCGTTATGGCGGGGTGATGCTTCTTGAGCGTTACCCCTTTTTATTGCTCGAGAGTGGTCGCTTGCCTCTCTTTATAGTTGCGAAAAAATTCTGTTTTAAGTTGTTTTTATGCGCTTTTTCCCTATTTTTGTAGTGTGGTATTTATATTAGGGTAGATAATAAGATTTAGGTATGAGTATATTGAAACTAACAAAGGGCTTATTGACATCGGCTATAGGGGTGTTGATGGCTTTTTCGTTCCCTTCGCAACATGCGTCGGCGGCGATTGTAGCGGGTTCTGATTTCGAACCGACGGTATATCCGGGAGATTCCATCCCTTGGGATTTCCCTTCCGCAATCCAGTATGGAATGTCGGGTAACTCCTTCTCTTCCAATGCGACCTACTCCGGTAATGGTGAGAACTATCGTGTGGCGGAAGATTTGGACTTTGTCTATTGCTTGACCAATAATCCAAGTACGTTGAATGAGGATTATATGGAGGCGGACGAGTATATGTGCGTTGTGCAGTATGCGGGAAAAATGAAGGAGATGACCTCTTTCTTCTCCTACAAAGTGAACGGATTGAGGCCAGGAACGAAATTCACCGTGACAATTGAATATTATATTTTGAACACGGAGGCTGACACGAAGAAACTTTTCGGTTACACCTATACGCCAACTGTGGATTTCAAGGCTTGTATCAATCCGAATGAGTATGGAAGCAACGAGGCCTATGATGCGGGCGGTGGCTCTGTGAATGTCGCAAGCAAGGAGTTCCAGACCAAGCAGACTGTTACGCTAAAGGGTGTTGTCGCAGCGGGAGAATCGACTATCGATATTAATCTCCTTTATGGTTATAATGGTAAAGCGGAGGGTATTGCCCTAGGTATCAGCAATATCATCGTGGATGGTACCCCTGATCCGAAGATCGCTTCTAGTCAAGGCTTGGAGGCTTGTAAGGGAGAACAGACGCTTTTGTCGTTGGATAAGGATTACAATGCGAAGAAATACTCTTGGCAACATCGTGTTGGTGGCTCATGGGAGGAGATCGGAACCTCCAAGAACTTACTCTATGAGATGAGTCAGGATGAGACTTTCCGTTGTTTGGTGGATGGCGTCGAGTCCAATGAATTGGAGGTGAAGGCTATCGTTTGTTGTGAGATGAATGGTAAGCCTGCTTCCCGAAAGACTTTGTTATGGGAGACCTTCGGACACTTCACCGATCCTCATACCTACATCGACCGTGACGGAAATGAATCCACCACGCCTGCGACGTGGCCTGCATATAGAGCGGACGTCTCCTATGATTTGCCAGGAAACCAATTTGATGATGGTAGTGGTGCGAAGTGCACAAGTTGTAAGTCGGGGCAAGCGGCAGATGGTGCCATCAATGATGGATTCTATGCTATCGTGACGCCTACGGCCAATGGATATTATACCTCTCAGAGCATCTATCAGACCGCTAACTGGATGAAGGCCGTCACAACAGACCACACTTCGCTTATTACTGGCGAAAAGAATGGTGGTGCTCTCTTCATCAATGTGGACTATTTCTTTACGGGTGTTGTCTTTGAGGCGGAGTTCCCGAATGTATGTACAGGTAAGACGGTCTTCTACGAGACATGGATCGCCAACTTGAGTGGAGGAACCTCCACGAACCCAATTGTGACGGTGAACATCGTCGATGCGGAGACGGAAGAACTTTTGGCTCAAGAGAAGGATGTCGAAGCTGTTCAGGGCAAGGGCTGGTATGGTATCAAGGGAAGCTTCTTATTGGAGGGTACAGGTACGAAAAATGTGAAACTTCAAGTGTTGAGTACCAATGGATCCCACTCCACCAGCAATGATTCCTATTGGAGAAATGGTAATGACTTGATCATTGATGATATCAAGTTCATGGTTTGCTCTCCTCCGTCATTGGAGGCTTACTCCGATATCAACACCTTTGCAAAGGACTCTACTATCTGTTCAGATATGGACTTTACCATTGAGTGTCCGACCAGTACCTTGTTGAACGATTTCTTCGGTAAGAACCAAAGATATTTGTTCCAATATAGTGGTGATAAGGGCAAGAATTGGAAGAATATCTCTAGCCTTGAGACGGATAGCAAGTATGTGATCAATACAGGAGACTATGCCGAGGATGTTATGCAGTTTAGGGTGATTGTGGCGACTCCGGATGTGTTGGCTGATTTTCTAACCCAGCCGAATGGTGCGGATTTCGAGGATAACTGCCGTAACTACTCCATTACGGAACCGTTCACCATTACTCGTGCCGGAGATTTGGATTTCGGAGCGACCTTTAACACCTCCGCTTGTCAAGACGACAAGGTGGATTTGAAGGCGCCTGCGGTAGCCGCTGAACTCAACAGCTGGTGGTGGACCGAAGAGGATGGTTCTACGGTTGTGGATGGTTACAGTCCATCGGATGATGAGAACAATTGGACATTGTCTTTCTTGAAGGGCGCCACAGAGGATAAGGTGGATGAGGTGGAGACCTATTACTTCTACGGATTGTCCGCTTCTGGCTGTCAAGGAAGACGCAAATATGTGGTGGATGTGAAGCCAGGCGTGAAGTTCGATTATGACAAGGTAGAGGAGTGTGGTAAGACAACATTCTCCATTACTGACAAGAAACCTGCCACCGCCTCTTTTGTATGGACCTACGACGGAGAGGATTATGAGGGTGATGAGTTTGTTTATGATAGCGAGTTCTTGTCTTTGGGAGAGGATCCTAAGGAGAAGAAGATTGTCCTGTTGTCGGGTACCGCTACAGGTTATTGCGCAACTACGGATAATGCATATCAGTTTATCTTAAAGACCATTCCGGAGGCTCCTACTGCAGCCAATCCATCTTTGGATTTTGTGGTGGACGCTGATCCTGTATCTGTGGAGAAAGCCGCCATTGCGGAGGATGATATGACCTTGGAGTGGGTGAAGACTACCGCTGATGCAGAGGATGAACCTACGTCTGGATGGAGCAGCGATGAGCCATTCGTCCCTAGAAATGAGGATGCGACCCACTATTTCTTCGTTCGGCAGGTGAATGAGGACGGTTGTGCGGGACCTGCCATTAAGGTACACGTTACCGTTAGTTCATCTCCTCTTCCTGTGGTAATCGATACTGTAGTCTGCGTGGGCGCCGATGTGGATTTGTCGGATATCGCCAAGACGACGGACGACGCCATCTACGAATTGCGTTGGTACGAAAAGGATGGCAAGCCAGACGGCACGGGCTCAACCGAGCCGTTCACGGTGAAGACCGACAAGCCAGCGGAGTTGAAGTACTACGTGACGCAACGCAGCACCAAGTCTCCATAT
>JAZUDI010000029.1:0-3427 GCA_045639525.1 Paludibacteraceae bacterium | reverse complement strand
AGTTCCTCGGCGCGGAGGCTGACGGATGGGACGGAACCTACAACGGCAACCCGATGCCGTCCACCGACTACTGGTACCAGATCGACATCGAGGAGATCAACCGCCAGTTCGTCGGCCACTTCACGCTGATCAGAAGATAATCTTTGGATTAACATACTCGAAAGAGCCTCCCGGTCATCATCTGGGGGCTCTTTTTGTGTTATATTGTTGCACTTTGTCCGACAATTACCGAAATTTGCCTTGAAATTTTGTTAAAGTTTATCTGTTTATTAAATTTGGGACTTAAATTTTTCTAAAGATTAGTATATGGCGTCTTTTAAGTACAAAATTCGAGCATTTGCCGGATTGATATTATTCTCAATGTATTATGGATCCGATGCCGCTGCGCAGTGTGTGGTGGCAAGTACTGATTTCAGCACCAGTTCTGAGTTGTGTTGTCCGATATTGACTTCTGATGCGGAAGAGGGAGGTTGGTACAATGAGGACCTGGACTGGGAGACTCTTTGTAAATCAAATATGTTTACGGGTCCGGAATACGCTAAACAGGGTGGTATTGGTGGTGCGTTCTCCAGCGATGGTAGCAATGATATGACTGATATTGGGAAAGTCTTCCTTTTAAATAATCTTAATACAAACGGAAGCCCCGAACAGTATGGCTATTCTACTGTCACTGCGCAGCCAAAACTCATACATTCGTTTTGTAAGGCCAACGAAAAGCCGAATAACATGTATGTCAACATTGGTTCAGGCCCTATGTGTCCTATCGTTTCATATACTGTTTATGGATTGGCCCCAGGTTCAAGCGTTGAACTATCGTTTACTTTGTATAACTTGTTGGATGCCACCTATTTCGAACATTTGGTGAAAGATATGGGTGTGACTCAAATGCAGAAGTACATCTCCAAATATAACTACTCCAACACGGGTGTCATCAATGGTAATAAATTGGAATTCGGTGTGGTTTCCAGTGATGACAATGTGACTTTCAATACATCTTATAACAATGCGTTACAGTTGACCAATTCTAAACATGTAACCACTACAACAGTGGATTATGGTGATTCAAAATCGGTCACTCATAAGGCAACTGTTCCTGAGACAGGTAACATTACATTCTACTTCTATCGTTCCAGTGATTGTTTCCAAATACCTATTGGTATAGATGATATAAAGGTAACTGGAACGATTAAACCTACGATTTCAAGTACTGGTAATCCATGTCCTGAACAACCTTTGCGAGTGACTACAAAGCAAAGTTATCCTGATGGTACAAAATTCTCATGGAAGGAATCTGTTACTGGACAAACATCTACTGACGCAAGTTTCAATTTCATTCCAGAGGAGGCTGAGAAGGATTATAGTATCTCACTTGAAGTCACATTGCCAGGATGTACACCTTCCAAGTCAGATGTGTTGAAGGTGCATTCCGGAACTTGTTGTACAAGTGCCGACGGTGCCCCGATGGCTATGACCAATCTTTTCTTTGATGATTTCGGTAGTTTCCCTTCTGACGACACTTATGAGTGGACCGATAGGTTCGGAACCACCCATACGGAGAAAATTCCTGCGGGACAGGTTCACACAGCTCAATCCCACACAGGTGATATTAAGATCCCGTATGTGAAAGCGTATAATATCGAAAGCAGTGGAGCTACCTTAAAAGTGCCTCTTGCTGGTACTGTGCCAAATAAGACAGAATTGTATAATCATGGCGTCTATGTTGTCTCTAAGTATGGAGGCTATCCGCAAGGTGTTCCATACGATAATTCAGGAACTAAGATAGGCGGTATGCTACAGTTTGACCTTGAAGATGACGGTTCACAAGATAATTTCTTTGAGATCGATATTGACCATATTTGTACAGGTAAGGAGATCTCCTTTGGTGCGGATTTCGCTTCTATTTCCATGCACCCTGGATGTATTGAGGTGAGACTTGAATATGATGGAAATGAATTGGCTTCATCATCTCAAAGTTTCACGGGTGGTGCTGACGGCTGGAAGAGCGTCAGTAAGAAATTTAAGGTTGATGCGGATAAAGTCGGAAATGTTGCTGAGGTCTCTATCAAGATGAAGGTTAAGCATAATCCTTCGTGTGTTCCTGTAATTCCAGGACCTGGAGATACCCGTGACTACGCTATTGATAATATTATTTTCCAAGTATGTACGCCTCCTGATGTAAATGTGGAATCTTCCGTTAGTACTAGTACGGGTAAGGATATTCTTGATTTATGTACTGAGGACGTCTTGACGCTTACTTCTGTCACCTCTGATGCGGTTAAACGATTTTATTTGTTTACCGATGGAAAGGAAGATCCATCCAAGAAGGTGGGTTATGTTTACCAATATACTTTCCAAGATCCATCCACGGAGAGCGAGACGAATCCTATCGAATGGAAAACACTCCATAAGGATGAGGTTATAGAGAAAGATGCTTTCGATGTTGAGGTTCAAAAGTATTGGGATGAAATCTTCTCGCAGTTGGAAGATGATCCGAAACATGAGAAGCGTATTTATTTCCGTGTGGTTGTGGGTGAATATTCCGATTTGATCGCAGATCAATCTTGGAAGAAAAACTCAGCATTCTCGCCATGTCGTAAGATTTCCATTTCCACTATTCCAGTTGTGGCTGGATTGAACTGTGCGGCATGTACCAAACCTGACAAGGTTGTTTTCTCTGCCGAGGGTGGAAAATTCGATAAGGCGACGAAGACGGTTAAGATTTGTAAGGATGATGAGCTTACCACTTTGAGCATGACCAACAAGGTTCATGGTAAGGACAAAGACGATAAAGATTATTACGATTATACGGTTAGTTGGCACAAGGAGAGTCTTGATAACACTGCGCTGGTTTCAGAAAAAACATCAGCGGATTCTCCAAACGCACCGACGATGAAGGTGAAGTGGTCAGACGCCAGCCCAGAGGGCACGAAGTACATCATCTCGATCCACGACAACTTCGACACGGACCCGACCGCGTGCGACATCACCGACACGATCATCGTCATCGCGAACCCGGAGCCGGAGGTACCCGAGATCGAGATCCCCGCGTTCTGCAAGGGCATCGTTGACGACGATGTGAAGGATTACCTGAGCGACGATTTGAAGAAGCTGTTGAAGGGACTCACCGCGGAGATCACGGACCCCAACGGCAAGGCGGTCGAAGTGGCTGACCTCGCGAGCGAGCTGGAGGCCATCCCTGCCGGCGAGCACACCTTCAAGATCACGGTCACCGACGAGAAGACGGGCTGCGTGAGCGAGGAGGGCGAATTCACCGTCAAGGTGAAGACGATCCCGGACGCTCCGGCGACGAAGGACGAGGACTACGTGGTGAAAGAGGGCGAGACCCAGAGCCTGGAGGCGTTGGCCACAGCTTCTGACGACGCCAAGCTCCACTGGTACAAGAACCAGAGCGACGTCTACGGCAACC
>JAZUDI010000028.1:0-110845 GCA_045639525.1 Paludibacteraceae bacterium | reverse complement strand
ATCTCATGGCAGAGGCCATAAAAGAGCCCCTAGATGGCCTGTGATTTCTTGAACGGGGCTTGTCCAAATAATATCAATCGGTATTCGTTGTATTTCAATGCATACAGAATTTTCTTTGTCGTTTAGCGGACAGTAATAATTGGATAATAGAGAAGGGCATCCCGAAAAGAGATGCCCTTCATTATTTGTGGAAAATTCTTAACTCTTTGTTTACAACACTTCCAACTCCTCCAACTTCGCAAAACGCTCGCAGTAGTAGCATTGCAACAATGATTTGCTCTTCTCGATGATTCTGAATTTGGATGCCATAGGCTCATTGTTGGTGATGCACTTCGGGTTGCGGCATTTAACGATGCCGATTAGCTCCTCCGGCAATTGCAACACCATCTTCTCGCTCACCTCGTAATCCTTGATGATGTTGATCTTCGCGGAAGGGGCGGCGACGGCGATTTTGTTCACCTCCGCCTGGGTGAAGTATTTGTCAGCCACCTTGATGATCGCCTTCTTGCCCAAACGTTTGCTCTCCAAGTTGTAGCCGAAAGTCACTTGGTTGTTGATATGCTCCAATCCGAGGATGGAGATTACCTTGAACAACTTCTCGGAAGGTATGTGGTCGATGACGGTGCCATTCTTGATGGCGGCCACCTCTAATTTCTTTGATGTTTTTTCCATTTCCTTTTCGTTTGGGGTTATAGACCTAATAAATCACAGATGACCGCTTGACGGGCGAATACACCGTTGCGGGCCTGCTCGAAATAGTATGCTTTCTCGTTGCTGTCAACGTCTTGGTCGATCTCGTTCACCCTTGGGAGCGGGTGGAGGATACGCATGGTTGGCTTGGTGTTGTCCAACATCTTGTTGCGAAGCGTGTAAACGTCCTTCACACGCTCATATTCGAAGAGGTCGGTGAAGCGCTCCTTTTGCACGCGGGTCATGTAGAGGATGTCGCAATCAGCGATGTTCGCCTCGCTGAGTTCGCTGTGCTCCTCGAATTTGATGTTGTGCTCCTTGCAGAAGATTTTGTACTCGTCCGGCATCTTCAACTCATCGGGAGCGATGAAGGAGAAGGTTGGGTTGAAATGGTACATCGCCATGATCAGGGAGTGGACGGTGCGGCCATATTTCAAATCACCCACCATACAGATCTTCAAGTTCTCCAACTTGCCTTGCGTCTTCTTGATGGAATAGAGGTCAAGCATGGTCTGGGTAGGGTGTTGGTTGGCACCGTCGCCCGCATTCACAACTGGAACGCTTGACACCTCGGAGGCGTAGCGTGCGGCACCCTCGATCGGGTTACGCATCACGATGAGGTCCGCATAGTTGCTGACCATCTTGATGGTGTCCTTCAAGGTCTCACCCTTGGTGCCACTGGTGGTTGATTTGTCCGCAAAGCCGATGACACGGCCACCCAAGCGGTTCACTGCCGTCTCGAAACTCAATCTGGTACGTGTGGAAGGCTCGAAGAATAGGGTAGCGACTACCTTGCCGTCGAGGATCTTTTGGTTCGGATTCTTCTCGAATTCAGCCGCCTTCTCCAGGATCTGGAGGATCTTCTCCTTCGAATAATCCGTAATGGATACTAAACTTTTGTTTGCCATAGCATTTATGTTTTTCAAAAAAAAACCAATGCGAGCCAAATCGCATTGGTTTTCCTTATTGTTTTCTATGATCGTTTTGTTATTCCCATATCATTAGGTTTTCACTCCGCGAATTTAGTGCAAAAATTCGTAAATATGTAAAAAAAATTAATGAAGAATTATTCGTTCTGACATTGGGAAACATCAAAAAATGTCGCTGGATTTGCTTGCTTTTGAAAATTAATTTCTATCTTTACATTTGCGAAGTTTCTAAACCTACGATTGTGCTTGATTATTAAGCATTTAAGATTGGAACGGAACTGCAAATGAATTTGAAACAAAGTATTAGAAAAGATTTATTATATGGTGAAACATTTACTACGGGTGAGATACACCTGTTTGGCAATGCTTTTGTCTTTGTTGTCTATTTGTCACCAATCCGTTTGGGCGGATGGTTCCAAAGATATGTATCCGAGTGACTATTATTCACGTTATGGGGTAACTTCTGGCTCTGCGGGCGATTACCGCGCCTGTTTGCTTAGCGGTATCACCTCGTCGGGATCGGATCCTGATGTGGCGGCGCCATTCCCTACATTCGGAACAATCAAGGTCTATGCGAAGGCGGGCGAACATATCTATTTGGCGTCAAGTGCCATGAAGGTGAAAAATCTTTTGACGAGGGAGTCGTATGGCCGAATTGACTGGCGTGCGCCAAACGGCAAGAGCGGAAGCGTGACCAATGTACGAAGAGGTGGCTTGATCGCCAACCGTGCCCAGGAGTTGGCCGGACCGAACATCAACGGATCCACCAAGGGTTATGACGCCTACCAAATCACGGTGGCAGCCGATCAGGAGGGCGTGTGGGAGATCGATTTCATCGGTGCGACCACCAAATTGGACTTCTCTTCCGAGACCACTTCGAACCATAGGATCGAGTCTTGGACCGAGGATCAAAACCTACCGTATATCAACGCATTTGACGTTTCCGTCTCCAACAAGGAAAACAATGCCTTTATTCCAGGCCGTGTCTATGCGAATGTCTTGAATCTTTTGATGCCCTCCTCTTATGGAGGAACCAGCTATAACTGTGAATGGTACACCACCTTGTATGTCTTGACCAATACCGGTTATTTGTATGAGGTGAAACCCAATGGCCAGAATGGTCACTTCTCTACCTTCTTCGCCAACAACAAGGGTGTGCAGATCAATCCGGAAGGGTGGGTGACCGACAATTCGGATTTCTCCACTTCCAAGGCTTTGGGATGCTATGGCGGTTTGCCCGCTTATGCGAGTCTTACCAGTGAATTGACTGGTAACCAATTTAAGAATCAAAGGGTTCCGACTTTTGATCCTCGTCGTCCAGACAGGAAATCCACCCGTGTGATCGATGGAGAGGAGAAGGTGACGGATGACATCACCCATAAAATATTCTTCACCAAACCAGCCTCCGATCTTCCTGCCAGCGCGCGGGCGGTCTATGGCAAGCAGGTGGTGGAGACATGGCTTTTGTCGGATTTGAATGCGAAGGATACGCCGACTTTGACCAACTTGAACATTGTCGGTAAGGAGAGCAACAAGAAGGGAATCATGGGCCCTGAGGGAGTCAACCTCTTCTTCGAGGCCAATGCTGCGGGAGACTACCTTTTGGAGATGACCTTCGGCGATGGTTACACCAACAGGACATTCTCCGGTGTTTGCCAAAAGGGAGAGAATGTGATCGAGTGGGATGGTAAAGATGGCGCTGGCAGAATGGTGCCGGTGGTGGATATCGTCTTGGCGGGAAAGTTGAAGACCGCGGAGATCCACTTCCCGTTCTTCGATTTGGAGAATAACAAAAAGGGTTTGATCCTTAACCAGTTGTCGGCTGATTGGTCGTCCGTCGAACGTGACACGATCTATTGGAACGACTCCAAGTTGGGTGTGGCCAAGGGTGCGGGTGAGGATGCCTTGGATATGACCAAGGGAACGAAATCCCCAGGACATATTTGGTTGAATAAACAATCCGACCGCGGTAACAACCGTATCATCGATACTTGGACCTATGCGCAAGGTGCGAGTGGCGAAACGCAAAGTCTCTCCGCCCTCTCCCTATACATTGATTTGGCGGTCAATTCCGTCGCATGCGACGCATCTTCCGCCCATGTGGGTGAGGAGATTGCCTACACGATGGAGATTGAGAACCGTGCGGTGGGCGAATACACTTTCAAGGGGGAGGCCGTCCAAGTTAGCGCGGATGCTGATAGCGCCTCGTTTGGCATTTGGTTTGCCGAAGGAGGATTCCATATGACGCAAGTGGAACTGGTAAGTTCGGATGATCCGACTTGCGAGGTGAAGCGTCAACCTTCGGGAGAAGATTTCGGTATGGGATACATCTCTTTGAAGAATGGTAAACGTGCGACGGTCCGTGTGAAGGGTTATGTGGATGCGAAAATGGCCCATCAAAAGGTGCAGCCATTGGGCTTTGTGATGCGTCCGGGTGACTTCTTCGAAATCGATGCCAACAACCTTACTTCCGATGGAATGCCTTTGGATCCCGCCGCCGAATATGAGGGGAAGAGCCATAATAACTTGGTGGAGGTATCCACTCCGCTCTTTGTCTTGAACAGCGCTCCTGAAACCGTGTCGGACGATGCGGTGGTGGCCGCTGGCCAGACGATAGAGGGCAATCTTTTGTCCAACGATGTGGATCCTGATCAAGACGTGATGACCGTAATTGGTTGTAGCTTGAACGGAACCCCATTGTCGTTGGGTGTCGCGAATGATATCTATCAAGCCTCCGTTCTGTGCGGATCTTTGTTGGTGAATGGCGACGGATCCTACGCCTTTACCGCCCATGGCGATTATAGTGGACAGGTGCCCGATATTGACTACGAGGTGAGCGACCAATTCGCTGGAAGCGGCGTCATCACGACAACGGATTTGATTCCTGGCGTGAGCAGCTCCTCTCTTGCCATCCAGGTGTTGCCGAACCATAGTCCGACAGTTTCTCCTACGGAGGTATTGATCCATAGAACAGGCGAAAAGACGCTTTTGCCGATTGTCATCAATGATGAGGATGGCGATGAGTTGACCATTACCCTTGAAGGCGATGATAAGGCGCTGTTCGAGGTGCAAGGTGATAGCCTCTATTATGTAGGTGGTGCCGTTAGCGGCCTCACCGTTTATCAGCTGACTGTGGTGGTGGCTGATGGTGTAAAGACGCCGGTGGCTGTCCCTGTGAAGGTCTCTGTAAGTGAAAACCAAGTCCCTATCTTGACGCCTACCAGTGTCAACATACGGGCGAAGAGAAGAACGCTCTCCAGCTATCTGTTGCCGGTTAAAATCTCAGATCCGGATGGAGACAAAATCACCAGTGTCGTAGTTACGGGACGTTCTGAATTCAGTGTGGTGGATGGCTACATCTACTTCAATGCGACCGTTGATAATACCAATACGTTGGGTGACCATAATTACACGATCTATGTTACCCTAACGGACGAACTGGGAGCCACCTCCTCCGCAATCCGCGTGGATGTGACGGTGACCGTGGTCTCTGCCGATATCTTGCCAAGTGGCGCTTTTGCCGTTGCGGACGACATCTATTATGGAGAGCCTCTTTTGAATGCCTTTACCCGAGGTGCGGATGTGGAGGGCGAGTGGTTGATGAAGCGTAGCTCTTCCGTATATTATGAGGATGACGCGATCCTTCCTGTCGGTTCTTATACCTTCGATTTATTGTTCAATCCTTCTCGTAATAATTACCGTGCGGAAGAGGTGCGTGAGGTCACCTTCAATGTCTTGCCGAGGGCGATCACATTGCAGTCGGAGTCGGCTTCGAAGATCTATGACGGCACAGCGCTGTCCGCACCAACCGTGAACCTAATTGAGGGTAGCATGGTGGGCGATGACCATTTCCTATACGCCAATTTCGCCTCCCAAACCAAAGTTGGAAGCAAGGAGAATACCTTTGATATCACACCAGCCGCCGGAATGGCTGTCTCCAATTATGAGATCACTAAGAAGTATGGTACGCTGACGGTGGAGAAGCGTGTGATCCAGGATTATGAAATCACTTTGAACGCTAATAGTTTCAAATATAATGGCATGCCTCAACAGCCGACCGTTACTTTGACAAAGGATGGCGAGACATTGAACGAGTCGCTTTATACGGTCTCGTACAAATACAATAAGCATGCTTCGGATACCGCTTTGGTGATCATCACCGGGGTGGAGAATGATAATATCGAGTTGCGTTGCGATTCCGTTCGCTTCTCGATTACCAAGAGAAGAGTCGTATTCGAATCGGGCAGTTGCGAGAAGGAGTACGACGGAGAACCATTGGTCTGCCACCAGATAAAATCCATTAGTGGAGATGGTGTGGCGGATGGTGATACCTATACGGTGGATTATACCGCGTCGATCACCGAAGTGGGAAGCACCAAAAATACCATCAGTGTCCAGTTTGAGGGTAATAACTATGTGGTATTCCTCTCTTACGGAACATTGACAGTGACGCGTAAAAGCGTGACATTGACCGATGAGAATATCGTTTGGAGCGATAACTCTTTTGTGTACGACAAGACGGCGCATTGTCCAACCGCGACTATCACGGTGGATGGGGTAACGCTTGTGCCAGACGTGGATTATACCATTTCCTGCGAAAACAATGTGAAGGTGGGTGACGCTAAGGTGACAGTGACCGCCCTTGCGGGTGGAAATTGCAATTTCACAGCGTATGAGACCACTTTGCCGATTACCCCAGCCACGATCCGTGTGACGGAGAAGCGCGTAGCCGCGAAGGAGTATGATGCCCTTCCCAATGCGATGGTGACGGTGGATGCCTTCGAGGGTAACTATGGTGGCGACCAAGTCGGTGTGGTGGCGACCGGACTTTTCTCGGACGAGAATGTCGGAGAGCACAAGTCTGTTACTATTTCCTACGAATTGACGGGCGACGATAAGGCCAACTACCAATTGGCGCCTGCCACTGAAATCTATGACGAGGGTGTTGTGACGGCCAAGGAGATCTCCCTTGTATGGGATGAGCCGACCGAATTCACCTATGATGGTACGCCGAAGCATGTGAGCGCATCCGTGGTCGGAATGGTGGGTGACGAACCCGTGCATGTGATCGCCTATACGGGCGACCAAAATGTGGTTGCGGTCGGACACTACACGACAACTGCCGCCATATTGGATAACGATAATTATCGTTTGCCTTCAGATGCGACGGTGGCGTGGGAGATCAAGAAGATCACCGAAAAACCTACCATCACCCTATCTGGAGCACCTTTCGTTTACGACGGAACCGCCCACCAACCAGGCGTGACGGTAAAGGTGGGAGAGAATGTGGTGAACGCCTCCGATTATACGGTGGAATATAAGAGCAATGTGAATGCTGGTGATACCGCTATGGCGATTATCTCCGCTTTGGAGGGGGATGAACATGTCTATTCGTTCGATCGGGATACGGTTTACTTCTCTATCTCGAAGAGAGCTGTCTCATATAGTTCTCCTTCCGCATCCAAGGAGTTTGATGGTACCCCATTGACGGCGGCCTCTTGTACTCCAGATGATGCCTCGTTGATCTTGGCGGGAGACGAGCCTATCATTACTTATACGGGTAGTCAGACCAACGTGGGTGTTAGTCCGAATACCTTTGTGGTCACTTTCGAACCGGACAATTATGAGGTGGCTTACCATTATGGAACATTGACCGTGACACCAAAGGATATCATTTTGGCGGAGACCGATGTGGTATGGGATGAGACCGAGTTCGTCTATGATGGTCAGGAGCATTGTCCAACCTCCACCATTACAGTGGGTGGATTGGTGCTTCGCCCGGATGAGGATTATGCGATCTTCTGTACCAACAATGTGAATGTGGGAACCGATATGGCCCACATAGCGATTCGTTCCGCATCGGGAGGTAACTTCGAGTTTACTGATTATGAGGTGAACTTCTCCATTTTGCCACGCAAGATCAGTGTTAAGGATTCGTTGGTAGAGTCAAAGGTATATGATGGTACGACATCCGCCACAGTTGCGGTGACGGCCATCGACAATGCGGTTGCTGGTGATGACATCGCTATTGAGGCCTCCGCTGCGTTTGAGGATGGACAAGCGGGAACGGCTAAGTCGGTCGCTATCCAATATACTCTTTCCGGAAGTGCGAAAGCCAACTATGAGTTGCTTTATGACGCGGCGACCTATACGGAGGGAGAGATTACACCAAGAGGTGTGACGCTTGTTTGGAGTGAGGCTTCATTGCCGTTTAACGGGAAAACACAAAGTGTTGAGGCGACGGTTACGACCGATTTGGAGGGTGCCGTTGTCCATGTAGTTGACTACAAAGACAATTCCGCTGTGGCGGTCGGAACCTATACGGCGAAGGCCTTGACCTTAGACAATAAGAACTTCCAGTTGCCTGAGAACGACTCTTTGGTATGGCAAATTACCGAAATCGAGATCCACCCAACCTGGTATGCGGTTGACGGAGTCTATGGTACGGTGGTGTTGGGTGACAATCCGAAGGTGACCTTGGATCAACCATTGGCGGGCACTCTCCTTTACAAAGTGGATGGAACCTCTATGGCGGAGGGGGATCTCCTGACTGCAGGCTCCCATGTGGTGAGCGCTATCTTCCGCGTGGAATCTGGCGCAGATATCGATTGTGGCAGTCGGACAATTACGGTGAAGAAGATGACGCAGGAGAAACCTGTCATTACGCCTATTGCGGAGAGTCTTGCGGGTATGAACGACGGTAAGATGGTTGGCCTGATGGTCGGCATGGAGATGCGTGGCGAATCGGGTGATTTCGTCGCCGTGGAGGATGTCGATCAACTGTTCGCACCAGGTACCTATGAGGTCAGATGGGCCGGCGATGACTACAAGGAGGCATCGGAATCCGCCATCGTGGTGATTCTTCCGGGTATCGCGGAATTCCAAGTGACGCTCTCTTCCGCTGATGAGCAGATGGGTATCGTTTCCGGTGCTGGCAATTATGCCCACCATAGCGAGGTGACCATAGAGGCTACTGCCAAAGAGGGATATCACTTTGAGGCTTGGAACGGCGCAATTACCGCTAACCCATACACCTTCGTCTTGGAACAAGACACCACTTTTGTGGCGACCTTCTCTCCAAATAGTTATCTCTTGACGTTGAAGAGCGATGGCGCTGTTCTGAAAAGCATGGAGGTGCATTATGGCGAAGTAGTCACCTTGGCGCAAATAGATACGACGCCGACTAAGAATGGATATGAATTTGTGGGTTGGAACCAAACCTTCCCGCTCACCATTGGCGTTGAGGATGTCGTGGTTGAGGCGCAATGGAACAAGAAGTCGTTCGTCTTGACGCTTGAGGCGGAGCATGGATCGATTGTCGGAGAGTTCACCAATCCGGTGCTATATATGGATCTCGTGACGATGACTGCCGTGCCGGATGAGGGCTACCATTTCGTCATGTGGAAGGATGGTCAAACGGAGGAGGAGCGAGTGGTGAGAATTGTCTGTGATACGACGATGATCGCACTGTTTGAACCAAATCAATATCAATTGTCTTTGATGGATGACGATATGCTTTTGAAGACAATGTCTGTTACTTTCGGTGAGGAGGTCACCGCGGATATCTTGGATTATGTTCCCGCAAAAGAGGGTTATGATTTTGTGGGGTGGTTGCCAGAACTTCCTGTGGTGATGGGCGCCGCGGATGCCGAGTTGCAGGCGCAATGGAGTAAGAAGAGTTACCGTGTCACTGTGAAGAGCGAACATGCGACGGTGGATGACTTCACCTCTCCTGTACCATTCGAATCCTCCTTGGAGTTGAATGTCCGACCAGCGGAGGGTTATCACTTCGCCTCATGGAGCGATGGCTCTTTGGAGAATCCTCGCCATATAGTTGTTGTGAAGGATACCGTGTTGGAGGCTATGGTGGCGCCTAATGAATACACCTTGTCGCTCATGGATGGGGATAGGGTTTTGAAGAATTTGGTGGTTGCTTATGGCGAATCGGTGACCGATGCCTTGGTTGACTACGTTCCTGAGAAAACGGGCTATCAATTTGTTGGATGGACCCCTCGATTACCGATGGTGATGGGGGCTGCCGATGACACATTGGTGGCTGAGTGGGGTAAACGATTGTTCCAAATCACGCTTGATACGGTAGGCGTGCCAGGTAGGGTGGAGACCGATTTTGACAACCCGATACCTTTCGAGACGCTCATCTCTATGACCGCTGTTCCGAATGTCGGTTACCATTTTGTCGCATGGAGCGACGGGGAGGTTCAAGCCGACCATAAGATCGTTGTGGTGAAGGACGACACGTTGGCTCCTCGTTTCGAACGGAATGGGGTGGAGGTGATCGTGGTTAATATGGATGAAGTGGCGAAACGCATCCCTGTACTATATGGCGATAGCGTTACGGAGTCCATGGTCGACCTCTCATTGGAGCGTGAAGGATATGATTTCGTGGGATGGCAACCATCCTTGCCTTTGGTGGCGGGTGCGGAGAATGTGACGGTTGAGGCTGTTTGGTCATTGAAGAAGATTGAATTGTCGATCCCTACCGTTGAACATGGCGCAATCTCCTCCGACTTCCAAAATCCAGTCTCTTATGGAGATACAATCACTATGACGGCTCTTCCGGATGAGGGTTACCATTTCGTGTTCTGGGGAGACGGAGAAGAGTCCAATCCACGAAAGATTGTGGTCGTGGATGATACAGTGCCTACTCCGATCTTTGAGAGAAACCAATATGATTTGTATCTCTTGGCGGATGGCGATACTTTGGATGTGATCCCTATGATGTATGGTGATACCCTTACCGAAAATATGGTGGGCGTGACGCCGACCAAACAGGGATACGATTTTGCGGGCTGGTTGCCTGAATTGCCGCTTGTCGTCGGTGCGGAGGATATTTCGATCGAGGCGCAATGGCGTATTAAGACCTTTGAAATCACGATGGATAGCATCTTTGAGCACGGAAAGCTAACATTCGAATATGAAGAACCGATTGAGTATGGTGACACGATTACCATTACCGCTGTTCCGAATGAGGGATACCACTTCCAATCGTGGTCGGACGGACGCCGCGGTAATCCGCGCGAGGTGGTGATCAAGAGCGACACCTCCTTTATTCCGCTCTTCGCTTTGAACACCTATACGTTGTTGGTGGTGAACGAGGCGGATACCATGAGAATTTATAACTTCCTCTATGGCGATACTGTCCGTCATGAGATTCTGGATCGTTTGATGCCGACCAAGGTGGGCCACGATTTCATAGGTTGGGATGTGCAATTGCCACTCTTTATGCCAGCGCATGATACGGTAATCCGTGCCCAATACATTCCGAAGATCTACACCGTCATCACGAAGATCAATGGTAATGTGGGTAAGGTGATTGGCGAAGGTGATTATGACTACGGTACGACTGCCGAGTTGACTGCGGTGCCTAACCGTGGCTACCATTTCGTCTCTTGGGGCGATGGTGACACAACCTCCTCTATCCACTTCACGGTCTCTTGCGACACCATCGTTTCCGCGTTGTTCGCCAAGGATGTCGATGAGATGATGGTGGATACATTGTTGATTCCTGCTTTGGGCTATTGTCCGGGCACGGAGGATGTGATGCGTTATACCTTGTTGACTTCCGAAGCACCGACGGAGTACCGAATCGTTTATGATGAGGAGGCCAAGGCTGCTGGATTTGAGGATATCGATTTCTCTCCGATTATGGCGGATAATGAGGTCCGTGTGGTGATTCCGGATTGCCCTGCCCATATCTATAAAGCGAAGGTTCAGTTCCGCAACGCTTATGGTTCGTTGACACCGATCTTCGATGTGGATGTGAGGGTGAATTTATCCAGCGATTTCATCATCGACATTTGGTCGGATGTGGTGTCAGCCGTCAATTTGGAGAGCCGATTTGTGGAGTTCCAGTGGTTCCACAATGATGTGAAGGTAGGTGGCGCCAATATGCCTTACTACTGCGAAAAGCAGGGATTGACCGGCAACTACTACATGGAGGTTGTCACCACGGAGGGTGAGCATCTGCGCACTTGCAAGAAGTGGTTCAACAACGCCGCCAACACGACACTCTCTGTCTATCCTAATCCAACTGCCGGTATCGCTACCGTGGAGTTGAGCGTGGACAATGGTAATGAGCATAATCTGAAGGTGACCAATTCGCAAGGTGTTACGGTCTATACCACCACCTTCTCTGGCCGAAAGATTCAGGTTGATTTCGGTAGATTCGTCTCTGGCGCGTATATCGTGGATGTGGATGGATTGACCGTGAAGGAGATTAGAAGATAATAGAGCAAAATGATGAGAGATATGAGGATATATAAGGGTTTGATATTGTTGATGTTGATGGCCTGTCCGCTTATGGGACAAGCCCAACTGACCATGTATGATTTCTATTTGGATGTGACAGCGGGTGGTGGTTTACATACTATCCAGTATTCTCCCGAAGGGGGAGACCACACCCCAGGTTTTGGCTCTGAATTGAAATTGGCATACCGCCGTCCGATCAACGAGCGATGGTGTGTGAGCGGAGGTTTGGGCTTTAGTTGGTACAACGGCCGATCCTTTTATGAGGATCTTCGCCTCTCCCGTGCCGCGGTGGATGCGCAAAATGGGGAGCCGTATGAGTACAGGGTGATCTTCACCAATTGGAAGGAGAAACAACACATCGCCAATTTGGAGATTCCTTTGATGGCCTCTTACCACTATCCAATCAATCCGAAGTGGAGCCATTCCGCCGCCGCTGGATTGAAACTCTTTTTCCCTATCTCCAATAACTTTAAGATTACGGATGGCACATTGCAGACCAAGGGATATTTCGAGCATCTGACCAATATAGAGTACGAGAACTTGCCGCAACACGGTTTCTTTACCAAGGATGATTGCGAAGGCAAGGCCACGCTTCGTAAGGTGGGAGCGGCCGCCGCTGTTGATTTGGGCGCTTATCGATCGTTCAAACATAGCGATATGAGCCTCTATATGGGACTCTATTTCGGATATGGATTCACCAATTTGGCGAAAGAACATAGCACGCTTTTCGATGGAACCGATTACGTGGGTGTGGTATCTTCCGACCGTATTGGCAAGGCGCACCTTATCTCCGCGGGTATCAAGGCGGGTATCAGTTTCGGTTTCCCTCGTATCTATCCTTTGCCTGATATGCAGCATGAATTGGCGATGGAGGATGAAAACTTCGCCTTTATCTTGGCGGGAGAGATCGAGAAATTCGAGGATAGCGAGGTGGAGGATGTGCTTCGTATCGCCCGCGAATTGGCTGCCGCTGAGGAGGCCCGTAAGGCAAGGGAGTTGGCAGAGGTCAAGGAGGTCGTGAAGTGGCTGAACAAGAATGTGAAGGTGGAGTTCAAGTTGGGAGAGGCGGTTGTTCAGATGAATGATGAGATCCAATCCTACATCAATGATTTGACTCACTATATTAAGACGACACCGGGCCGTAATGTCATCATTTGGGGCCATACCTGTAAC
This sequence comes from Paludibacteraceae bacterium, assembly GCA_045639525.1. Lineage (GTDB taxonomy): Bacteria > Bacteroidota > Bacteroidia > Bacteroidales > Paludibacteraceae > UBA1181. Next base: position 97,784 of record JAZUDI010000028.1, on the reverse strand, counting down.
TTGGGTACAGAGGCAAAGAACATTGAATTGGGTATGCAACGCTCTGAGGCGATGCGTAAGTTGCTGATACAGGCGGGTTGTCCGATTAACCGTGTCATGGCTCGAAGCAAAGGATCTTCCGAACCATTGGTGCCTAATACTTGTGAGGCGAACCGTCGCCAGAATAGACGTATTGAAATTGTTGTGAAATAATATTCTTGATAATTAATAGACTTGTAGAGACGTGGAATGCCGCGTCTCTACTTTTTTTGTGAATTTGTTAAAGGTCGTTAAAACAGCTATGGAATAGGATAAAACGGCTATATTTGATCTGAAAACGGTAATCAATGTGTGTTTTTTACTGGCTATATAATCACTAAATATCGGTTATAATATGGGTGAGGGAAATAGAAGTGAAGTCGATCTTCTGAAAGATCAGTGCAAAATAGAGAATCAATGCCTTTATATTCCAGAAGGTACGAAAATTATTCCTGAAAAGTGTTTTCACGGCGACCAAAGTTTCCAAACCATCCATTTCCCCGATTCGTTGGAGGAGATAAAAATGTATGCCTTCGATGGTTGTGATGAATTGAGGCGTGTCGTTTTGCCGCCCTCTTTGAAAAAATTGGGGCAAGATGCCTTCTGCGATTGTGAGCGTCTTGAGAGCGTTCAGTTGTCGGATGGATTGGAAGAGATACGCTATCACACGTTTAGTGGTTGCCGTTGTCTGAAAAAGGTGGTTTTCGGCAATGGATTGAAGAAGATCGGAGAGGAGGCGTTTCGTGGTTGTGTAGCCTTAAATGACATTGTATTACCTAATCAATTGAAAGAGATAGGGGAGCGGTGTTTCGCTGGTTGTGAGTCGCTCACCAAGATCAATATTGGTAATGAGTTGGACTTGGTGTCGGATGAAGCCTTCGCTGGATGTTCTAAACTTGTGGAGGTCGAGGCGGATGGTCTGGAATATGCTCCTTTCCAAATGAATGTCTTCAAGGATACCCCTCTCTTGGATGAAAAGCGGAAAAACAATGAAATGCTGATTATTGGCCATACGGTGGTGGATGGTAGATTTTGTGGCGGAGAGGTGACTATCCCTGACGGCATTTGGCAAATCGGCCCCGGTGCCTTTTTGGATTGTGCGGGAATGAGACGGATCCATATTCCATCGTCCGTAAAGGCGATTGATTATAAAGCTTTCCAGGGTTGTGTTCTGTTGGATGAGGTGAAGTTGCCACCTGAGTTGGCGTCTCTTTCCGAAAATGTTTTCAGGGATTGCTATTCGTTGAGACAGTTGGAATTGCCCGCAAAATTCGGGAAGGTTTTGGAAGGTGCGTTCGATGAAACCCCTTGGTTGGAAGCGCAGCGACAGGAGGGTCGGCCGATTATCATTGGTGATACTTTTTATGATGGAAAAAGCTGTAAAGGCTCTGTTTGTGTGGAGGGTGTCTCCGCTATTGCGGGCGGTGCCTTCAAGGAAAACCATGATTTGACAGCGGTGACGGTAGGTGAGAGTGTGAAATCCATTGGCGCTTCCGCTTTTGAACGATGTCTTAATTTGAAGAGCGTCTCTTTGCCCTCTCATTTGGATGAGATAGGTGTGCGATGTTTCTCCCACTGCTACTCTTTGGAACGGTTGGAAATACCCGAAGGTGTGGAAGATATAGGTCAGGAGATGTTTTTCGCTTGTAGATCGTTGCGTGAGCTTAAATTGCCTTCGACCATCAAAAATGTTTATTTTAAAGCCTTTTACTGTTGCCCTCAATTGAAGAGACCGACTTTCTCCGACGATGTCTATATCGCCTATCATGCCATTTATTGCATGGAGGATGAATATTCCTCCTTGCCTACACAGGAGACGGCACGAACCGTCATGATGGATGAATTGATCAATAGGGAGGAGCCTCCTACTTGGGAGATGTTGGAATGCCGAGGGGTTGCTGTCGCGAATAAGGCCTATTGTGGTAGAGCGGATTTGACGGAGGTTGTTATTCCTGAAGGGGTGAGAATCATCGGAGAAGAAGCCTTTAGAGACTGCTCTAATCTAAAAAAAGTGGTGCTGCCGGATAGCGTTGAAATTATAGGTAAAAACGCGTTTGCCTTTACGGGCATTGAAGAGTTGACCTTCCCGAAAAATTTGAAGTACATACTTCGTTCGGCATTTGCGGGATGTCGCTTGAAACGGGCGGATTTGCCTGATGGCTTGCAATATATTGGCGACTACGCTTTCAAGAGATCCGATTTGACGCAAGTGTATGTCCCAACTTCTGTGACAGATTTGGGGTATGGCGCATTCAGCGAATGCGAACGTTTGGCAACCGTGAGAATGATGTGCTCCGCCAAAGAAGAGTGGGGGTATTTCAGTGGCTGCCATCGGTTGATCTCCTTTGTGAGTGTCGGAATGACGATTAATCCTGATGATTTTGAGGAGACCGCTTTGTTGCGTCAACCTTGCGATGAGGTGGGTGATTTCCGGATCCGTTCAGGCTGCTTGTTTGAGGTGAAAAAGGAGACGTTGCCATCCGTGGTGGAGATTCCGGAGGGTGTCCTCTCTATTGGTTTTGAGGTGTTCAAGAATCGTAAGGAAATCAAGGAGGTGCGATTACCGGATTCTTTGTGCGCGATAGGCAGAGGTGCTTTTAGTGGTTGTGCCCAGTTGGAAAAGATCAATATGCCGAAAAATTTGCGGGAGATAGGTGCCGAAGCCTTCTCGGAATGCGCTTTTAAGCGATTTGATTGGCCAGCGAGTGTCACCACCATGCATCGTCACATCTTCCTTTCCTGCCATTCCCTACAAGAGATTACTTTGCCGGATACTTTGCGCGTCATAGAATCGGAACCTTTCTATGAGACTGCTCTCCACGACATTGTATTGCCTAAGAGTGTTGTTAAGTTTGGCAGATTAAAGGGGTTCCATGGTGAGGCATATCGCAAAGGTGAGACACTTACGATCCTCAATGATCAATATGATTGGCGGTTGGAAGATGATGAGGTTGCGTCGGTTGCGTGTCCAAACGATTTGCCCGATTATATTTTGTGGCGAGGCGATGTTTCTCAATTCTCTGACATCCATGATCAATTCAAATTGTTGCAGGGATATGCGAGGGGATTGGAACTCGGATTCGAATATGGTGAGGCGAGCGATGCGAGAAATGCTCGTTTGATTAAGGATTTCCATCAAGATTATTCGTCGCTCTATCGCGGTTTCGCCAACACCTGCCTTGTGTTTCTGACGATTCTAAATTTGATCCTTCACATTATCTTCTATCCCTATATTTGGATAAAAGAGATGGGACATATGTTCAGTACAGTGCATGAGCCATCCTATTTCTTTGATGCCATCATCAAAAGATGGCGCAAACGTCTAGATCGTCCACATCGGTTTATGGAGGTTGCCTCTGATGCGATGCTCCGCTACTTGGCAAAAGGAATGGCTGACTAAGTGGAATGCCCCCGACAATCGGTCACCCATCAATTCTTATATTGATATTGAGTTCCCAAAAACACGATAAGAAACAATGGCACGAAAATAATATATGACACCACAGATATCCAATTCGACGGAAGAAGCGTGGAAGCCCATATACCCAACCCTATGCCACCAATAAGGAAAATAATGCAAACTATCTTTTCAAGTGTATATCCAACGGAGAATGGTAAATTTTCCAAAAGACGAGTAAAACCCATTCCCAAATACCAGGATATATAACCTGCTATCGCCGAGGATACAATTCCCAACAAAATACGCATCCCCATTTCCTTATGTTCCAAGGCGCAGTAAATGCCTATTGCCGGTATTGCCACAAAAAACAACGTCTGCAAAAAATCAGCAATAAAATTAGATCTTCTGTTTAGGATCGCCGCTATAAGAGCAGCCAAAAGAGTTAGTATAATGAAAATTGCTCCTGCCATCTTTTATGTTAAACTAAAACTTAAAAATCGACGAAGTGTTAGCCGAGTCAAATGAACAAATATTAAACATGATTATTTTTTTTGTTTCAATTATCTACCTGCGAACGCTTGATGTGCGCCCTTGTAATTGGGTTTTAAAGTATTTAGAAATTGCTCAAACATAATAAAATAATTTGAGAAAACTGAAAGAATCTCTCTTGAAACACACTTGCTTTTTCTCCCTTTTAACAATGAATAAATTCTTGTGCGTTACATCTATCGGAAAAGTATGAGAAAGACTACATCGCGTAGCAGATACACCCAAATTAAGTATGCAATCCAGATGAACATTGCTATTGTCAGTACTTTGTCAAACTTGTATTTCTTATAATATCGTAATGCCAAATATACAAATGGTATTACAGGGATAATAAAGAACAAAAACACCCAAAACCTACTGCTAATTATAAAATCGTTATACGCTTGTATCTTAAATAAAGTGAGTCCACATAAGAAACAGGCTATTATTGTCACTATGCAAAACGCTTTGACCACTTTGTTGTCATCTTTCTCTGATGAAAGTGTTCGTATAGCACCAATGATACCGAGTGTATGGGTGGTCGATAAACCTATGGTGCTTATGATTGAATCGATAAGTTGAACGCTGTCAATTATTTGAAGAATGTCATCCCCCATATAAAATAGTTTTAGTTGTTGTTAGACCCAATCACGGGTCAGTGATAGTTTTCCTTTCGCAACAGTCCAACCTTCAATGATTAAAGTGCATTTTTTTTCAATAAAAATCTTCTCATCTTTTGAATAATAGCTATCAAATGAAATTTCAATTTCATCGTTATCACTGTCATACATAAAACGATACGAGTACAAGTCATCAAAACAAAAATTCATAATTTTATTTTATTGGAATGTGGTTTTAAAGTCCTATAATTTCTTGTATGTTAAATCAAATAGTCATCAACTACTTTCTGTTATAACGGTTTAATAACTCCAAGAACTTTCATAAATTCAAGCACTTTTGAATTCGGATTACTTAAATCCAATGTCCAACAATTATATTGACCTGTAAATTCGCCAAGGTAATCATTTTCAAAATTAGAAGAATCCATATATCTACGACGCAAAATTATCCTATCTAGATATTTTTTCGGGAAACAATTAAATGAAAAGAAAAGATCATGTGGATTTCCTGCTTGTTTATGGATAACCTCACTTGAAGGAATGGAATCTACTTTTTGAGATTCATCATAATCAACCAATATATAATTAGGCATATAATCAATCGAAGGAAAAGGATAAGCATCTTTATCCCCACCATCATACCAACTATAAACCTCAACACCATTTAACACAACAGAAGTCTGATAACGATATAAACATTCCACTTCAGACTTTTTGATTACGTGAATTGGACTAATCCAATATGCAATATATCTTTGATCTTCAGACAAATCATTTCTGTCAAGTATTTTCATAAGTAATCTTTGATATTCCTGAAAAGATAAATCAAAAACTATCTGGTCATCAATACAAACAGATGTGATTGCGTTTATAAAAGCACATTCCTTTAATATTTGATAAAATATTTTTTGGCTTGTCTTGCCATATATACTTAATTTTTCTAAACGTTTATCATCTACATATACATATGTTTGATTAGTTGCATAAGATTTTGCAATAGAGCTATATTCCACCCCATTAATCACAACACAGATATTGTTTATGTTCGAAAATACATCCTTAGAAAAGGCATTGCTTATTTTAGTTGCTCCTCCCATATATGTTTTTTTTAGTTATAAATATATGTTTGAATTAAATTACCATCCACATAAACAATTGCTTTTGAATTATTAGTTAATTCTAAATTTATGTTAGGATCAAATTTCAGTTTTAAAGTCCTATAATTTGTTGTATGTTAAATCTTTACATGGCACAAACCAATTCAATTTTATCAATTTATACTCCAACATTTTATCTCGCAGCTGAGCAGATACAAACACTTTTTTTGATGCACTTGCTCCTGAACCGAAATATTCTTTACTTTTATACATATGCAATGTCGGATTTTCTTGAAGAGGAAAAAATCCTTTGATTAACGGATGGTATTTTCGCTTTCCACATATTGGACAAATCTCATATTTATATTCGCTTAGATCCAATGACTGTTCAGTATCAGGAATCACGAGTTGTACGATTGAGTCTATCACAGTATCCTTTTTATAATTCCTTACACTTCTGCAAGCCACACCAAAAGGTCGAAACACATCTTCATATATTGTCTTTTCAACAAAAAATTCATCATAAACCCACCCCAAAGACCAGAATTTTGCTTTAGGTAATTTCTTTATTCGGAAGTCGTCCTTTTGATGTTTGCCGATGTCACATTTTTTACAATACTCATTAGTAATTGAATATGTCAATTCTTTGTATCCAAAATCGTTGTCTGGCATTGGATAGCCAAATTCCCTACATTGGTCTATCAGACAATATGCTGAATCGAGAATCTCTTTTTTTTCAAACTCTACAGCTCTTGCGATCAGTACTTTCCATTCTGTAATCAATCGTAATATATTTTTGTCCAATGTTTCTTCTTCGACATAAATTGTATTACATCCCACATCTGTCATTAGACCATATTTTTGTAAAGCATCAACCTGATATTTACTCCAATTACCTGAAATTTGTACTATTTTTTTCATTTACGTACATTCAAATGCCAAGTGCAAAAATATCATAATAAATTAAAGAACACTTTTGAAGGGGAAGAAAAATCCAATTTTTCTCTGGGGCGACGATTCAGTTTATACTGAACGGACTTAATAAACTCATCAGAGAAATCGTCAAAGCCAACTCCTTTAGGGATATACTGCCTGATTTTTGCATTTGTATTTGCACTTCTAATTTGAACTTAGGTGGTCCCTTTTCGCGATAAATGTTATTAAATACGCATTGCCTTTCATTTTTATTTCTACATTTGTTTAACTGTTTAGGAAAGTAAGTTGCTTTCTGATTGTGTGAAATCATAATTCAACGCTTATGGAAGAGAAGGTAGGTGGCCTTTCTCCGGAGAATATGGAGGGACATTATAAGATAGAAAATAAATGTTTGATCATTGATGAAGGGGTCCGTGTTATCCCGGAGAATGGTTTTTTATGTCGTGAGGATTTTGAAGCGATCCGTTTCCCCGAAGGAGTGGAGGAGATTGGCAGGGAGGCCTTTCGAGGTTGTCGCCAATTGAAGTGGGTGGATTTGCCCGCCTCCTTGAAAACCTTAGGCAAAGAGGCCTTCGGGTATTGTTCTCGGCTTCAGGATATACGCTTCCCGGATGGTTTGGAGGAGATCCCTGAGGATTGTTGTGAGCAATGTGAAAAATTGAAACGGGTGAAGTTCGGCGCTGGTTTGAAGACGATAGGCGAGAATGCGTTCAAATATTGTAAGAATTTGGAGACCATTGAATTCCCTACCTCCTTGAAAAAGATAGAGAAGAGAGCCTTCGCCTATTGTAATTCGTTGCGGAGCGTCAAGATATTGGATAACATTGAGGTGATAGAAACGGAAACTTTCCAGGGTTGCGAAAGCCTCGCTACCGTGGAGACGGATGGCCTCCATTTCGCCCCCTTTGAAAAAGATGTTTTCTTGGATACCCCATACCTGTTGGAGGCAAGGAAGCGAAATCCGTTGGTGGTGATTGATGACTGTCTCGTGGATGGTAGAACCGCGAAGGGGGACGTCGTCTTGCCTGAGGGGTTGGTGCAGATATGCAACAGTGCCTTCCTGAATTGTACGGAGATCACCTCTGTAATGATTCCTGATACGGTGAAACTGATCTCTCCATCCGCATTTGAAGGGTGTACTTCCTTGAAAAAAGTAAGCATTCCACAAGGGCAGATGTATGTCTTGGATCATATCTTCTATGATTGCGTCTCCTTGGAGGAGGTGAAACTACCTCCACTGGGAGATGTTTGGGTAGGAGAACAGCCCTTTGGTAATACGCCATGGCAACGTGCCCAGGAGGAGGATAATCAGCCTTTGGTAATTGGCGAATATATCTCCGATGGAACCTTCTGCAAGGGAAGTGTGCGGATCTCGGGTGCGAAACATATCGCTGAGGCGGCCTTCAAGGATAACTATGACGTCACGGAGGTTGTCATTGAGGATGGCGTGGAATCTATTGAACGCCACGCTTTTGAGGAGTGCATTAATTTGAAAAGGGTGACGCTACCTTCTACATTGAAAGAGTTGAAACCGTATGCTTTTTCCGGGTGCCGCTCCTTGGAGGTGATTGTGATACCGGAGGGGGTGACTGGAATCGGCTTTGACGCTTTCCGTTATTGTGTCTCTTTGAAGAGGGTGGCCTTGCCTCAATCCTTGGAATGGATCGGGGATTACGCTTTCAAGGGGTGTCCCAATTTAGAGCGACCGGTTATCTCCGACCATGTCAAACTCTACAAGGGTGTGTTTGATAGTGGCGGTGATTTTTATGAGTGGTTCCCTACCGCTATTACGGCGAAGTGTGTTGGTGATAAGGTGGCAAGTGAAGCCTATTATCACAGACCTGATATTGTGGAAGTGACTATCCCCGAAGGGGTGAAAAGAATTGGAGACCGCGCTTTTTGCGCTTGTTGGAATCTTCGGACTGTGCATCTGCCCGATAGCCTTGAGGAGATTGGACATGAAGCCTTTTCCCACTCGGGTGTCCGGAATATAAATTTCCCTAAAAACTTAAAGACTATCTCCTCAAATGCCTTTGAATATAATAATGGATTGAATGTGGTGGAATTGCCTGATGGTCTGAGTCTCATAGAATCTGAAGCCTTTCGAGGTACGAAGATTGAACGGTTGACTCTCCCTTCTTCGGTGGAACATATCGGAGATCGTGCTTTTTGTGGTTGCGAGCGGTTGGTGGAGGTGGTCGCTGATTGTGATCCGAATTCGGTCGGTTATGGTGTATTTGATGATTGTTTCAGACTTCGATCCTTTCAAACGGATTGTTTCCCGATTGATCCTAAGATGTTCGAAGATTGTCCGCTGATGGGCGTGGAGACGGTGGAGGATGAACGTTTCACCATCCGTTTTGGTACGCTAATGGAGGTGAAATGTGAACTATCCGAGGTGGTGGAGATTCCCGATGGGGTGCATGCCATTGGTCCGAAAGCATTTTTAGATCATAAGGAAATCAGGGAGGTGCGACTGCCGGATAGTTTGCGTAGTATTGCGGTGTCGGTTTTCTGTGGATGTTCCCAGTTGGAGAAGATCAACTTTCCGAGAGAATTGAAGAAGATCAGTTCGTCAGTCTTTGAGGGGTGTGCTTTCCAATCCATTGATTGGCCCGCTTCTGTGGCGGTTATTCCTGCGTGTGCTTTCCGAGGGTGCCATTCCTTGAAGGAAGTCCATATTCCTGATACAGTGGAGTTTGTGTGGGATGGCGCTTTTGAGGATTGTGCCATACGAGAGGTCCGATTGCCGAAGAGTGTCGTTAGTTTCGGTAATCTGACGGATGCGTCCAATCATCGATTGAGTGATGAATATATGGGCAAATATGATCCTGTTGAGAGCGAAGAGATGGCTGTGATTGTGGAGAATGAGGAGATATGGATCGATCGTTCGGCCTCCCAGAACTATTTTAGCAACGTGAAGGATTTGCCTATCCAACAGACGCTTTTGTGGCGAGGGGATATTCGTCAGTCGGATGATTATGAGGTGCGTTTCAAGTTGTTGAACGATTTTTGCCGAGGTTTGGAGTTGGGCTTCGATTATGGCGAGAAGGTGACGAAACGTAATGAAAGGATGATTCGTAAATTGAACCGTGGATACTCTCCACTGCGTCGTATGCTTCTTTATGTGTGGACGACTATTTTATGGGTAGTCAATATTATCCTTCATATTGTTCTTTTCCCGTATGTGTATGTTCAGGCGTTGGGGCATATGTGGAGCACCAGCGGTATAGAGCATGAGTATCTATTGGATGGACTTGTCCATAAGTTCGGTAATAAATTAGCCATCGATAAGATGTTCGTGTGGAGTATGCGGGATTCTGGCCTTCGTTTCTTGATGGCGAAGGGGTGGCTGAAAAAGAGTGTGGCGAAGGAAATATTAAGCACAGAGGTGCATACCCGTTTCACCTATCCATTCTCTCGATTGGAGTTGCGGGTGAGGCGTTACAGCAAGGAGTTGTATGAGGAGTTGGAGAAATATGTGAAGGGTTGATGGTTATGCTCTGCCAAATCTATGATAAAAAGTGTAGATTTGGCAAGGTATGAGTTGAGGCTACAAAAAAAGCGTGGACATTTGCCCACGCTTTTCTGTTTTATCGGGATGTGTGAATTACTTCACGTTTCCAACCTTGATCAAGTACTCTGCAATTTGAACAGCGTTCAAAGCGGCACCCTTCTTGATTTGGTCGCCAACGATCCAGAATGTCAAACCATTCTCGTTAGCCAAATCCTTGCGGACACGACCTACGTAAACATCGTCCTTGCCAGCCAAGAAGAGTGGCATAGGATACTTCTTGTTCTCTGGCTCATCCATTAATTGGAGACCTTCGCCCTTCGCGAATGCCGCGCGAGCCTCTTCAACGCTGATTGGCTTCTCAGTCTCGATCCAAATAGACTCGGAGTGTGAACGAAGAGAAGGTACACGAACGCACATTGCTGAACAATTCACGTCGCTGTGCATAATCTTCTTGGTCTCGTTGAACATCTTCATCTCCTCCTTGGTGTAACCGTTGTCAGTGAAGACGTCGATTTGAGGAATTACGTTGTATGCCAATTGGTAAGCGAACTTGTTGACAGTCGCAGGCTTGCCATCCAATACCTCTCTGTATTGTTGCTCCAACTCAGCCATGGCAGCTGCACCCGCACCGCTGGCAGCTTGGTAGCTGGAAACGTGGATACGCTTGATGTGGCTGATTTGCTCCAATGGTTGCAAAGCTACTACCATCATGATGGTGGTGCAGTTTGGATTGGCGATGATGCCGCGTGGGCGGTTCAAAGCATCCGCTGCGTTGCACTCAGGCACAACCAAAGGTACATCGTTGTCCATACGGAATGCGCTTGAGTTATCGATCATTACGGCACCGAATTTAGTGATGTCCGCTGCAAATTCCTTAGAAATGCCTGCTCCAGCAGAGGTGAAAGCGATGTCAACGCCCTTGAAATCATCGTTGTGCTTCAACTCCTTGACGGTGTATTTCTTACCCTTGAACTCGTATGTGGTTCCTGCACTTCTTGCTGATCCGAAAAGTACTAAGTCATCGAGCGGAAAATTACGCTCAGCCAATACGCGGAGAAATTCTTGTCCTACTGCGCCGCTTGTTCCTACAATTGCTACTCTCATTTTTTTTTGGTATTTATTTTGTGTAATTATTACATAAATATTATCTTTGCACCCGTCATGACGTTTGCCATTGACCTATGCACATAATTTGTGCAAAGATAATTTGTTTGCGGTTTACTTGTAATAATAATTTTGTAAAATTAATGAACAATGAGAAAAATTTTGTTTGCTGTGGCTTTAATGAGCCCAACCTTGGCCATTTCCCAGTTGAGTGTTGATTTTTCGGGCGATGAGTTGCCTGCCTCTTGTGAAGGTGCTTATGAGGCGTTCGAAGTTGCGGATGGAAGGCTGAACTCCTCCAATACGGTGGCAGGAGAGAGTTATCTATTCTCACCTTCCCAAGCGATTGATGGGGCGGAGTGGAAGTTGTCGATTGAGATGCCGGAACCCAATGGCTCCTGTTTCGCCCGTTACTATCTTGCCTTTGATTCTCCCTCTCCGGAGCGGGGCGGTAGTGGTTATTTTTTGCGTGTCGGAGATGCGAAACGGATGATTACCCTCTGCTATCAAAAGCCTTCGGGGACGGTATCCACCTTGGCGAAAAGTGATACGATGCGACTTGTGGCGCCGGAGGGAGCCAAGTCCCTACACGTCGATTTGAAGGTGAAACGTACGGCGAAAGGCGTGTGGAAAGTCTATTCTAAATTGGATGGTGAGCGCTCGTTCAAAGAGGATTGCGCCGTGACCGACCTTACGGCCACGCAGTCGTTCTATTCCGGTCTCTATTGCAAATACCCCAAAGCGAAGGCTGGCGATTTCCACTTCGACGATTGGGTGGTGACGGGTGAGGCGGCGCCGGATGATCTGCCACCCTCCTTGTTGGGCTACTCCTATACCGATTCTACTTTCGTCTGCCAATTCTCCGAATTGCTGAATATCAGCGAAATGTCGTATAATGCGCCTTCCTTGTTTGACGGTGCCCCGACTTTCGATGCGAAGAGCCGATCCCTCGTTTTCCCGCTGGACGGGCCATTGGTGGAGGGTGCCCGCTATGAGGTGAACCTCTTTAACTGTAAGGATTTCGCCGGAAACAGTATAGATACGACAATTGTCTTCGGATTGCCTCTCCCCGCGGAAAAGGGTGATGTGCTCTTTACGGAGATCATGTTCGCGCCTGCGACTGGGATGAGTGAGTTTGTCGAGGTGGTCAACCACTCCAATAAGGTGTTGGACCTCTCTGATTTCACCTTTGCGACCCGCAAACCGGATGCGGCCCCTCTCGTGGGCAAGCGCCTTACCACGAAGCGTACGCTTCTCTTCCCTGGCGAATACAAAGTTTTAACCAAAAAGATGGAGGGTGTGTGTGGCGCTGTCCCTTGTCCGGGAGAGGAGTCATTCTTGGTTACCTCTTCGTTGGCGGCGATGGTTAATTCCGGAGGCTGGATCTCCCTCTACCGCTTCTCGGATTCTACCTTGGTGGAGGAGGTCTTTTACTCTCCCGAATTTCATGTGGAGGGGGTGCCTAATAAGGGAACGGGCGTCTCCTTGGAACGCGTCTCTTTGGAGGAGGACAAGTGGACGTCGGCCTCTCCCGCCACGGGTTATGCCTCTCCGGGTAGGGAGAACCAAACGATGATGGCCAATGAAGATGTGCTTTTGGACGCGGAGAAGATCTGTTATCCCTATCTTGATGAATCTGGAAGCTGGCACCTCTACTATACGATGGATCAGGCGGGCTACCAAGCGAGTGTGAAGGTCTATACCCTGACAGGAATCCTTGTGGCGACCATTGCCGACGAGGCACCTCTCTCCGTGGTGGGCGAACTTTCCTGGAATGGGTGCGCCGATAGTGGACAAGCGTTGCCGGTCGCTCCTTATGTGGTGGTGATGGAGGCGATTCATCCCGCTGGAATCCATTTCAGAAGGCATTTCGTTGTCCTAGTATCTCGATAATCATACGAAAAACTCTTCTTTTTCGTTATTTACATAAAATTTTACAATTAAATTTGTAAGAAAATTGAAGAGACAATATGAATATCACAAAACCTCAATATCTGAAAAAGGGTGATAAGGTGGCGATTGTAGCGCCTGCAGGCCCTGTTGATCCTGAATTAATCGATGGTGCGATCGCTCGCCTTCACAAGTGGGGATTCGTTCCGCAGGTGGGTTTCACCGCAAAAGGGAAGGTGGGTAGATTTTCCGCTACCGACGAAGATCGTCTGGCCGATTTACAGCAGGCGATGGATGATCCTACTGTGGCGGCGATTCTTTGCGCGAGAGGTGGCTATGGATGCTTGCGTATCGTTGACAAACTGAATTTCAACGCCTTCGCCCAACGCCCGAAGTGGTTGATTGGATTCAGCGATGTCACCGCTTTGCACGCGTTGTTCCAACAAAATGGCTATGCCTCCGTGCATGGGGCGATGTGCCGCGCTTTGGCTACTAACAGCGATTCCGCAAAGGCCCTCTGCAATATGTTGAAGGGAAAAGAGATGAAATGTGAGGTGACGGAAACCTCTCCGTATAACCGCAACGGAGAGGTGACCGCCCCTATTACCGGAGGAAACCTCTCGCTTTTGTACGCGATGCGCGGTACACCATTGGATGTGGATACTGCGGGGAAGATCCTTTTTATTGAGGACCTATGCGAACGTATGTACCATATCGACCGTATGATGAACAATTTACGGTTGGGTGGTAAACTGAAAGACTTGGCCGGCCTCGTGGTGGGTTGTTTCTCCGACATTCCGGAGGATGACACCTTGATTTCCGCGGAGAAGGTGATCGCCGACGCTGTGGCTGGATACGATTATCCGGTGTTGTTTGGCGTCCCAGTCGGACACGAAGGATTCAATTGGCCGGTGGTGGAGGGCGCAGCCTACACCCTGTCCGTAAACGGGCAAGGAGGAACCCTCTCTCTTGCGAAAGAGTCAAAACGTTGTAAAAAATAGTGAAGGATATGAGACGAGTAATCAATCTTTTGTTGGCCTTGTTGCTGCCGATGGTGGCTTTTGCGGAGTGGGAAGTCGGTGCCGATATAGGTGCGCTCATCAGCCGGTCGAATAGGGCGGATGAGCCTAATTTTATGGTGAAACGGTCCGCTACTTTCTTGCCGGAAATAGTGGCTGGCTATAATTTTGGATCGAAATCACAGTGGAATGTGAGTATGGGAGCCTCTTTCTTCACAAAGCGCTACCAATTGGAACCGACCGAGTTGTGGGAGGGGGAGAAGCCAGACGCTTGTCGTTTCCATTACTTCTCTCCAGCAGTCTCGTTGACCTATCGTATCCCTATTTCGAATTTTTGGTTGGGATTGACCTATGGTATTCAAGGCGATTTCTATATAGGCCAACGGACACCTGTTTTGCATTACAACGATGCGGACTTCCACCGCTATGAGTTGGACAACAAGGAGATGAACCACTCCTTCGACATGTCACTCGGCGCGGAGTTCGGTTATAGGATCAATGAGAATTGGAAAGTCTTGGCCGCCTACCGTTATACCTTCGATTTGGTGAATGCGGATGAGCGTGGATTCCATGGGCGCTTCCGTAACAATATTATATCCTTGGGTTTTAGATACACCTTTTCGGATGTGGTGGTGGTGCAGTCGTACGACAAGTAATTTAACCTATTTCTTGGAGGCCTCTTCGGCCTCCTTTTTTTTCTTCTTTCCTGTCGTTAATATCTTGTAGTAAAGAATGGCTGTGATGATGGTGACGGTGCCTTGTACGGCAAGCATAAATATGAGTGAAGTGTTCATTGTTGTGCCTCCTTTCTTTGTTTCAAGATTCGTTGTTCCCTGATGCGGGACGCATGCCAGATAAGGCCGCAAATCAGGGCTAGAAAAGCAACCAAAAACATTCTGGCGCCGTCAATGTAGGCGATGTTCGGATCGTTCGGGTTCATGCCTTGGTGCATTAATTCCGCGACGATGGCGGAGTCGTCCAACGGCCATCCCTTGAAACTCAATAAGCTCCAATCGTCATTTTGGGGCTTGAACATAGCTGCCAAGAAGATGGTGATAAGCATCGTCGGGGTGATGTATTTCAAGACGAACTTGAAGAATTTTGGGATCTGGATGTCCGCTTGGTGGTTGATCATCTTCCAACCTTTTTCCACACCCATTACCCAAGAGAATACAATCACTTCCACCATGCCGAAGAAGAATAACGCGACGGTTCCTGCCCAAAAGTCGTATTGGTCGAATACTCCATTCTCAAAAAATAGAATGCAGGGTAACGCCAAGAAGAAGAGCAAGATTCCGATGACATAGGAGGTGGTTTTTTGTGACCATTGGTAGCTTTCGGAAAGGAAGGCTACGAAAGGTTGCGAAATGGATAGCGCCGAAGTGATGGATGCGAAAAATAGCAATCCGAAGAAGGCGAGTCCCGCCAATGCGGAAAGGAGATCTCCCCATTGCCCGAATAGGTAGGGCATGGTTCTGAATCCAAGGCCGAAACCGCCTCGTTGCGTCAACTCAACGACATTGTCCACCCCGAAGTAGCCTATGGCGATAGGGATGATGATGGAGCTGCCGATGATGATCTCCGTAAACTCGTTGGTGAAGGCGGCCGTCATCGAACTGAGCGCAATGTCCTCCTCTCTTTTTAAATAAGATGAGTAGGTTTGGATGGCGCCCATGCCCAGTGAAAGGGTGAAAAACACCTGCCCAGAGGCGGCTAACCAAACTTTAGGGTTGAGCAAAGAGTCGAATGCTGGCGGTGTCCATAGAAAGGCGATCGCCTCCGTTCCGTCGCAAACTGCTCCATGATCTCCTGCTTTGATAGTATATGCCTTGTAAACGAGGAATAGCCCGAAAAGAAGTAACAACGGCATGCAGATTTTGGCCACTCGCTCAATGCCCTTGGCGATTCCGTTGCTTAAGATGTAGACATTCAGCGCTAAGCATACGACGAAACTGAGAAATGTGTCGTATGGAATGCCGAAAGTTGATTCCTCAAGTTTGAGGTAGGTGTCGAAGAACGCGGAGGTCTCTTGCTCCGTCATGCCACTGAATGTTCCGATGAGGGAGTGGACCGTATAGGAGAGGATCCAACTCTCTATGAAACAGTAGTAAGAGCAGATGACGATGCTGGAGAAGATTCCGAGCGAACCCATATATCTCCAAATTTTATGATGGTCAAGCCGTTGGAGGATCATGGGGGTAGAGTGGTGGCCGTGAAGGCCTCCGAATTTGCCGGTTGACCATTCCACCATGACCAATGGCAGTCCCAATAGGACAAACGATATGATGTAAGGGATGATGAATGTGCCTCCTCCGTTTTGGATCGCTTGGATAGGGAACCGTAGGAAATTACCCAAGCCGACGGCGCTTCCCGCCATCGCTAAAATCATGCCTACTCTTGATCCCCAATTCTCGTTCTGCGCTTTGTTTTGAGCCATTTCTAATAACTGTAATTTGATGCAAAGATATAAAATTCAGCCAAATCCTACTTGAACCAATTTTTCAGTGGAATCTCGAATCCCAATCCATGCATGTAGTTGTAGGTGGCATGGGAGAGCCCCGCTCCCACTTTGTCTAAGTCATAATCGAATTCGTAGTCGTAGTCTATCTCGTTGTTGCAGAATGGATTAGGCGCGGAGTCGCTTCGCTTCACACCATACTGCTCCGGATTCTTTCCCGAAGGACTGTGGGCGGTCATGGCATATCTGTGCCAGTGGGCGGATTGCAAATATCCATTCTGGAACATATCCTTGATGTTGCGTAGGGCGTCCAGCGTCTCCTTGTATGTCTCCGTCGGGAAACCGTACATGAGGTAGGCGTGTACCATGATGCCCGCATCGGTCAAATTGCGGGTGGTATTGATCACCTGCTCCACCGTCACCCCTTTGTTCATCAACTTCAGCAGACGGTCGGATGCCACCTCTATGCCTCCCGATACTGCTATGCAGCCGGAGAGCGCAAGCAGTTGACACAATTCGGGTGTGAATGATTTGTCGAAGCGTATGTTGCCCCAGTAAGAGACGATGAGTTTGCGTTGTAGAATCTCCTGGGCCACCTCTTTCAGTAGTTTTGGTGGCAATGCTTCGTCCACAAAGTGGAATCCGCTTTCGCCTGTTTGGTCCATTACCCGCTCCATTTTGTCCACGAAATCCTTGGCGCAAGGGGCGCTGTAGCGTTTGATATAATCCAGGGAGGTGTCGCAGAAGGCGCATTTCGCCCAATAGCAGCCGTGCGCCATGGTCATCTTGTTCCATTTGCCGTTGGTCCATAGTCGGTGCATGGGGTTGAGTGTCTCCGATAGGGAGAAGTATTTGTCGAGGGGCAACCCCCTGAAGTCAGGCGTGTAGTCCTCCTCTTTGGAGAGATTTTCAGAAGAGTTGATCTCTCCTTTGATCTCGCCCTCTTCCAACCATAGGGTGCGCACCAATGACTCCTTACCGATTTTCCCTTCGAGGTGTTCACAGACTCTTCCGACAGGAAGTTCTCCGTCGTCGAAAAAGAGGTAGTCCACATATTGGAAGATGCTGGTGTCGCTCATGGATCGTAATTCCGTATTGACGAAACCTCCTCCCATACCGATCACGATCTCCGGACGGTTCTTGCGAAGCCATTGCGCACATTTCAGCGCCGAGTAGAGGCATCCGGGGAATGGAATGGAGAAGCCGACGAATGACGGATTGTCCGAAGTGATCTTCTCTTCGAAAAGTTGAAGCATCACTTTGTCGAGGCGAGATGGCTCCTTTCTCAACTCCTGTTCGATATCGTCGAAGGTTGGCGCATAGTTGGAGATGTACTCCGCATATTTGGTGAGGTCGAAATGCTGGTCGGTGGTCTCTCGGATGTAGTCTGCGATATCTTCGATGAATAGTGTTGCGATGTGTTTGGCCGCGTCCACCGTTCCGCTGGTGCCGAAGGCCCATTCCAAGTCTCCGATGTTGTCGAAGCGAGGCCCTTCAGGTAGGAGCGTCCGGTTGGCGATCCGCTCCGATAGGGAGAGGTCTTTGCCCGAAAGGAATCGGATGACATTCTCCACGCAGGCGATGTAGGTGGGGTGTGAGGCGAAGACCCTCCGAGTCTTTTTGCTCATCTTCAGATCCGCCGTCTCCTCGAATAGTTGGGAGAGAAACTCCTTCGTGTAAATTAAATGTATGAGTTCTATGCCCAAATCGTGCTGCGCCACTTCGTAGCCCTTCCCGCGCAGGTAGCCTGTTAGATAAGCGGTAGCCGGGTAGGGGGTGTTTAGTTGCGTCAAAGGCGGGGTGAAAAATGAGATCTTCATGGTTCGCTTATTTGGCTGTCAATCTACAAATCTCTGTTAATACATTCACGGCGGCGATCATCGAGTTGATAGGTATATATTCGAATCTGCTGTGGAAATTCATGCCTCCTGTGAAGATGTTGGGACATGGAAGACCCATGAAGGAGAGCGTCGCTCCGTCGGTTCCGCCTCTTATCGGAAGTGGCTGTGGGATGACGTTGCAGTTCAGCATCGCCTCTTTGGCTAACTCCACGATGTGCATATTGGGCACGATCTTCTCCTTCATATTGAAGTATTGATCCCTGATTTTCACCTCGATGCCGCCACATCCATATTGAGTGTTGATGATTTCGCAATTCTTTTTCAGCAACTCCTTTTTGTGCTCGAATTTCGTGCGGTCGTGATCTCGGATGATCATCTTCATGTGTCCCTTCTCCGGGGTGCAATTCATCTCAACGGTATGGAAGAAACCCTCGTGTCCCTCTGTGCTTTCAGGCACTTCCGAGAAGGGGAGCGAATTTTGGATGGCGGCAGCGATGCGTGCCGCATTGATCATCTTTCCTTTCGCTTCGCCTGGGTGGACGTTGCGTCCGGTGATGTGGATGTCGGCCACCGCGGCGTTGAAGTTCTCGTACTGAATTTCTCCCAATACGCCACCGTCGACGGTATATGCCCAGTCGGCGTCAAACCTCTTCACGTCGAACTTGTCGGCTCCTCGTCCGATCTCCTCGTCAGGCGTGAAGGCTATTCTGATCTTTCCGTGGGGAATAGATTTGTCCGTGAGCAGTGTTTCTGCCATGGTCATGATCTCCGCGATGCCCGCTTTGTCGTCCGCTCCGAGTAGGGTGGTGCCGTCGCTGACAATGACGTCTTGACCTAAGTAGTTTTCCGTTTCGGGGAAGTCTGAAACCGAAAGGACGATGTTCTTCTCCTTATTGATAACGATGTCCGATCCTGTGAATCTGACGATCTGAGGCTTGACGTCTTTCCCGGATGCTTCCGGACTGGTGTCCATGTGGGAGATGAATCCGATGACGGGAACCTCTTTGTCGGTTGTGGCGGGTATGGTCGCCATTAGATAACCGTTCTCATCCAGATAGACCTCCTCCGCTCCGATTCGGGTCAACTCCTCTCTCAGCGTCTCCGCGAAGTGCGTTTGCCCCTGTGTCGTGGGTGTTTTGTCACACTGTTCGTCTGATGTTGTCTCTATTTTGACATACTTCATGAATCGGTTTATCAATGCTTCCATATGCGTATTTATTATAATTAGGTGTGTAAAGATAGGAAAAAAGAATGAAACAAGCGTGGTATGTGTTGCGTTGAGCTCCCTTTTAATGCTAAAAACCTAATGGTAAAGGGAGTTGCGCGTTTTTAGGATAAAAAACTTTTTGGAAAAGGTTGTGGAATATAAAAAGATTGTCTATTTTTGCGGTCGCTAAAAAAAGACTAATATAAATTTTTAAATATAGTTATGATCATAGTTCCAGTAAAAGAAGGCGAGAACATTGAGAAAGCCTTGAAGAAATTTAAGAGAAAGTTTGAGAAGACTGGCGTAATCAAAGAGTTGCGCAAGAGACAACAATTTGACAAGCCATCCGTGTTGAAGCGTCAACAAATGATGCACGCTATCTACGTACAACAATTGAAGCGTACTGAGGAATAAAAAATTCCACAAAGGTGTTGCAAATATCAAAAAGGTTTCGTACATTCGTACAAAGCTTGTAAGCAATACCTTCTTCGTATGTTGATAGATAGATTTCTGCAATATATAAAGTATGAGAAGGGTTATTCTTCTCATACTTTTGTTTCTTATGAGACCGACCTATCGCAATTCGAGAAGTTCGTGAAGCAGCGATGCGGGGCGGAGGAGTCCTCCCTCGACAAGGTAGATTCTTATTTGGTTAGAGAATGGATTGTTTCCATGATGGAGTCGGGTACGGCCGCTTCGTCTGTGAATAGGAAGCTTTCGACGTTGAAGTCTTTTTACACCTATTTGTGCAAGCAGGGGGTGATAAAGAAGAATCCGATGGCGCAGGTGACCGCTCCCAAGACGAAGAAGAGATTGCCCTTCTTCCTGAAGGAGGAGGAGATGTCGGATATGTTGTCCGGGAGTTCCGAGGTGTTCGAAGATGGTTTCGAGGGCGTTAGGGACGAACTCATAATGGAGACTTTTTATACACTAGGCATTCGACTTTCCGAGTTGATCGGTCTGAAAGATACTGATGTTGATCTGCAGGCGCAGACGGTGCTCGTCAACGGAAAGCGTAACAAACAACGTTACGTTCCTTTTGGCGAGTCGTTGAAGCAATCTATGCAGGCATATTTATCCATACGAGACAAAGAGGTGCCCGTCCGTTCGGGTTTCTTTTTCTTACGCCCCACGGGTGAGGCGCTCTATCCTGTTCTGGTCTATCGAATCGTTCACAAATACATATCCGTAGTAAGTTCCATGTCGAAACGAAGCCCGCATGTGCTCCGGCATACTTTCGCCACGGCGATGCTGAACAATGGGGCGGAGTTGGAGGCTGTCAAGGAGCTGTTGGGCCACTCGAGTCTGGCTGCGACGGAGGTATATACGCATACAACTTTCGAACAATTACAAAAGAATTACAAACTTGCTCATCCGAGAGCTTAAAATTTGAGGAGGAAATGACCATGGAAGTGACAGTAAAAGCGATCCATTTCGACGCTAACGTGAAGTTGGAAGAGTTCATTCAGAAGAGAATTGTGAAGTTGGAGCAATATTCGGATAAGATCACATCCGCTGATGTAACGCTCGAGTTGGTTAAGCCAGAGACTACCGAAAACAAGAAGGTGATGTTGAAGGTGTTGTTGCCAGGAAACGAGTTGGTGGTGACAAAGACGGCGGATTCTTTCGAAGAGGCATTCGATAATTCTATGGATGCGATGATCCGTTCGGTGCTTAAAACGAAAGAAAAACAAAATGATGCAAAAAAATAATCCCAAAAAGTTTGTGGGATAAAAAATAATGCCTACATTTGCAAACCGATTTGGGAAGGTGTCCCGATCGGTTTGCAAAACCCGCCTCTTTAGCTCAGTTGGCCAGAGCACGTGATTTGTAATCTCGGGGTCGTTGGTTCGAATCCGACAAGAGGCTCAAGCGCAAAGCGCCATCTTTGACATGATGATTGGAATTTGGGTAGTTACCAGAGTGGCCAAATGGGGCAGACTGTAAATCTGCTGGCTCTTGCCTTCGGTGGTTCGAATCCATCACTACCCACGAAATGCGGAAGTAGCTCAGTTGGTAGAGCATCAGCCTTCCAAGCTGAGGGTCGCGGGTTCGAACCCCGTTTTCCGCTCTTTATTATTGCCTATGTAGCTCAGTGGTAGAGCACTTCCTTGGTAAGGAAGAGGTCACGGGTTCAACTCCCGTCATCGGCTCAAATTTTTTATATGTTTATATTGTTTATACATTAATAAATTAAAATATTTAGATTATGGCAAAAGAACAATTCGACCGTTCCAAACCGCACGTAAATATCGGTACTATTGGTCACGTTGACCACGGTAAGACTACTTTGACTGCTGCTATCACTACAGTATTGGCAAAGAAGGGTCTTTCTGAGCTTCGTTCATTCGATTCAATCGATAACGCTCCTGAGGAGAAAGAGCGTGGTATCACTATCAACACTGCACACGTAGAGTACCAAACTGCTAACCGTCACTATGCACACGTTGACTGTCCAGGACACGCCGACTATGTAAAGAACATGGTTACTGGTGCTGCTCAAATGGACGGTGCAATCATCGTAGTTGCTGCTACTGATGGTCCTATGCCTCAAACTCGTGAGCACATCCTTTTGGCTCGTCAGGTAAACGTACCTCGCTTGGTTGTATTCATGAACAAGTGTGATATGGTTGACGACGCTGAGATGTTGGATTTGGTTGAGATGGAGATGCGCGAATTGTTGGGCTTCTATGAGTTCGACGCTGATAACACTCCTTTCGTTCGCGGTTCTGCACTTGGTGCTTTGAACGGTGAGCCACAATGGGAAGAGAAGGTTATGGAGTTGATGGATGCAGTTGATAACTGGATCGAGCTTCCTAAGCGTGATATCGATAAGCCATTCTTGATGCCTGTTGAGGACGTGTTCTCAATCACTGGTCGTGGTACTGTTGCTACAGGTCGTATCGAGACTGGTATCATCAAGGTAGGTGAGGAAGTCGAGATCATCGGTTTGGGTGCTGAGAAGTTGAAGTCAACCGTAACTGGTGTTGAGATGTTCCGTAAGTTGTTGGATCAAGGTGAGGCTGGAGATAACGTAGGTTTGTTGCTCCGTGGTATCGATAAGGATCAAATCAAGCGTGGTATGGTTCTTTGTAAGCCAGGTCAAGTAACTCCTCACACTGAGTTCAAGGCTTCTGTTTATATCTTGAAGAAGGAAGAGGGTGGACGTCACACTCCATTCCACAACCACTACCGTCCACAATTCTACATCCGTACTTTGGATGTTACTGGTGAGATCACTTTGCCAGAGGGAACTGAGATGGTTATGCCAGGTGATAACTTGGAGATCACAGTTAAGTTGATCAACCCAGTTGCATGTGATGAGGGTCTTCGTTTCGCTATCCGTGAGGGTGGTAGAACTGTAGGTTCTGGACAAATCACTTCAATTTTGGACTAATCCAATCTTAAAATAGATTCCTGCCCTTCGGGGTGGGAATCATTTACGGGAGTAGCTCAGTTGGTAGAGCACTGGTCTCCAAAACCAGGTGTCGGGAGTTCGAGCCTCTCCTTCCGTGCAAAAAACAGTTATGAAATGAATGCTGTAAAAGATTATATTAAAGAATCATACAACGAACTTGTTAATAATGTATCATGGCCTAGCAACAAGGAAGTGATCAGTCAAGCTATAGTAGTTCTATTTGCTTCCCTACTTCTTGCGTTGGTCATTTTTGGTGTAGACAAGTGTTTCGAAAAGTTGATGCAGTTTGTATACTCTTTGTTGTCTTAATTAAAATCTGTTAACATGTCTGAATCTGGAAAGAAATGGTACGTTTTGCGTGCTATTAGTGGAAAGGAAAGCAAGGTTCGTGAATATATTGAATGTGAAATCAATAATTCGGATCTTGGCAAGTATGTGTCACAAGTCTTGATTCCAACAGAGCGTGTTTATCAGGTAAGAAACGGCAAAAAGATTTCTAAGGAGCGTAGTTACCTTCCCGGTTATGTCTTAGTTGAGGCTGAGCTTGTCGGAGAGGTACCTCATCGTTTGTCCAATATGCCCAATGTAATTGGCTTCCTTGGCGACGGTTCCAAGAAGATCAATGAGCCTGTTCCTTTGAGACAATCTGAAGTGAATCGCATCTTAGGTCGCATCGATGAGATGGAGGAGCCTGAGATTGAAATGCAAACTCCTTATGTTGAGGGTGAAACCGTAAAGGTTAACCATGGTCCATTCAGTGGCTTCAGCGGTGTTATCGAAGAGGTCAATATGGAGCGTAAGAAACTTAAGGTAATGGTCAAGATTTTCGGACGTAAGACACCACTTGAGTTAGGCTTTATGCAAGTAGAAAAGGAGTGATTCCTTTTCATTTATAATCAATTTTAATTATTAGAAAAATGGCTAAAGAAGTTGCTGGATTTATCAAATTGCAGATAAAAGGTGGCGCAGCAAACCCTTCTCCTCCAGTAGGACCAGCTTTGGGTTCTAAGGGTATCAACATCATGGATTTTTGCAAGCAATTTAATGCAAGAACCCAAGATAAGGCAGGAAAGGTATTGCCAGTTGTCATTACTTATTATGCTGATAAGTCTTTTGATTTTGTCGTTAAGACTCCTCCGGTAGCTGTTCAATTGCTTGAGGTAACTAAGCAAAAGAGCGGATCCGCAGAGCCAAACAGAAAGAAAGTTGCTGAAATCACTTGGGAGCAGGTGAAGGCAATCGCAGAAGACAAGATGACAGATTTGAACTGCTTTACAGTAGAGTCTGCTATGTCAATGGTAGCTGGTACTGCAAGAAGCATGGGTATCACCGTTAAGGGCGATTTTCCTGGTAAAAATTAATTAATACTTCAATTGAAATGGGTAAACTTACAAAAAATCAAAAGTTAGCTTTAGAGAAGATTGAAGCAGGAAAATCTTACTCTTTGAAAGAGGCTTCATCTTTGGTGAAGGAGATTACTACTACCAAGTTTGACGCTTCTGTTGATATTGATGTTCGCTTGGGTGTTGACCCAAGAAAGGCAAACCAAATGGTACGTGGCGTTGTTTCTTTGCCTGCAGGTACAGGTAAGACTGTTCGCGTGTTGGTACTTTGTACCCCAGAGGTAGAGGCTGATGCTAAGGCTGCTGGTGCTGACTATGTTGGTCTTGACGAGTATATCGAGAAGATCAAAGGTGGTTGGACTGACGTAGACAAGATTATCACTATGCCTTCTATCATGGGTAAAGTTGGTTCTCTCGGTAGAGTATTGGGTCCTCGTGGCTTGATGCCAAACCCTAAGGATGGTACTGTAACCAATGAGGTTGCAAAGGCTGTTAAAGAGGTAAAACAAGGAAAGATCGACTTCAAGGTAGATAAGTCTGGTATCGTTCATACTTCAATCGGTAAGGTGTCTTTCACCCCTGAGCAGATTTATGATAATGCTAAGGCATTTATCGACACTTTGATCAAGTTGAAGCCTACTACTTCTAAGGGTGTCTACATTAAGAGCATCTTCCTTTCTAGTACTATGAGTCAGGGTATTAAGGTTGACTCTAAATCTGTTGAACTTTAATAATTTAGAGCATGAAAAAGGAAGATAAAAATATCGTCATTGATCAGGTACTTGCTAACTTGAATGACTATAGTCATTTCTATATCGCTGATGCTGCTGGTTTGACTGCTGATTTGACAAGTGATATTAGACGTGCTTGCTTCAAAAAAGAGATAAAGTTAATGGTCGTTAAGAACACTTTGTTGAAGAAGGCCTTGGAGAAGAAGGGTGATTTCTCATCTTTGTATCCAGCTTTGGAAGGTCCTTCAGCCTTGTTCCTTTGCAACACAGGTAATGCGCCTGCAAAGTTGATCAAGGAATTCAGCAAGGGTAATAAGGTAGGTAAACCAGTCTTGAAGGCTGCTTACGTTGAAGACGGTTTCTATGTAGGAGCCGATCAATTGGATACGTTGGCTGCTATTAAGAGCAAGAACGAACTTATCGGCGACATTATTACTTTGTTGCAGTCTCCAATGAGAAACATTATTTCAGCTCTTCAGAACAAAGAAAAGGAAGAGGTATCATCAAACAACGAATAATTATAAATATTAAAGTATTATAACATGGCAGATTTGAAAGCTTTCGCAGAACAATTAGTTAACTTGACTGTAAAAGAGGTTAATGAACTTGCAGATATTTTGAAGAACGAGTATGGAATCGAGCCAGCTGCTGTTGCAGTTGCTGTTGCTGCAGGTCCTGCTGCTGGTGCTGCTGAGGAAGAGAAGACTTCATTTGATGTTGTCTTGAAGTCAGCAGGTGCAAGCAAGCTCGCTATTGTTAAGTTGGTTAAGGAGTTGACTGGTCTTGGCTTGAAAGAGGCTAAGGATATGGTTGACGGTGCTCCTAGTACTATTAAAGAGGGTCTTGCAAAGGCTGATGCAGAAGGTCTTAAGAAGCAACTTGAAGAGGCTGGAGCTGAAGTTGAACTTAAATAGTACAGGTTCTTTTTTAAGAACTTTGGTATAGAACCTTGTGTAAAGGTTCTATACCTTTTTATGTCTATATTCTTTTTAGAGTTCACTTAATATCTTCGATAAATGTCTTCTATTGATAATAAACAAAGAGTTAGCTTTGCCTCTGTCAAGAAACCTTTCGAATATCCGGATTTTCTTGATGTGCAATTAAAGTCTTTTAGGGATTTCTTCCAGTTGGACACACCCCCTGAGCAAAGAAAGAACGAGGGTATGTTCAAGGTATTTGCGGAAAACTTCCCAATTGCCGATACACGTAATAATTTTGTCCTTGAGTTTTTGGATTACTATATTGATCCATCTCGCTATACCATCGATGAGTGTATCGAAAGAGGCCTTACATATTGTGTGCCTTTGAAGGCTAAATTAAAATTATATTGTACTGATCCTGATCACGAGGATTTTGAGACAATTATCCAAGACGTATATTTGGGACAAATCCCATATATGACGGATAAAGGAACTTTTGTAATCAATGGTGCTGAGCGTGTCGTAGTATCTCAGTTGCACCGTTCTCCTGGCGTTTTCTTCGGCCAGAGCATGCATGCAAACGGTACTAAGCTCTATTCCGCTCGTATCATTCCGTTTAAGGGTTCTTGGATCGAGTTCGCTACCGACATCAACAATGTGATGTACGCTTACATCGACCGTAAGAAGAAATTACCGGTAACCACTCTTTTGCGTGCTATCGGATACGAAAGTGATAAGGATATTCTCGAAATCTTTGGTCTTGCTGAGGAAATCAAGGTTTCTAAGGCATCTTTGAAGAAGGTTGAGGGTAGAAAGTTAGCCGCACGTGTTTTGAAGGCATGGGTAGAGGATTTCGTGGATGAAGATACAGGTGAGGTTGTTTCTATCGAGCGTCACGAGGTTGTGATCGATCGTGAAACTATCTTGGAGAAGAGTCATATCGATATGATTCTTGAGTCTGGTGTTCAGACTATCTTGCTTCATAAGGAGGATCAAAACCTCTCTGATTACGAGATTATCTATAACACATTGCAAAAAGACTCTAGTAACTCTGAAAAGGAGGCTGTTTACTATATCTATCGTCAATTGCGTAACGCTGAGCCAGCTGATGAGAATGCTGCTCGCGAGATCATCCAAAGCTTGTTCTTCTCTGAGAAGCGCTATGATTTGGGTGAGGTTGGTCGTTATAGAATCAATAATAAACTTGGTCTTAAGACCGATATGAGCGTTGGTGTCCTTACTAACGAGGATATCATCGAGATCATTAAATATTTGATCGAGTTGATTAACTCAAAGGCTGATGTCGATGATATCGACCACTTGAGCAACCGTCGCGTACGTACCGTAGGCGAGCAATTGTACAATCAATTCGGTGTTGGTTTGGCTAGAATGGCTAGAACCATTCGTGAGCGTATGAACGTTCGCGATAATGAGGTGTTTACTCCAATTGATTTGATCAATGCGAAGACTATCTCTTCCGTTATCAATTCTTTCTTCGGAACAAACGCCCTTTCTCAGTTTATGGACCAAACAAACCCATTGGCTGAGATCACTCACAAGCGTCGTTTGTCAGCACTCGGTCCTGGTGGTCTTTCCCGTGATCGCGCAGGTTTCGAGGTGCGTGACGTACACTATACCCATTATGGTCGTCTTTGTCCTATTGAGACTCCGGAAGGTCCGAACATCGGTTTGATTTCTTCTTTGTGTGTTTACGCGAAGATCAACGACCTCGGATTTATCGAGACTCCTTATCGTATCGTAAAGGATGGTAAGGCTGATATCTCTGAGAATGGTGTTCAATATATGACCGCCGAGGAGGAAGAGGGTAAGGTGATCGCTCAAGGTAATGCTCAATTGAACGAGGACGGAAGCTTCGTTTCCGATAAGGTTAAGGCTCGTAAGTTGGGTGACTTCCCAGTTGTAGCTCCTAATGAGTTGGATTTGATGGATGTCGCTCCTGCGCAGATCGCTTCAATCGCTGCCTCTTTGATTCCTTTCCTTGAGCATGATGATGCTAACCGTGCGTTGATGGGATCTAACATGATGCGCCAGGCAGTTCCATTGTTGAGAACCGAGTCTCCAATCGTCGGTACTGGTATCGAGGCAAGATTGGCACGTGACTCTCGTACTCAAATCGCTGCGGAAGGCGCCGGTGTGGTAGAGTTCGTTGATGCGAGCGTTATCAAAGTCCGTTATGATAGAACTGAGGATGAGGAGTTCGTTAACTTCGAGTCTTCTTTGAAGGAATATCGCATCCCTAAGTTCAGAAAGACCAACCAAAGTACCACTATCGACTTGCGTCCAATCGTTACGAGAGGCCAACGCGTCGAGAAGGGTCAAATCATGACAGAGGGTTATTCAACCCAAAACGGTGAGTTGGCTATCGGTAAGAACTTGTTGGTTGCCTTCATGCCTTGGAAGGGTTACAACTACGAGGATGCTATCGTAATCAATGAGAAGGTTTGTAAATATGATATATTCACTTCCGTACACGTTGACGAATACCAATTGGAGGTTCGTGAAACCAAGCGTGGTATGGAAGAGCTTACCGCTGATATCCCTAACGTAAGTGAAGAGGCTACCCGCAACTTGGATGAGCATGGTATCATTCGTGTCGGTGCGGCTGTTGAGCCTGGTGATATCTTGATCGGTAAGATCACCCCTAAGGGTGAGTCTGATCCTTCGCCAGAGGAGAAGTTGCTTCGCGCTATCTTCGGTGATAAGGCCGGTGATGTGAAGGATGCTTCTTTGAAGGCTACTCCATCATTGAGAGGTGTCGTTGTTGATCAGAAATTGTTCTCTAAGGCGATGAAGACTCGCAAGGAGCGCATGAATGAGAAGGGCAACCTTAGCTCAATCGAGGAGGAGTTTAACGCAAAGGCAGCTGAGTTGAAGAATATCTTGATCGATAAGCTTCAGGTTTTGACCAGCGGTAAGACTTCTCAAGGTGTGAAGGATTTCTTGGGAACTGATGTGATCGCTAAGGGCGCTAAGTTCTCTAAGAAAGCATTGGAGGAGCTTGATTATACAACTATCCAGTTGAGCAAGTGGACTTCAGATCCTCACAAGAATGATATGATCCATGACTTGATCATGAATTATGTCAGAAAGTACAAAGAGTTGGATGCTGCGAACAAGCGTAAGAAGTTCAACCTGATGATCGGTGATGAGCTTCCTGCGGGAATTGTTCAATTAGTAAAGGTTTATATCGCTAAGAAGCGTAAGATCCGTGTAGGTGATAAGATGGCAGGTCGTCACGGTAACAAGGGTATCGTCTCTCGTATCGTAAGACAAGAGGATATGCCATTCTTGGCAGATGGTACGCCAGTGGATATCGTTTTGAACCCGTTGGGTGTGCCTTCTCGTATGAACTTGGGTCAGATCTTCGAGACTGTCCTTGGTTGGGCGGGAATGAAGTTGGGTCACAAGTTCGCGACACCAATCTTCGATGGTGCTACATTGGATGATTTGAACGAGTGGACCGACAAGGCTGGTCTTCCAAGATATGGTAAGACTTACTTGTGCGATGGTGGAACTGGTGAGCGTTTCGACCAACCTGCTACTGTAGGTGTTATCTACATGTTGAAGTTGGGCCACATGGTCGACGATAAGATGCATGCTCGTTCTATCGGTCCTTACTCACTCATTACTCAACAACCTCTTGGTGGTAAGGCACAATTCGGTGGTCAACGTTTCGGAGAGATGGAGGTTTGGGCACTCGAGGCATTCGGTGCATCAAATATCCTTCAAGAGATTTTGACTATCAAGTCTGATGATGTCACAGGCCGTGCACGCGCTTACGAGTCAATCGTTAAGGGTGAGCCAATGCCACCAGCAGGTATCCCAGAGTCTTTGAACGTGTTGTTACACGAGTTGAGAGGTTTGGGCTTGAGTATTACGCTTGATTAATTAGTATAACTCTTTTCAATATATATTATGGCTTTTAAGAAAGATAGTAAGATAAAGAGTTCCTTCACCAAGATTTCAATTGGTTTGGCTTCTCCTGAGGAGATCCTCGAGGAGTCAAGCGGTGAGGTTCTAAAACCAGAAACCATCAATTACAGAACTTACAAACCAGAGAGAGATGGTTTGTTCTGTGAGAGAATCTTCGGTCCAGTGAAGGATTACGAATGCCATTGCGGTAAGTACAAACGTATCAGATACAAGGGTATCGTTTGTGACCGTTGTGGTGTGGAGGTTACCGAGAAGAAGGTGCGTCGCGAGCGTATGGGTCACATCCAACTCGTTGTCCCAGTAGCGCACATTTGGTACTTCCGTTCTTTGCCAAATAAGATCGGTTATTTGTTGGGTATGCCAACAAAGAAGTTGGATGCGGTTATCTACTATGAGCGTTATGTCGTAGTTCAACCAGGTATCATGGAGAACGAGGGCGTCGCTGAGCAAGATTTGCTTACCGAGGAGGAGTACTTGGACATCTTGGACAAGCTTCCTAAGGAGAATCAATTGTTGGAGGATACCGATCCTAATAAGTTCATCGCTAAGATGGGTGCCGAGGCTATCTACGACATGTTGCAACGTGTCGACCTCGACTCTCTCTCTTACGAATTGAGAAACCGCGCTGGCCAAGAGTCTTCGCAACAACGTAAGACTGAGGCTTTGAAACGTCTTCAAGTGGTAGAGGCATTCCGTGCTTCTAATGGTAGAAATAAACCTGAGTGGATGATCGTCAAGATCGTTCCGGTTATTCCTCCAGAGTTGCGTCCATTGGTTCCATTGGATGGTGGTCGTTTCGCCACTTCAGACTTGAATGATTTGTACCGTCGTGTCATCATCAGAAATAACCGTTTGAAGAGATTGATCGAGATCAAGGCTCCTGAGGTGATCCTCCGTAACGAGAAGCGTATGTTGCAAGAGGCTGTCGACTCTTTGTTCGACAACTCTCGTAAGTCAAGCGCCGTTAAGACCGAGGCTAACCGTCCATTGAAGTCTTTGTCCGACTCTTTGAAGGGTAAGCAAGGACGTTTCCGTCAAAACTTGTTGGGTAAGCGTGTTGACTACTCAGCTCGTTCCGTAATCGTCGTTGGTCCTGAGTTGAAGATGCACGAGTGCGGTCTTCCAAAGTATATGGCCGCTGAGCTTTACAAGCCATTCGTTATCCGTAAGTTGATCGAGCGTGGTATTGTGAAGACCGTTAAATCCGCTAAGAAGATTGTTGACCGTAAGGATCCTGTCGTTTGGGATATCTTGGAATATGTGATGAAGGGTCATCCAGTTCTCTTGAACCGTGCCCCTACTTTGCACCGTTTGGGTATCCAAGCGTTCCAGCCAAAGATGATCGAGGGTAAGGCTATCCAACTTCACCCATTGGCTTGTACCGCGTTCAACGCCGACTTCGACGGTGACCAGATGGCCGTTCACTTGCCATTGGGTAACGAGGCAGTCTTGGAGGCTCAAATGTTGATGCTTGCATCTCACAATATCTTGAACCCTGCGAATGGTTCTCCTATCACCGTTCCTTCTCAGGACATGGTTTTGGGATTGTACTATATCACCAAGCCAAGAGCAGGCGCGTTGGGCGATGGCTTGACATTCTACGGTATTGAGGAGGCTAAGATCGCTTACAACGAGAAGAAGGTGGATCTCCACGCTCCAATCAAGGTAATCGTTAAGGATTTGAACGAGAACGGAGAGTTGGTTGACACCATGAAAGAGACAACAGTGGGTCGTTTGATCTTCAATGAGAACGTTCCTTCTGAGGTCGGATATGTAAATACTTTGATCACTAAGAAGTCTCTCCGTGAGATCATCGGTAATGTGATTAAGGTTTGTGGAGTGGCTCGTACAGCTCAATTCCTTGATGATATCAAGAACTTAGGATACTATATGGCGTTTAGAGGATGCTTGTCATTTAACCTTGAGAACGTGATTATCCCTAAGGAGAAGGATGAATTGGTACAAAAGGGTTACGCTGAGGTTGAGGAGATCATGAATAACTATAATATGGGATTCATCACTTACAACGAGCGTTACAACCAAATCATCGATACTTGGACTCACATCAACGCTGAGTTGTCAAATATCTTGATGAAGACCATTTCTTCCGATGACCAAGGATTCAACTCTGTATATATGATGCTTGACTCTGGAGCCCGTGGATCTAAGGAGCAGATTCGTCAGCTCTCCGGTATGCGTGGTTTGATGGCTAAGCCTCAGAAAGCAGGTGCAGAGGGTGGACAGATCATCGAGAACCCGATCCTTTCCAACTTTAAGGAAGGTTTGTCAGTGTTGGAGTACTTTATCTCTACTCACGGTGCTCGTAAGGGTCTTGCCGATACCGCTTTGAAGACTGCCGACGCAGGATACTTGACCCGTCGTTTGGTGGATGTGTCGCACGATGTGATCATCAACGAGGTGGATTGCGGTACATTGCGTGGTCTTGTCTGCACAGAATTGAAGAACAACGAAGAGGTAGTTGCCTCTTTGTATGAGAGAATATTGGGTCGTGTTTCTGTTCACGATGTGATCCACCCATTGACAGGCGAGGTGATCGTCCGCTCTGGTGAGGAGATCCGTGAGGATGCCGCTCAAATTATCCAAGATTCACCAATCGAGCGCGTTGAAATCCGCTCCGTATTGACTTGTGAGTCGAAGAAGGGTGTATGTGCTAAGTGTTACGGACGTAACCTTGCTACTGGCCGTTTGGTTCAGAAGGGTGAGGCTGTCGGTGTCATCGCGGCACAATCAATCGGTGAGCCAGGTACTCAGTTGACATTGCGTACGTTCCACGTCGGTGGTGTCGCTGGTAACATCGCCGCTGAATCAAGCATCACTTCACGTTACGAGGGTAACGTCGAGATCGATGAGCTTCGTACTGTTGATTCCGAGGATGAAAACGGTAACCCAGTTCAAATCGTTGTAAGCCGTTACACTGAGATGAGAATTGTCGATCCTAATACCAAGATCGCCTTGACAACCGCTAACATCCCTTATGGTGCTAAGTTGTTCGTGAAGGATGGTCAAAAGGTGACCAAGGGTGATAAGGTCTGCGAATGGGACCCATTCAACGCTGTAATCATCACTGAGGTGGCTGGTAAGATTTCCTTCGACAATGTCATCGAGAATGTTACTTATAAGACTGAGTCCGATGAGACAACCGGTTTGAAGGAGAAGATCATCATCGAATCCAAGGATAAGACAAAGGTGCCTGAGGCTCGTATCGTTGATTCGAAGGGTAACATCGTTAAGTCTTACTCATTGCCGGTAGGTGCTCACGTCATTGTGGACGATAAGGAGGCTGTTAAGACTGGTCAGTTGTTGGTTAAGATCCCAAGAGCTGTCGGTAAGGCAGGCGATATCACGGGAGGTCTTCCTCGTGTTACTGAGTTGTTCGAGGCTCGTAACCCATCTAACCCAGCTGTTGTGGCTGAGATCGACGGTGAGGTTACATTCGGTAAGATCAAGCGTGGTAACAGAGAGATCTCTATCACTTCAAAGACTGGTGATGTACACAAATACTTGGTTCCATTGTCAAAGCAGATCCTCGTACAGGAGAACGACTATGTTCGTGCTGGTACAGCGCTTTCTGACGGTGCGATCACACCTTCGGATATCTTGGCGATCAAGGGTCCTACCGCTGTTCAAGAGTACATTGTGAACGAGGTTCAAGACGTATACCGTCTTCAAGGTGTGAAGATCAACGATAAGCACTTCGAGGTTATCGTTCGTCAAATGATGCGTAAGGTAGAGATCGAAGATGCGGGTGATACTCGCTTCCTTGAGAAGGAGATCGTTGATAAGCTCGAGTTTATGGAGGAGAACGATAGAATCTTCGGTAAGAAGGTTGTCGTTGACGCTGGAGACTCAGAGAACTTGAAGGCAGGTCAAATCGTGACTGTCCGCAAGTTGAGAGACGAGAACAGTACATTGAAGCGTCGTGATTTGAAGCCAGTAGAGGTTCGTGACGCAGTTCCTGCTGTCTCTTCTCAAATTCTTCAAGGTATCACACGTGCCGCATTGCAAACAACCAGCTTCATGTCAGCTGCGTCATTCCAGGAGACTACTAAGGTCTTGAACGATGCTGCTATCCGTGGAAAGGTTGACTTCTTGGAGGGTATGAAGGAGAATGTGATCTGTGGTCACAAGATCCCTGCCGGTACTGGACAACGTGATTTCGATAGATTGATCGTTGGCTCTAAGGAGGAGATGGAACCTCTATATGGTCCTCAAAGCAAGGAAGATGCGGTAGAGGAAGAGGCTTAATGGCTTATTCATAGTAATAAATTGTGGAGAGGACTGACTTTATGGTTAGTCCTCTCTTTTTAAATGCTGGATAGTATGGAAGATCAAAACGAAAAAAAATTAAATATTGAAATTACAGAGGAGGTAGCCGATGGTGTCTATTCCAACTTTGCGATTATTTCGCATTCCGCTTCTGAATTTGTCTTGGATTTTGTGAGAATAATGCCTAATACTCCTAAGGGGAAGGTGAAATCGCGTGTTATTTTAACGCCTGCCCATGCGAAACTTTTGATGACTGCCTTGCAGGAGAATATCAAAAAGTATGAGCAACAGTTTGGCCGTATTGACGGCACACAAGCTCCTCAAGGTGTTGATCGCTTTAAATTCAGCGGATTTGGAGGTGGGGAGGCTTGATGGGGTTCATACCATCCATTTTTTGTGGTTAGTGTGAATTTTGTTTATATCTCTTATAAAAAACTAGAAGAAAATTCCCGTTCCCGTGTGGGAGAGGTTGAATTTTCTTCTTTTTTGCTATTGGCTGTGATAGTTGGTGATTGTTAATGATAGTGGCGGAATGGTCAATTTTTCCACTTTTGGGCGAAAAATAAGTTAAAAAACACTTTTTTTTGGCAATTATATTGACTAATTTCGCATCGGTTTTTCCAGAAAAGAGTGTTTCTTGAATGTGGATGGCTTGTAAATGCTTGATACATAGTACGCTAAAAAGGTTTATGTGTGACTGAGAGATTACAGAATTTCCTGGAGTTTTATTGAATGGACGTAATTCATATACGATGAAAAGAATTTTTTCTTTGATTGCTGTCTTGATGATGGCTCAAATGATATTTGGTGCAAAGGTTCAAGTTACAAATACTTCAGATGATGCCTCTGAAGTAGGGTCTTTGCGTTGGGCATGTGAAACTGCAACAGCGGAGGATACCATTGTCTTCGAATTTGCTAAAAGTGGTGATAAGGTAATTCGTATTGGATCGGGATTGGAAACGGAAGCATGTGTGGATGGATCAACGTGGGCTGATTCTATTATAATTGATGGTTACAATGAAGAAAAGGATACATACGTTTTCACTGCTCTAAAAACAAGTGGTGCATTTGTGAAAAATATCATAGTACAAAATAGTGACTATGGATTCTCTTTTCAAACTGCTAGTAAAGTTTATGATTGTATTGCTCGAAATTGTAAAACATATGGATTCTATTGTATAGAATCAGTATCATTTATCCGTTGTAAAGCGTTAAATAATGGGAGATATGGATTTGAAAATTACGCAGGAGCATCCTCCTTTGAGGGGTGTGATGCCATAGGAAATGGATTCTATGGAGTTGGTAATGCTAGTAGGGTAATAAATAGCAATATACTCAATAACAGAATTGGTCTGGTTGTCCATGATGTGACTGTAAGTTCTATAGAAGGTTGTGTCATCTCAGGAAATGATTCCATTGGTGTTGTCGTTGGTTATCGTGGTACCGTGGAAAAATTAACAGACAATGTCATTGGACTTAGTAAAGATCAAAAAAGTTCGTTGCCGAATGGCTTGGGAATATTGAATTCTTCGATAATAGATACTCTAACAAATAATGTGATATCTGGAAATCGTAAAGATGGAATTTCCGATAATTCAAATTCAGGAATAAAATTAATCAAAGGTAACTTTATAGGTACAAATAAATATCTTGATAAAGGTACTGATTTGGGAAACAAAGGGGACGGGTATATTCCAGGAGGAACTTATTCGTCGTTTAAAGATTTTTCAAATAATTATTTTGGTAATAATGGAGGTTATGGTATCCGTACAAATGGAGCAACAAATCACTCAGTTACATTGAAAGATTGCTACTTTGGCGTAACTCCAGATGGGGAAGCTATGCCTAATGGCAAGGGCGGTATAAATTGGGGTGCGCTTCATCTGACGTTACAGAATTGTCATGTTGGATACAATGATGGTATTGGTATAGAATATGTAAGATATGGTGAGTTAGTTATATTAGGAGGTGAAATTAGCTATAATAAAGACGAGGGAATCTCTTATGTTAGTATTTTCTCAAATTTACAAGTTAGAAATGCGACACTGGACTCGAATGGCAAGGATGCGATTAGTATAGATTACAAAACAGGTAGTCCCTCTTTGGTAACGGAGACAAAATTCCTTCATACTGCGAAGGACTATAAGGCGGTTAATAGAACCATATCATTACCGGTTCCTGAATTCACTTCATGTAAAGTCTCTTCAAAGACTATAGACATTGTAGGAAAGATTGATACAGCTATATCGGCTAAGATAGAGCTGTTCTATACTTCCCAGGGTAATCAAACTGCGGAAGTGTTGGTAGATTCAGTCTATACTGATGAGGATGGTAAATTCTCATTTTCTTTATCAAGGGATAATGAAATAATCAAGGATGCGCCGCTTCCTGCTTTCACTGCAACGGCAACGTACTTTTCAAGTACTTCTGAGTTGTCCGATGTGGTTTGTCCAGAACCTGCCGTAGTGGATTTGACACGTACTGAATTTTATGTTAAGGTTGATGGTTGGGGTAATGGTTCGTCTTGGGAGACTGCAATGAGTCCACAGACTTTTGCGTACACATTGCCTAAGGTTAAGGATGGAACAACCTTCTATGTGGCAGAGGGTACATACTTCCCATTGTATGATAAAGATATGAATCTTGTTTTAGCAAACAACTCCGTATTTATTGTAAACAGCGAAGTTTCAATAAAAGGTGGATATCCAGCGGATGCCAAAACGGGTGCTTTGAGTGACCCTAAGAAGTATGAAACCATCTTTAATGGAGATATAAAGGGTAATAATGTAGAATCAAATGACGGTGCCTATATTGGTAAGCTTACTTTTGAGAATGACTATGATAATGTTAGGACATTATTTGCTCAATATGGGGATTTGAGTCTGTATGGTTTGAAAGTTAAGGGTTGTTTTGTTGCGACATATTACCCATGGGGATCTATATCTATGAATAACGAAAATTTAAGATTGATTCTTAGTTCTGTTGAATTTGTAGGGAATACTACATGTGTAAATGGTTCGGTGGGATCCGAAATAGTGGTAGATAGTTGTCGTTTCATAAAGAATGTCGCTTGTGGCAGCAATAGTGGAGCCATAATAAATAGAGGTTCGTTGAGTGTAAGGAACTCTTATTTCAGTCAATGCAATACTTGTTATACTGGAGGCGCCATCTACACATTCAAGGGAGGAGATGTGGTGATTGAAAATTCGACATTTGAGAATTGCTATGCAGATCGTGGTTCCGTTGTTTATATCTATGGATGTGAACGTTTTCAATCTATTAATTCTACTTATACTCATAATTATAATAGAAATATTGGTACGATTAATCTTACTGATATCGACGATTTCAGGTTTTATAACAATACGTTAATTTCAAACACTACGGGTTCTCCAGTTGTTGGTGAGAATGGTGTCGTACTTTATAATCCAGGAAACTGGAGCATGGTGGGAAACATCATTGATGGTGTCGTGATTGATGGTGGAATGAGTGATTTTGACGTCCATGCTAAGGATAATATTATTATAGAGGGAACTGGTGTTTCCTCTACTGGAACTAACACATTGATTTCCTATGAAGATTGTTCAACCATCTTAGATGGTCATTACGATAAGACCGCAAAGTTGTTTGATGCAAATGTTGCAGATAACATGGGATTAACTCCAACTGTGAAGGTCGTGAATGACAAGCTATCAGACGATGTTGAAATTCGTTTTCCACGTATTGATGGTGTGTTCACTGACCAAAGAGGAGCAGTTCGAAGAGAGATGACCTGTATGGGTGCCTATGAAATTCCATGCGAGATTGATACTACGTATGCTATAGATACAATTTCAATAGGAGAGGAGTTCCATGATTCTGTATATACGGTTTTTGGTCGACATGAAAATGTATTAGTATCGTTGAAAACAAGCGAAGGATGTGATAGTATAATCTCATATACTCTGTTTGTAAGACCTAACGCTGATTCCCTTAATTATTATGTCAAGACAGAAAGATCAGGAAAGGGAGACGGTAGCAGTTGGGATGATGCCATGAGTGGTGAGGATTTCGCTGCGTGCTTGCCTTTGGTTCCCGATGGTGTGACGTTTTATGTGGCAGCAGGTACATATAAACCGCTGTATGGTTATAATTTGAATGTCGCAAAAACAGCAAATTCCCGTCAATATACTATCAATAGTAGTGTGACTATTAGAGGAGGATATCCGGCAGAGGCGTCAGGATCTGCAGAAGAATCTTTGAAAGTGCCAAGCGAACCTGAGATATATCAAACTATATTTGATGGAGATATAATAAGGAATGATTTGGTTGAAGAAACCGTGGGAGATGATGGTTTTGTGACAATTGACATTGAAGGTAGAGAGGATAATGCAATCTATATATTCTTCTCAAACATAAATAAAGATTTGTCTGTCGAGTTTGATGGACTATACATAAAGAATGCAAAAAACGCAGTCTATTTCGTTAGTCCCAATCAACATGTTAAGATTTCTCGTTCCGAATTCTTGTATAACGGCTATTCGATTTACATGCCATATGAAGGTGATGTCGTAGAGGTGATGAATTCGGCCTTCAAGAAAAACCTAGAGAGTGTTATTTTTATGCCTCAGGCCATGAAATTGTCAGTTGATTCCGTCCTTTTCGAAAATAACCAGAGTAGTTTGATTCAAGCACAAGAAAATCCTGGTATTCATCCAGGTCATGAATTAAGGTTAAATAAAGTTTATGCTTATGCGAATGGTGATGGATCAGAAATAATTAAATCCATAGGACACGATTTCTCTCTAACAAATTCAGAACTTAAGAATAACAAGGGTCTTCTCTATATTCTTGACAATACTTTGTTGAAGTCAACAAGTTTTGAAGAAAATAAAGGTGGTATTAAAAAATATGGATGGTCGGGTTTTGTGATGGATGATTGTGATTTTGTTGATAATGAATCCCAAGGGTATTTTATATTAACAGAAAAAGGAGGGGACGACTTGAGTTATTTCAGTATTAATAATTGTCGTTTCAAGAATACGGTCTCTTCAGGACTTCTGTATGTTACAACTGATTCTATCAACATTGATTCTTCCGAATTCTTAGGTAGTTCGGATGCCGATATTTATTTTAATGGCTATCACAGTGCTGATTTGAGTCACTCCAAGTACAACCAAAATAAAGGTTTGCACTTTTTGTTTAACGGTAAGAATGCTAAAAAGGGAACTAGTTTAAATGGTAATTCAATTTACAATAATGAATTTACTACTTTAATGCAGTTTAATTCTGGTACCGAGAATGTTCTGTTCGTTAACAATACGATAGTTTCGAATACCAATAAGGACATTACTGGAAATATGTCAAACGTAAATGAAGGTAATAAAGGAAATCTATTCAGTTATTCAGGTTGCAACTCAACCATGTTGAACAATACAATTGTAGGTAATTCATTTGGAGGATATTTGGTCAATTCATTTCCTGGAAATTTATTGTTTAGAGGAAATATCATTTTGGGTAACAATGGAGAAGTGATAGGAACAAGGTCCAGCGAGATTGATTTTAAGAACAATATATTGTCTCGAATCCTTAATTATGGAGATTACGAAATAAGTCCAATTGATGAGAGCGTTTTAAAGGAGAATATCCTTTCAATCTTTGACCGAAAGGATCTCCCTACGGAATTGGAAATTGTTCCTGACAGAAACGAGGAAATTTTGACATCTCTTTTTGATGGAACATTCGACGCATCGACTGGAATTTTCTCTCCAATCATCAAAAATGAGGATGCTCTTACTCCAGTTGTCGCACTCAAAAGCGATAAACTTTCTGATGGAACGACGATCAGATTCCCACGTCTTGAAAATGTATTGACAGACCAACGAGGTGTAGAGCGTCTTGATATGACCTGTATGGGTGCATACGAAATTAGCTGCAGCCCTGTGAAAGTTGAGGTTAAGGACACGGTGTTGGTTGGCGACTCGTATACATTCATAGATAGGAATCTGGATGAGGTTTGCTCGAAGGTCGGATCATATTATTTCAGCGATACCTTGAAAACAGATGCAGGTTGCGATAGCGTCATAAACCTTTCTTTGGCAGTCCGTCCTCAAAAGAATGACAATGGATACTATGTCAAGGTTGACGGTACAGGAGATGGTTCTGATTGGAACAATGCAATGTCACCATCAGATTTTGCGGAATACCTGCCGTTGGTGTACGATGGAGAGACGTTCCATATCGCTGCGGGAGACTATCATAGCACGTATGTGGATCCTGACAAGGGAAGTCTCTATAATATTAACACATCAGTTACATTGATCGGTGGCTATCCTGATACGGTGACCACAGTTGGAGTGGCTCCTGCGCCTGAGCATTATAAGACCCGTCTGACAGCGGACGTCAAAGGCAATGACAACTTTAGCGTGGAGACATACTCTTTGGATGATGTCTATACTACTGGCTTCGCGGAGAACGACTCGTTCCTCATCCAAATTAATGGAAATCCATCAGTGACGCTATTCGGTCTGACTTTGTCAGGAGTCCATAGTTGCGGAAACTCAGCGGTTCAGATGGACGGCGGAAGCTTGTTAGTTGATAGGTGTGTGGTGACCGAAAACCTATCTTCAGCCATCTCCGCTAAGAATGCGGATATCAGCGTGCTCAATTCAGTGATAACCAAGAACGAGGCGGTACGTGGTACGGCGTTCGATTTGGAGGGTGGCAGGTTGAATGTCGAAAATTCCACTCTCCATCTGAATGTGCAGGGTGGCGCCCGTTGTGTGGTGGAGAATCCTTCGGGTGCGGTTGCTTACCTCTCTAATACCGATGCGACCTTTAAGAATAATACCA
The DNA here is from genome assembly GCA_045639525.1 of Paludibacteraceae bacterium. GTDB lineage: Bacteria > Bacteroidota > Bacteroidia > Bacteroidales > Paludibacteraceae > UBA1181. Next base: position 56,665 of record JAZUDI010000028.1, on the reverse strand, counting down.
TCGCGAACAACATGGCGACGACAGGTACGGTACTTGCTTTGAGCCGTTCGGCGGTTTCGATGGTCAACAACACTGTGATCGGTAACCAAGTTACGGTATCGGCAGACAATAACGCGTCATTTGCTGCAGCCTTCGACGATCTATCAAAGGTTTCTCTCTTTGGTAACATCATTGTGGGTAATGAGGATATCCTTGTGTCTAAAGCCAATGTCGCCAGCGAAGGTTACAATATCTTCCCAAGCGATTGGACAGGTGGTGTGGAAGAAAATGACATGAAGATGGGCCCTGTCGAGTACGAGAATGTGTTTGACGGAAAGGTGTCATATGAAAAGGAAAGTGTATTCAGCGCTAATGTGGAGGATAATGGTGGTTACACTCCTACAGTAGCCGTGTTCCAGTCGTTGTTCGAGGGAGGAAAGGTTATCGCCATCCCTTCCGAGGCTAAGCGAGTGGATGCGGATCAGAGAGGAATGTCCAGAAAGGATACAAGCTGCGTGGGTGCGTTCGAGTTCCCTACATACGTGGATTATTATGTGAAACAGTCGCCTGTCGGAGATGGAACTGGTCGTGACTGGGCTAACGCCATGGGCGATTCCACCTTCGCTCGTTACTTCGCGATCGTACCAGCCGGAGCAACATTCCATGTCGCGGCGGGAACCTACCATCCTCTGCAGGATAGGGTATACAACTATTCGCACAAGAACTCGTATCGTAGATTCTATGCGTCACGTCCTTTGAACGTGTTCGGAGGTTATAGCCCGCAGGCTAATGAGGGTGCGGTGTCCGATCCGGTCAAATACGCCACTATTCTATCCGCCGATATGGAGGAGAATGATGTCTATTCGGTTTCGCCAAGCGATTATGCGGTAGTTGCTGACGCCAATTTCGAGGACAATTCCTCGTACGTGATGTATTTCGAATCAAAGTTGTCGGGAACAGTCAACTTGAAGGGCTTGCGTTTCAAGGGTAATCATACCCAGTTCAGGGGATGCAGCGCCGCATTGACTATGTATTCGACAAACGGGGAAACACTCAACGCTCATTTGGATAGTTGCTCGTTCTTCAATACGACGTTGGGTATCTTCTCGAATGCGGATACGCTTACTGTCACGGCATGTCGCTTCGACAGCATCAAGGAGTATGGTTTGTCCCACACCGCGTATTATAAACCTTCTTTCATGAAGGTGGAAGGAACTTCTTTTGATAATGTTACATCCGCCCTCTCCGCTATGATGCAGGAGGGAGATGTCAAGATCCAGAACTCCACGTTCAATAACGTCATAACGGCCATAACTGTTAACCATACTGCCGGCGGGGATGAGTTGAATGTCGGTGTCCGCCATAACACCATATCTTACTACAGCAAAGGATCCTTGGGTGTTTACCTCCCTTCTAACGCTGATGTGGAGCTGGTCGGAAATATATTCAACACGTTCGTCAACTTGACGGCAAGTTCGGAGAGTGTATCGGGCAAGTTGGAATCGGATTATAATATCTACGTCAATGAGCCGAAATCAGCGAACGGACAGTGGCTTATGGGCGAGCATGATATGATGCTCACCTCAGAGGATCTGGTCGGAGTGCTTGCGGGAGAAATGAAGGCTGACCGTTTCATCTCAGAGACCAGGGTGGAGAAGCCAGAGCACTTTACGTCTGTCATCCCTATGCTTTTCGACGTGTTGCCTAACGGAGAGTATGTCAGAATGCCGATAGAGGAGGCCAGCGTGAAGGTTGACCAAATCGCCACTGAGCGTCTTGACCTCACGAGCATCGGAGCTTATGAGATGTTCAGTGGTCGTGATACGGTTGTTGTGGATTTGGTCGACACCGTATGCTTGGGACTTAACTATCAACGCGGCGGTTGGAATTTGCAAAGTGATACTCTCTCTGAAGGACTCTACTCCTACGAGAGATTCGCAAGAGGTAAGATCGCCACCGATACGATCTATAATTTGGAGTTGCATGTCAACCCGTTTGACCATATCAAGCTAGACCAAGTGGTGGCTCAACCTACATTGTGTCATGGAGACGGTTATGGTATAGTTTCATTGACTCCTCATTGTAATATTCCAGGAAGTACTGATGTATATGTGATCAACAGTCTTGGAGATACGGTTTCATCTGATGTGAACTCCTTCAATATTATATATAAGAATGAAGAGATGCTTACAGGCAGATATACATTGAGTATTAGTCCTATTACCCAGTGTGTGGTTGACACATCTGTTTCTTTTGAAATTTTTGATCGCGACTCTTTGCACGCCATGCCGTGCGCTGACATGATCCTCACCTCATGCGCCAATGAGCCAACTTCGGAGTTGAAGATTTCTTTGGTGGGCTATCATCCCGCGATGAAGTTCTATTATGATAGCGTGGAGGTGAGCTCTCTGACCAAGGGATTCGAGCTGATCAGCGAAGAGGATGCGGCCGTCACCTCTCTGGCTGAGGTGCAGTTGTCTGCGATCCCAGTCGGATACCATACGCTTTATGCGGTCGATGCGTGTGAAAACCAATATCCTGTCAAGGATTTCACTGTGGCGGTGCCAGCCAGTGAGCTTGTGGATATGGAGTTGGTGGAGTACACTGTTGACTCTTTGCCTTGCGGATTGGATTTGGGTGCTGCCAAGGTCCATGTGGTGGCGGGTGCCGCCGCTAACTTCTCCTTGAAGTCGTCCAATGGCTACGCTTACGACATGTTGTTTGCGGGTAAGGATACCGTGCTTTCCTTTGAGGATTTGCCTAGAGGCAAGTATGAGGTCAGATTGAAGAAGTACGGCACCGATTGCACGGATTCAGCCTACGCTTCTTTTGAGATAAGGTCGCCGGAACCGTTGTCTGTCTCTTTGGTCAGCAACGGAGCTGCTTGCGTCGATGGCATGGTGAAGGTCTCAGCCCAAGGAGGCCGCGGCAAATACATATACCATTGGACCAATCCTGTCGGTGAGAAGGCCGATAGCGTTTCTCCTATCATGAACGAGGTGAGTGCGGGCAGCTACATCTGTGTGGTGGAGGACTCCGTGCATTGTCTCTCCCTTCCGGACACTTTGACCATTCTTCCTAATGTGGAGAACCTTTCGCCTTTGAGTGTTGATAGCGTGGCTACCAAGAACATCACCTGCTTCAAGGGCAACAACGGAACGATAGAGGTCCGTTTCTCCACGGAGAATGCCAAGCAGTCCGTAGCATGTACAGTGACAAACAAGGAGACCGGTGAGGTGACGGGCGTGTCCGACACTTATGAGCATTCCAAGGGATTGCTCGCCATCCGCACCTTGCCTGTCGGTTCCTTCTCTTACGAGGTTTATTACGGAACGGAGACTTGCCGTTTGGATACATCAAGTATCAAGGGTGAGTTTTCGGTATCCCCTAAAGCGGTTCCTTTTGCCATGGATCCTCTCAAGATTCTTTCTCCGCAGACATGTTTGTCTGATCCGGACGGTGTGACAGTGAATAGCGCTACGGGATGGGAGGAAGACTACATGGTTAATTTAATCTCATCCTCAGGTGGTATTTTCCCTATGACTCCTGTTGTGGAGGGTGGTGTCTCCAAATTGTACGCCGCTAAGCTCTCAGGTGGTCACACTTACTATTATCAGGTATTGGACGCTTGTGGCAGCGAAATGTTAACGGAGAGCGTGGAATTCCCGTTGTATGAGCCATTGGCTTTGACGGTCGATTCTTATACGGACTCTGTAACATGCGCTCGTGCCAATGACGCTCAAATATCATTCACAGTGTCCGGCGGTATTTTGGATAACCATAAGGCCTTTGTTAACGACAGTGTGTTCGATGAGAAGGGGAGCGTTGTCTGTGACCAGATTGGCAAGGGAGATTATTATGTTTCCTTCAAGTCTGTCAACGCCTCATGTCCGGACAGCGTCGGACAGTATGTGAGAATCGCTGGTCCTGACACCTTGGCAATCAAATACACATTGACTGGAAACTGCGCGACATCCAAGTTGATCGCTTCAGCTTCCGGTGAATGTGGCTCGTACTCCTACCTCTGGAGCGACGGAGAGCAGTCTGTCGAGGGCGACGAGAACATCCCGTTCGCGTTGGAGGCAGGAAGGTCGTATTCGTTGACCATCACAGACGATCATGGTTGTGACCAGTTCGAGAAATCGTTCGTTATTCCGACAGCGGACCAATTGCCGTCTATCTCCCAAAAGGTATATCCTGAGTCGGAGAAGTGCTACCAGGGTAACAACGGCTCGATCCTCGTGAAACCATCCCTTTCCGCGCCTTTGGACTTCGCCATCACGGCGACAGTCTCTTATAGAATGGTCGGTTCCGATGACTCGGTTTCCGTGGAGTGCGTTCTGGATCCGGATAACAGTTATTCAACTCCTCGCACTTTGGCCCCTGGCGAGTACCAGGTTGTCTCTTATCTGGGCTCGATCGACTGCGACATGGGCGTGGCTCCCGCTGTAAAGACAGTGAAGGTTGACGCACTCCCTCCGTTGAAGATTCGGTCGAAGTTTGACGTGACGGACCATACCTGTTTCTCTCCGAACGGCGCAGTTCAGTTCAACGTCGAGGGTTGGACCTATACCCATACCGCCGACATCTATAAGGTCGGAGCCGAGTCGGGATTGTATTTGAGTGATGTGAAACCGAAATCAACGACTCCTGAATATGTTGGTGTCTTTGATGTGCAGTCGATGCCTTATGGACTCTATAAGGTGATTGTGAAGGATATCTGCGGAAATTCTGATGAGAGCCAGGCTTTCGAAATCCAATATAAGCCTTCTGCCATCGCTAATGTTTCCGCTAAGGGGTTGACCTGTATAAACGAGCCAAACGGCGTCTTGTCGTTTGAGGTTCATGGATGGACACCACTCCATGGCTGCAGCATTGTGAAGAACGACAATGTTGCAGACGGAAGGATTAGTCCGGCTCTTCCTGTGAGCATCGACGAGGAGAGCAAGATCGCCTACTTCAGCATTGACACCATGACGGCGGGTAACTGGCGCATTTGGGTGTCTAACGAATGCGGGGAGGCTTTTCGCCCAGACACGTTTGTCAAAGTCAAGGGAATTGATCCTTACAAGATTGATTTGGAGCATAAGCCTTCTAAACTGGAACTCCTTTGTCCATACGACAAGGACGGCGTCATCGTTTTGAATGTGACCGGCGGATTCTCCGAGTCTTCGTTCCTCGGTAGTTCGACCAAAGTCGTTCAGTATTACGGTCCGACAGGGGAGTATGTTGATTCGTTCGTTATTAAGCTTGACACCTCATATGTCGTCACCCCTAAATACGATTCTCTGAATCCTATCGTTACATACGACACCACATTTAAGGTCGTTTCTCAGGAACAGACGACTGTCGAGAAGGATGGAGTAGTGGTAGACACCGTCATCATCCATTATGATACGATTGTCATCACCAACACCTCGTATCCTCAGTTGGTTGACATTGACGGCAATTTCATCAACGACACCACTATCCGTATCGATACATTCTCTGTTGAGCAGCGTGTCGAGAAATACGGAATGCTTGATTCGTTGGAAACAACTCCAATTACCTATGATTTCTTCTCCGCTGATCCTGAAGGTAGTCTCAGTGGCAGATATAAATATGTAGATCTGGATGCGGGTACCTATAGGTTCACCTATAAGAGCGCGCTGAAGGGTTGCTCCGACAAAATCGATTTCGATACCCGAGTGACGAAGCCAGCCGATGTGAACTTAAATAGGGCGGTGATGCCGATCAGCTGTAGTTCATTCTCGGATGGTGTGATCTCGCTCGCTCCTAGAAGAGGAGGTGCGTCTTACCAGTATTTTGTCGCCCATGATTCCGCTGACCCGTACAACTTGAACAGACTCTATGTTGAAGATAAAGATAAGGGTGTGGTAGAGTATCAGCCAAATGGTGTCGCTCTGTCGTATAGAATAGACACGCTTTATGACCAAAGCGATATCAAGAGCATTGTATGGTCGTACAATTCTTATAAGAATGAGGGATGGAAAGTGCTTGATAATATAGTCTTCCCTGATAGCACCGATATCACCGAGGAGATTTACTACAAAGGCGCTGATATCATTAAGACTCCTGTCTATTCCAACAGCCATTTGGAGCCGTTCTGGCACGACAAAATGGGTGAGACCTTTGAGTCCAATGTAGTGACAATATCAAATTTGTCGGCTGGATATTATGCTGTTTTGGTGCAGGATGCCAAGGCTTGTAAGTACCGTGACACGTTCGAGGTCAAGCTTCCGGATTCTCCGTTGAAGATCGACTCCGTCGTCTTCGATGCGAATCTTGCGGCGTGCGATCCAACCCGTCGTCAGATTCTCGCTTATGCGAGTGGCGGTTGGGGTGAGTACAACTTCACGTTCTCCGACAAGTCGAAGGTGGAGTCCTCGTTGGGTGAGCAGAGCGACGGATTCCGTGGAGGAGAGGCTACTCATTACGACAAAACGACGGTTTCTGGATGGGGCGTGAGCCAATTCCTGGATCCTGGAGACTATACGGTTGTCGTTTTGGACGAACAGGGTTGTGTGGTCGAATCGGAGAAGACATATCCTGTTACCTCCCGGTTCACGTTACATATCGATTCAACGCGCACGAAATGCCCTGAGGATCCTACGGCGGCCGTCGAGATCAAGTTTGTGGATGGCTACACGGAGGGTAAGAACTACCAGGTGGTTGAGTACACCTCCCCATGTAGGACTGATACCTTGGACGAATGTAGGGATCAGACGCTTGTGGAGATGCATGAATCCATCGCTCCAAGCCATTATGTCGGAGAGAAGGGAGACTACCGTTATATTCCGGTTGATTTGTCGTCGTTGAAGATGAGAAGCAAGACCCATGGACTCTTCGTTTATGAGGTTGACGGAAATCATTGCGGAACTTACGTGCAGGGAACAGTCGTTGACACGATTCCTATCTTCAAGTCTTCCAGCAAATCTGTCCAAAATGTATCTTGTAACGGCATGGCGGATGGTGTTATTGAATTATTTGTCAGTGGAGGAACCGCCCCTTATACCGTTGAGCGCAATACTTCTTGGATGAGCGCTGACAAACTACAGCTCTATAAAGGCCTCCCAGTAAATGAGAGCTCCATCGTATTGGATATGTACGATCCAAACACTGGAAACAAGGTGAAGGATACCACCATTATCCAACGATACATTACCATGCGGGATATGCCTGCCGGCACATATTATTTTACTGTCATCGATGATAGGGAATGCCGAAGTGTGATGGGTGACACCGCGACCTTTGACGAGAAGGTGGTCGTAAAGGAGCCGGAGAAGCTTGAGGCGGAGTTCGCCGCTTCTTTCGTGTGCAAGGAACCTAGTGTCACGAAGGGAGGAAACCTGTTCCTTAAGAATGTGAAGGGAGGAGTCGCTCCGTACGTGTTCTCATACGGTTACAACTATGGCGGCGAAACCGTTTTCAAGGATGATTGCCAGTCGATCGAGGAGATTCCTGTGGCCAGTCCGGGCTTTACCGTGTCCGTCGTGGTGAGGGATGCCAACCAATGTGAGACGACTTCGGGTGTGGTGTTCCAGGAGGGCGAGCTCCAAGTGGATACGTTCGATTTCTGGGCGTCGACCTGGTATGAGTTCGGCGATGTGGTCGCCTTGATCGATGTCTGCGGTCCTGAGGCTACCTTCGATAGCGTTTCGTATGTGTTCTACGATGAGTTCCACAATGTCGATCCGAGAATCAAGATGCTTGACAAGCGTCTTTACATCTACGATTTGGACGCGAACAAGGAGGCCGCAGACGCTGTGCGCCGCTATGGCGACAGAACCAAGGAGATGGTGCCTGACGCCTATTTCGAGAAAATGTTTAACCTTCGTCCTGAAATATCCAAAGGTCAGGCTAGGCATATGAACTTCTTCAAGTTTGAGGACAGCAGCATTGATTTGAAGGACATCAAGGACAACCATGTCATGAGCGAGGCCTTGGCAAACCACTCCGTCTTGATGAAGGCATACTTCCTTGGTTGCGAATATCAGTTGGAGGAGCGTACCGACTTCTTCCATGTCATCAATCCTAACAATAATCCTCCGTACACGCCTATAGGCCAAAGGTACCAGATCATCAGTTTTTCCGCATCGCCTAATCCGTTTAAGGAGGGTGAGGACATTGAGATCAGGGCGGCCTTTACGGAAAGTGTGAAAGATGCTAAGATACGTGTTTACCATATTGACGGAAAGACTTCCAAGACTATAGAGATCAGATTTTCAGATTTGAACTTAGAGGATGGAGAATATGTGTTCAGGAAATCATATCATCCTTCGGATCTGTTTGGTGAGGCGGCAATGCCGGACTATGCGATCATATTCCTGACAACGGGTCAGGATCAGAAGTCGGCCACATTGCTCCACCGTGGGGTCAATGAGGATTATTGGAGATAATAGTTATAGATAAAGAAAAGGAATTTTAAGATGTCCGTAGGGACGAAAAAGAAGATATAAAAATGTTGAAGCGTTGGTTCACCCTTTTATTGATCGCCATGTTGCCTATCTTGGGTATGGCGCAAAACGGTACAGTTTATCCTATTGACCTCTCGGTAATGATGACACCTCCTTACGGCACATGTCTTAAGGAGTATGTCGGATCGGATAGGATCGTCATTCAGGCCTTGCTGAAGGATCTGTCCAAGACGAGCGAGCAGTTTGTGATTCAACTCAAGGTGAACGACAACAGGAACAGAGTGGTATTCCAGACATGGTTCGGCGGATATAAGTTCAATCCTGGACAGACCTTCACCTATCCGATGGGCCCGAACTCCAGTGCTTCAAATAAAAATATCTTGGATGATATGTTCAAGAACGCATCTGTCAAGCTCAGGAACGAGTGCTTTGACGAGGGTGCCTATACCTTTACTTTCCAGGCGTTTGACGAGGCGTCCTACCCCGCAAGAAAGATCGCGTTGAGTATGCCGTTTTCATATCCCGTGTTCCTGCAGGGCAATACCGTACAACCGCTTCAGATTTATCCGTACGACAATGACGTGATATGCAACCATGCTTTCGAATATGTGGTGGACACTGAGAATAACGTCAAGAAATTCGCCACCCAGATAAACGGCATCGCTTATCAGTGGCAGTCGGCCAATCCTACGGGCATGAGGATCGGTTACCATTTGCAGGTGGTGGATTTAGGAGATATAGAGAACAGAAACCAGGGACAAATCGAATCGGCGGCGCAGTCTGCCTTCCATAACGGTTCTTTTTGCCCTGTCAACGAAATAGTATATACTCCTTTCTATAACCATAATATTACTGAAGGAGGTTATAATGAGAATCATGCCTATGCATGGAGGGTGAGGACCGTCACGGGAGAAGAATTGGAGAAGGTGCCATCCTACACAAAGGATAACATGCCTTCCATAACTGACAAAAATTCCCCCGTCCGCGTCTTTTATTTCTGCGGAGCTCCGGGCATTGAGAAAGATACGTTCAAGCTACTTATCGACGATCGTAAGTTCAACAAGGATTTGGATAAGGTCGAGATGGATACCGTCAAGACATCCGGACAGGTTGCGAACGCGTTTTGGAAAGATAGCGACGTGAAGGAAAAGTATTGCGGAGTGAATGTTGAGATAAGGAAACAGGGCCAGGAGAAGTGGACTCCTTTCTTCGTGGAGAAGTCGGATGAGAAGGATTCCGAGGGTAAGGCCGTGGATAACTCCCACAATTTCGAGAACCTCAGCTACAACACCCGCTATGAGGTGCGCGCCCAGTATGTGGATTGTTCAGGTGCTAGTTGCCAGACCCGCCCGGAGGGTTGCCAATATGCTCCTTACAGCGATGTTCTGGAGTTCATGATTCCATCGCCTATCGACACCGCGGTCTGCGGCGACGACCTTCCGAAGCTCTCCGTTTGCGACGAGGGCGCCTCAGTGCCTAAGATACTTTCGGGCGACACGATCATCGCCAACGGTGCCAAGGTGGTGGTGGATGAGGTTTCCTACCCTAATGCGTCGGATTCCAGCGTCATTTCGGGCAAGGGTCATCTCTCCATGCCTATTGTGAAGAATATCCAGCTTAAGATGGAATTCTCCGAGATTAAGATCAATTGCGCCAAGGAGTTGGTGAAGGGTAAGATTAAGTCAATCTGGGATGAACAGACATGTGCGATGATCAATCTGGACGAGTTGACAGGACAGGGATCCACGGGAGGAAAGGATAACGCCCCTTCCGAGGCTTCGACGGAAGAGTATAGCGAGGAAAAGGCCAAGAGCAGTCCTTCGGGTACGCTGTTGGTTGATGAGCAGGGTAATGTCAAGTTTAAGACGAAGGATGGTAAAGTTGAGGATATCGGTAAGTCGATAACATTGTCCTCCAATGAGTACCAGTCTAAAAATTATTTGGCGGAGAACTCCCATTACATTGAATTCTATAGCACGGACAAGGTGAATAACGCTTTTGACAACGATTCGGCGGGATGGTACCGTAAGATGTCGCACTACGACTTCTTCGACGCTCCGAACAACAAGGTGATACTTCCTTGGTTGGCCAACAATCCGGGAAAACTGAAGAATATCAAGGCCCGTGAGGTGAAGAAGAAGGAGACCATGGCTTCTTTCGATTCGGTGATGTTCGTTATCCCGAGCGATGCCGGTTTCATCCAGTTGAAAGCGGAGAAGGAGGTTGTCTCCAAGGGAGGAAAGAACGATACGGTCTATAACCTGAATATTCCTGGGTGGGCGGACGTGACACATTCCACGCCGATATTCGCCATTGCCCAAAAATCTGACTCGACACCATTCTTTGATGCGGGTAAGATGATGGTGGCCAATTATGCGGAGAGGACACATAAGTTGAATATAGTGTCACTGGTTGGTGAACTGGATAACTCCTATAAGACGGAGGCTGAAAAGGCATTGAACTCGATTTACGGAAAGCTTGGCGTCACATATGAGGTTAACTTGTCTGTTTTTGAGGATGAGACGATAAAGGATTTGCTTTCCGATGGTTTGTCCATCGGCGCTGATGCGGAGAGCAGATGGAAGAGTGAGACCAGTGAGATGAAGGCGATACGTCGTATCTATGCGGAGAAAAACACCATCGACAAAAAGGCGGCTTATCTATTCGTGGTAAATCAACCTGAGGAGGAAGAATACAAAAAATCAGTGGAGGGAGATATGCCTCGTAGTCAATCTGTCGGATACATATTCAAGGATAATGTCAAAGGTGGATTGGGCAGATTGATTGCGCATGAGATAGGACATGGTGTGTATAAATTCCAGCACACGTTTGATTATGAAGGTTTAACAGAAGGATCTACAGATAACTTGATGGATTACAACTCATCAGATCCTGTGTTCTTGGCACAATACCAATGGAGAGTTATGCAAGATTCTGTGATGTTCGTGTGGAGTGTGTTGCAGGATGACGAGGATAGTTTTAACTGGATGACAGCAATTAAAATTGTTGGTAGGGGAACTATGCGTTATGTTGTTGATAAAGCACCAGAGAAGGCTACTGTTACCTACAATGAGTCAACAGGCAGTGTTGAATATGGTATGGATACAGATATAAATTTCTCTGATGGTCTTGAATATCTAGGATATTTGGCAAAGGAGGCTGCCGAAACAGGTGTCAAGGGATTCAAGCAATTACAAAAAGCAGCTGATGCGTTAAAAGAAATAGCTGAGAAAGTAGAGGAATGTAAGGATAATTCGGGAGAAGATTTTGTAAAGTGTATGTGCGAACAACTTGTTGGTGGCGAGATTGAAGACATGTTTGGCCCCGTTTATGAGAAACTGGAGGAAGCTGCTGATAAAGAAGAGGAAGTGAAAAAAATCCTTTTGGTTGTTGGTGATATGACAGGTACTGCTAAAGAGATGAATGATGAAATAAATAAAAGTTCGTTCAAACCTTCAAAGGCAAAGGAAATTGTTGATTCGAAGATTGCGGGAGTCTCTTCTGCTCTTTGTTCGATGATTGGTAAGATTTTTGATAGACCAGAACAGCAGATTGACGATAAATCTCCAAAACCTCAAGTGGCAATATCTTTTCATTCGTCAACAACTGGAGGAAAGGAGGCTACCATAGAAGTGCTTTGTAAAGCATTCACTTTTGATCCAAATTTTGATCCAAATTCTGATTCATTTATAAAGAGAGTCGTTCTAGTTGCAAATTCCGAATGCATGAGCGATTCAAAATTGGAAGAGATTAATAAAAAATTAAATGATAACATAGGATCTTCTCAATGTGAAGGAGAAGAGATTTGTTTAAGAAAAAAAGGTGATAAACAAGTTTATAGATGTGTGCCGTTTTATTCTGATAGACAAGTACAGACTGGTGCTGAATGCCCATGTTCGGAACTACAAGACGCTACCGTAGTCAACTTAAATATTCCGCCAGATATAAGGGAACAGAGATCTGGTGTTACTTGTTATGAGAAAATGGTTAAGGAAACATACTCATTGTTGAATCTTCCATGCGAAGTTAATGGAAAATCATGTTTCTATTCCTTATTTGTCGAGTCCAATTGTTCTGCACAGAATTCAGCAAACACTAATTGTCCTGATGTTCCTCGACCTAAGCCTTTACAGAACGATGAGTGCTATGCGTCTGATAAACGCGATAAGTATGTGTTGAATCCTTTTGGTCAGGATGTTAGTGTTTTAAAGGCAACGCAGAAAAGAAGAGAAAAAGAGAAATTCTCTTTCGTAAATGAGGTTCCAAAGTGTTCCGGATGGAAAAGAGAAAATGGAAAATTCACGACCGCCTCGCCTTTAGTATGCGGTGGTCCTGAGAGAGCCGAGAATTTGTATGTGATAAAAGATAACAAGGCTCAAATTGATCAAGAAGTTGCTCCGAAATATGAAAATAAGGTATTCTATTTTTGGGGAGATGACACCAAGGATGAGAATGTGGTGAAGAGGGTTTTGGTTAAAGTTGAAGGTGAGTACAAAATGATACCTCTAGAGGAATATGTGCGTAATTATGTTATGGCAAAGGACGATAGTAAAATGATTAAATATTACACGCTTCTTTCTTATGTTGCGTTCGTAAAATCTTCTCCATTAATTGAGAAGGGCAAACAAACAGCTATTGACAATTTCAAGGACGTTTATGCGCATATGGGTGAATACACGCAAAAGGGGAATGTGTTTAAAATTGATGACAATCCTAATAAATTCAATTATTACAAGATAAGAAATGCATATCTTGATGATTTGATTCCTTTGCTTGAAGAATGTGACATAAAAGAATCAGTCTATGTTGATGCTATAGGAAATTGTAGTACACTTGAAGAATTGCGTTCTGATTATTTAGAGAAATATATGGATTGTATGAACTCTAAAACAGGGTTGCTTAAAGTAGATAAGAAAAATTATAATTTGGCATGTGTCCATGGTAATTATAGCAATCCGTCTGGTTATGTGCTTGTAAATAAATATGTAGATATCATTAACAAAATGGGAGAGGATGAAACATTAACAGTATATAGGGATTCGGTGTTTAATATGACATGCAGGAAGAGGACTGATTCTGTTAGTAAATATCTTGGTAAATTAAGAACATACGAAAAGATTACGTCTGATCAAAGCACCGCATTGAGTTGTTATACGCATGTGTTATATCTATATTGGGAAAAGTTATCAGGTGGTGTCCCTCAATTAAAAGATTATAGCTATTACAATCGGGGACAATTTGTGTTCGCTAAAAATGATGATGTCTATGGCGCAGAATATTATTTTGGTGGAGCAAACGAAAATTTGTATGGAATCAATGAGGTTTATTGGTATTTGAAATTGGCGTTTGAATATGATGAATTGGATAATTTACATTCTATATTCTTAAATCGAATGCAGAAGGCTGCTTCTAGGAGTTATCCTGAAACCTATAATAAATATGACGTAGGAGGTCAGTATCTAAATCCAAAGATATTGCAAGGTGAAGCGTTGAGAATTAATAATGATGATGGAGCTAAACGTTGTAGTGAAGATGAAAATGTTCCTAAAACAACTATTCCTAATTGGAATGAGTAGTGTAATGTCAGATGTAATAATGAATTTTTGCAATATAAATATTGTTTGTGATGTTAGGAATTAAACGTATAGCTCTCTTGAGTATCGTGATGTTTACCGTGATGTCGTCTTTCGCCGATATCACCGCCACTTCCCAAAACTTGGAGGATTTTAGCTTCAAGAAGGGGTTTAAGGCTAATGGTGGATTGTCGTTTTCGAACGATTTCTACGCTGGAAGCGATAGTCTCGTGAAGCGAGATCCCTATGCCTTTTACTTGAATGGTAATCTTAACATGAACCTTTGGGGAATATCGATGCCATTCTCCTTCTCATTGAGCAATACGCAGAGAAGTTATACCCAACCCTTCAACCGTTTCAAGTTGGATCCCCGTTACAAGTGGGTTCACCTCTTGTTAGGAACCAATGTCATGTCGCTCGGAAAATATACCCTTTCCGACCATGACTTCAATGGCGTGGGTGTGGAGTTGACTCCCGGAAACTGGGAAATTTCGGGTATGTTCGGTCGTCTCAACAAGGCGGTCGAGTATGACCCGTTGAAGGATAACGCGGGTTTCGTGTGCTATAAGCGGATGGGATATGCGGGAAAAGTGGGGTATCACGGTAAAACGGGTTCCTACGAGGTGACGTTCTTCCATGGAGAGGACAAGGAGAACTCCCTGAAGGAATACGTTCCGTCGGAGTGCTTCATCGCGCCAAGGAAGAATACGGCCATATCCGCAGCGGTGACGCAGACGTTCCTGACATACTTCAATGTCCATGTCGAATACGCTCTTTCCGTGTACAACGGCAATTTGCTCAACGACCAGTTGGATACGGTTGTGACCACCACCTTCATCAACAAGATCTTCCGTAAAAAGGAGTCGGAGCGTATGGCGGACGCTTTCAACGCATCGGTGGGATACCAAGGCAAGGTCTGGGGCCTCTCCCTACAGTACGAGCGCATCTCCCCTTACTACTCGTCTTTGGGTGGTTATTACTTCAACGAGGATGAACAGAATATCACGATAGCGCCTAACGTCAAGTTGCTCAAGGGAAGATTGTTCATGTCGGGTAACTTCGGTCTTCAATTCAATAACTTGAATAACGACCGTTCCACAGATACCCGTCATATTGTCTATTCCGCCAACATATCGTACAATACCGGTAAGGTCTGGACGACAAGTCTGAACTTCTCCAATTTCAACACCTATACCAGGGTAAAGCCTATCTCTTATCCGTACTACACGAATGCGCTGGATTCGCTTAACTATTACCAGGTGTCCAGATGCGTGTCGCTCATGAACGCCTTCAATTTTGGAAAGGACAAAGATGTGAAGGAGATGCTATCGTTGACCACATCATATCAGTGTGCCAACATGCTGACGGAGGATGAGTTGACCTCCTTTTCGGATTTTTACAACGGATCCTTGAACTTCTCACAACAGTTCGAGAAGAGCGCCTTGGGATGGTCGGCGTATTTTAACGTGAACTACTGTAAGGCGACAATGACGAATACACTCTACTTTGGACCGGGAGCGGCTCTCAACAAGAGTTTCTTCGAAGGAAAGCTTTCGACTGGACTCTCCGTTTCCTACAACAGTAACGTGGTGAAGGATAGGGAGAACGGAGGCCTTATCAATTCGGGCTTAAACGCCTCTTATGCCATCAAACCGGAAAATAAGAAGGCTCCAACACACTCTTTCTCGTTCCATAGCGGATTTACCAAGTACATGGGCGCGATGGTGACCGGAAACAATAAATTCGAATCATTAACAAACTTGACATATCGTATCAACTTTTAGCATAATAGTCGATGAAAAAAGCGGGATTAAATTTTAGCGGACGGTTGCTCAAGGCAGTTCTTTTAGCCTCCTTGGTTCTTCTCTCCCATGGTCAACTCCATGCGGCGGGAAGCATCGTGAATAGCACGAAGAACATAGCCACTGACAACATCAATAAAGTGAAGACCTCCACCAATGCCGTGATTGAGGAGCTCCAGTCCATGAGGGACGACCTCACCAAGGCTACCGAGAATGCTTCGGACATTTGGAGGGATGGCGGTGATGCTGTAAACGAGTCGTTCGACAAACTGAGTGAATCTCTTAAGGAAATTAAGAAGATGGATGTGGACGGTCTGAAGAATATGGACCTGAACAGTTTGAAGAGCACGATAGAGGATCTGAAGTCGAAGGTTCAGGGCGAGTCTGAGATCGCTAAGAACATGAGGACCCACCTCGATAACCTAGAGAGTAAGACCGCCCAGGTGCTGAATGACGCGAAGAACGCGATCAATCTGGCTTATACGATGCCTGTCGGAATCTCCTCGGACCATATGAAGTTCGAGTTGTCCGTGGATACCGTCACCTATCTGAGGGATCATGAGACCGGTGCGGTCTCCCTGGACGCGCATGCCTATTGGACATTGCCGTTCACGGCGTGCGATGACCCTATCACATTGGGATTCCGTGGCGAGAACCTTGTCCTGATGGGTAACGGTGACGCTAAGATAAAACTGGACACGGACAAGCGTTTTGTCAATAACCATTATCTCTCTTACACGCTCTCTAAGGACAAGGTTTATCTGGAGCTCCACGACACTTCGTATGTGGAGATCGACTGTAACGGATTCAAGGAGATGTACTTGAAGGGACGTATCAGGTTCAACAGCCGTGTCCTTTACCGCGCCGATGCGGATAAGACGGGCGATTCCACCATGTACGCTAATTTCGCCGTCTATCTCCATGACTTGAACGATGTGTTGTTTGAGGCTGGTTTCGAAAACCCTTTCAAGATAAAGGCGACCGAGGATGTGGTGTATGAGACATCTCAGTTGGTGGTCGATTTCAGTACCCAACGTAATGCGGAGAATTTCCAATTCCCTAAGGGCTACAAAGCCCCTTTTGCCGCTGGGGATGAAGCCTACTGGACAGGTTTTGCCATCAAGACGCTCTCTGTTGATTTGTCGCAACAATTCCCGGAATTCCCAGTCAAGGGCGCTGCCGCCTACAATATGCTGATTGACGAGACGGGTGTTTCAGGATGGTTCCAGACAAAGATTGACACCGAAAACAAGAAGAATTCAACCATCGAAGCAAAATTCACCGATATCAGTATCGGTCTCTCGGGAGGAAAGGTATCTGGCGGTGGTCTGAGCGGTACAGTGACGATTAATCCGTTGACTAAGGATAAAGTCGGCGGAGGTGGACGCGATACCTTGAAGCTAGACCTTATGGGTAAGATGTACTCGGACAACAACGGTCATCTGAACATAGACATCAAGACGGAGATAAAGAAGGATATGACCTATGAGTTGCCTATCATCGAGAAGACAACATTGACTTTGGGTCAGGGTACATCGTTCCAGTACCAGCATCTCACCGATACGACGGATAAGTCGGAGACAAAGTACAAGAACATATTCACCCTCATTGTGAACGGAGGCCTGGATGTGGAGAACAAGTTAGTCAACATCAACGGACTACGGTTTGAGGGTCTGAAGTTGAGCTCCGAGTCTCCGCACTTCAGCGCGGGCAAGTTCTCCCTGAACGGTGTGGACGTGCCTAGTCTGCACGGATTGCCGTTTGGATTGAAGTCCATGGGCGCCTCCTCAAGGGGAGACAAGGCAATCCTGGAGCCTAAGATCTATCTGACCTTGATCGGAAAGGACTCTCCTGATGACCAGAAGCAGGGAGCCTCGGTGGAGGCAGAGTTCGGACTGGTCTCAACCATAAAGGATGAAGGGGAAAAGCCGGGTTGGAAGATCACCGGATTGGAGTTGAAGTCGATAGCCGTCAACATCGATTATTCCGCATTCCATCTTTCTGGTTCAGTTAATGGATATAAGGACGATAATATTTATGGCGATGGATTTAGTGGCGCTATCGAGTTGGGAATGAAGATTCCTAAGATCTCTGCGGGATTACGGGCTCATTTCGGAAGGACCAAGTATGATTTCGCAACCGGAGGTCAGTTGAAGAATGAGTACAAGTACTGGTATGTGTCGGGTGACTGCAACATGCCTGCCGGAATCATCCTCTTCCCGCCTGCCGTATTCCTGAAGTCCGTTTCCCTATCGCTTTACAGCAAGGTGAAACCTAAGTTCAATGTCACCGAGTTTAAGGTGGATAAGGTCATACCGGATGTTTCGACTAAGTTCGGCTTTACGGGTGGTGTTGGCTTCTATTGCGCGCAGGACAATCTGATAGACGCCAAGGTCCGATTGGGCATGGAGTTCAGTTCATCCGGAGGTGTGAGCCGCCTGTTCCTGGATGGAATGATGGGTATCCTTGGAAAGTCCGGGGACGGTGGCCAATTCAAGGAGTCCTTCCTGCGTGGAACTGTGCAGATCAACTACGATTTCGAGCATGACATATTCGATCTTGGCGTGACCGCTTATTCTGGACCAAGTATCGAACGCATCATTAAGGGTAAAGCTCCTTTACATCTTCATGCGGAGCCGGGAAGTTGGTATTGCAACGTGGGTACGGCTGATAATCCGGTCGGACTGACGTTTGTGAAGAAGATTAAGGCGAAGACATACCTCATGTTCGGCGATAGCATACCTACCATGTTGCCTCCATTGGATCCGAGAATCTCCTCGTTGTTCAATGTGACGCAATCCACGGCGACCTCTTCCGACCACTCGGATATGTTCAAGGACGGAACTGGTTTCGCCTTTGGTGTCGCCCTCTCTTTGGACTGTCACCTGAACAAGTTCGTGTATGCGGATTTGGAGTTCCTCGGCGGTACCGATCTGCTTATCGTGAGGGGTAAGAATGTGCCTTGTTCGGATGGCTCGAAATACCGCGCTAAGGGGCAGGTGTATGTATATTTGGCTGCTGGAGCCGGCATCAAGTTCAGGAAGAAGAAGTTCGAGGTTGTTGAGTTCTCCGCCGCCGCAGACCTGAGGGGAGAGGTGCCTAAGCCTGTATTTATCGAGGGTAACATTGCCTTTAAATACCGTATTTTGGGAGGTCTGCTCAAGGGACATGCCCATGCGAAGTACTCTCATGGATCGCCTTGTGATCCGGGACGTGTGGATAACGGCGTCTTCTATGACGGTAGCGAGTTCCTCGATGTGATAGAGGATCAGAAGGCAACCGACTCAAGTGGTCGCGAGATCAACGAGAGCGATTGGGAATAATGAGGTAGGGGACGGAGCTCCGTTTGGGTGCTCTGTCCCGCGCTTCCGAGAATTTATTAGTAATTTTGTGCTGTGTTAGTAGATCAGCGAATATGACAATACTGTAGTTATGAATACCATAAGAAGATTTATTATCCTTTGTGTATCGGTCCTCTCTCTTTGGGGAAATGGATGGGCCGCTGACGAGAAGGACATTGTTGTGTTGAGTTTCAACCATGGTGATTCGGTGTCGTTGAGATGGGCTCCGGGTTCGGAGGCTTTGTTCCAACGAAGCGTGAAGTCGGGTTATCTGGTGCAGCGAAGAGATGTCGGCAAGACCTCTTGGGAAAATGTGTCGCCGGTCTTGAGGCCGGCATCCGATGATCGTTTCTCCGTGCTTGAGGCGATTAATCCCAATGCGGTCGCGGTCAAGGAGATCCTCTATCCATCCCAGGATAGGTCCGCTTCCGACGAAGCCGTCTCCGACGATCCGTATGAGTCGAAGCTGGAGTCCGTTCCGGGCGAGACAGGACTGGAGGAGGCTCTGCTATACATGATGGCGTTGTTCTCGTGCGATATCGACAAGCCCGTGGCCCAGGCCGCTGCGCTCCTTTATGTCGACACGAAGGTGGACAAGGGCGCTCGTTATCAGTACCGAGTCATCTTCGCGGACGACGAGAACGCCAAGAAGGTGAATGTTTCTGTCGTGGACGTTGATATGTCCCAAAAGACGGTATTGCCTGTGCCTCAGGATTTCGAGGGCGATTTCGAGGAGAGGTTCGCTCATTTCCAGTGGTCGGTCTCCCCGTTCACCGGTTACTATTCCGCATACAATGTTGAACGCAGTACCGACGGCGTCCACTTCGAGCCGTTGAGGAGCCGTCCGTTCGTACAGGCTTACACCAAGGATGAGCTCTCCGACTTGGCTGTGTTCCGTGATACTTTCCCGAATGAGGAAGGCACCTTTTATTACCGTATGGCAGGTTATTCTCCTTTTGGATTCTATGGACCGTACTCCAAGGTGGTGAAGGGTGAACCGAAGTTCAATTTCCAGAAACTGCCGATTGCGGTGGACACCGTTATTGTAGGAAAGAAGTCTGAGGAGATCCGTTGGTCTTTCGATAAGAAGTATGAGAAGAGGATCAAAGGATTCAAGATTAGCAGGACACCGGATTACAAGACATTCTCGTACGAGACGGCCGACTTGATTCCGGCGAATAAGCGCAGTTACAAGGTTCCTGTCAAATACGACCGAACCCAGTATTACGCGGTGATAGCGGTCGGTGTGAACGACACTCCGACGAAGCGGGAGGAGAAGCAGTCCTATTATTATCTCTCATTCCGTTCTGATACCATCCCTCCTACGGCCCCTACGGGCTTGAAGGCGGTTATGGACTCCGCGGGCGCTGTGAGCGTCTCTTGGAACGCCAATCCGGAATCCGATGTCATCGGTTACCAGTTGTTCATCTCCAACTCGGGGGATGAGATGGACTATTACACCGTCACCGACACCATTTATCCGTTTACTTCATATGTCGACTCGTTATCTTTGAACACTTTGACGAATGTGGCCTACTACCGCGTGAACGCTATCGACAGAAACTACAACCGCTCGAAATGGTCCGAAGCGGTCAAGCTCGTGAAGATAGACACGGTTCCTCCGGCTCCTGTCGTGTTCAAGTTCCTGCAGCAACCTAAGGAGAACGTGGTTGTGGAGTGGGAGAATTCCCCTAGTGCGGATTTGGACCACATGGAGCTGTATCGCCAGATTGATGATACGGGAATGGTTCGTTTGGTGAAGACCTACGACCTGAAGAAAAAGAAGCTCCCAACGAAATATGAGGAGGAGCAGTCGTTCCCTGGCCAGTATGTCCAATACTTCATGTCGGTCTACGACGAGGCCGGAAACCTCTCCCAATCACATTCGGACAGAATGCTCGCGAAGGGAGAGAAACCTGGTTGTATAGGAAATCTCAAGGCTGTCTTGACGGTGACCGACGACAAGAAGGAGATTCGACTGGACTGGGATATCGCCACGAAGGACGCTATCGGCAGATATGTGATTTATCGTAAAAAGGATGACGGGCAAATGGTGGACATCGCCCTATTGAAGCCAACCCAACTCTACTATGTGGACACGAAGATCGCGATTGGTTCCACTTACAAGTATATTGTGAGGGCGATATCTTCCGATAGGGTGTGCCCGGCGGTGTATTCCCAACCGATCTATTTCGAAGGAAATAATACGCATAAGTAGCGGGGACCCCAAAATTACGCTAACATCAAAATTACAAATACCAGGACGGATTTGAAATCCCCTCTATTTATTTGCAAGTTTTGAAAATATTGCTAAATTTGCCCCATAATTAAAACGTCTAAGTCATGAAGAAATTAATTTTAACAATGTTGGCTGGTTTTACGGCTACATTCGCTTTTTCTGAGGAAGGTGAGTTCATGAAGGTCTCTGGAGATCAGATTCTTGTGGACGGATCAAAATATTGCTATCAAATTCGTAAAGGACACGCAAGACGTGACAATGCGGAGTGGACTACATATTGTGGCGATTTCACAAACTTCTTCTACGAGAAGGGATACCAATACACTATGTTCGTTGAGAAGTATGATCCACAAGCTGATTCTATCCGTGTGATCAAGACCATCGCTCGTGATAACAGTGAGGAGTATTTCCGTTTGCAGAAGTTGCGTGAAAAGCAAAAGGCGTCACAAGCTAAGAAGAAATAATTCCAAAATGTGATGAACGTCATATAGGGTGTATCTTTGGATGCACCCTTTTTTCGTTTCCCGCTTCTGCAAGTAGCGGAATTTTCTTATATTTACTAACTATTTAGTGAATTATTGGAAGAACTAAAACAAATATTACATTATCTCAAACCTCATTGGCGTTGGGCTGTGTTGTCCCCGATCTGTGTGGCGACTGAAGTGGTGGCGGAATTGTTTCAACCCCATATTATGTCGGTCATTGTGAACGAGGGTATCTTGGCTGGCGACTCCTCTGTGATTTTCTCATTGGGTGTCCGGATGGTTGCCGTGGTCCTGATTGGTATGTTGGGCGGTCTGCTCTCCATCTTTGCGGCAGGTACAGTCTCCTATCGCATGGGCGCCGATCTTCGATCCTCTCTCTTCCGGAAAATCATGGGCTTGTCCTTCTGTCAGGTGGATAAATTGCAGACGGGTTCCTTGATTACAAGGATGACGGCTGACGTGCAGCAGGTACAGAGTGTCGTGCAGGCCTCTATGCGTTTGTTGTTCCGTTCTCCTATCCTTTTTGTGGGGGCGGTCTCTATGATGCTGATGATCCACCTGCGTCTTTCTTCGATCCTTTTAGTGCTTCTTCCTCTGTTGGTCTTTATTGTGGCCTTCATTTTGAAGCGTGCTTTCCCTCAGTTTTTGGCTATCCAGCAACGGGTGGATCGGCAAAATACGATTGTGCAGGAGTATGTGTCGGGTATCCGAGTGGTGAAGTCGCATGTCAATGAGGCGGGAGAGTTCGACCGGTTTAAGCAAAATAACGATGATTTGGTGGCTCGTTCGTTGCGCGTTACCCGATGGGTGGTGCTTTTAGGCCCCGCTATGTCGCTCTTGCTGAATATAGGTATCGCGGTGATTGTCTATTATGGCGCCATTTTGCTGAGCGTGGGCGAGGTGAATGTGGGCGATATCATGGCGTGCGTGAATTATATGGCCCAAATCCTGCTCTCCTTGATGATGGGCTCCCGAATCATAATGTCTATGACCGAGGCGAGCGCCTCCATGCGACGCATAGATGAGGTGTTGCTGTCTGACGAGGAACCTATCACTACGACCGAATCCTCTCTCCGACCTACGGACGAGGCCATCTGTTTTGATCATCTCTCCTTCTCATACGAAGAGGATCCCAAGGGAACGCATGAGGTGCTTTCTGATCTTTCATTCTCTATCAAAAAGGGGGAGACGCTGGCGATTGTGGGCGGTACGGGCTCGGGAAAGAGCACCTTGGCCAGCTTGTTGGCCCGATTCTATTATCCTACCGCTGGCCATCTATATCTCAACGGAAAGGATATCTCCTCTTATGATGAGGATGAGTTGCGCCAGCGTGTCGGTATGGTGATGCAGGAGACGCTTCTTTTCCATGGCACATTGCGGGATAATTTGCGTTGGGGAAACCTCTCCGCGACGGATGAGGATATGCTCCGTGCCTGTGAAAAGGCGCAGATCCGTGATTTTGTGGAGGCTCAACCGGAGGGATTGGATTATGTGGTGAGTCAGAAGGGACTCAACCTCTCTGGCGGTCAACGTCAGCGATTCTCGATCGCTCGTACATTAGTGGGGCCGCACGAAATCTTGGTGCTGGATGACTGCTTGAGTGCGATAGATTTACAGACGGAAGCGAAGATTAGGAGGACTCTGAATGAGATAAATGTTACGAAAGTGATTGTTTCCCAGCGGATGAGCTCCATCCGTCATGCGGATAAAATATTGGTTTTGGAGCAGGGAAGACTCTTGGGGTATGGCAACCATGAGGAGTTGTATGGTTCCTGTCCTTTGTACAAAGAGATGTGTGATCGACAAAAGAGTGAGTGAAAATGGCTGAACATTTAACGGCATCGGGCGGACAACGGCGATTGAAATCGCTTGGGGCATCAGTGGACAAGG
Organism: Paludibacteraceae bacterium; assembly: GCA_045639525.1. Classification (GTDB taxonomy): domain Bacteria; phylum Bacteroidota; class Bacteroidia; order Bacteroidales; family Paludibacteraceae; genus UBA1181. Next base: position 32,939 of record JAZUDI010000028.1, on the reverse strand, counting down.
CCACGGATCCCAAGGGGACCGTACGTCGTATTTTGTCCTATTGGAAGGGTGAGAAGTGGCTTCTCTCGCTGCTGATACTGCTCTCTCTCTTGTCGGTGGTCTGCACATTGCTTTGCCCCTATTTGTTGGGTAGGACAGTGGACGATTGCATCGGACTCGTCCGTTCTGGCGACATGGGTTCCACGAAGTCACTCTTCTTGCACTTAGGGGTGTTCGTCCTCTTCCATTTTCTCTCGGCTCTCTTCACATGGATTCATGAGTATGGTATGGGGCTCTTGGCGCAACGTCTGCTCCGCAACTTGAAGGAGAGCATGACGAGAAAACTTTTGTCTTTGAGTCCTCGCTTTTTTAACGAACATCTATGTGGCGATTTGATGAGCCATTTCACAAGTGACGCGGAATTGGTGAAGAACGCCTTGGGGGATACTTTGGTGCAGATCATCACCAGTGTGCTCACCTTGGTCGGGTCCGTCGTGATTATGTTGCGTCTAAGTTGGCAACTGACCATCGCCACCTGCCTTACTGTCCCTTTTGCGGTCTTGTTGAGCCGCTTTGTGATGCGTCATACCCGAAAACACTTCTCTCTTCAGCAGCAGGCCTTGGGTGAGATGAATGGCTTGGTGGAGGAGTCGGTGGGTGGTATCAAGACCATCCGTTGTTTCGGAAGGGAAGAGGAGCGTATCGCACAATTCGAACAGTATAATAGAGTTGTCTGTGAAACGGGAAGGAAGGCGCAAATCTACAGTGGTGTTTTGATGCCGATGATGAGGGTGTTGGATAATTTCTCCTATATCTTGGTGACGATCGCAGGCGCTTTCTTGGCGTTCGGTGGATCCATTACTGTGGGCGTCGTTCAATCCTTCTTGCTCTATACGAAGAATTTCCAGCGTCCGATCAACTCCATCGCCACGCAACTCAACACGATCCAGTCGGCCATTGCGGGTGCTGAACGTGTCTTCCGTCTTTTGGACGAACCGTTGGAGATTTCGGAGCCGGAGAGTCCTGCCATGATGAAGTCTCCGAAGGGAAGAATCGATTTTGATCATGTCAGTTTCGGGTATGGCGACCAATTGGTGCTGAAGGATGTGAGTTTTACGGCGATGCCGGGTGAGGTGGTGGCTGTGGTCGGATTCACGGGCGCGGGTAAGACCACGATCATCAACCTTCTGAATCGTTTCTATGATGTGCGGGAGGGTAGTGTGAAGATAGATGGAGTGGATGTGCGGGCCATCTCTCTCTCGGATTTGCGTAGAACCATCGGTTTGGTGCAACAGGAGCCGTTCCTCTTCTCTGACACGTTGAGTTACAATGTGGCTTATGGTGATGGCGATGCTAAAGCGGATAGGGTAAGGGAATCTGTGCGTTTGGCGAATGCGGAGGCCTTGGTGGATAGAATGGCGGATGGCTACGAAACTTCCCTGTTGGAGCAGGGTGCGGGCATTAGCCATGGGCAAAGGCAGTTGCTGACTATCGCTCGTGCCATCTATAAGGATGCGCCGATATTGGTTTTGGACGAGGCGACCAGTAATATTGATACCCGTACGGAATTGTTGATTCAGAATGCGATCTCTACCTTCTCCAAAGGGCATACCTGTCTCTTTATCGCCCATCGCCTTAGCACGATTAAAAACGCTGATAAGATTTTGGTGTTGGATAATGGCGCCATTGTGGAACAGGGACGCCATGAAGAGTTGTTGGCGAAACAGGGCGTCTATTGGCGGATTTATAATAGTCAGTTCGTCGTGGAAGATGATGTCGTGTGACAATAAAAAACTCTCCCTCTGATAAGAAGGAGAGCTTTTTTCCGTATGGTGGGAAGCGTAGATTATTCTTCTTTATTCTTCGCCATTAGCTTCTCTTGCCACTTCCAAGCGGACTTCAAGGTGTTTTCGAGGGTTTCCTCCGCCTTCCATCCCAACTCTTTGTTAGCCAAAGATGCGTCAGCCCAAACTTGCTCGATGTCGCCAGCGCGACGTGGAGCGATCTCGTAAGGAACCTTGACACCTGTCGCCTTCTCGAATGTGTTGATGAGTTCCAAAACGGATACGCCGTTGCCAGTACCCAAATTGAAGACCTCGATGTTCTTCTTGTTCTTCTTCTCTAACACGCGGTTGATGGCGCAAACGTGCGCTTTCGCCAAATCCACCACATTGATATAGTCGCGGATGCAACTTCCGTCTGGGGTGTTGTAGTCGTTGCCGAATACTTTTAAGACCTTTCTGATGCCGGCCGCTGTTTGTGTGACATAAGGCAAAAGGTTGTTAGGTACTCCGTTGGGTAACTCACCGATTTCAGCGGAAGGATGAGCTCCGATTGGGTTGAAGTATCGCAAAAGGACAACGCTCAAGTTCTTGTCGGCAACAGTTGCGTCACGCAAGATGGTCTCGCTCATCTGTTTGGTGCTTCCGTAAGGGGATGTGGCAGGTTGAATAGGGGATTGCTCCGTGACAGGAAGAATCTCCGGTTGCCCATAGACTGTACAAGAGGAGGAGAATACGATGTTGTTGATACCGAACTTAGGCATCAACTGCAACAAGTTAATCAGGGAAACGATATTGTTTCTGTAGTAAACCAATGGTTGCTCCACCGATTCGCCGACTGCCTTTGATGCTGCGAAATGGATCACCGCCTTGATGTCGGAATGTTTCTCGAAGAAACGCTCCAAAGAGTTGTAGTCTTTGCAGTCGATGTTCTCGAAAACGGGAAGAGATCCTGTAATCGCTTTGATACCGTCGATCACACCAATGTTGGAGTTAGAAAGGTTGTCGATGACAACTGGCTCGTAACCTGCGTTGAATAATTCCACCACGGTGTGGGAACCGATGTAACCCGTACCACCGGTCACTAATATTTTTCCTTTATTAGCCATGTCTGATTTTCGATTAAAACAATTTGTTAGGGTAAACACCCTCGTTGATGAGTTGTTGGATCTTGGCCACTACGGATGGCCTATCCTCCTTGTAAGTGACACCGAACCATTTGCATGGGGTCTCCAAAACGTCGATGGAGGAGGTTCCCTCTTGGATCAATCGATTTACCATCGTAGGGATACCGTACTCGGCCTTGATGTTGTCGGCGTTCTTGGTTAAGAACTCCTTGAAATCAACGTCTGAGTGTTCGAAGTAGTCAGGCGTGAATCCCCACATATTCATGGATACAGGAAGGTTCTCGTCGATGGTGTCGTAGTTGCCGGTCTCTTGATTTTTGAAAACGACCTCATTGCCCTTGCGTTGTACCTCGTAGTGCTCCACAACGGTGGTGAGGTGGTTCTGGGCGTTCTTGTTGCATACACCGCGCGATACGTGGCCACTTTCGGAGAGGGTATTGCCTAGACGATAGGCCACCATGCAGTATTGGTCTCTCTTGCCCTCCATCTTCTTCAAAGCGTCTGCCAAAATTTGGAAGCTCTCCTTGCCGTAGAAGTCGTCTGCGTTGATCACCGCGAAAGGCTCCTTAACGGCATCCTTTCCCATCAGGATGGCATGGTTAGTACCCCATGGCTTCACTCTTTCAGGGTGCAAGGTGAATCCCGCTGGAAGTGAGTCCAACTCCTGAAACACCACCTCGACATTGATGGCGTCTTTATATTTGCTGATTACCTTCTCTCTGAAATCCTGCTCGAACGCATGGCGGATTACGAAAACCACTTTCCCGAAGCCTGCTCTGGCAGCATCGAAGATGGAGAAGTCCATGATTGTCTCTCCGTTAGGACCAAGCCCATCCAATTGCTTCAATCCTCCATAACGGCTACCCATTCCGGCAGCCAAAACCAATAATGTAGGTTTCATAATATTTTTACTCGTTTTGTTGAATTCTTTTTATTAATGGTTTGCAAAGATAACAAAAGAATTAAGAGTAGGGAATGAAGATGGAATAATAAATGGGGGCGTATATAAAACTGAACTTTTTGCTTTGATTTTTCGGTAATATTTATAACTTTGCGAAAAATTTTGGCAAATGGCAGTTTCGCAGAACGATTTGTTGAATGGGTTGGAATCGAAGGTCCGATTTCTGATGTCTCGATACGAAGAGATGGAAAGAGAGAAGTTGGCGTTGGAGGAGACCTTGCGAAAGTGTGAAGAGGAACGGGATTTGGCGAGGGTGATGGAGCGCAATTGGCGCAGTAGATATCACGATTTGTTAATCGCCAGAACTATCTCGACCTCCGAGGAGGATACGAAAAAGACGTTGTCCCGTTTGTCGAATTTGGAGCGGGAGATAGATAAGTGCATTAATATGCTGCTTGAGGATTAGTAATTATGATTTTTTAAATCGTGACATTTTAAAATTGTGATTATGGCCGAAAAGATGATTACTATCAACCTGGAGTTGCTTGGTCAACGATACTCTATGCAATGCGTTCCTGAAGATGAACCTTTGTATCGGGAGGCCGCAGCTCTGATAAAAGATGAATATCAAAGTTTAGTGAATAGATACGGCAACAACGCGTCTGTAAAGGAGTCCCACTTGGCGGCCTACACTTTATTGCAGTTGGCGTTGAAGTTGAAAGCCCTAGAACAGGACTCCAATCGTATGTCGAAAAGACTCTCCGCTCTGGATGGGGAGTTGTCCGAATTCATGAATCATCGTAAGTGATACCATCTTTTTTGGTGAAGATAACCCGCATTTCTCTTGAGTTTAGCCCTCAAGGGTGATGCGATTTTTTATATATATTTTATTTTAATTCATATGAATATCGTATTAATAATTGCCGGAATCGTCGTTGGTGGCGTGGTGACTTGGATCGTGTTGAACACGATTATGAAATCGCGTGCCGAGAAGATTTTGAAGGATGCCGAGAGTGAGGCGACGAAGATGCGCGAAGAGAAGATTCGCGAGGCGAAACAAAAGTTTCAAGAACTTAAAAATGAGTATGATTCGCAATGTAACCAACATAATGCGAAGATGCAGCAGTTCGATTCAAAACTTAAACAACGCGAAATGCAGTTGAAACAGTTCGAATCGGAACTTCAAAAAGGAAAGACTGAGAATGAAAATTTGAAGGAGAGCCTTAACAATCAATTGGATATCGTAAATTCCCGCAAACAGGAGTTGGAGAAGTTGAACCGTATGGCCAGCGAGCGTTTGGAGACCATCTCCGGACTTTCCGCTGCTGAGGCGAAGGAGAAGTTGATCGAGGCTTTGAAAGAGGAGGCCAAGACCGACGCGATGTCTTATGTGAACGAGATTATGGAGGAGGCGAAGATGACCGCCAATAAGGAGGCGAAGAGAATTGTGGTGCAAACCATTCAACGTGTCGCTACTGAGGCTGCTATCGAAAACTCCGTTACTGTATTCAATATCGATTCTGACGAGATCAAGGGACGTATCATCGGTCGTGAAGGCCGTAACATCCGTGCCTTGGAGGCCGCTACAGGTGTTGAGATCATCGTGGATGATACCCCTGAGGCAATTGTCCTCTCCGCTTTTGATCCAGTTCGTCGTGAGGTGGCTCGTTTGGCGCTTCACCAATTGGTTACCGATGGCCGTATCCACCCTGCTCGTATCGAAGAGGTGGTTGCCAAGGTGAAGAAGCAAGTGGAGGAGGAGATCGTCGAGACCGGTAAACGTACCACGATCGATTTGGGTGTCCATGGTTTGCACCCTGATTTGGTTCGATTGATCGGTAAGATGAAATACCGTTCTTCATACGGACAAAACTTGTTGCAACACGCTCGTGAGACCGCTAATCTTTGTGCGGTGATGGCCTCTGAGTTGGGTCTTAACCCTAAGAAGGCGAAACGTGCCGGTTTGTTGCACGATATTGGTAAGGTGCCTGATGATGAGCCAGAGTTGCCACACGCATTGTTGGGTATGAAGTTGGCTGAAAAGTATAAGGAGAACCCTGAGATTTGCAACGCGATCGGTGCTCACCACGAGGAGATCGAGATGAAGAGCCTTCTCTCTCCAATCGTTCAGGCTTGTGACGCCATCTCTGGCGCGAGACCAGGTGCGCGTCGTGAAATCGTTGAGGCTTACATCAAGCGTTTGAATGACCTTGAGAAGTTGGCGCTCTCTTATCCAGGTGTTGTGAAGACATACGCTATCCAGGCTGGTCGTGAACTCCGTGTGATTGTGGGTGCCGACAAGATTGACGATAAGGAGATCGACACATTGTCTTGCGAGATCGCTAAGAAGATCCAAGACGAGATGACTTATCCAGGACAAGTGAAGATCACGGTGATCCGTGAGACTCGCGCGGTAAGTTTCGCGAAATAAAAACGATGTATGTCGTTTCAAAGGGTGCTGTGGCGACATGGCACCCTTGTTGTATGAATAAGGTTTCTAATTTGTTTTTATATGCTGATTAATATTGCATTCATATTGTTGGGTTTCCTCATCTTGGTGAAGTGCGGAGACTATTTGGTGGATGGTGCGGTAGCCATTGCCCGCCGTGCGAAATTGAGTCCGATGGTGATCGGTTTGACAGTGATCGGCTTCGGAACTTCCACGCCTGAGTTGTTGGTGAGTTTGAATGCCGCCTTGGCGGGAAGCCCTGGTATCGCTGTGGGAAATGTGGTAGGTTCCAATATCGCGAACATCGCCTTGATCTTGGGTGCGACAGGTCTTATTGTGGCATGTAAGACAGATGACCGTACATTGAAGATTGATATGCCTTTTATGGTGGGCGCGTGTTGTTGCCTTGCCTTCGTCGGAATGACGGGAACCATAAGCCGGCCTGCCGGTATCATCGGTTTCTTGATGTTGGTGGCCTTTGTGACCTATCAGATTCGTTCTTCCCGAAAGCAAAACGAGTCGAAGTCCGAAGATATGGAGAATGTGGAAAAGCCTATGGCGTTGTGGTTGGCTGTCGTGATGGTGGTCTTCTCTATCGCCGCGATGATTGGCGGTGCGCATCTATTGGTAAAGGGAGCCCGTGAAGTTGCCTTGGCGCTGGGTGTTCCGGAGAGAGTGGTGGGCTTGACCGTAGTGGCTGTGGGAACAAGTCTTCCTGAACTTTTCGCCTCTGTGATGTCCGCTCGAAAGGGTGAGACGGATATGGCGATCGGTAACATCATCGGAAGTGTCTCCTTCAATGTCTTGAGTGTGGTTGGTTTGTCGTCCGCTATTTGCCCTATCGTTGGTAGTAACGAGGGGTTTTTGGTCGATTATACCTTGATGGTCTTCCTGGCCTTCCTTTTGTGGCTCTTCTTGTGCACAAAACGGACTTTGGAGCGTTGGGAGGGTGCCGTTCTGCTCTTCGTCTATGTCGGATATATCGCCTACACGGTCTTTACGGTCGCCTAAGGCAATTCTGTGGATAGGATAAGCGGTGGGGATGCCTTCACCGCTTTTTTTTTGTCTTCTCCTTTTGTGGAAATATGTTATCTTCGCGATTGTAACACTTATTGAATTTTTGACCATGTTTCACTTTGATTTAAGTAAAAAAATAGTTGGCGTATCCGTAGCGGTGTTAAGTTCCGCATGGGTATCCGCGGCGGTTCCTGTTCATATCAATTCGGGAAATCCAGCCTATCCTTTCCCTCAATTCCTTGAGTATGCTTGTGGCGGTAATTTGGGTACCGAAAATCCCGAGGGTTTGACGCATATCGAAATGGAGCGTTACATCCGTACCGCCTACCAACAGCATGCCAATGAGTTTGAGTATACGGGCGAAGAGCATGAGGGCATCAAATATATATGGACTCCCTACAAGGCTGCGTATGACTGCTCCGAGGGTGATGGTTACGCATTGCTTGCCGCCGCTTATATGGCGGATAAGGTGACCTTCGATGGCTATTGGATGGCGACCCACGACAAACGTCGTGTGAAGACGAAGCGTTATAAGGATTGTTCTGACAATGCACCGAATTATGAGTTCAGTGACTATTCCATTAGCGATGGCGCCGACGAGGGAGGTGATACCGCGGCGGATGGAGACGTGGATATCGCCTTGGCGCTCTATGTGGCCTATAAACAGTGGGGCGAATTCATGCTCAATAGCAAGGGAGAGAAGGTGCTGGACGCCTGTGGAAATCCGATTAGTTACAAGCAGGAGATGATTGAGGTTATCCGTGGCTTGGTGGCTTTGAGTTTCGCGGATAAGGGGAAAAATCCGGCACGGGTGAATACCGGTTTGATTGGTTTGGATGGTTATCCCCGTGGTGGAAACACATGGAAAGAGCAGACCGATTGGGCTTTGCAAGAGGCCAATTACGCTACGGTGGATGGTGTGAAGGTCTATCCGCTCTTTGCCGCAGAGGGTGGCGAGAAACAACATATCGACTATTGTGCGCCAGCCTATTTCCGTGAGTTCCATGACCTGTTGCTGGAGATGGCCAAGGAGGTGGGCGCCACCGCGGAATGGGAGGCTGAACAGTTCCGTCGCGGAGAGGCCGCTTCGGATTGGTTGATAGGCGACTTGATCGCAAAAAGTAAGACCTCTCTGCCTACGGCTGGTTGGAATACGGTGAGCCGTGACGGAAAGCAGACCACTTACAGCAACTTCCAGGATGGCGAGGATTACCGTTGTCCTTGGCGTACCATTAGTAACTATGTTTGGCATGGTCATCCGGATTATTCTTGGGATCCATCCGCTCATCAGGTGAAGACGGGTGGTAATAAGTATGAGTATGACGCTGCGGTGAAGATGTCCGATTATATGCGAGATCCTGCCCATTGGGGTTCTTCGTCTAATTGTTATACCAAGGGAGATAAGAAGATTCCATATTCTGGGCCGAGAATGATGGGTTGGCAAATCGATCCGATCACAGGCGAGACATTGGATGACAAGAACTCCTCCGCTTTGGGTATGCAGAAGGGTGCTGCCGCATTTGCCGCTGTCGGCGCACAGGATTACGAGTTGATGGGTGACCTCTTTAAAGTCATTTACGAGAACTGGGACGCCAGTGGCAAGACGGATGATGGCCAATGGATCTCCAACTATATGAGTGGCTGGTTCCGCCAAACGGGTTTGATGGCCCTGACAGGAAATTATCCTGCCCCTTCCCAAATGGTCGCTCAGCCTAATATGAAGATTTACAAGGCGATCAAAGATAGTATGTCGGTTTGTCATGCGGGAGATACGGTCACCTATTTGCTCTCTATCCGTAACCTCGGTTCCGTGGCTGCGGAGCAGGTCGTGGTGGAAGAGCAGTTGGCAAGCGATTTCATCTACTTGGATTCGGAGGGTGGTGACTACGATGCCTCTTCCCATACCGTGACATGGCGCATAGCGACCGTGGCTGGTTTCAGGAGTGATGATGTGGTGGGCGATGCGTTGGATCTTTCCACCCCTAATATGGTGAAGACCATGCGCCACTTCTCTTACCGCTGTGTGGCGAAGCCAGGCGCTAGAGGTGCTTATAAGACGAGGACGAAAGTTTCGTGTGCCAATGGTTTGGGAAGTGAGAGCAATGAGTATCCTAACTATGCGACCGCTACCATGCAACGCAACCTTATTGAGGTGATCCCTACGGGACTGCGCGTGGAGAAGTCGGCCGATAAGAGCTTGGTGACCAAGGGAGATTTGGTCAACTTTGAGGTGAAGATCTCCAACGATACCATCCCTGATTTGGTGGGTGGCCGTTCCCATGTCAATGTGGCTGTGGCCGATATCGACATGGGCGCTCAATATAATTTGATGTTTAAGATCTACCATGATGCGGTGGAACCTTACATCGACAATGGAAATTACCGTGTGACCGTTTTCAAAGATTTGAAGGAGGCTACCAACCTGCAATGCAGTTTCGATCTGTTGGAGGGAACCCAAAACGGCGCGACGATGGGAAGCAACGCCGCAGATTTTAAGTTTAAGGATGAAGTCTTGTCGGACGGAACCCATATGTTCTTTGTCCAATTCCCGCACGCATTGGCCGCCTCCACCTATTTCTTGAACGAGATGGCGGGAGCAGCAAAATTCAATTGCGAGGGTACGAAATATCCTTTGCGTGTCGTGGCTCGCTTCTACGACGCAAGTTGGAAGAGCCTGGATTGGTCGAAGGGATGGTCTGTGCTGCATACCGATAGCGACGAAGGTTACTTCTTCCCTGTGACACCCTCTTACCAATCCTCCGCGGATCCACAGCCGGTGGATAAATTGTTGCGCACGGCTTGCGACGAGGCTTCGAAGTTGACTAAAAATGTCTTGGTGGAGGAGTTCGATGGTTACGTCTGGCGAAAGGTTTTGGGCGACTCTCCGTTCGTCAATGGCTCCGACGCGAAGAGCGTGGTGGTGAAGGATACCATCCCGTTGGGTTATCGGTTGAAGGAGTTGGAAGAGATGGCGGGACTCTCTTATGAGGAGGCCGATGGCGAGCCTTATGCGGGTATCGTCACCTATACAAGACCAAGTGTCTTGCCTTTGGGTGGGGAGGATAAAATCTCTTATACGCTTCTGTACGAAGGTTCGAACGCTGTTACCAGCGCTGCTGGTTGTCTTGTCACTTCGGATAAGGAGCGCGTGAACGCTGTTCCTGTGGTTCTCACGGATAGCGAGCTGACTGGTGTGGCGGAAGTCGTCGATTCTCAGGATCCGTATGTGGATGTTTACAATGCCTTGGGCGTTCGGATAAAGAGCCGTGTGCTCGAATCCGAGGCGTTGGAGGATTTGAAGAATGGCGCCTATGTGGTGGGCGGCAAGGTGAGGGTCGTTAAGAATTAAGAGTTAAGAATTAACTGTTTTTAGGGCATCTCGTGGGGGATGCCCTTTCTGTTTTGTGGATTTTTGTGCAGTGATTTCGTGAGAAATGTTGTGAAAATCAAATGTTAAATCTTATTAACCTTTGACTGAAAATGCTATATTTGCAATTTATAAGGAATATAGATAGGTTATCTAAACATAATTAAACCTCATGGTACACGATAATTTGGGTAGAAAAATAGTCTTTTTGTTGTCGCTCCTTATGTTTGCGACGTTCAATATGAATGCGGTGGTTCCTGTCCATATCAATTCAGGAAACCCGGCCTTCCCGTTCCCGCAGTTCTTGGAGTATACTTATGGCGTTAGTCATAAGTTAGGAAACCTGGGTACGAAAAACCCAGAGGGAGTGGTTCATGCGGAGATGGAGCAGGATATCCGTGACGCTTATCAAATTCACGCCAATGAGTTTGCTTATACAGGGGAGTCCTGGGGTGGTTATAAATACATCGAAACGCCTTATAAGTCCGCCTATGATTGTACAGAGGGTGATGGTTATGGATTGTTGGCGGCTGCCTATATGGGTGATGCGGTCACCTTCAATGGCTATTGGATGTGTACACACGATAAACGTCGTGGTCGTTCAAAGAAGTACACTGATTGTAGTGGATTAGGAGAAGATTATGCCTATGGTCCGTTCAATATTGGTGATACGGGTCCTGGATCGAATACGGCAGCCGATGGTGATGTTGATGTGGCGTTGGCTCTTTATGTGGCCTATAAACAGTGGGGAGAATTTATGAAGGATCCTGATGGCAATATTGTGGAAGACGCCTGTGGTAACCCTATTTCCTATAAGCAGGAAATGATCAATGTTATTAGGGGTTTGGTGGCACTGAGCACAAGATTTTCAACAGAAACTAATAAGATGCGTGTGAATTCGGGTCTGATTGGTTTGGATGGCTATCCAAAGGGCGGTGACACTTGGAACGAACAAACGAAGTGGGCTACTGCCAATCCTACTGTTTTCGCCAATTCTGAAAAGATATTCGCATTGCCAGGCAATGACATGGTAGATGTGAAAGGCGTTCCGCTTGTTCCTGAATACGGTAGTGGTGATAAACAGCATATTGATTATGACGCACCTGCTTATTACCGTGAATTCTGGGAGTTGTTTGAGAAAATCCAAAATGAGGCAGGAATCCCAGACTTTGAAATCGAACAGTTCAAACGCGGTGAGGCTTCTTCTGACTGGATGATGGGAGATATGATCTCAAAAGGTCCGAAGGCGATTCCTACCGCAGGTTGGAGTGAAATCAGCGACGATGGTTCTAAAACGGCTTACACCAACTTTAACCAAGGTGAGGATTGGCGTTGCTCTTGGCGTACCATCTGTAACTATATGTGGCATGGTAATCCAGTTTATTCATGGGATCCAAAGTCACACAAGGCTGTCGCCGGCTCTAACACGTACGAATACGATGCGGCTGTCCGTCTGAGCAAGTTTTTGAACAATCCAATCGGATGGGCAAATGGGGAGTGTATGACCTACGGAGATCCGAAGATTCCTTATTCAGGTCCTGCGACCACCGAATGGCAGTACGACCCATTGACGGGTGCTACAACCGACGCTGCCCACTTCATGGTGATCAACTGGCAAAATGGTACGGGAACTTATGCGGCGGTCTCTTCTCAGGATTATGATTTGTTGGGAACCCTTTATCGTCAGTGTGCTATCGAGTGGGATACGAAAGGTGGAGATGATTGCTATTTGAATTCCGTCAGCAACTATATGCACGGATGGTCTCGTCACATGGGTATGATGGTATCGACAGGTAATTACCATGCGCCGAGCGCGATGGAGCCAATGGCGAATATGAAGATTTACCGTGCGATCGAGGACTCCGTGACTTACTGTTATACAGGTGACCAAATCAAGTTCCTTTTGGACTATCGTAACTATGGCTCTGTAGATGCGAAGGATGTGGTGATTGTGGAGAATGTGCCTGAAGATTTTGTCTTCGTTGAGGCCTCTGATGGAGGTGTTTACGACAAATCATCCCATACCGTTACATGGAAGATTGGTACGGTTTCTGGATTCAAAAGTGATAACAAGTCTGGTGTGGATTTGAACTTCAAGTCAGGTAATTTGGCTAAGACAGTCGGTCAGGTTTGGTACACGTTAAAGGCGAGTGACAAGGCCTCTGGCCGTTACTGTACTACGGCAGATATCACCTGTTCCAATGGATTAGGTTGGACGACCAATGAATACCCTAATTACAAGACAGCCACCATGCAGCGTAACTGTGTGGATGTCGTGGCCCGTTCTTTGATTATTTCCAAAGATGTTGACCGTAGAAAGGTCAATGATGGTAATATGGCCACCTATACCATTAAGTTTGAGAATTCGTCGGAGGCGGGATGGATTGATGGTGGTCGCCCACGTGTGAATGTCTCTTTCGCCAATGGTTTGGACGGTTCGCGATTGCAGTTGATGGCTCGTCTGTGGAACGATGCGATTGAGCCTTATATCAACTATGGTAACTATCGTATCTCTTACTATTTGTATGATGCAAGTACAAACTGCTACACGGGAGAGGGAGATTGCACCTCCGGTTGGGGCTTATCTACGGAGATTTACGAAGGTAATAAGACGATTGGAAGTGCCGAGGGAATTGTTGTTTCTCACGAAAATATAGTTGAGGGTAGTGATGAGAAATTTGGAAAGTGGAACCAGCGTATGTGTATTCAGTTTGCACCGTTGTTGGTGACTACGACTATGCATGTCTCTCGATTCTTTGGTGGAGCAAGTTGCCGAGTCCACAAGGGAGGAACCTCTCCGATGCGTGGTGTATGGGCGCTTTTCCCAAGCAATTATGGTGCAGTGAATTGGAATGATGACTGGTCTTGGAGTTCTAAGTATAATTCAGAGAAAGATGGTTTGTTCTATCCAGTTACACCATCTTGGCAAAAATTGGATGAGAACGGAAAATCCATAGAGGAGCCAGTTACCAAGTGGTTGACTTGTGGATGCACAGAGTCTGATCTTACTGTTCCGAATATCTTGGTGGAGGAATATGATGGTTATGTATGGCGTCGTATTTTGGGTAACGGCCCGATGGCCGGCCGTGATGTGGATAATGTAGAGATTCGAGACACCCTTCCTGTCGGATTGAAATTTAACGAGTTTGTTAATGAATGTCCGTTGAGTGAACCGGAGTTCGGTGGAAAGTGGGAGGTGAAGCAAACTGGTGATGGTCGTGATATCATCATTTGGTCTATCCCTAAATTACAAGTGAAACAAAAGGGATCTATCATTTATACCGCAACGGCTTCGTTCCCTTCAGGAAATGTGTGTGAAACACCGGACGAGGATATTCTCAACTATGCGTGGATCTCAGGAGACAAAAACTCTCCAATTTCCGACACTGCGAAAATCACTGTCACTTGTGCCAAAGTGCCAGATCCTATTAAACCAACAACATTGACAAAGGTGGCTGATAAGGAGTCCTATTCGGTGGGTGATGATATCGAATATACCATTGGATACAAGCAAACGCATGGCGCAATCTTTGAGGACGCCGGAACCCTCTCTTCTGATTGGAAATTGTCCGGAGGTGCGACTGCGACTTCAGGTACGGTGAGCATTGCTTCTGGTCAAAAGGCGCAATTCAATCGTATTGCCAATAATATTTATATGCAGACGCAGTGGGCGGTGGCGGATGACCAAGAGACATCCATCTTCTTCCGTGATGATATTAAATTGGTCTTCAAGAATGAATATTCTGGTATGTCTGTCACCTGTTACGACGGATCCAAAAAGATTGATTCCAAGATCATTGCCAAGGCAAAGAGTTCTTCCAAACTTTGCGTCAATTTGACGGATGACGTCATCCGAATTTGGGTAAATAAGGATACTGCCACATCGGCATCTGTTTCGTTCGAAGGTTTGACAAAGAAGGATGGATATTTCGGTTTCGAGGGAGTTGCATGGGGCAATTTCTCCTATTCAGATATTCATGTCCATACAGATTATGCTTATGATTTGTCCATCATAGACCGTATCCCGGCTGAGGTGGAGTTCGTTTCCGCCGCTGGAGATGGTACCTCTAAATATTATAAGGGTGCGGATGGAGACTCTATTATTTGGAGCGGTATCGCAGAAAATCCTATTGCTTTTGGAGATTCCTTTACGGTTTCTTGGAAGGGAGTTGTGAAAGAGTGTTCAGAATCGATTGTTAACATCGCTTATGCGAAATTGCTTGGCCATGCCGACAATGAGATCATGGCGCAAGCAGTCTCTGGCTGTGGTGAAGAGTGCCCTCTCCCTAACGTGACGTTGAAACTTTCGCAAGATGAAATCTGTGCGGGTACGGGAAGCGTTACGTTGACGGCGGGTCCTACGGGTCATTACAAGTACCAGTTCTTTGAGGATGGTGAGCCTGTGACGGAGGAGACGGAAGAGAATACCTATGAAATCACGGCGAATATTGCGGGAAAGAAGACTTATAGCGTGATTGTCACCTCAGGTACGACCGCCTTGCCTTGCTATTCCCCAAGCGAACCTGTCGTGTTGACTGTCAACAAACGTCCGGTAGGCGCCGATTATGATTTC
This sequence comes from Paludibacteraceae bacterium, assembly GCA_045639525.1. Taxonomy (GTDB): domain Bacteria; phylum Bacteroidota; class Bacteroidia; order Bacteroidales; family Paludibacteraceae; genus UBA1181. Next base: position 17,745 of record JAZUDI010000028.1, on the reverse strand, counting down.
GGTACCTTCTGTCCTGGCAATGCCGATATCTCCGAATTCGAAAAGAAATTCGCCTCGTTCGCCGAAGAAGGAACAGTCGCGTCTTGGACCGATGAGGATGATGAGGATGTCGATATGCCATCCGTCAATGATATAAAGAGGGCTGGATCCTACACCTACCATTATAAATTGACCACGAAAGATGGTTGTGAGAGTAAGAATGACTATAAGGTCTCTTTCGAAGTGAAGGTGATCTCAGGTCCGACTGGTACGGGACAGGTGTCTTATCTGTTGAGCGATACCGCCGCAAATGGACTCTTCGACAAGAATCTGTTGCAGATGGATCCATCTGTCGTTGAGATAGAGTCTGGATATAAATATATTTGGTATGACGAGAGTGGTAATGAATTGGGTACGGTTGCGCCGACTCCTGAGGTTCCTGCGCCAGGCGTCACCAAGATCCATACCTATTACGTGAACCGAACCCAAGCGGGAGGTTGCGTAAGTGATACGATGGAGGTTTCCGTTATCGTCAGCGGTACGGTGGTCCCAGTGCCTAACAATGTTACCTTCTGCTTGAATGAGGAGGCTACGCCTATTACGGCCGAATTGGGCAAGATGGAGGAGAGTGATCCTAGCAAGTGGGAAATCGTTTACTACGATGAGTATGGTAATGAGTTGAGCGAGGCGGAGCGTACGCCAAAGACGAATAAGGGAGGTAAGTTTACCTATTATGTGACGCAGCGCGAAATCGCCAATCCTTCAAACGAGAGTGCAAAGGTACCTTTGACGGTGACTGTGGTCGATATCCCTCAACCAAATGTCTCGATGAACCGCACCCAATATTGTAAGGGCGAGGAGTATGAGCAACTGTTAGTGGAGAGCGCGTCCACTCCGGCCCTCAAGGGATCGACTTTCAACTGGTCGATCGACGGAAAGAGCGTGGAGGGTGTGCCTGTTGCCCAAACCCAGGTGGAGACCATCACCTATGGTGTTGTGGAGAGTTATAGGATCGACGAGGATCATATCTGTCAAAGTGATACGGCTAAGTTGATCGTGAAGACTACATTCGTTCCGAAACCAACTGGTTCGCTTATCGTGAACTATTTGAAGGAGGATGCCGATGACAACGGCCAATACGAGGCTCTGTTAATCAAAAATTCCACATTGATTGCCCCTGCCGATTTGACGGAGTATGAGTTGATGTGGTATGATTTGAAGGAGAATGCTTTGGATGAGAAGGACCAAGCCTTTGGCCCGATCATCACCAAGGATCCTTCTTGGAAGGAGAATGAAGATGTGAAGTTCTCTTATTATGTGCGCCAAAGACACTTGGAGAGTGGCTGTGTCAGCGATACGGTCCGCATTACGGTGGTGATCAGCGACGCGTTGATTCCGAACACCTATCCGATGAACTACTGCCATAAGGCAAAGGCTATCTCTTTGGATAATAGCGCAAGCATCAATACCAATAATGGTCAAGTAAAGGATATTGACTACGAATTGTTGTGGTTCTCTCCTGAAGATAACTACGAAAAACCACTTACGGAGGCTCCAGTGCCAAGTACGGAGACAGTGGGCGAGACCATCTATAAAGTGGCACAGTTGAATGTGAAGGATGGCAAGTATGGCGCTAAGGCTGATTTGAAGGTGACCATCTTCCCTAATCCGGAGTTGAAGGTGGATAAGTTGCCGCAGACTTGCGGTAAAGAGATCTTGATTTCCAAGTACATCCATTTGGTGAATACGATCGACACTTCGTTGTTGAATTTCTATTATTACCAAGATAAGGATTGTACCAAACCGCTTGAGGATATGAAATTCACTGAGAGTGGCACCCTCTACGCGAGTGCATATTACACGATCTTCTCCGAACCTAATATCGTAGGCGTCTGTGCTTCCGACACCATGGAGATCCATGCGACCATCGATGATTTGACCGATTTGAAGGTGGATGCACCTAATAGCGTTTGCCCTAACGGAGAGATTGAATTGTCCGCTACCGCGAAAAGTACAACGACCGATGATATCACATTTGAATGGAGCGGTGACGCGACGAGCAGCGAATCTTCATTCTCCGTGACGGATAAGGTTGGAACCTTTGGCCATGAGTACACCTTTAAGGTGGAGGCCTCTGCTGGCGCCTGTCATTTGGATACGACGGTGACGGTGAAGGTCGGACAGGGTGAGTTGACCGGAACCATGCTTGTGAATGGTGAGGAGACCAACCTCTTCAAGACTTGTGGCGGTGAGGAGATCACCCTCTCTACCTCCCATACGGGAAGCGATTTCAAGTGGAGCGATCTCGACGGAAATGAGTTAGGCGAGGGTAGTGAACTCTCTTTGACACCGGAAAAGGACAACACCTATATCGTCTCGTTGATCAATAAGTGTGAGGCGACCGATACCATTGTCGTGAAGGTATATCCACTAACGCTTACCGCGGATTTCGAGAAATTGGATACGGATGTCTGTTTGAACTCCGATGCCTCCGCCGCTTTGACGATCAAGGGCTATGACAAGAGCATGGCTGGATCTTACATCAAGTGGTTCCGTGATGGTAAGGAATTGAGTGAATTCCGTGATAAGACGACATTGACTTTGAACAAAGTTCAATTGTCGGATGGTGGCGTCTATAGTTATGAGGTTAGCAACGGCATCTGCCTTGCGAAGAGCGATGACGGACATTTGACCGCGACTCTCAAGGTGAAGCCATTTGTCTCCTTCGACGAGCCGATGACTTATGAGGTGCCTCGCGGTGAGGATGCTCTCCTGAAGTTGTCGAATGTGGTGCCTAGTGGTGCGACACTCTCTTGGAAGGGCAGTGATCACGAGGGAACTGGTAATCCGTTTGAGGTGAAGAGTGTCTCTTCTGATGAGAAGTTTGAGGTCACCCTATCTGCGGATGATTATTGCGATGCCGAAACCAAAGTCCAATTATTGGTGGATGCCAAGGTGGTAGTAACGGTTGAGGCGGATAAGAATTTGGTTTGTGTGGATGATGCTGTGACATTGACTGCGGACACGACGGGAACTGGCAAGGTACTGCATCCTCAAAACTATAAGATCGAGTGGTTCGCTGTGGCTGCGGATGCCTCAGAGAAGAAGTTGAGCGCTTCTGTACTGAAAGCGACCGATAAACCTAGTTCCTCAACTCAATACTATGCGGTAGTCACTTATGGATCGCAAGAGGAGAAGAGCGAATTGGTGGCTGTGGATGTGGTTTCACCAGCCCAATATACGAAGTCTGAAAATGTGGTCTCTTGCTCAGGCGAGAGTGTCGATATCAGTGTCCAAATTGAGGAGGGTGAAGAGCCTAAGATCAAGTGGCGTGATTCGCAGACTTCCGAGTTCTCTCTTGCGGTGGCGCCGAATGTCACAAGACTTTACGAGTTTGAGATAACCACCAAGGGATTGTGCCCTGTGACCGATGCGATTGAGGTGAATGTCAAGGAGAAACCTTCCGTTACGGTCAAGGAGTCTGTGAAGGCTTGCGAGGGTTCCGAAATCTCCGTTTTGGCGAATGTGAAGGGCGACGATATCGAGACTATCGTTTGGAAAGACCCTCAGGGAATCCTTATCTCTGAGGAGAAGCGATTAGCAATCACGCCAGAAAAGGCAGGAACCTATACCGTTGAGGCGAACTCCACCTCTTGTGGTAGCGCGGATGCTACCGTTGAGGTCTCCATAGTACCATTGCCGGAGATTGAGTTGGAGGAGCCTTCCTTCTCATCCCGTTTGGCGAATGTCTTGAATGCCGAAGGTGTTTATGAGTATAAGTTGGATCAGAAGGATTGGCAAACCGATAATTTGTTTGAGCATTTGTCATTCAATGTCTTGCATACCATTTTTGCCAAGGATGAGAATGGTTGTGTCGGAATGATCGCCTTTAATGTGGAGCAACCGCCAATTCCTATTCCAGATTACTTTACACCAGACGGTTCTGGTCAAAACGATACTTGGGATCTCTCCACGATCATGGATTCTTATCCTAACTCCACTGTGAAGATTTACGATCGAACAGGTAAGGTGATCGCCGAGTTGGACGGTGATAATCAAGAGTGGGATGGTACCTATAATGGTCATGCGATGCCTTCTACCGATTATTGGTATGTGATTACGGTTCCTGAGATCCGTAAACAGTTCAAGGGACACTTCACGTTGATCAGAGGCAGATGAGGTGATTAACTATTCGTTTATTCATAATTATTCATTACCTTTGCGTTTCATAATAATTGTTTTATAATATGGAATTGAGCGTTCTTACAGCAATATCTCCCGTTGATGGAAGATATAGAGGTAAATCGGAGCCATTGGCTCAGTATTTTTCAGAGTTTGCATTGATCCGCTACAGAGTTTTGGTGGAGGTGGAGTATTTCATCGCGTTGTGCGAACTCCCATTGGACAATTTGAAATCATTCGATAGCAGCAAATTCGCCGCTTTGAGAGATATTTATAAGAACTTCTCTTTGGAGGATGCCCAAAAGATCAAGGACATTGAAAAGATTACCAACCACGATGTGAAGGCGGTTGAGTATTTCATCAAGGAGAAGTTCGACGCTTTGAAGTTGGAGCAATACAAGGAGTTCATCCACTTTGGTCTTACTTCCCAGGATATTAATAACACCAGTATCCCTTACTCTATCAAGGAGGCCTTGAAGGAGGTTTATGTTCCTAATATGGAACAGTTGATCTCTGAGTTGGCTCAAAGAGCCGAGGAGTGGAAGGATATCCCGATGTTGGCTAAGACACATGGCCAGCCAGCCTCTCCAACCCGTTTGGGTAAGGAGATCATGGTCTTTGTGAGCCGTCTGCAATCTCAATTGGATCAGTTGAAGAGTTTGCCTTGTTGCGCTAAATTCGGTGGTGCGACAGGTAACTTCAATGCACACCATGTGGCTTATCCGCAATATGACTGGAAGGCGTTCGGTAACCATTTCGTCAATGATGTGCTCGGTTTGCAACGAGAGCAATGGACTACCCAGATCTCTAACTACGATAACTTGGGCGCTATTTTCGATTGTTTGAAGCGTATCAATGTCATCATGATTGATATGAACCGCGACTTCTGGCAATACATCTCTATGGAGTATTTTAAGCAAAAGATCAAAGCGGGCGAGGTTGGTTCTTCCGCTATGCCTCATAAGGTGAACCCGATCGATTTCGAGAATGCCGAGGGTAACTTGGGAATCGCGAATGCTATATTGGAGCACTTGGCCGCTAAGTTGCCAGTTTCCAGATTGCAACGAGACTTGACTGACTCTACCGTCCTCAGAAATGTTGGTGTGCCATTCGCTCATACGGTAATCGCTATCCAAAGCTCCTTGAAGGGTATCGGTAAGTTGTTGCTCAACGAGAAGGCGCTCTTTGCCGACTTGGACAAGTGTTGGGCTGTCGTTGCCGAGGGAATCCAAACGATCCTTCGCCGCGAAGGCTATCCAAATCCATACGAGACTTTGAAGGCGTTGACCAGAACCAATGCCGGCATCACAGAGTCGTCCATCAAGGATTTCATCGAAACTTTGAATGTCAGTGAGTCTGTGAAGGCGGAGCTTCGTGCCATTACACCTCACAACTATTTCGGTATTTAATTGGCCTTTCGGAAATGGCTGAGAAAAAGAACAGGTTCCCCTTTGTCATGCTGTTGAAGCGTTTTGTCGGACCCTATAAGGGTTCGGTCGCTTTGAACATATTGTGCAATCTGCTCTCCACAATTTTCAGCCTTTTCTCTTTCGCATTGTTGATTCCGATTTTGGAGATCCTTTTCAAAACGTCCAACAATGTATATGAATACATGCCCTTCTCATGGGATATGAGTGTGATTAAAAACAATGCTTATTGTTGGGTGTCAAACTACATATCTCAAGAGGGAGCCATGAAGACGCTCATGTTGATGAGCGTGATGTTGGTGTTGATGACCTTGTTGAAGACAGGTGTCGCCTATTTGGCGAGTTATTTCATCATACCGATGCGTACGGGGTTGATCCGTGATATCCGTAATCTCTTGTATGATAAGATTGTGGATCTGCATATCGGATTTTTCCAGAAGCAGAAAAAAGGAGATATCATGTCGCGTATGATGAGTGATGTCGGTGAGGTGGAGGCCTCCATTATGAGCTCCATCGAATTGCTATCCAAGAATCCGATTATGATATTGGTCTATTTGACCATTATGTTCATCTTAAGTTGGAAACTCACCCTTTTTGTTTTGATAGTTCTGCCTATAGCCGGATTGATCATGGGAAGGGTAGGACGCTCCTTGAAAAAGAAGTCGAAGGAGGGGCAAACCCAGTTGGGACAATTGCTCTCCCAAATAGAAGAGACGCTTAGTGGTTTGCGTGTCGTGAAGGCTTTCAATGCCGAGAAGGCGGTGACCCGTAATTTCCGGAACATGAATGAACGTCAGCGTTCTACGGTTAATAAGGTGAATCGTCGTTATATGTTGGCTCATCCTATGAGTGAATTCTTAGGTACGGCCGCCATAGCGATTGTCCTCTATTTTGGTGGAACGTTGATCCTCAATGATAATAGCTCCTTGACGGCTGCCGAGTTTATCTATTACTTGGTCATTTTCTATAGCATTATCAATCCGGCGAAAGATCTCTCCAAAGCGATGTACAGCATCGAGAAGGGAACTGCTTCGTTGGAGCGAATCGATGTGATTTTGGCGGCTAATAATCCGTTGAAGGTGGTGGATAACCCTACACCGGTCAAACCTTTCGAGAAGGAGATCGTATATAAGGATGTATGGTTTAAGTACGATGAGGAGTGGGTGTTGAAGAATATCAACCTTACGGTGAAGGCAGGAAAGACGGTGGCTTTGGTGGGACAATCAGGCTCCGGTAAATCCACTATGGTTGATTTGCTTCCCCGTTTTTATGATGTGAATAGGGGCGAGATTACGATTGACGGTGTTAATGTGAAGGATATGACCACTTATGACCTTCGCTCTCTGATGGGTAATGTCAACCAGGAGGCTATCCTCTTCAACGATACGATATTCAACAACATCACCTTTGGCGTGGATGACGCGACGGAGGAACAGGTCATCGAGGCGGCAAAAATCGCCAATGCCCACGATTTTATCATGGCTACGGAGAATGGTTACCAAACCAATATCGGCGATAAGGGTGGCCGTTTGTCGGGTGGACAACGTCAGCGTATCAGCATTGCCCGCGCCATTTTGAAGAATCCTTCCATTTTGATATTGGACGAAGCCACGTCTGCGCTTGACACGGAGTCGGAGGCCTTGGTGCAGGAGGCGTTGGAGCGTCTGATGAAGACGCGTACCACGATTGTGATCGCACACCGTTTGTCAACTGTGAAGGATGCGGATGAAATCTGCGTTATGAAGGATGGCGAGATTGTAGAGCGTGGATCGCATGCGGAATTGATCGGAAAAGATGGCCTTTATAAGAAACTCTACTCAATGCAGTCGTTGTGATTTGTCGTTGACTTTCCTAAAATATGATGATTAATATTGATAACCTGTTGGCTTAATTTATAGACTTGCTTTTTTGCCTTCATTCTTGAATCGCTTTTTGATAAATATGGATTTTATTCGTTTTTGTAGATGTATAGTCTAGTTTTTAGCGAAAATATTTAACATTTTTTGTTTTTTTGTCGCCTTTTAAGGCTTGGTGTCTAAATTTTTTGTATATTCGCCCGTCAATGTGTGGACTAAAGAAAGCCCATAAACATTGGCCTGATACTGTAAATTTTTGAAATAAGAGAAGAAAGATCGTTCGAAATACATGAAAAACATGAAAACAACATCAATGTTTAACCGATTGTTCAGGGTGCTTTTGTTGATAACATCCCTGACTGTAGGCTCCGTGTCATCCTATGCTGGCTTTGTGAAACATGTCTCCGTCAATTCTTGGGGAGGATCATGTGACGCTCCTCAGCGTATCGGAAAATACTTTCAATATGAGTTGAATAATTTTAGAGGCGAGATCGTTGTCGAGATGGAGAGTCCGCTCGCCGCTTTGAACATGCCAGAGGGTATTTCGGGATGGCCTAGTTTGGAAGATGAAGGTGCTCCGAACCAGTTGAAGATTCAAGTGGGAGCCGGTTATACGGGAAAACTTTGTTTTAGCTATGATGCTGGCGCGAATGCGGTAAATATTGAGAAGGGTCCTTGCGGTGGAGTGGCTATCGCTACCCCTCTGACTGCTTGTAAGGGAGGAACTGTCAATTTTAGTATTACCGAAAGTGCTGCGGACGCTACGAAGAGATGGGGTATCCTTTCTGCCGAGAGCGATACCACTTGGTTGGATGCTTACGACGATTTAGCTGATTTCGACTACGAGGTGAATGAGGTGACCACCATGGTGTTGAAGTACACAACATCCACTGGATTGGTCTCTTGCTCGGATGTTACCGTGAATCTCTCTTTGGCCGCTTGCGGTGAGACCGTTACGGCTAGCGCAACGGAACTTTGCCCTGGTGAGGAGGTGACTTTGACCTCTTCTTATAAGGATGGTGCGAAGTATGAGTGGAAGTTGTCCACTGGTAAGGTGGTTGCGACCACGACAGAACCTTCTCTCACGTTCAAGCCAGTCACTACCAATTATGATTTGTATGTGGATGGTTTGTATGCGGGTTCAGTTAACTTGAAGATGAATGGTTGCGGATTCTTTGTTTCTCCATTATATCCAATCACCACTTGTCTTCAGGATTCCAACTATTTGTATGCAATCGGCGATGTGATGTTGGCCGATGCGAAGAATCCTGTGTTCGTATGGGAATCTTCAGAAGATGGTGAAACATGGAGTGTGGTAGAGGGACAGAATAAGTTCCGTTTGCCTGTGTTGCCTTCCGAGGATACCTATTATCGTGCGAAGTACCAGGATGCTTACACCGCTCCGTTCTTCTATGAGGTTCCGAACTGTGCGGAGAACGACCGTTGCGAAGGTTTGCAGACCCGTGTGCTCTTCTATGAGACTTTCGGTTTCTTCGTGAATGAGAACACTTATGTGTCGGGCGACCAAATCTACGAAGGTGAGGTGATCTTGCCTGGCGGTGTGGAGGCTAAGTCAACCGACAATTCATTAGGTTTTGCTGGAAACTATTCAGGTGATCTTGGTACTGACTATATTGATAAGATTCACTATCCATACATCCCGTTTGGTACAGACGCGGAATCGAAGAGAAAGATCACCGGAGCGGGATATTATACCGCAAGGGAGGATAATGGTTACTCTTTGGTGAAAACGACAGAGGGACAAACCTCTTATAACATCCAGAAGTTCGTGACCCCGGATCCTAATGGACATGTGGTGTCCGCTTCCGAGTTCGTCCGTTTGACCGGAGGCTCTTCCAACCAATTCGTAGGAACAGACGGCCACTTGTTCTTGCAGGCCAATCCAATGTTGCCTGACTATTTCAAGTGGGGTGCGGGAAGCGAAATTGATGATGCGGCTTTCCGTTTGCAAGATGGTTACTATGCGATTGTGGCGAATCCGGATTCCGTGGATAGACACCAACATCGTGACTACGCTGATATTCATGACGCTACGGGAAATGTCAATGGTGCCATGTTGATGGTAAACTCTGGTCAAACCAATATTTCAAAATCGGCTATTTACGCGCAACGCGTTGTGTTGGGTTGCGCCGCCGACCGTTTCGCGTTCAGTATGAACGTCAGAAACGTGGCTAAACAAGATGGTTTGAATCCGGTGAACGTTTCGGTATTGTTGTTGGAAGACATTGCGGAGGAGTTGCCTGCCGAGTATAAGAGAATGGGAGCAGTGGATGCGAACCACATTTTGAATGACGACATCAACTCCGGCGACTTGCCTTCTGGAGGAAGCGCTGAGTGGACCAAGGTTGACAAATATGTTGAGTTAGGTGCTGGTAAGAAGGTGAAATCATTGTGGGTTGTCCTCTATAACAATGGTTTGCCAGGTGATGGTAATGATATGGTGATTGATGACATCTCCTTCTCCGTATGTTTGCCTAAGGCTGAGTTGTCCGCTAATATCGATGGCGAGTTGATTACCGGTTCGTTGACCGTTTGTGATGGCCGTGATGTGGAGTTGGTGGCTAAACAAAAGGGTGACTATATTCCAAACCCAGTCTATTTGTTCCAATATTTCGACAAGGAGAGCAATTCTTGGGAGGATATGAAAGATTATAGCGATGCTGATGCGTACAAAGAGACTAACACCACAATCTCCGTAACAGAGAAGAAGTATTTGGGTGATGTCCCATATCGTGTGATCATCGGTTCTACCGTTGAGGAACTTCGCGATGTTTCTGAAAATGCGGAGGATGTATGTAACGAGTTCCTTGTGGCACGTTCTAACATCGATGTAAGAAATACATTTGGTGGTCCTATGTGTGAGGATCATAAGGATGAGAAGGTTTGTTTCGTGGCAGGTGATACTGTCACCATCTCTGGATGCCGTAATTTGACAAACCCTGACCATACATGGAAAATGTTGTGGAGAAACGATAATGGTGATGTTTTGGTTGATACCATGGAGGTTACGGGTGTCTCTTCAGATGATATCCACTTTGTTATCGATCAAGATTTCAATGTTACCGTTTACGACCGCAAGTGGAACAAGACATTCCAAACAGATTCCGCTGGTATGGCGAACATCTTCTTTGTCGCTTTGGATGAGGGTGGATGTGAACATAAGCAAACATTTAACCTCAAGGCAAAACATGTCGTTGATTTAGGATTTGACAAGGATGCGGCTATCGGCTGTGATTCTGTTATGGTTAAAATCAGCAACGATGTTCCAGCCGCGACTTTGCGCTGGGATTGGGGTGTGCCAGGCCGTGAGGTGATTGTTGATGAGTTGACTCGCGTATTCTATCCAGAAGGCTTGGATAAGGTGGCTACCATTACAGGCACTTTGAAGATCAGCGTTGTCAATGATGGTGATCAATATTGCGCTCCTGCTGAGCCGTTGGAGATTCCGTTCAAGGTGAACAACGTCTCTTATAAGTTGAAAGTAGTTCCTAGCTCAAATCCTGTTTGTGTGACACCAGGTCAGGCTGACGATGCAATTTTGCTTCAGTTAGAGGCTTCTGTTGAGCCTGCCGAGGCGAAGAAAATCATCACTGTTTATCATTGGCGTTTGGATTTCGGCGATGGTGATGTGATCGACACCACTTCGGTGACAGAACGTTTGTTCTTGAGATATAAGGATTTGCATGGTCGTACAGGAAAGTCAGTCCGTGTTGACCTTGTTTCTACGGAAACGGTTGATTGTGGTACTATCGACAATGATGATGTGAATTCTGGATCGGATATCGATATTCGTGAGGGACAATTCAAATTGTCTTTGGAGGCAGTTAATCCAAGTGTCTGCTTGAATTCTGAAGATGTCATTACGTTGAAGGCGGGCATTTCCCCTAAGGCTGCGCTTACCAATATCGACAAGTTTGTGCTTCGTGACGGAACCAACGATTTGTTTGATATCCCTACCAATTTGTCAGACTCTGTATATGAGGTGACTGTTGATAAGGCAAAATATCCTGAGTTCTTTACTGCGGGAACAACGAAGTATTTCACCTTGTCCGCATACGATGAGTATTGTAAGGCTAATAGCGTTTCGGAACCTACTGAGGTGAACCTTAACGGATACACATTCAAATTGGAAGATCCAGGTATGGATGGTGCCGAGTGTTTGGTGAAGGGAGAGAAGTTGACAATCGAGGCGAAGTTGTCTGATCCTAATGCTGACAATTTGATTAAGTCTTATAAGTGGTATAAGGGCAATACCTTGGTACATGAGGGCGGATTGACTTATGCGTTTGAGGTTACAGAGAGTAGCAATGAATACTACAAATTAGTCTTGAGTGATAAGATTTGCGAGGATGTGGCTGATTCTATTCAAGTAGCTGTCAGCGTTAAGTACGATGTAACACTTTCCGCTAATAAGTTCACTACTTGTGCTGATAATGACAGCGCGAAAGTTCGTGCGGTCATCACTCCAGCTTCTTCCGCTTTGCAGATTAAGCGATATGAGTGGCACGCTGTTGTTGCTGGCGAAGACATCGTCATTAAGAATGGAAATGCTTCCGATTCTGTTTTGGTTCTTAGTTCAGAGAACTTCCCTAAATTGGTGGCAGCAGGTGTTTCTGCGGATATTTATGTGGTGGCTTACGATAGCATTTGTGATCCAGCCAAGTCAAAGGACGACGTTCACTTCGACTTTAACGTTCCTTACGAGATGACTGTCAACTATGATGGTAAGTCAGTCTGCGTTCCTAGCGAGGGAGATATCAACGCTCATGAGGTGTTGTTGAAGGTGAGTGTGGACATTACGCCGGCAGAGGCGCTTGTCCAAGTCCACAATTACATCTGGCATATCAAGAGCAGCGACGAGTCTGTTTGGAATGTTTATAACACTGCTGAAAATCATATTGAGTTTACTTACAGTGATTTGAAGAAATACAAAGGAAAGGATGTGAAGTTGTATGTCTCTTCTTATGACGACATTTGCGCTCCTGGTACCAATCCAAATATCAGTGACACGGTTAATGTTGAGATCCGTGTCGGTGGATTCAATGTGGATTTGAATGATATTCCGACTGCTTACTGTGTCGAGTCTTTGGATGATGCTAAATTCACTTTGAAGGCTGTCGTTACGCCTGCTGACGCTCGTAACAACATTTCAGAGTTCTATTGGTACGATAATGGCAAGATCTTTGCGACTACCGAGGCTGATAGCATTGTTTTGGACAAGAATACCTATAAGGATGTGTTTGAGGCTGGCTACACCGCAAACTTCTCTGTCGCTGCGTTCGATGCCGCTTGTGAGCGTGATACGGTTAAATCCAACTCTTCTACAAAGGTTGAATTCAATACAAGATTCGAGTTGTCTCTCTCTTATCCTTCCGATAAGATCTGTTTGCCAGCAGATGACAAGGCTGTAACATTGACAGCCCAAACAGAGCCATCTTCTGCTATCAATCATATCAAAGAGTATGTTTGGGAGAGAATCGCTCCTTCGGAGAAGACAACATCGACTTCCGAGAATTCTTTGAATCTGAATACAGCCGGATGGTTGGAAGTTTCCGATGCGATGAGCTTCAAGGTGACCGCTTACGACAATGTATGTTACAACAAGGCGGATGGCGGATCCGAGTTTATGGATACGCTCATGGTTAACAAGAACTTCACCCCTAAGTTGGATGTCAACTATAAGTTCATCTGTTCTACTGAGGGTTCTATCTCTTCTGAGTTGACAATCGATCCTAGTGACGCTTATGTTCACAAATATACTTATAAGTATATCTTCAGAGGAAAAGAGTACGCTATCGATGAGGATGTTGATTTGTACAAGGCTAAGTTGCTCTCAAGTTACTTCCCAGAGGATATGAAGTCGGGTGAAAAGTTTGAATTATTCGTTGAGATCGATGATAGTGGTGTCTGCGGACCAATTGAGTCTGATAAGGTGTCGGTATCGGTTCAAAATCCATTCACTCTCTCTTTGACAACAGACAGAGATTCTGCTTGTGTCAACTCTTTGGTTGAGGTGAAGGTTGTTGAAATTGATCCTTCCGAGGCTGAGTCCTTCATCAAGAAAATCACTTGGTATGACAATGGTTCCGCTTTGACTACGGCAAAGGATGTTCAGAAGTTATTTGGCTCCTCCGATTTGTCCGTTGGTAAGCATGAATTCTATGTAGTGGCTGATGATGAGATTTGTCCAGCTGTCACTTCAGAGAAGAGAAGTGTGATTGTAGTCGATTCTCTAAGAGTGGAATTTACACCTAGCACTTATACATATTGTCATCCTACAGATGGTCAAGTTAGTTTGCACGTGAATGTTGTTTCCGGATCACCTATCCGTTACGAATTGTACGATGCAGACACTGATGAGATGTTGTCTGGATTTAACAATAGAAAGCCAAGCGCATTCTGGGAAACAGAGCCAACGGTTGATCGCAATCGTTACTATGTTAAGGTTTACGACGGCGTATGTAGCTTTAATAAGTCTAACGCAATTACCTCTTCAACCGCCATTACGGTACATGTTCCTGTAGAATTTACATTAGATATTCCACAAGATATGAAAGAAGTTTGTGTGGGTGACTCAATTAAACTATCTTTGTCACCGATTTCGGGTTATCCTTCTTATTATCTAGTGTATGGTAAGACCAGTGAGACTGTTCAACGCATTCTTCCAACTGGTGATGATTTGAAGATAAGCGATATTGCGAAGGAGGGTGGATATTTGAACTACACAGTTGTGGCAATTGACGAAATCTGTCCTTCCACTTCAGAGTCAGAGGGATCAGTATTCGTTCATGAAAGTCCTGAGATTCAGTTGTATGCTAATAAGGAGAATGTGATTATTGGTGGTGATATCATTCTTTACGCTGATCCAATCAAGGGTTCGCCTACTTCTTACGAGTGGTTCTGTGATGGTGTATCGTTCGCCGTAACTTCTGATAATCAGACCAACTATTTGCCAGAGTCCACCTCTGAGTATATGGTTCGCGCATCTGATGGCGTATGTCCTTCTGCGACATCTACCATCTCTTTGGATGTGAAGTTGCCTACAGCGTTCACTCCTTATGTGGCTGATGATTTGAATGATAAGTTCATGAACGGTTTCAATGTAGTGGTATTTGACCGTTATGGACAAAAGGTATTTGAGGGAGAAAATGGTTGGGATGGCCGTCGTGGTAATTCTTCATCATTTGTTGATCCAGGCGTATTCTTCTATAAAGTTGTCATGAAGAATGGCAAGGTAGAGAAGGGTACTGTCGAAGTTGTTTTGAATAAATAATAAAAATAAAAAATTATAATTTATGTGTACTGATATGAAAAGGACTTTAGCTCTCGCGACGTTGTCCTTTTGTGGACTGACTTCTTTCGCAGGTATTCATGAAGAATACACGGAGGGATATGAGATTTTATCTTCCGCCGCAAGTTCCTCTCAGCAAGAACGTCCTATGTCCTTCTATAAGGAGGGTAAAGTAGCGTTTTTCAGAGGTGATACTGCCTATACTGCGACAATAGGTAACATGTATGATTTGGAGAATATTGAAAAGTGTCCTGAACTTACCGGTTTGGGTATCGTGGGTACTTTCGCGTATGATCCAAGAAAGCGTACGATTTACTTCTCACACATAGATGAAATTGGAAATGCCGATTTATACGAGGCGACTTTGCAAGGTGGTTCTTTCAGTGAGCCTAAGTTGATGAAGATCGAGGGACTCGACAAGTTGAGAAAGAAGGTTCGCGGTTCTTCCACCGTTATTGCTGGTTGGACATATCGTTACGACCGTGTGACCGGTTTCTACAACCCTACTTTGGCCAACAATGGTACACGTATTTATTTCTCTGCTGATTTCAAGGATCATGGTCACGGCGGCCGTGATATCTGGTATATCGATAGAGCTAAGAACAAAGAGGAACTTGGCTATGACTGGCAAATGCCTAAGAACGCATCCGATAGCGTTATTGTCATGAACAGTAAGGGGCGTGATGATTATCCGTTTGTAGTCGGTGACTCCTTGATGTATTTCATGTCCGATCGCCCAGGTGGTTTCGGAGGTATGGATATCTACTTCTCTCGTTACGAGAAAGACCACGAGTTTGAGGTGCTTGATACCGCAACCAACGAGATGGTGAAGGTGAAGCGTGACATCTGGACAGAGGCTGTAAATTTGGATTCGACCTATAATACCCGCGCAAATGAGTACAACTTCATTGGTACTCCTAAACTGGTGATGTTTATGTCTAACCGTCAGGGTGGTAAGGGTAAGGATGATATTTATGTTCCTATGCCATTCCGTGCGGAGCCTGACTTCGATTTGCAACCGGAAATTACTATGACAGAGCCTAAGGGCTTCAACTGGGTGCTCTTCTTCTTCGACTTTGACAAGGGTGATATGAAACCTGAGTACTTCGTTCAGTTGGATGAGTTGGTTAGTGCAATGAAGGAGTTCCCTGGTGTTACCTTCGAGATTACAGGACACACCGATGAGCGTGGATCTGACAAGTATAACATGAAATTGTCTGACGTCCGTGCTAACTATGTCCGTCAGTTGTTGATCGAAAGAGGTATGAGCCCTAATGAGTTGGTTGCTGAGGGTCGTGGTTTCCACGAAACCATTATCAAGAACGCACAAACAGAGGCTCAGCACGAGCAAAACCGTCGTGTTGATATCAAGATCTTAAATGAATAATTCAGTGGAGGTTAGAAGATGAAAAAGTATTTAGTAATATTAGTGATGTCTTTGTTGGGCGTTAGCGCATTTGCGCAACGTGACTTGATGTTGTCCCAACAATTTTTCTCAAGGTTGAACATGAACCCTTCCGCCACTGGTAATACCGATGACGTCGATTTGTTCCTCATTGGACGTTGGCAATGGATCGGTGTCTCTAACGGACCTAAGACGGGTGTCTTGAACTTTAGTAACTATTTCGAGTCTGCTCGTTCAGGTATCGGTATGTCGGTGACTTATGATGATTTGGGTTACGCGAACCGAACCATGAACATCAAGGCCGCATATGCTTACCATGTGAACTTGAATGAGAGTATGTTGATGTCATTCGGTTTGTCTGCAGGTATTCTCTATCACTACTTTGATCCTCAAAAGAATATTTGGTTGGATCCTCAGGAGTTGGAGAATGAGTCCTTGAACTTCGGAGAGAAGTTGTCTAAGGTAAATCCTGATATGGACTTCGGTGTTGAGTTGGCTATGCCTAAGTTGTTGGTTGGTGCTTCTGTTAACCACTTGCTCTATAATGAGGATAAGGTGACCACTTCAAGACCTGGACGTCAGTTCAACGTATATGTGAGAGCGCTGCTCTCTCCATCTGAGAAGATCGATTTGGCTCCTGCATTGGTTTATGTTCACCGTAACCAAATGCAACGTATGGAGTTGAACTTCTTGCTCTTCTATAACCGTTTCTTGTGGTTCGGTGTAACTTACCGCCCAGATTTGACTGGTGTTGATTTGTTCTCTTCAAACGTGCTTCAATTCTCTGTTGGTTTCGAGTATAAGAAGTTCCGTCTTGGATATTCATTTGACCTCGGTTTGGGTGATGTCGCAAGAAGCGTTTCTTCAAATGCTAGTGAGTTGTTGCTCTCTTGGCGTATCCCTAAGACAACTAAGGGTGGAGGTGCAAGATTCCTTGAAGATTATTAATCTAGATGTTGATTATTTAACAAGTGATTTATATCTTTAGGATAAAATTGAAGATGATATGAGAAGAAAGTTTAGATATTTGTTGTTGGCAGCCTTCTCTTCCCTCCCTTTCGTGAGTGGATTTGCCGCTGAGGATATTGTGGTTAACCAATACCACTTCAACTACTATTTGGTGAACCCTGCCGTGGCAGGAGCGGAACGTTGTCACAACTTGATGCTCACAGGTCGATTCGACTTTACCGGCGTTGAGGGCCATCCGATGACTCAGACCTTGAGTTACCGTACCCGTATTTTGAAGAATGTGGGTGTCGGTGTTTACGCTTACAATGATAAGAACGGTCATTCCTACCGTCAAGGAGGTGAGGTGACATTCGCCTACCACATTCCATTGTCGGAGAACAACCACTATATGATGAAGTCGCAATCCATCGACCGTCAGTTGTCATTCGGTTTGTCATTGATGTTGAACCACTATAACTTCGACAAGAATTTCTTCGAGAAATACTCCTCGGATGATCCTGTTTTCGGAAACGGAGGAACCAACAAGGGTATGTATTTGAACGCCAATGCCGGTGTTTACTTCTTGTGGGATAACTTCTTCGCCGGATTCTCCGCTAAGGATATCATCCCTTCCGA
>JAZUDI010000027.1:0-3263 GCA_045639525.1 Paludibacteraceae bacterium | reverse complement strand
ACGAATTGACCGACATCTTCGCCTCTATGGGCATCAACACGCAAGGTGGAGAGTTTATCTATGAGGAGAGCGAGGACAAAGACATCGAGAAGCAGATGCGTATCGTTCAAGGTCTGTGGCAGATGGGATTGCCTATGTCAGCTGATTACCTCTACAAGAAGTTCGGAGTTGACAAACCTGATAATGGCGAAGGATTGAAGCGTAAGGAGGTCAACGAAGAGGAAGAGGATGGTGGCGAACCTACACCTCCGAAGAAGGAGGAAGAGGAAAACAACGAGCCTACACCACAAAAGAAGAAGCAAGAGGAGCAGAACTCATTGTGGCAGTCTTTCTTCAACCGTTGGGTGCGTTTTTTCGTCTAACGCCACTCCGCAATGAGTGGCAAAACGTAGAACTGAACGCTCCATTGGATGATCTTTATTTGAATGGTGATAAATCAGCATTCAAAAACGCGTTAAAGTCATTCAAGAAGAATGGTGGTCTTAAAGGTTATCAGTTGGCCAGCCACGAGAGCATCGACAAGGTAATGGAAGATATAGCAAGACACAAAGATGGTGTTTCTCCTTTGTTATATAACTCATATTTTGAAAATCTAAACGAGGCTATTAACCATATTTTTGGGAAAAACAACGATTCGGAAATTAAGCATAAACTTCAAATCAACGTTTCAAAATTCGCAGCGTTTAAAGCGTATAACGCAACGATTGAAGTGCAATCAGAAATGGGGAATGACTTAGATGAGGCAGAAAGGGTGTTGAGAAAATACAACAGACATCAAATAACAGAATACAATACAACAATTAGCAGATGCCGTACCGCTAAGCAGTTTGAGAAGTTCAACGCACCAGGGAACGATGTGCCAAATCTTAGATGGCTCCCATCAAGGTCTGTTGATCCGAGGGAGTCTCACAAGTTTTTTTGGGACCGAGTATGGGCAAAGGGTGATCCGTTCTGGATGGATAACACTCCAGGTTCTCTGTGGAATTGCAAATGCGACTTGGAGGAGACCTATGATCCTGTTACACCTAACAATCCAACTAATAATGTTTCTGTCGCTGGATTGCATGGGAATCCACATGTAACTGGAGAGGTTTTTACAACGATAGCAACGACTAAAAAGAATAAGTCAAGAGGATATGAACCACATCCATATTTTTTGAACAATTACGAAGTCGCAGAAGAAAAAGCGTCAACTTTGTATTTCAAAGACAACAAATCTGACTTGGCGATAAGTTCTATTGCAGACAAGAACGAAATACACGAAAACATCATTACTGGAAGATTATTGTCAAAACACGCAGAGGTTAAGATCAGACCAGATTTTAGCCAAAAATTTGGACCCAAAAAAAACCCAGAGTTTCTCATAGATGGGATGATAGCTGATGCCAAGAGACTCCAATCATCTATTGGAATATCGAATGGTTTTACATCAGCATTAAAGCAAGGTTGCGAGGTTGTTGTGTTTGACTTTGACTACAACAAGTCTAAGATAGACATCAATATAGTCGCTCGTGGAATTGTCAATAGATGGATGAATTTCAAGGATAAAACTTTTAATTGTTGTTATATTCAACACAATGGGGAAATAATCAAAATAAATGGATCATTATTCGACAACTATAACAACGAGAAGGAAGAGAGGTTTTTGCAAATAGACAGAATTGAAGAGATAATAAAAAAGGCAATGAAATAAATCATTGCCTAATGGGCAGAGGTGCTTGGAAGGCCGCGCACTTTGTATTGCCCACTGCAAATATACAACAAAATTCATCAATTGCAACAATACGACCAAGAAAAATGAACTATAACGCACGGTTCTTTCATTTGAAACAAAAATTTTCTTCTTTTATTTTTGCATACCTTGGGTATTATGCGATTTTTCCAAGGAAAATCTATACATTTGCACACAGCAGTGCCGAAGCACCGCTCGTTAGTGTTTCTCCTTTGACATTTTTAATTATTTTTATATTTTAAAGGCGATTTCCAAGGCCGACGTGATGTCGTTTTTGAGAGATCGCCTTTATTTTTACTACGTAAAAATAATAATTATTTTCCTAAAAATCAAGTGGTTGCGTCGAAATTTTTATTTATTTTTCAAAGGAGAAACATGGAAAATTCCCTACGGGGAAAATCAGTAAGGAGATTATCGAGTTTGCCACCTCGGTGGCGGAGTACAGAAGAACCAGCGCCAACTTCAAGCACAAGTTGCCCGACATCATCATTCTGCTGATAACGGCCAGGATGAGCCGATGCGTCAGCCGAAGCGACATCATCGCCTTCGGCCAAAGGAACCTGTCCAGATTCAGGAAGATGGGCCTATTCCCCAAGGGGATTCCGTCGGAACCGACGCTCTGCAGGGTGGAAAACACCCTTGACGACAATGGCTTGGCGGAAAGGATGGCAGAGTTCGTGGAGAGGCATCTCGGCAAGCCGGACGAAATGCAGATTGTCGCCGTAGATGGCAAGTGCACGAGGGGAACCGTCCAGGAGAACGGAAGATGCCCCGATATCGTGTCCGCCTACTCCGTGGCCGACAAGGTCACCCTCCGCACGGAGATTTGCGAGGAGAAGAGCAACGAAATCACCGCAACGGCGGCGTTGCTGGACAAGATGGACTTGACCAACCGCGTGGTTACGGCAGACGCAATGTCCTGTCAAAAGACGATTGTCGACAAAATCATCGAGAAGGGAGGCCACTTCCTCATCGAGGTCAAGGCGAACCAGAAGACGCTCAGATGGGGCCTTGAAGACATGGTCGAGTCGGCGGAGCCGTTGGACTGCCACTCGGAAGAGGGAGTGCTGGCGCACGGCAGAATCGAATCGAGGATCTGCCGGACCTACGACGGGGCCGACATGGTGGCCGACAAGGAGAAGTGGGGAACTGCACTCACCGTCGTGGACATACGCACCCGTTCGGTGAAGAAATCCAATGGAAGCGTCGCCGAAGAGAGGCGGCTATACATCACCGACCTAAAAAAGGACGCAAAGCTCCTCAACGACATCACCCGACAGCACTGGATGATAGAAAGCATGCACTGGTCGCTCGACACGGGCATGAGGCAGGACGCCATTAAAAGACACACCAAGCGAGGTGCGAGGAACCTCGACACAATACAGCGCATGGCCCTCGCCATCATGTCGTTTTGGAGAAGCAAAAGGAAGCGTTTGCGCGACAGAACCGCAGGTTACTCGGAAATAATGAGGATCTGTTCTTTGAGTTTCTCCCAATTATTGAATGTCTTAACCCTAAAATAGAAAAAAAA
>JAZUDI010000026.1:0-79579 GCA_045639525.1 Paludibacteraceae bacterium | reverse complement strand
GGAGAAATTTGAAAGAGAAAAGGGGTGAAAATCACCCCTTTTTTTGTGCCATGTAACCGTTTCTGCCGATGTAACAATTTTGCCACCCATATCTGTAACCCAATAGCCACCCATTTGCGCCACCTTGTACTTTTTATTTTTTCTTGCACTTTTTGCAACTCACACATAATCAACACCTTTCAAGATTTAGTCTTGTACTTTTTGTTTTAGTGTTGGTAGTGGCGAAACTAATGTCTCTTTCCTACGTCTACTACAAATTGCGGAATGCCTATCAGTCCCAGTCTCCGCATTTGTTCAGGAGCAATCTTATGATAAAATCGAGCAAATACTAAAGGAAATAAACATCATCCGTACAGACGTACACGAAATTCACGACATGGTTTGCGTGAATGACTAGTTTCATGACACGACCCCAAATAGAAAATTTGATTTGAATGATGGATAGCGAAGAGGAAATGAAAAAGATAGCTACACGGATTAAAGAAATTCGTATAGCAAAAACCTCACTGTTCAAGAATTAGCTTACCGTTGCGACATGGAACGATCCTGCCTAAGTAGGATAGAATCTGGAAAAATCAACCTTACTATCAAAACTATTTGTAAAATTGGAAACGCACTCGAAGTGGGCTGGGAAGAGCTGTTGGTGCAATGATTGTGAGCCAGTATAATTTTTTCGTCTTCCTTGGTATTTTTAAAATTTACAATTGGTACATTTTTTACGCATAAATTCATAGTCTTTTAGTATTTTCTTTCGCACATCTTCGGAAAGCGAAACGACACCTAATAAAATCAGTCATATTTGCCACCACAACTATTGTAGCGGCGACTTTACTATCCATTATCTGAGTTTTCCTCCTTTACGCTCTATGACTCGTTAAAAAAACTTGGTATAATTTTCGGAAATCAATCATTAAAATGTAATTTTGCGATAAAATACAACATAAGCGTTGTATACTACCTTTTGTTTTACCATTAATTAATTATTATGTCATGAAATCTAAAGAAGAAAGACCTGTATTCATCGACCTACGTACCGATTTCGGATTCAAACGATGCTTTGGAGACGAAAGGGTAATGAAAAGATTCCTCAACATCATCATCGGAAAGGAGTATGGCCACATCGAAAGACTCGTATTCGAAAACGTGGAATGTGTCAAACCTCGGGAAAACCAGAGGGGTGTCACGTTCGACCTGCGATGCACGCTTGACAATGGGAACGATGTGATCGTGGAAATGCAAAATTATGGCCATCCATTTTTCCTTACGAGAGCAAATTACTACCTTTACAACCTGATGGACAAACACATCGAGAAAGGTGTCGTTTGGAGTGAACGTAACCGTGACATTCCCCACCTGATCGGTGTTTTCATCCTTGGTGTCCCCATGAAAGAACTGACCGACGTGATTACACAGACGGCGGAGTGCAACCTCACATCAGGGAACGTCATTTGGGACAGAATGCGGAAGTATTTCATCTCCCTACCGAACTTCACCTTTGAAGAGAAAGAGGATCCATCGGACGAACAAATTTGGATACAAACAATTAAAAACCTAGGTAACATGGTAAACTTTGACCCCAAACTATACAACCGGGCGGACGATGAGTTGAAGGCGCTCATCGACAAAGCCCGCGTTTCCGCCCTTTCGGACGAGGAGTATGCCCGCTACGAGAGGGAACTCAAGATCCTCTCCGACGAAGGTACCGCCGAAAGGTACGGCTACGACCGGGGGCTGGAAGAAGGGTTGGAACGAGGGATCCAACAAGGGATAGAACGAGGTGTCATTCAAACCGCCAAAATCATGAAGGAGAAAGGCCTCGACACGGAGCTAATTGCGCAAATCACGAAACTAACCACCTCGGAGATTGAGGCGTTGTAATAAAATCTATAACAAGAAAAGGGCATCCGGTTGGATGCCCTTTTTTGACATATATTCTACTTGTAACATTACCCTTCACCACTCATACCCCAAACCATACTTCTCATGTAATCGCTTCAATGTGCCATTTCCCTGGCATGAACGTATGATATCGTTCACGCGTAGAAGCAACTCTTCGTCGCCCTTCCGCATCAGCACGCCCATCAAACTATGAGTGAAGGGTTGGTCGATCAATGGGGCGGCCAGCCTATCATCGGTTTGTGTGTAGTAGGTCGCTTCGACAATCTCGGTGATCATGATATCCGCCTCACCTTCGGCTATGAGCGAGGGGATCTCTTCGTTCTTGGGGTGTACGACGATCTGAGCCTTGGCAAGATGTTCATGGGCAAACTTCTCATTCAGTCCACCAGGGTTGACCATCACCTTCACATCGGGTTGGTTGATCGCTTTCAGGGACTGGAAACGATCGGCCTGCTCCTTGCGGCAGAGAATTGTCTTGCCATTGCGAAGGTATCCATCACTCATCAACATGATCTCCTTACGGGTGTCGGTGATCGTAATGCCACACATGGCGATGTCGAAGAGCTCCTCGTTCAACATATCACTCGTGAGCGTAGGCCACGAGGTGGGGACAAACGTCACCTTCACCCCTAACTCCTTGCCGATGATCTCCGCGAAATCAGCATCGAAACCCCAATAGGCATGGGTTTGCGGATCGAGGTACGACAAAGGTCGATAATCACCCGTGGCACCGACACGCAATGTACCTCGCTGGCGTATTTCCGCTATTTTCCCAGAAGGGAGAGTCGTATTAGACGAGTTACAACTAACCAGACCTACCAAGCTCAACAGGAGTGACACCTGTAGAATTACGTTTACGAATAATTTTCTCATTGTTAAAAAAACAGCTTATTGAAAAAGGGTTATCGAAAAAAAGCGCCATCCCATAATTGAGATGGCGCCATGTAAAATTGTTGAGGATTATTACTTCTTATTGATGTAATCAACGATCCATGCGCCGACCTCTTTGGTACCATACTTCGCACCACCGGCAACTTGGATCTCTGGCGTGCGGACATTGTTGTCCAATGATGCGTCAACCGCCTCACGAACCAATTTACCCTCCTCCTTCAAACCGAAATACTCGAACAACATGGCAACAGAAAGGATTTGCGCCAATGGGTTGGCGATGTTCAATCCCTTCGCCTGTGGCCAAGAACCGTGGATTGGCTCAAACACAGGAGTATGCTCACCTGTAGAGGCAGATGGAAGCAATCCCATAGAACCAGTGATGCAAGAACCCTCGTCGGTCAAGATATCACCGAAAGTATTCTCAGTCACCATAACGTCGAAGAACTTAGGCTCTTGGATCATACGCATAGCGGCATTGTCCACATACATGAAATCGGTAGTCACATCTGGATATTGAGGAGCCATCTCTTGTGCAACAGCTCTCCACAAACGTGAGGATGCCAATACGTTAGCCTTGTCCACAACGGTCAAGTGCTTGTTGCGTTGTTGCGCATACTTGTAAGCCTCCTTCAAGATACGCTCCACCTCAGCACGGCTGTAAGCGTTGGTATCGTAAGCGTAGTCGCTACCCTCTTTCTTCTCACCGAAGTACATACCACCGGTCAACTCACGGATACATACGAAATCGGCACCCTTCACCAACTCATCCTTCAATGGGCTCTTGTGAACCAAGCAGTCAAATGTTTGAACAGGACGGATATTGGCGAACAAGCCCAACTTCTTACGCATCGCCAACAAGCCTTGCTCAGGACGAACCTTTGCGGAAGGGTTGTTATCGAACTTAGGATCACCTACTGCTGAGAAGAGAACAGCGTCAGCCTCCATACAAGTCTTAAAAGTCTCCTCTGGGAATGGGTCACCCACCTTGTCAATAGCGTCAGCACCGCAGATAGCGTGCTTGTAAGTAACCTTGTGGCCAAACTTATTACATACGGCAGTCATCACATTGACGCCTTGCTCAGAAATTTCTGGACCGATGCCATCACCTGGCAACACAGCAATTTTTAATTCCATTGTATCTTTTATTTTGATTAATTTATTGTTTCTTCTTTGGTTCTCTCAGGTGCCTGCTCATAGAGATCCTCTATCAAGTTCAGCATCTTAAAGGTCGCCTTGATAGCCGATTCCATCTGGTCGGCATCCAAGCCTCTGGTACGGTAATTCTTTCCGTCGAAAGACCATGATATGGTGGTCTGCACCAAGGCATCTGTTCTACCACCTGGCGGAATGCTTACGGCGTAATTGGTCAACCAAGGGAACTTGCGTTGCAACTTCTCGCGGTAAACGTGGCGCACGGCACGCACGAAAGCGTCGTATTGACCATCTCCCGTGGCAGTCTCCTCGAAACGCTCGCCATTCACCTCCATCCGCACACTGGCCAAAGGCTTGAGTCCGTAACTGGTACTGACCAGATAACTTTCCAACTTCACACGGTCGTCCGGAGCGGAGTGTTTCACGATGTCGGCCACAATATATGGGAGATCCTCTTGGGTGACAATCTCCTTCTTATCGCCCAACTCAATGATTCTTTTCGTCACCGCCTTGGTCTGCTCAGGTGTCAAAGCCAAGCCGAGCTCCTCCAAATTTCGGAGAATATTGGCCTTACCGCTATTCTTACCCAAAGCATATTCGCGCTTACGGCCAAATCGCTCGGGCAAGAGGTTATTGCAATACAATCCCGACTTGTTGTCTCCATCCGCATGGACACCCGCCACCTGGGTAAATACGCTGTCTCCCACCACCGGTTTGTTCGGTGGAACGGCGATTCCGCAATAGGACTCCACCAAGTGGCTCACCTCCGTCAACTTGCTCTCAACGATGTTGGTCACCACCCCGAAATGGTCTCGAAGGGCGGCCTGCACGCTGGCAAGCGGCGCGTTTCCGGCACGCTCACCCAAACCGTTGATTGTGGTATGAAGCGAGGTGACACCACCCTTCACCGCCGACATGGCATTGGCAACCGCCAAATCATAATCGTTGTGTGGATGGAAATCGAATTTCAGGTCTGGATAACGATCCGTCATCAGCTTCGTATATTCATAGGCGCTATCGGGTGTCATGACACCCAAGGTATCGGGCAACATGAAATGGTCGATTTCCGAATCCTTCAAGCCATCCACCATCTCGAAGACATATTCCGGACTATTCTTGATACCATTGCTCCAATCCTCCAAATAGAGGTTGACACGGATGCCCAACTGCTTCGCATAGGCGATGCTGGCCTTGATATCCGCCAAGTGTTCCTCCGGCGTTTTCTTCAATTGTTCGGTACAGTGGCGAAGGGATCCCTTGGTAAGGAGATTCACACATCGACAACCGGTGGCGTAGATCCAATCCAAACTGGTCGTGCCGTCCACAAAGCCGAGCACTTCGATACGATCGAGCTTGCCTACACTTTCCGCCCAACTGCAGATGCTGCTGACAGCATCCTTCTCGCCTTCGCTCACACGGGCGGAGGCCACCTCCAGACGATCCACCTTGACGCTATCCAAAAGGACACGCGCCAACATCAGTTTCTCGTGGGGGACAAAACTCACTCCGCTGGTTTGTTCACCATCGCGGAGTGTAGTATCCATAATTGTTATGCGTTTGCCTGCTTCTTTTCCCATGCTTCAATCTTAGCCGTATTCTCAAGCAAGAAATCGATGTCATCAAGGGCGTTCATCAAGCAATACTTCTTGTAGCCGTTGATTTCGAACTTCTCGCTTTTTCCAGTGGCCATATTGGTGACTGTTTGGTTAGGCAAATCCACCTTAACTTCCGTCTTAGGGTCCTTAGCGATGCTTTGGAAGAGTTCGAGTTGGAACTCGCGGCTTACGATCACAGGAAGAACGAAGCAGTTAAGCAAGTTGTTTCTGTGGATGTCCGCGAAACTATTTGAGATCACAACTCTCACGCCATAACCCGCGATTGCCCAAGCCGCATGCTCACGGCTGGAACCGGAACCCCAGTTTTGGCCACCCACGATAATCTCGTGGATTCCCTTACTAGGCGCTGCCGAATACTCAGGCTTGTTCATGACAAAATCAGCGATAGGCTCGTTGTTAGCGTCGTAACGAAGGTCATGCATGAACGCGTCGCCATAAAACTTAGGGTCGCGTGTGGTAAACGCAAGATAACGTGCTGGGATGATGTTATCTGTATTGTTATTGTCAATCTCGATAGGAATACAAGTTGACTGAATAATATCGAATTTTTCTTTAGCCATGTCTCTTAAATTTTTCTTGGGTCAGTGATTACTCCAGTGATAGCAGATGCCGCAACAACAAGTGGAGAGGCAAGGATGGTGCGCGCGCCTGGTCCTTGACGTCCTACGAAGTTACGGTTGCTGGTTGAGATGGAAAGTTTTCCGGCAGGCACCTTGTCTGGGTTCATCGCCAAGCAAGATGAGCAAGAAGGAAGACGGAGCTCAAAGCCAGCCTCCTCCAACACCTTATCGATTCCCTCGTCGATGATTTGTTGGCGTACCAACCATGATCCAGGCACCAACCAAGCCACTACGTTAGCAGCCTTCTTCTTTCCCTTCACAACGGAAGCGAAAGCGCGGAAGTCTTCGATACGGCCATTGGTACATGCGCCCAAGAATACATAATCGACAGGAGTACCCTCCAACTTTTGTCCTGGCTTGAATTGCATATAATCAAGCATGCCAAGGAATTGTTCCTTCTCCGTGTCAGACATACCGTCAAGCGTAGGGATGCACTCGTCGATCGCGATACCAGCGCCTGGGTTTGTTCCGTATGTGATACGAGGAGCGATGTCCTCCGCCTTGTAAGTCACCTCTTTGTCGAATACGGCGTTGTCGTCGCTCTTCAGCTTCTTCCAAGCCTCAACAGCCTTGTCCCACTCGGCGCCCTTAGGAGCGTACTCACGTCCCTTCAAGTAGGCGAACGTGATCTCGTCCGGAGCGATCAAACCAGCGCGGGAACCCATCTCGATAGAGAGGTTGGAGAGTGTCAAACGACCCTCCATAGACATATTGCGGATGGTACTACCAGCATACTCCACCGCATAACCGGTAGCGCCGGAAGTAGTCATTTGCGCCATGATGTAAAGCGCCACGTCCTTTGCGGTAACACCAGGTTTCAAAGTTCCCTCGATGTTGATTCGCATGGTCTTAGGCTTTGATTGAAGGATACATTGGGAAGCCATCACTTGCGCCACCTCGCTGGTACCGATACCCATCGCGATAGCACCTACCGCACCGTGGGTAGAGGTATGGGAGTCGCCGCATACAATGGTCATGCCTGGCAAAGACAACGCCTTCTCAGGTCCAACAACGTGGATAATACCATTATCCTTGGAGCCCATTCCGAAGTGCTTGATGCCGAATTGCTCGCAGTTCGCCTTCAACGTCTCCACCTGCTTACGACCTACAGGATCGTTGATCACCTCTTGTTGGTCGGAAGGCGTATTGTGATCTGGCATAGCCACAATGTGATCAGGACGGAAAGGCTTGATGCCCTTATCTCTAAGTGTATCGAAAGCCTGAGGAGTGGTTACCTCATGGCAATAAAGACGGTCGATGTATAATTGGGTAGGACCATCTTCCACCTGAGACACCACATGGGCATCCCAAATTTTGTCAAATAATGTATTAGCCATTACAATATATTTATATTACTTTCTAAACTTATTAATACAATCGATGTACGCCTCGACGGAAGCAGTCACAATATCAGTTCCCGCACCAAATCCGTAGTAAACCGAGCCATCGAACTCCACTTGCATGTGAACTTTCGCCACATCATCGCTTCCCTTGTTGATCGCTTGGATCGTGAACTCCTTGAGCACCATCTCGCGCTTGATGATCACCTTCAAAGCCTTAATGGCGGCGTCCACCGGACCATTACCGGTTGCGGCAGCCTCGAACTTCTCGCCGGCGATATCCAAACCGATGCTTGCCACCGGACGAGTGCCCAATCCACTGGTAACTTGAAGGAAATCGAGCTTGATGCTGTGGGTAGTCGCCCTATCGGCACCTGC
Source organism: Paludibacteraceae bacterium (assembly GCA_045639525.1). Lineage (GTDB taxonomy): Bacteria > Bacteroidota > Bacteroidia > Bacteroidales > Paludibacteraceae > UBA1181. The sequence goes on along the minus strand of JAZUDI010000026.1, from coordinate 71,683 downwards.
CAATACAAGGATATCATCGTCGTTCACCTCTTTCTTCTTATCAGCCAACTTCAGGAACTCTTGGTAGGTACGGTCGAGCTTCTCGCCCTCCATCTCGACACCTAATACGTGGAGACGGTGCTTCAAAGCGGCACGTCCACTACGGGCGGTAAGTACGATCGCGTTATCGTCGATACCCACCTCCTTAGGATCCATGATCTCGTAGGTACCCGCATTCTTCAACACGCCATCTTGGTGAATACCGGATGAGTGCGCGAAGGCATTCTTTCCGACAATCGCCTTGTTGGGTTGAACCGGCATGTTCATCAAGCTGGAAACCATGCGGCTGGTTTGGTAAATCTTGGTGGTGTTGATATTGGTCTCGATACCAAGATCAGGGTGCGTCTTAAAAATCATAGCCACCTCCTCAAGGGAAGTGTTACCCGCACGTTCACCGATACCGTTGATGGTAACCTCCACCTGACGGGCTCCGTTGATCGCTCCCGCGATGGTGTTGGCAGTCGCCATACCCAAGTCGTTGTGGCAGTGGGTAGAGAGGATCGCCTTGCCTGCTGACAAGCCATCCACATGCTCCATCAAATATTTGATCTTCTCTCCATACTCGTTAGGAATACGGAAACCAGTCGTATCAGGAATATTCACGACTGTGGCGCCCGCCTTCACAACAGCCTCCACCACGCGGGCAAGGTATTCGTTGTCGGTACGGCCAGCGTCCTCGGCGTAGAACTCCACATCCTCCACGTAACGCTTCGCATACTTTACAGCAGCGACCGCACGCTCGATGATCTCCTCTGGTGTAGAGTTGAACTTGTAACGGATATGAGACTCAGAGGTACCGATACCCGTATGGATTCTCTTGTGCTTCGCGAATTTCAAAGCGTCAGCCGCAACGTCGATGTCCTTCTCCACCGCACGGGTCAACGCGCAAATGGTAGGCCATGTAACGGCCTTGGAAATTTCGATCACTGAGTTGAAATCACCAGGGCTGGAAATAGGGAATCCCGCCTCGATCACATCAACACCTAAAATCTCAAGTTGCTTGGCAACCTGGATCTTCTCCACCGTATTTAACTGACAGCCAGGCACTTGCTCGCCGTCACGTAAAGTGGTGTCAAAAATAAATAATCTATCGCTCATATCTTTTGTGTTTTATTTTTACTCATTTTTTTTAGATTCCGAACCGTGTCATAACAAAAAAGAAAGCCTTTCACACCGGGAAAGTGAGAAAGGCTTTAAAATATCGATATACACATCCCCACTCTCCCTTACTTTTGCAAGAGAAGCAACAAAATGTGTATGTTAATGACAAAATTCATATATCTAATCTTTCAAATCAGCCCCTTCGTGGAGCCTCCATTAAAACGACACAAATTTAGGGTGTTTTTAGATAATGTCCAAATTTTTTTATGGCAAAAAACATTGATTTTCACCAAAAACGAACGGATAAATTTCTATCGCACCGCAGGCTTTCTACCCTGGTCTTCCTTATCATTGAGCGACGAGAACATCTCGGCCTTCACCAACCAAGCCACAGCGAAGGCAGAGAGCATCACAAACTCGTTCAGCCAAGTGAGCGGGAACCATGCGGGAACCCAATCAAACACAGGCGTCGCGGTCAAAGCCTGAATGATGCAGAAAGCCAATATCACACATCCGCAAATACGGTAAATACGGTTTCTCTTACGCTTCATCTCATTGGTGTCCTCGTGGCCTCGCGTAAAAAGGAAGAGGATGTTCACGGCGAAAGCGACGAACAGCACAGCCGCAGAGGCCGTATGGATGATATTACTGGTGGCAAGAGGCAAGTTGAACAAACCTACCGTCTCGGGCACACCCGGCGTCTTGCAAGGGAAGGCTACCACACCCAGACAACCTGCCGCCTGGACAATCGACATGACAACATCACGCCAATCATACTTTTCGGCGATATAACTCAAAAAGAAAACAGCCGCGGAGAAGAGCAGGCCGATCATACACATCTTGGAGGAGGCGTAATAGGTCGCACTAATACTCATATACCATCCATCAAGGTTGTTTTCCGAACCAAGCATTCCTAACAACACGCAAGCAGGCGCTAACAGACCGCACAAAATACCCAACATCTTACGTTGGAACAGAGAACTGGACTTTACTTCTCTCTCAATGCCTTCACTCGCACAAACTTTTTCCTTACTATCCATCTGATCCATTTTTACATCAAAATTTTTTATTCTACCTATTAATCACGAAAACGTTTCGTCAAATCTCCGAAATACTCAATGCGACGATCACGAAGGAACGGCCAGATTCTACGGACATCCTCACTACGCGTCATAGAGACCTCCACTACCCTATTCTCCTCCTTGTCGCTTGGAAACTGAGTCAAGAGTTCGCCTTGCGGTCCCGCTACGAAACTGTTGCCCCAGAACTGGATACCATTGGTCACGCCCGAAGGATCCTTCTCCACGCCGGTACGGTTGACCGTGATGACAGGGAGACCATTCGCCACGGCATGGCCACGCTGAACCGTCATCCATGCGCCCAGTTGACGATCTTTCTCATCCTGTGAATCGGTGCTCTCCCAACCAATAGCGGTAGGATAGATCAGCATATCCGCCCCGGCAAGCGCCATCATGCGCGCGCCTTCCGGATACCATTGATCCCAACAAACCATCAGTCCCAACTTGCCCACACTGGTCTGGATGGGCTGGAAGCCCAAATCGCCTGGGGTGAAATAGAACTTCTCGTAATAGGCTGGGTCATCCGGGATGTGCATCTTGCGGTACTTGCCCGCGATGGAACCATCCTTTTCGATCACCACAGCGGTATTGTGGTACAAACCCGCCGCACGCTTCTCGAAGAGAGAGAGCACCAGCACGATCTTCAAGGATTTCGCCAAAGCGGAAAATTCTTCCGTCGAAGGACCTGGGATCGTCTCCGCCAAATCAAAGCAGTCGGTATCCTCCGTCTGGCAGAAATAGAGCGAGTTGTGCAGCTCCTGCAACACCACCAACTCCGCACCCTTTTGGGCACACTCGGTTATATTCTTTTTCAGTTTCTCCACATTTGCCCTCACATCAGAGGTGCAACTTTGCTGAACCAAACCTATCTTCATAAATCTATTTAGTATGATTAATTTCTAAAATTCAGGCCAACACGCCTTCCGGCAATTGCATCGTCACACAATGCAATGAGCCATGTTGGTGGATGAGCGCCGAGCAATCCACCCCGACGATTTCCCGATTGGGGAACGCTGTTTGCAACGCGGCGATCGCGACCGCATCCTTCTCTGAACGGTAGGTCGGCATCAATACCGCCCCATTCATAATCAAGAAGTTGGCATAAGTGGCGGGGAGGCGGAACTCCTCCTCAAATCGGCCATCCGCCATCGGCAAGGCGACCAAACGGTAAGGGTTTCCCTCATTATCTTTGAAAGACTTCAACTCATCCTCCATCTTTTTCAACGCCTCATAATGCTCGTCGCTCGGATCGTCACACTTCACATAAGCGATGGTCTTCTCATCACAGAGGCGAGCCAACGTATCAACATGGCTATCGGTGTCGTCTCCTGCCAAGTAACCATGATCCAACCACAAAACACGCTTCGCGCCAAAGCTCTTTTTCAAGAAATCCTCCACCTCTTCTTTCGATAGGTGGTCGTTGCGGTTAGGGGAAAGAAGGCACTCGGCGGTGGTCAAAATCGTACCACAGCCATCCGACTCAATGCTTCCTCCCTCCAATGTATAATACAATAAATTCTTGTATTCCACCCTCTTCTCGAAGGTGTTGGAGTGATACAATTTCCGGGTGATCTGATTGTCGAAATTGGCGGCGAACTTCATGCCCCAACCATTGAATTGGAAGTCATAAAGGCAAGGTTCCCCATCTTTGAAGACGGTAATCGGGCCATGGTCGCGGGCCCAAGTGTCGTTGGTCTCCATCACACGGAAGGTGATGTTGTCATTCATCGCGTCGCCCAAAGCGTCACGCACCGCCGCCTCATCCTTGCATACGATCAGCAGAGGCTCTCTGCGGGATATTTCACGGGCTATATCCGTAAAACAGGCTACTGCCTCGTCCAACATATAGGCCCAATCGGTCTCCTCGTGGGGCCAAGTTATCATTACGCCACTTTGGGGCGCCCATTCAGCGGGTAGGTATAATGCCATACTCTCCAATAATTTTCATTGTATCCGCCAAAGTTAATAACTTCGTTCCGCCCCACAAAATTGTAATCACATTAATTCTTAATTCATATGATTTAATTCTTAATTAAAATTTCTATCTTTGACGCAATAATTGCAAGTATAAATAAGTACCGGACAAATCACAAACGGAAAAATGGAAAACAGAGATATCTCAAGAAGAAATTTCCTCAAGAAATTGGGCGGCACCACATTGGCTACCGCAGCCGTATTGACAAGTTGCTCCAAAGAGGAGGAAAAGAAGGTGCAGGGCACCAACACACAAGAGATTCCCACTGACAAGATGACCTACAGAAAAGACGCGCACGGCGAAGATGTCTCCATCTTGGCCTACGGTTGCATGCGTCTCCCGACGACCATGGGTGTCAGCGGCCGTGAGGACAGCAAGAACGAGATCGACCAAGAGGAGGTGAACCGATTGGTGGACTACGCCATCGCGCATGGCGTCAACCTCTTCGACACATCCCCTGCCTATTGCCAAGGCCGTTCGGAAAAGGCTGTCGGCATCGCCCTTAGCAGACACAAAAGAAGCGAATATAAAGTCTCCACCAAACTCTCCAACTTTGGCGTCTATACCAGAGAGGCATCTCTGGAGATGTACCACAACTCTTTCAAGGAGTTGCAGGTGGATTACATCGACTACTACCTACTCCACTCGGTGGGCGGCGGCGAAGACTCCATGAAGCTGCTCTCCGACCGCTACCTGAACAACGGTATGCTCGACTTCCTATTGGAAGAGAGGAAAGCTGGCAGAATCAAAAATTTGGGATTCTCCTACCACGGAGATATCAGGGTCTTCGACTATCTTTTGTCCAGACACGATGAAATCAACTGGGACTTCGTATTGATCCAGCACAACTATGTGGACTGGAGCCACGCCAAGAAGATCAACCCAGGCAACACCAATTCAGAGTACCTCTACGGCGAGTTGGACAAACGAGGCATTAAAGCCTTCGTGATGGAGCCTCTTTTGGGAGGTAACCTCGCCAAACTCAACAACCACGCCACCGAGTTGCTCAAAAAGCAAGATCCCGACGCAAGCATCGCCTCTTGGGCCTTCCGCTTCGCGGGAACACTCCCCGGCATCCTCTCCGTCATCAGCGGTATGACCTACATGGAGCACCTACAAGACAACATCAAGACCTACTCCCCTTTGGTTCCAATCAACGAGGAGGAGGAGAAGCTCCTCTACGAGATCGCGGACATCTACGCCAACTACCCCGTTGTGCCGTGCAACACTTGCCAATATTGTATGCCTTGCCCTTACGGTCTGGACATTCCGACCATATTCACCCACTACAACAAATGCCTCAACGAAGGATTAGTAATCGAGGAGAGAGGTAACGAACAATACAAAGAGGCCCGCAAAGCTTTCTTGGTAGGCTACGACCGACAGGTGCCTAAACTACGCCAAGCGAACCACTGCATCGGTTGCGGCAAATGTCTGGAGGCTTGTCCTCAACGCATCAATATACCGAAGGAGATGCAGCGCATCGACCAATTTGTGGAAATCATCAAAAAGGATGGCGCCGACTTAGGTCCAGCCGCTCGCCTCGCCATTCTGATGAAGAAACTGGACGAGGGCAACCACTCCTGCGTCATCGGCAAGGGAGACGAGGTCAGGGCTTACAGCAAACGAGGCGTGATGGATCTTTACGAATTGGCGGAGAGCGGCGACAACTTCACCCAAGGCGCGCTATTGGCGGACAAGATCATCGGCAAGGGTGCTGCGGCATTGGCTATCCAATGCGGCGTATCACAAATCCGCACACACATCATCTGCACACCCGCCAAAAAGATGTTGGAGGAGCACGGCGTGAAGGTCACCTTCGAGAAGGAGGTGGAATTCATCGAAAACAGAGCCAAGACAGATTGGTGTCCATTGGAGAAACGCGTCAAGGAGTGCGGCACACCTAACGAGTGCATGCCAGTCATCCGACAATTCATCCAAGATCTGAAAGCAGGGGAAATCTAACCGATCCCAATTCGGAGCAAAATCCTGAACATAACAAGGGGAGACTACTTATCACAAGCCGTCTCCCCTTTTGACATACTTTGTAAGTTTACAATCAGTGTTAATGTGTAATACCCTAATTTAGGAAAACACTTCGACATATGCAAATATAGAAGCCAGCATTTATCGGTGCTTGCGAGGTCGTCCACATCTCATTTCAGCACTTTTTTCAAATGTCCGAAAAAATGGGGAATCTCCTTGGGGCGGATTAGGGAAGTGAAAATTATCATTTTTATACTATTTAACCTTTACAAAGTATTTTTAAAGAAATAATCATTCCCAAAAGATTTTTTATTCCTACTTTTGGTTAATGTTTGACATATATTCAATACATCATCAATTTTAATCTTTAAACAAAAAAAACAATGAAGAAGAATTTTTTCAAATGGGCAGTCGCATTGACCGCTTTGAGTGTTGCTTTGGCCTTCTCGTCTTGCGGCGAGGAAGAGCTCGATGACGAGAACGACAACAAGCAAGAGCAAAACGACAACAACAACCAGAAAGAGGAGAGCACCTCATACGAGTTCAAGAACAATAAAATCGCTGTCGAGGCAGGAAAGACCTATGTGTTCAGCATGGATCAAAAGAGTGTGGACGGAGAGTTCACCGTCACTGCCGCTACCCCAGGATCTGTGACATTCACCATCAAAGGGAAAACCATCACATTGAGCGACGCGGGCAAGTCTTACTTGAGCATCGCAAATGTGGAGATGGGCCAAGCAGAGGCTGTCAGCAAGCCAGGAGAGGTCCTCTTCTGTCTTTTGAGCAGCACCCAAGAGATCTCATCCGCAACCAATGCGAAAAAAGCAGAGATCGCAGCAGGCGCCAACAATATCTTCTTCGACGTGAAGAAGTAAATTTCACAGCAGTTTTAAAAAGAATCCCCGCATCCAAACGAATGCGGGGATTTCTTTTTTCGCGAAAAAGAGAATTTCTACTTCACCATCATATACACTTTTCCATTCCGAACAAACAGCATACCCTCCGTAGGGATCACCGGACGACCTAACAGATCGTAGCAGCGTCCATCCCCCTCCTCTTCCGTAGAGAGGGTATCGTCCAAAAGGGTGGGTTCGCCAGACTTCACTTCCAAGAAAACAATGAAGCAAACCTGCTTGTCCGTAACGGTGAAGGTGAAGGAGTCATGGATATCCTCCGTGAACTCATAAGAGACAACAGAAGGGTTGTTTCCGTAATTTCCAGATTTGTTCACAGAGAACGGCATGCTCACCGGATGGCCCGCCACCTCGGAAAGCGTCGCCACACCATCCTCCACATTGGTATATCCCACAAACGTAATCTTCACAGGCACCACATCCTTAGGAAGATAAACCGTATTTTGCGCACCGTTTGAATTCTTCATCGTCTTATAGGATCCGCCATTGTAGGAGACATTCTCTCCATACAAAACGCTCTTGGCAGTATTGCCCGTAATACACCAACCATAGTCACCCTTGCCCGCATCGGTGCAGTTCCAACGGTTCAGATACTCCGCATTGCCCGTGGTGGAGGACAATGAGCCATTGTTGTAATGGAACACTACGGTGCTGTTGGTAACCTCCGGCACGGATGGATTATCAGGGATCACTGGCTCCTTGAAGCCATTGGCCGTCACCTTATTGGAACTTGCACCCAAGCCACCCATTCGGTTCGCCGCACGAACGGTAAAGACATCCGACTCCTGCGTACCGGCAGGAAGCGCATAGGAGTTAGTCGCCACATTTGCCACATAGGTGTCGTTCTTGAAGATCACATAACAAAGCGCGGAGTCATTATCCACCCACTTCAAATAGCCATCCTTCAAGACAACCTTCGGTGCGGAGACCAATTTCACATCGTTATCCGGTGTCCAGTTGTCACTTCCTGACAAGACATTCCGCAAGGTGTATTTCGCCGCGTCCGAAGCGGAAAGCACCGGATTCAGATAGGCGGTCACCCCATTCTTCTCATAGTAGGAGCGACGGTTGGATAGATTCACCGCGTTACCAAACGCGTCACGGCTATTGTACTCCGCGAAGAGGACAGGCATCACCGCATTGATCGGATTGCCCCAAGCCGCATCGGTAGGCACCTTCTTCATGGTCGTATTAATGTAAACCGCACGAGGCGATTTGTTCCAAGCACGGCCCAAGGTGTAATTCTTGTTGGTGTTATCATAACCATCGATGGTACAGTTGCTGAAGACATACCCCCACTCGCCGGTACCCGCAGGTGCGGCGATGCAATCGTTGGCACGGTTCTCCAAATAGAGCAGACATCTATCGAAGAAGATATCGCCACCACCGCAGATGAAATCCACCGTTCCGTGTATTTCGCACTCCTCCAAGTAACTACGGCCCGCACCCGTATTCGAATAGTAGGTATCCTGTGTACTCAACATCCTCACACGTTTGTAAATATTCTTATTACCCTTATCCTGCACCACAACAAATCGGTTGGCGCTGGCTGATGGGTTATTATAAGCCTTGTTCTGCAAGGTTAGATCCTGCAAATAGAGGTTGCTGGCAGAAGAGGAGAAGCAGAGTGTCGCGGTGACACTGATTCCCTCCGTGGAGGCAGTATTGTAGATCGTCACGCCAGAGGTGCTCTGTCCGACAAAGGATACATTACCCTTTCCCCATGTGGTCATCTGGTTCTCATTACCGGTCAGGGTACCGATGTTGTAGTTACCATTCGGGAAGAAGATGATGAAGCGAGACTTCGTAGAGGACTCGGCCGCAGCCTTTGCCGCAGCGAAATTGCCATCCACACCCACCACGAAATCGTATTTGCCATGGTTGGCGGTGGCGGAAGGTTGGTATTGCGTGTCATCCACGTTGGTTTCACCGCCTGGGGTTTCTCCACCTTGATCGCCAGCACCCGGATTGGTAGCCACATCACAAGTGATCTTGGAGACACTGTTCAAAGCGTCCGCCACACCATCCGACATGATCTCGCAGACCAAGGAATTCATATAGAGTTCCAAATTGGTATAACCCTCCGCATTGGTGGCGTTACCATCCGAACCATTGTTTGGATTCAAACCATGGGCAGATTCCCAACTATCGGGAATACCATCCCCATCGGAATCTTTCGGTGCCGATTCAGACTTCAAAGCAGGCCATCCTCCCACATCGGATGGTTTATCAATGATACCCAATCCGCCCAACACGGAACCCTTGTAAGTATAAGAGCGGCTCTTGGTCTCGTTCGCGATACGCTGATCCACTGCATCACGACGGAGAGAGGCTCCCGCATATTTCAGTACCTTCTCATAGGCCACCTTGGCGGTTTGGGTAGAGACAGGGCTCACCTTATATTCCGAATAGGCTGTGATGGATGATTTATTCATCGAACCGTTGTTGGAATTGTTCACGTCGAAACCGTTCCAGTCCCAATTATCGCCCTTGTCCTCCATATAGTTACCCTTCACATAGTAGTGGCCATAGACACCCTGCGGTTGACTATTCTTACCATCATCGGCCCAAGGCTCGAAGACACGGTACTTGATGCTTGATTTAGTGGCAGGGCCTGACTTGTAGTAGTTGTTCACGAAATTGTAACTACCACCCTCTCCCGCATAACCGCTGTTGGTATTTCCCCAGTTGTAGAAGACATTGTTTCTTAGATCCACCAACTCTTTGTCAGGCTCATTGGAGTAACGGCTACCGCAAAGACGAGGGGTTCTACTATCGTGGTGCGCCACCAAGTTGTGGTGGAACGAAGCACCCTGTCCGCCCCAGATACCGCCATAACCATGGTATCCCTTCGGATGGATGGATCCGCGGAGACTCTCCGCCACCAAACACCACTGCATGGTGAAGTTTTGATTGCCATAGAATGAGGCGCACTCATCGGTACACCAACTCATGGAGCAGTGGTCGAGGATGATATTTTTACGGTTACGTCCCCAAATCGCGTCACGGTCTTGGGAGATGGTTCCATCCGAAGCGACATCGGGCTTATCCGTACCCAAACGGAAACGGATGAAACGGATGATCACATTATCCGCATTCAAATAGGTCTCGTAATTTTTCAGGCAGATACCATCTCCGGGCGCGGTTTGGCCAGCGATGGTCAAATCTCCTTTCGTGACATTGAGTCGGGATTTCAACTCAATGGTTCCCGACACATCGAAGACGATGGTACGAGGTCCGGACTGTCCCACAGCATAACGCAGAGAACCCTCTTGTCCGCTATCTTCCAATGTGGTGACATGATAAACCTTACCACCTCTACCACCAGTGGTATACATACCAAATCCCTCCGCACCAGGGAAAGCGGGAGTCGCGGCGAAACATTCGCCCGCAAATATGGTCAACAAAAGTGGAAGTAATCTCGCAATTCTTTTCATGTGTATTCGATTTAAATGTTTTCTTCGAATACAAAGTAATATAACTTAACGAGGAAACAAGAAGAAAATCATGTCAATGATTTGTAAAAATAAATCATCGCGCTACTCAAAAACCACTTTGAAGGTTTCGTATATGTTTTTGCCTTGAATTTGCAACAAATAGGTTCCCATTGGAATGGCGCCAACCTCCACGACATTCTCGCCATGTATCAACTCCGTGCTGTTAGCGGCCAACACCCTACCCGACATATCGGCCAAGAGCATATTGCAATCACCCGCCACGGTAGCGTCCGCGAAGATGGAGATATGGCCATCCTGGAATACAACACGCACATGTTCCGCCTTCACATCGGCACTCTTCATTTCATCCGGCGCAGGTTGGAACACGAGGGTTCCGCTGTCCCTTGCGACAGGGCCATACTCACCAACAGTGGAAACACAGTAGGCAAAAGTTCCCACCGTATCAGACTTTCCTGAGATGGTCACGCTCGAGAGAACAGTATCCATATCCACAGAGATACCTTGCGGTTGGGTTGGATCCCAATCGACCGACACGGAGTCGGCATTCTCCCAATGGTACACCAAAGGTTGGATGCTGTCGCCCATATAGAAGGATTGGATAGTATCACTGTATGAGTCCTTGACCAATTGTGGGCGAGGACGATCCACGACAAGGAGTCCCTCTCCCTTCAAGAAATCAGGATAATCCTCCGATGTATAAACACCTCCAAACAAGGTATCAGAACCCAAGCGGACAGAACGTACCACGAGGTTACCGTTCAATTCCAACTTAGCGTCAGCACCTACATATAAGCGATTGGTCTCCGCATCGCAATTGAGTTGCATAAGACCCAATATCACATCCACGCCATTCTCGCCCAAAGCATATTCATCACACACGCGAAAGACGCCATCGCTGATCACCCACCTGCCCGTATACGACGAAGCGTCCGCAGAGAGTGTCAACGTATCCGTTCCGATCTTATTGATGATGTCGCCACCGACCAAAACGCCCTTGAGCGACATATTCGCCGTCGTATCTTTGGAGACAACTTGGATAGTTGTCTGGGCATCCACGACAATAGTGTCGGCTACCATAGAGGTGGTCGTATTGGAGAGGATGGTACCGCCCTTCGAAACAAAAGATCCGAAACTATTCTCTCCCGCCAAGGTAATAACGGTTCCTCTCTCCATCGAGAAAGGTGCGCGTTGCGACAAGCCCATCGTATTCAAGGTTCCTCTCTTTACAGAAACCGTATCGTCGGCGGATGGCACCCGTTGCGGATTCCAAGCCTTCTCATTGTTCCAAGCCATCTCACGCAAATTGTCGAACACCAAAGTGGCGGGACGAGGATTATAAGAGATGGTGGTAATACTATTTCCCGGCAAATTCAACTCCTTCAAATTATCGTAGGTTCCCAACACTTGGCTCCAACTCTTCTTCATCACATCGGTTTGGATGACCGTTTGGGTACATTGTGCGGGATTGAAAGAGCATTCAATGCTCTTGCCGAATCGGCTCTTGTTTACTAGAATCACCGCATACGCGTCGTCGGATGGGCTCTTGAAGGCGGTGATCAGCACATCAGCGTCAGAGGTGGTCGCATAAAGCATCTTCCAGCCCCTTTTCACGAACTTCGAGTAGTGCCTCAACGCATGGTAATCGCCATTGACACGATATCCCTCTTTAAACTTCTGGTACTTTCCATTCACATAAACCGTATCGATATTGATGCAGGCGTCACCCTCATCGCCCCAAATCAAGTTCCAGTGTAGGTAAGACGAGACGTGGTTGACTGTGAATGCCAGGTTCATAAACCATGCGGTATAAATAGGATCCATATCCACAGGATCGCGGAGCGGACTATTCTCAGACATGAAGAGCGGCTTATTCTCCTTACCATAGGTATCATAGAGCTTTTGCATCGCATCCTTGAAATCGTCAGGATAGGCATAACGCTGGTCGCGGGCGTCATGGTCGTTCAGGCCACTATGATAGTAATGGAATGAGTAGCCTCCCATCAGACGCTTATCGGATGGCGTCACATAATCCTGCACACGGTCCCAACCGATACCCAAAGCCTCTGGACCAATGATTACCGGAGGATTCTGCAATTGATTGATCTGCTTGGCGGCGGCGCTCAAAGCCTTCGCATAGGAGGCCACATTTGGATTGGACTCATCAGGGTTCAATTCCATGCCATAATAATCAGGATTACAATCAGGCTCATTTTGTAGGCTCACATAATCAGGATAGATACCCACACGGCGGTACTGCTCCAAAGAGCGTTTCCACCACTGTCCGAACTTATCGTAAACGAATCCGCCGAACTCCTTTTTCAGAGAGACATTACTCTTTCCGCCGGTGGCCTCCAATTTGCCATTGGACTTCAACGAAGCGGGTGCGGTCCAGGAGGTCATATCCACAAAGAAATTATCGCCCAAGCGTTTCTTTCCCGCAGCGACGATCAAAGAGTCGAAAGTCAAATCGGCATCAGGTTCCTGCGCCCAGTTACCGATACGTAGACCGGTCAAACCCAAACCGTTATAGACAGTATCATATATGGCTTCGCAATTTCTATGCTTGGCGATCCAATCCAGATAATACACAATACCTCCTCCGATACCTTCGACCGTCTGATAAGTGGTCGCAGGCCGCACTTCCATATTGACAGCTCCGTAAAGAGGCGTGGTCAGCAATGAAATGAGTAGGATAATGTGTGTTTTCAAGATATTCATTCTGCATATATGTGTTACTCATCGCCTCAAATATAAAACAAAAGTTGATAAGTTGTATCACAAATTCAACGATAATACAAAAATTTCAGCAAACAACAGAAGAAAAAATTATTTAAACCGCCATCAAACATTCTTAATTGACTTCATAGAACCGACTATCATTAAATAAAAAAGGCCTCTCCCAAGGTTTAGAATGGAGAGACCATTAACGATTGTCAATTAATGAGCAGACTATTGTATTAATGTAAGCATATATGTCAATTGGTTTAATTCTGAATCATCGTTCAGAACCGCTGTTCGTTCCCGATGACATTGCAAATATAGGGTGACATATAGACTTCGCATTGTATTAATTCGGCAACTAGTGTGAAAAATTCGGCGAATTTATCGGCAAAAGGCTGTTTTCTCGGTGAAATGGGGGATTTTTTTATGATTCCACGCACCACTTTTACGAAAAAAAAGGAAGAATTATTTTAGTGCGGCACTTTCAGGAAGTAAAACGGGCAATCAACGAAGCCCAAAACTAACGAGATGCCTTAATCTTAAATTCCGCGGACATGGTACGTGGAATTCGATCATCTCCCTTCATCTTCACATCAGACAAGAAAAACGAATCGCCTTCGCGTAGTTTACTGATTGCGTTTTTCATCTCTTCCGTCACAACAGAAGAATTTGAATGACAAACCACCCATTTACCATCCACCACACACTTCACATCGAACTCCGAAATGACAAAGCGAACATCTGCCAATTCATAGTCAGGAATCAACGCCGCTACCACAACAGAGTCCGTATCGCAAAACGCTTTTTTACTGATTCCATTATTATATAGTCGCTCTCCTCTCTTTATATTAATTGTAGGGGTAGGAAGAGGAGCCACACGGAACTCTCTACGTCCGATAAAACAAGATTTTCCATCTATATACGCAGAGACACCCAATACACAATTTGCCCCAATTTTTATAGGCTTTACGATAAACCCGTTTTCAGTCCGTTGTACACTAGCATTAACAGCACCCATACGCAACTCACTTTGAGGGACACCAGGAACTGAAACTTCTATCTTACTCGAATATCCCGCATACAACACATTGCCACCAACCACAGACATATCAACCCAAGGTTCAATCACTTGATAATTGAAAGCGAAAGGATATTTTCTGCTTATCCCCTTCTTGTTAGTCTCTAGAATATATCCACGACATTCTATATTACCAACATCACTTCCCTTTTTACTATAGTGAGCACCCTCCATTTCCTTCTCATCCAGAAAGACTCTATAAGTACACTTAGGCGTGGGATTTGACATAATAATATCAGCCTCATATTGATCGCCTCTAAAAATAGTGTTTTTTTTAGCCACTACGACAGCTTGCTTCTTTTGGTAATCAATAGCCTCCTCCGCCATGACAGCACACGGCAAAAATGCAATTAAGACAATGGCAATTATTCTATTTAACATCGTATCAAAATGGTTTAATTATTATGCAAAAAAGGCGATCCATCCGGACCGCCTTCCTTTATATAAGAAGCAATGATTAGTTGTTCTCAGGACGAAGTTTTCTAACAACTGCACCAGCACGCCACATCTCGCTCTCACGAAGAGCAGCCAACTCCTTCTCCAATCCAGCACGGTAGTCCTTCTTAGAGTTAGAATCGATAGAGATTTGTGCCTCGTTACCAGTGATAACTGAGTTGTAAAGCTTTTGCATAACTGGCTTGATAGCATCGTGGAAAGGAGTCATCCAATCCAAAGCACCACGTTGAGCAGTGGTAGAGCAGTTAGCGTACATCCAGTCCATACCGTTCTCAGCGAAGAGAGGCATCAAAGATTGAGTCAACTCCTCTACTGTCTCGTTGAATGCCTCTGATGGAGAGTGACCATTCTCACGAAGAACCTCGTATTGAGCCAAAAGCAAACCTTGGATAGCACCCATCAAAGAACCACGCTCACCTGTCAAGTCAGAAGTAGCCTCCTTAGTGAAAGTAGTCTCGAACAAGTAACCTGAACCTACACCGATACCAAGAGCGATAACCTTCTCCCATGCGTGGCCAGAAGCGTCTTGATAGATAGCGTATGAAGAGTTCAAACCACGGCCTTGAACGAACATACGACGAAGTGAAGTACCTGATCCCTTAGGAGCGATCAAGATAACGTCAACATCCTTTGGAGGAACGATACCTGTACGGTCATTCCAAGTAATTGCGAATCCGTGAGAGAAGTACAAAGTCTTTCCTGGAGTCAAATATTTCTTGATCATTGGCCAGCACTCGATTTGAGCGGCGTCTGAAAGAAGAACTTGGATGATAGTTGCCTTTTGGCAAGCCTCCTCGATACCGAACAAAGTCTCACCTGGAACCCATCCGTCAGCAACTGCCTTGTCATATGTCTTACCTGGACGTTGACCAACGATTACATTGAAACCGTTGTCACGCAAGTTCATTGATTGACCAGGTCCTTGCACACCGTAACCGATAACTGCAATGGTCTCATTTTTCAAAACTTCACGAGCTTTCTCCAATGGAAACTCTTCGCGGGTAACTACGTTCTCGATTACACCGCCAAAATTCATTTCTGCCATTTTGTAAATATGTATTTAAAACAATTATATATTCTCTCTAAATTGTGTGCAAAAATAATAAAAAAAAGAAATTCGCAAGTCATAAATGACTCACGAATTTCTTATCATTTAATAGATTATTTCTCTAATGTGTCATTCCCCATTAGTTCTTCTTGCAGTCACCTGCGACAGCGCACCATACGAAAGCAGCCAAAGCGGCACCAACAAACGGAGCGATGATGAAGATCCAAAGTTGAGAAAGAGCGTCACCGCCTTGGAAGATTGCAGGCGCGATAGAACGAGCTGGGTTTACGGAAGTACCAGTGTAACGGATACATACGAGGTGAACCAACACAAGGCAAAGACCGATAGCCAAACCAGCGAAGTTTCCTGCGCCCTTCTCGCTATCAGTAGTACCCAACACAGTGAAAACAAAGACGCAAGTGAAAACAACCTCAGCGATAAAACCTGCCAATGGGCTTACACCCGCTTGCAAAGCATTCGCACCAGTTCCGCACAAACCATCAACATTGCTGGTGAGCAAGCAAAGAATACCTGAACCCAAGAATGCGCCAACAACTTGCGCTAACATATAGCATCCCGCATCCTTTGAAGAGATTCTCTTCGTGATCAAGCAAGCCAAAGTGATCGCTGGATTGATGTGACAACCGCTCACACCACCGATAGCGTATGCCATAGCGACAACAGCCAAACCGAATGCGAAAGAGGTTCCAACCACACTTGCGGTATCAACACCACAATTCAAACTTACGGCTACGCCGCAACCCATAAGAACCAACACCATGGTTCCTACCATTTCTGCCAAATACTTTTTCATTGTAATTTATAAAATTTTAAAGTTAATATTTAGTACATACCTAAAAGTGACGCAAAGGTACGATTATTTTGGCATACAACTAATATAACGCATACATATTTTTCGTATCTTGCGATGCTTGACCATCAAAACGAGGATATGATACAAAAGGAGAACAATCTAAGAGAGAGGGTAAAAGACATAGCGGCGACACTGGAAAGCGTGCCCTACGACGTGGCGAAAGACGCCCTATACAATGCGGAATCCCTCTACCAAGGCTACGACTATACAAAACCGGAAACATTCGCGACCTGCTACGATAGCGTCGTGTACCAACACTACATAGAGACTGGGAAAATCGCTGATGACGAGAAGGAACTATTGGCCCGCTCGCTTCACGACTACGCCATGAACAAAAACATGCGCAGATTTCTCTCGCAATACAACAAAAGGCGAGGCGTCGCGGTGATGGGTGGCCATGCGTTGGCGCGCACCAACGAGATGTACGGACAAATCGCCTTGCTGAGCAAGAAACTGACCGAGCGGGGATTCATCATGATCAGCGGCGGCGGTCCCGGCGCCATGGAGGCGACCCACTTAGGCGCATGGTTGGCGGGTCATCCCGACGAGGCACTGACGGAGTCATTGAAAGAGTTGCGCCAATACCCTACCTTCAAAGATGAGGGTTGGTTGGCCTCGGCCTTCCACGTGATGCGGACCTACCCCAAAAAGGACGGTTACCAAAGTCTGGGCATTCCTACTTGGACCTACGGACATGAGCCAGCCGCGCCATTCGCCTCCCATATCGCGAAATTCTTCGAAAATAGCATACGGGAAGACAACATCCTCACACTCGCGTTCGGAGGCATCATCTACACGCCAGGCAGTGCGGGCACTTTGCAGGAAATTTTCCAAGACGCGGTACAAAACCACTATTTATCATTCGACTACGCCAGTCCAATGGTATTCTTCGGCAAAACGTTTTGGAACAAAGAGGTACCTATCTACCCATTATTGGAGAAATTCATGGAGAAGGGCATCTACAAAAACCTAAAACTCACCCTCACCGACGATCTGGACGAAATCACCGAGATTTTCCGCCATTTTTACGAAACGGGGGCCAAAGAGATTGGCGACGAGATTTTAGTGGATAGATAGGGCGGGGGCTATCGACACCCACCCTTTATCCGCTTCAAATGGCAGAAGGCCAACTCATTCGTGGCTTCATCGCGCAAATGGAGACCATTGCCTTCGCAGTGTTTGAAGAAATCGCAATCTTTACAGATGCCCGTCTTGGTCCATTTGCGGTCACGCATGACCTGGTAACGGTTTTGCCAAACATCGGCTAAATTATCCTTGTAAATATTTCCCTGAATAAAGCGTCCCCGCAAATCAGGGCAGGCGGAGATGCTTCCATCCACCAGAACAGAGCCTACATTGATACCTGCGCGACAGAAAAATAGATTGTCACGCACATCCATCTCGTAATCGCCCAAAAAGCCTTCGCAACCATACGAGAGCTTGATCCGTCCCTCTTGGCGCGTCTCCCGAATAAAATCGAAGACCGCCTTGAAACGCTCGTCGGATAATTGCAACTCAGGATTATTCGCCGCCCTTCCTACAGGGAATATAGTAAAGATACGCCACTCCTTCACACCGCATTCAATCAACAACTCCTTGATTTGCGGCAGCTCCTCAAAATTCCTGTTGTTCACACAAGTACAGACATCAAAACGAAGATTGGTTGCAGGCAACAATTTGATTGCCGCCACCGCCCTACGGAACGAATCGGCATGACCTCTCAACCAATTATGGGACTCCTCCAGACCATCCAAACTCACGGTACAAGAACGCATGCCCGCATTGAGCAGTGATTGAAGACGCTGCGGCGTCAACAAAAAACCATTGGTCACGATTCCCCACGGGAAACCCAAATCACACATGGCTTGACCAGCCTCTTCCAGGTCGTGGCGCACCAAAGACTCACCACCCGTGAAAACAATCATCGTATGGTGAGGATCCACAATCGGAACGATTTGCTTCACCGCATTCACGAAATCAGCCACAGGCATATCCTTGACAGAAGAGTCGGCACGGCAATCACTTCCGCAATGTTGGCAACTGAGAGGACAACGCAAAGTGGTCTCCCAGAAAAGATATTTCAATTCATGGATCTTAGCCGCATTATGACGGTAGCAGTCATGCAAGGCCAAGGCCACACGTTTCTTCAAACCTATTTTTTCAGGATCCTTCTCCATTACTTTTTATCTTTCAAAACAACATCCACCGTCAAAGATGCCTTGCCTTCGTACCATTTTCCGTCGCCTCCCTTCAAATGGATTTGGTCAGCAGGGATAACCGTGTCATAGGGTTCATACAACGTAGTGTCGCCGATAAAAGAGAACGAATAGCCATCGTCTTTCCAACCCAAGCCAATCAAATCTTCCTTAAACTGATAAGTGCCCGTTTCTCCAGTCGTGGACAGACGACGATAATGCACAATCGAATCTTTTTCCATCATTGAAGAGGTGACCTCCACATCAGGCAAAGCCTCACCCTTTTCGTTCGTAACCTTTCCCTTCATTTCGAAATCCGCAGTAGGGCAGCCATACTCGTCCGCCGTGATTTCCGAGCATCCCAACATGCCCAAAACGGAGGTCAACATCAAATGAAATAACTTTCTGATTTTCATAAATAGAAATTTAAATAATAAAAACACACAATATAATCCAAATGAATTCAACTGCGAAAATAATAATATTATGCGGAAATTCGTATCTTTGCAAAAAGAAAAAAACAGAAGGATTATATGCCACTAAACATACCATCAAACTTACCGGCTGTCGATGCATTGAAGAAGGAAAACATCTTCGTGAAGGACTCTGAATCAGCGGCGAACCAAGACATTCGCCCGCTCAAAATCATTGTCCTCAATTTGATGCCTTTGAAAATCACGACAGAGACGGACCTTATCAGACTGCTCTCCAACACACCGTTGCAGATCGAGTTAGACCTCTTGAAAATCAAGAGCCACACCTCTAAAAACACGCCAATGGAGCACATGCTAACCTTCTACAAGGATTTCGACTCCATCAAGAAGCAGCGGTACGATGGTATGATCATCACAGGCGCACCGATCGAGAACTATGAGTTCGAAGAGGTCACATACTGGGACGAAATCAAAGAGATTTTCGATTGGGCGAAGACGCACGTCACCTCCACCCTCTATATCTGTTGGGCAGCCCAAGCGGGTCTGTACCACTATTACGGTGTACCTAAGTACCCATTACCTCAAAAGAAATTCGGCGTATTCAAGCACAAAGTGTTAGATTCGAAGAACCCAATATTCAGAGGATTCGACGACATCTTCTATGCGCCTCACAGCCGCCACACCGAGGTGAAAAGAGCCGACATCGAAAAGGTTTCAGGCTTAAAAATCCTCTCCGAGTCGGAAGAGGCGGGCGTTTATATCGTGCAAGGCAGAAACGGTCGTGAATTTTTCATCACAGGCCACTCCGAATATGCGCCCAACACACTTAAAGACGAATATTTCAGAGACAAGGAGAAGGGAATGGATATCCAAATTCCATGCAACTATTTCGAAGACGACGATCCACAAAAGAGACCTGTGGTGCGTTGGAGAAGCCATGGCAATCTACTCTTCACCAACTGGTTGAACTACTTCGTCTATCAAAAGACCCCATACAACATCAGCCATATCCGATAATGCGCAAGATAGAACTGCTCTCTCCCGCGAAGAATGCGGAGATCGGCATCGAAGCCATCAACCACGGTGCGGATGCCGTATACATCGGCGCACCTCAATTCAGCGCCAGAGCAGCGGCAGGCAGTAGCATCGAGGAGATCGAGCGGTTGGTCAAACATGCCCACCAATACTATGCGAAGGTATATGTGGCCCTCAACACCATCCTCTCCGATGAGGAGTTGGAACAAGCCCGTACCATCATCCACCAATTATACGACATAGGGACAGATGCGCTGATTATTCAGGATTTTGGCATTACCCAGTTGGACATACCGCCGATTCCGCTCCACGCCAGCACCCAAATGGACAACCGCACGGTTGAAAAGGTGCGATTTCTGGAGAAAGCGGGTTTTGAACAGGTCGTATTGGCCAGGGAACTATCCATAGAGCAAATAAAAGAGATTGCGCAATCCACCCAAGTACAACTGGAGGCCTTTGTCCACGGCGCCCTATGCGTGAGTTACAGCGGACTCTGCTACATGAGCCAAAACGGATGCGGAAGAAGCGCCAACAGAGGCAACTGCGCGCAATTTTGCCGTCTGCCCTACTCGCTCACCGACGCCACGGGCAAGATATTGGCCCAAGACAAATACCTACTCTCACTCAAAGATTTCAACCTCTCCGCCCACTTGGCGGAACTGATCGACGCAGGCGTCTCATCGCTGAAAATTGAAGGCAGATTGAAAGACCTCTCCTATGTCAAGAATGTCACCGCGTCCTACAGGCAGGCATTAGACCGCATATTGGACGGACAAACATACAAGCAGGCCAGTTCAGGTCGTTGCACCTACACCTTCACACCTGACACCGAGAAGAGTTTCCACCGTAGTTCCATCGACTACTTCCTGCACGGAAGGAAGCGGGAAATCATCCAAATGGAGACGCCCAAATCGACAGGCGAGCGAATCGGAACCGCCTTTTCAAGGAACGGCAAGATTATCGTCCAGACCGACAAGCAACTCTCCAACGGAGATGGTTTTTGCTTCACGGAACGCAACGGCGAATTCCACGGATTCCGAGCCAACACCGTCGAGGGAAATAGCATCACCCCGTCGGAAAAGATATTTGTGCCAAGCAACACCATACTCTACCGCAACTTGGACCAAGCATTCGAGAAGACGCTCTCCAAAGAGTCCGCAGAGCGGAAGATAGCGACGAAAGTCGTAATAGACGAACGGGACAATCAGTTGTTCGCCACCATCACCGACGAAGACAATATTTCGGCGACCATAGGATACACCGCGGCACTGGAGCCTTGCAAATCGCCAGACCGCCAACGGGAGAACATCGTCTCCATCTTCAAGAAGAGTGGCAACACCATCTTCCGAGTAGATGAGGTGACCATCCAAAGCGAGATCTATTTCATCCCAGCGGGAGCACTCACCCAATGGAGAAGAGATTTGTTGGAGGCACTGATGGCGGAGCGGTCGCGTCAACGCCACAGAAGCGAAATTCACTTTCCGAAAACCAATCACCCCTATATCACCCTAGAGTTAGATTACCGTGGCAATGTCCACAACCAAAAGGCAAGAGATTTCTTCGAGCAGCATCAAGTGAAACAGATCGCGGACTCCTTCGAAAAGAGGGCTGTGACGGGCGTTCCCGTCATGACCTGTAAGCACTGCCTTCGCCATGCATTAGGCTACTGCAAACTGCGCGACAAAGAGAAGGATAACATCCAGGAGCCCTTGACACTAACCGCCAACAACGGCAAGGCCTATAGGCTCTCGTTCGACTGCAAAGCCTGCGAAATGACCATCATAGCCAAATAAGTCGCAAAAAGGGGCACGACCTCCCAGCCATGCGCCCTCTCGTCTGACAATAATAAATTAAAATAATATTAAATAAATAGAGACCTTATCGACATGTCATTCTCGTGCCTCCGCACCTCTGTAACAGGTTCGAAAGTATATGGTATGAACTTCATCAACTGCGTGAAGCAGAGCGAACCGTCAGGCAACCCCAACACCACCATCCGCACGCCGGCATTGGAGGCGTGACTCATCTCCACGAGCGTACGGAAGTCATTCCGCTCATACAACTCCATCACCCGATCCAACGCCTTCGCGTCGAAATCCAGCATAATTCGACGAAGCGGCGTATTGCTCGCCACATGGAAGAGTCGCGAACGACGGCTAAAGGAGAGCAACAAGCCGCCCACACACAGCGCCAACCCGGAAAAACAACCCAACATCTTCACGGCGCCCTCTGGCAATAGGTCGACTGACCTTGATGACAAAAAG
Source organism: Paludibacteraceae bacterium (assembly GCA_045639525.1). GTDB lineage: Bacteria > Bacteroidota > Bacteroidia > Bacteroidales > Paludibacteraceae > UBA1181. Next base: position 49,026 of record JAZUDI010000026.1, on the reverse strand, counting down.
AGGAATGACACACCCAGCACAACCATTATCGCAGGTTTAGCGAACCCCTCTTTCCTTAATGCGATCTCCCCCTCCACGATGGAGAGGATTTTCGAATCGATATCTTCAAAATTCTCCATTTTACTGATGAAATTATGACCTTATAAACTCATTTTCAAGGGACAAAGGTAATCTCATCACGCAACATATTTTATTCACAAGAACGATAGCGGGATAGAGAGACAAGCGGATTAATAATGAGATATTTTATAAATTTATATATAATTATTTTATTTTAATCAATTCTTTGGCACGATTTTTGCATAACAGATAACATAGCAGTTGTATACTGAAAAACCAATTTTAAAGTAAATACTCGTATCTTTTCAGGGAATGGGTGTGTCGATACAGATGACACGCCCATTTTTTTGCATCATTTACCTCATCAAAAGTCTTATCTTCAATTTGTTTTCACTAAATTTGCAACCTAATATTTCGAAATAATTTAGAATAGACAAACAATATGGAAGAATTGGCAAGCAAGTACAACCCAGCCGACGTTGAGTCGAAGTGGTACCAATACTGGTTGGACAATGGTTTCTTCAAATCGAAGCCAGATGGTCGCGAACCTTACACTATCGTTATTCCCCCACCAAACGTGACAGGTGTGCTCCACATGGGACACATGTTGAACAACACGATCCAAGACATCTTGGTTCGCCGCGCCCGTATGTTGGGAAAGAACGCATGTTGGGTGCCAGGTACCGACCACGCATCCATCGCGACCGAGGCGAAGGTGGTCAACAAACTTGCCAGCGAGGGCATCAAGAAAAAGGATCTTACCCGCGAGCAATTCCTTGAGCACGCTTGGGACTGGACCAGAAAACACGGAGGTATCATCCTTGAGCAATTAAAGAAGTTGGGGGCCTCTTGCGACTGGGACCGCACCGCATTCACCATGGACGACAAGAGATCCGAGTCGGTATTGAAGGTTTTCGTTGACCTCTACGACAAAGGTTTGATCTACCGTGGTCTTCGCATGGTAAACTGGGATCCTAAAGCTCAAACCGTACTTTCCACAGAGGAGGTGATCTACCGTGAGGAGAAGAGCAAGTTGTTCTATCTTAAATACTATGTGCAGGATAGCGCCTCTGTCAAGCCAACCGGCGAAGAGGGAGAAATCCTACATAAGGATGAGAAAGGATATTACGCTGTTGTTGCTACGACACGTCCTGAAACAATCATGGGTGATACCGCTATGTGTATCAACCCTAAGGACCCTAAGAACCAATGGTTGAAGGGCCACAAGGTGATCGTTCCATTGGTGAACAGAGTCATCCCTGTCATTGAAGACCGTTATGTTGACGTTGAATTTGGTACAGGATGTTTGAAAGTCACACCAGCCCACGACGTGAACGACTACGCGCTTGGTAAGACGCATGGTCTTGAGACCATTGATATTTTCAATCCGGATGGAACCATCTCAGAGGCCGCTGGCATGTATGTCGGCCAAGACAGATTCGTGGTTCGTAAGCAAATCGCCATCGATCTTGAGAAAGCAAGTTTGCTTGAGAAGGTCGAGGATTACGACAACAAGGTAGGTTATTCAGAGCGTAACCAAGACACCGCCGTAGAGCCTCGTCTCTGCAAGCAATGGTTCCTTTCCATGCAACACTTCGCGGACATCGCTCTTCCACCAGTTGTAAACAATGAGTTGAAGTTCTATCCTGCCAAATATGTATCCACCTATAAGAACTGGTTGGAGAACATTCAGGATTGGTGTATCTCAAGACAGTTGTGGTGGGGACACAGAATCCCAGCCTACTTCCTCCCAACCGCAGAGGGTGCAGAAGAGAAATTCGTCGTTGCGCTCACCGTCGAGGATGCGTTGGCAAAGGCGAAGAAGATCGAGGGATACGAGAACATCACCGCGGATCAATTGGTTCGCGACGAGGATGCGCTTGACACATGGTTCTCTTCATGGTTGTGGCCTGTCTCTTTGTTCGACGGCATCAACAACCCAGGCAACGAGGAGATCAAATACTACTACCCTACCAGCGACTTGGTAACAGGTCCGGACATCATCTTCTTCTGGGTAGCGCGTATGATCATGGCGGGTTACGAGTACGAAGGCAAAATGCCTTTCAAGAATGTATATTTCACCGGTATCGTTCGTGATAAGATCGGACGCAAGATGTCCAAGTCATTGGGTAACTCACCTGATCCATTGGATTTGATCGACCGCTTCGGCGCGGATGGTGTACGTATGGGTATGATGCTCTCCGCACCTGCAGGCAACGACATTTTGTTCGACGAGGCGCTTTGCGAGCAAGGCCGTAACTTCAACAACAAGATCTGGAACGCCTTCCGTTTGGTTAAGGGATGGGAGGTAAAGGATATGGAGCAACCAGAGTCCGCTCAAAAAGCTGTGAAGTGGTTCCAACACCAATTGAACAAGACCATCGCCGAGATCAACGACTGCTTCGACAAGTATCGTATCAGCGACGCTTTGATGGCTGTTTACAAGTTGTTCTGGGATGAGTTCTCATCTTGGTACTTGGAGATGGTGAAGCCAGCTTACCAACAACCAATCGACAAAGCTACCTACGAGGCAACCTTAGGTTACTTCGAGACCTTGTTGAAGCTACTCCACCCATTCATGCCGTTCATCACCGAGGAGCTCTACCAAAACATCAAGGAGCGTGACGCCAAGGATACCATCATGTTGAGCCTTCTTCCTACCGCGGAGGATTTCTGCGAGAAGAACATCAACCGCATGGAGACCACCAAGGGCATCATCGCAGGTATCCGTAACATCAGAGCCAACAAGGGCATCAGCCCTCGTGAGGCATTCGAGATGTTCTACAAAGGTGAGTTTGACGACAAGAACAACGCCATCATCGAGAAGTTGGCCAACGTCAACAAGATTGCCGAGACCACAGATGACTTGGGTGGCGCGGCCGCTACCTTCATGGTGGGCACCATCGAGATTTCTGTTCCGCTTGGCAACAACGTCAATGTCGAGGAGGAGATCAAGAAGATGGAAGAGGAGATCAAGTACTTGGAAGGATTCTTGGCAGGTGTGGAGAAAAAGTTGAGCAACGAGAAATTCGTAGCCAACGCGAAGCCTGAAATCGTGGATAAAGAGCGGAAGAAGAAGTCTGACGCGGAGAGCAAGATCGCCACATTGAAGGAGAACATCGCAAAGATGAAATAAGCACACGCCATAGCGTTATTGAGAAGGTCCTGTCATAACGGCAGGACTTTTTTTATTACCATTACCTCGGGATTTTTCCCCGAAAATTCATTTCAAAGTCTAAAAACAGTATTTTTGCAACAGACATTTAAATAATAAGAGAGATGATTAAACGATTCCAATGGATACCTTTCTCATTGCTACTACTGCTCATTCTAATAATGGCCGCTTTCACCATCGTCGGAAGATCTATGGAAGAGGAGAACGCTATTCAACTATATTCCCACCCCCTCGTGATAAGCATCTGGGGTGCGCTTGTCATTAGCAGCCTCTATATCATCATGAAGAGAAAGCTTCACCGCATAAAATCATCCTTCTTATTCCACATCTCATTCCTTTTGATATTAGCGGGTGCGCTCACGACGCACATCACAAGCTATAAAGGGAACCTCCACCTTCGAGAGAACGAATCATCGGACAAAGTCTATAGTCCGACGCAAGGAGATCGTCAACTCCCCTTCTCTCTACGCCTTAAATCCTTTGAAATAATTCCTTACCAAGGCACACACACAGCCGCCGATTTCCACAGCACGCTACAACTAAACAACGACACCTCCGATATCCACATATCCATGAACCACATCTTCGAAAGAGAGGGTTACCGCTTCTACCAATACTCCTACGACCAAGACCAGAAAGGAACCATACTCATGGTGAGCTACGACAAATGGGGCGTTCGACTCACCTATACGGGCTACCTGCTTCTGCTCATCAGCATACTCGCCATACTATTGGACAAAAAAAGCCGTTTCCACCAATTGCTGCACCATTCGGTTTGGAAATCACTGATACTGGCGGGTGCTCTATGGGGATCCTCCGGAGAGTGCCAAGCAGCGAGCCAACTTCCCTCAACAATCGAACCCGCCACTGCGGAAGCCATGGGTAATCTCCTGATTGAATACCAAGACAGGATAACGACGGTAGAGGTCTATGCCACTGACTTCACCAAAAAATTGACTGGGAAGAGCCAATACCAGGGTTTAACCGCCACACAAGTGCTTTTCGGATGGATTTTCAATCCGGAAGAGTGGCAATACGAACCTATGATAAAGATAAAAAACAGCCAAGACAGAGAACTTTTAGGCATAACAGGCAAGGCCCGTTTCGTGGATTTTTTCAACTCAAAGAAACAGTATAAGATCAAACTGGCGGAAATAGAAGGGCTACGGAATGGCATGGGCGACAAAAGGAGGAAAGAGCTGGCTAAATTGGACGAGAAGGCGGAGATCATCGCCATGTTGGAATCCGGCGCCACACTCAAGATATTCCCTGTCCAAACCAAACAGGGATACCATTTGATCGCCCCCTCCGACACAGCGGAGGTCGCCTCCGTTGACGAACAAAATGCCATGCTCATCCGAAACTTCTTCTCCCTTTGTTACCAATCCCACAAAAAGGGCGAAAATTGCGTTCCTTGGATCGAGAAACTCCACCATCTTCAGCAGACCAAATTGGGGGAGGCCGCCCCATCCGCATGGCAACTGAAAGCGGAACATCTCTACCTCCACACCAATCGTACAGCGATCTACAGCTACATCGTCTTAACCGTGGGCATCCTTGCCTTTATACTTCTATGCATCCATCTCTTCCAGCCCAACAAAAGGTGGAACGAGAAACCTTTTCTCTTTTTCATTATCATATCCCTACTCTATCTCACCTACTGCATCACGCTACGCATGATCATTTCAGGCAGATTACCCTTCTCCAACGGACACGAAACACTACTCACCATTGGTTGGTTATCGCAAGTGTTGGCCATCATCGGCAATAGGAAACTGAAGGTTTGCCTTCCCGTCGGCATCCTCGTGTCGGGATTCGCCCTATTGGCCTCATCCCTGAGCGACATGGATCCCAAAATCACGCCATTGATGCCCGTGCTCAACTCGCCGCTGCTCAGCATACACGTATCGTTGATGATGATCTCCTACACATTAGCGGGATTCATCACGCTAATCAGTTTCGCGGCGATCCTCATCCACCTCATCCGCACCAACGACGAAGTGGAAGAGCGTTTTCTTATCCTAAACAAACTGCTCCTCTATCCGACCGTTTTCACCATGACAATAGGCATCTTCACCGGTGCGATCTGGGCCAATGTGTCGTGGGGAGATTATTGGGCTTGGGATCCTAAGGAGACATGGGCGCTGATCACGCTCCTACTGTACAGTTTCTCCTTCCACGCATCACTCATTCCGCCCCTACGGAAGAGTATCAACATGCACCTGTTCCTCTTTCTCGCCTTTGTCAGCCTATTGGTCACCTACTTTGGCGTCAACCACTTTTTCGGGGGAATGCACAGTTATGGTGGCTAAGGTCGGACTACCATATCTTAAGACAAGAATTACCATCTAATGATTATCACCACGGGTGATAATACCTATAACAAGGGATTTTATAAATACCTTGACCGATATACTTTTGCATTGTTCAAAATGAAAGGCATCCGACATTAGCCATAATTGATGTCTTTTGACAGAACAATAACCACATAAGGAATAGTGAGTAAATCTAATTACTAGCGGAGGAACCCTTGCGAAAGACTTCCTCCGCTTTCTGTTTTCGAAGCCCCACTCCACCTCTTCATTTATACACGAATGAGGGAATCCCCCTTCCCATTTTTAGCCACATGTTGGGATTGTCAGTGCCTCTGAATCCATAGAACTTTGCAGCATAAAAAAAATAAAGAATATGAAATCTAAAATCATCACAGGATTACTGTCAGTTGCCGCACTTCTCCCCCAACACCTATCGGCAGAGAAGTTGGACACAATACCATCCAGTCAAGCGACAACATCCAAAAGGGATCTCTCAGTGGACAAGAATGATTATGGAGAGTGGAGATTCAGACTCGGTGGATACGGAGAGATGCTTTTCCAACACTTCGACTACGGGTCCAACAGCTTTTACGAGAAGGGTTCAAAAAAAGACAATCGTTCCCAAGTGTCGATTCCTCGCTTCATCGTCGCTATGGATTTCAAACTCTCCCCCACATGGATACTCGGTTCCGAAATTGAATTTGAGTATGGAGGAACAGGTTCTGGCATCGAATACGAATACGACGAAGCCGGAGAGTATGAACTCGAGGTAGAGAAAGGTGGAGAGGTTGCCATTGAACAATTTCACATCACAAAGATATTCAACAAGGCCCTGTCGCTTCGTTTCGGTCACTTGATTGTCCCAGTCGGATTGACCAATTCGCACCATGAACCCATCTTCTTTTTCGGAGCGAAACGTCCAGAGGGAGAGACCACAATTCTTCCCTGCACATGGCACGAGACAGGAATATCTCTTCTCGGAGAAATCGGCATATTTAAATATAACATACAATGTATCAGCGGATTAGATCCTAATCGATTTTCAAGAGCCAACTTCATCAAAAAGGGAAAACAATCCATGTTCGAGGTACAGACGATGACCAACCCAGCATTGGCCTATCGATTTGAATTCCAAGGAGAAAAGACGCCTCGTTTTGGCGTTTCCGGCTACTATGCGCCCAAAACATCGGGCAACTCATCCAAGCCGCAAAAAATGGAAGGCATAGATATCCCCGTCGTCCTACTAAGTTCCGACATTCAATACAACCGGAACAGATGGATCACCCGAGCCAATTTCCTTTATGGAAGAATCGGCGACAGTGAGGCTTTATCGAAGCTCAACTTAACCATGCCTAAAACCGGTAACATTTCTATTTTCCCACGTGACCAAGTGGCGGAAAGCGCTTTGACATGGTCGGCAGAAGTCGGTTTTGACTTGGGCAATCTGCTCTCGGAAAAGCTCAATCTAATTCCCTTTGTCCGTTACGAATACTACAACTCCATGCAAAGCACAGCGGGATCTGTGGCACCCGATCCTCGTTACAAAAAAGATATCATCACAGCCGGCATCAATTACTATCCATTAAAAAACCTTGTGGTAAAGGCTGACTATGCCCACCGATGGGTGGACAGGGGTAATTTCAATAGCGAGAACACGGTATCCATCGGGGTAGGTTATCTGGCATGGATGGTGAAACAACCCAATAAACAAAGCAAAAACAAACAACAATAAATTTATCACACAATGAAGAAACAACTTTTACTTATTTGCGGTTTGGCAGGATTGTTAAATACCGCTTGCAAACAGGATGACGATGCGATAGACAACGGGTTATCGCAGGATTACAATGAAAAATACACGGCCATCATTGACAACTATGTGGACAACATTGTCTTGACCACCTACTCCAACCAGAAGAAATGCGCCGCCAACCTTCTATCCGCAGTGGAAAAATTCACGGAGAGTGGGCAACAATCAGATCTTCAAAAGGCTTGTGACGCATGGAGAGCAACCCGTTCACCATGGGAAGAGAGCGAGGCATTCCTCTTTGGTCCGGCTGCGACCTACAGCCTCGATCCATCCTTAGACTCTTGGCCATTAGACAAAGTGCAGATCGAGAAGTACCTCAACAGCGAGATTGTTTTTGACGTTGATGGATTGGGCTCAACCGTCAGAGGTTTTCACACCTTAGAGTACCTTCTATTCGAGAACGGACAAGCGAGAGTGGCTTCAACCATCAGCGACAGACAAAAGGAGTATATGCTTACGGTCGCTACGGGTCTATACTACGACAGTTTCAAATTATGGTATTACTGGAACGGCGACAATGGATTAAGCGCAAACGATGATGAACTAGTATCTGAATTGGAACCAGACATGGCAGCAGACGGATTCGGCCATCGTTTCAAACATCCCAATATGTACGACCAACTCTTCAAGACACAAGCCGACGTCATCTCTCAGATTGTAGATGGTTGCACCGACATTTCGGGAGAGGTGGGAGAACAAAAAATCGGAGGTCCATTCGAGAATAAAAATGTCGAGGATGTCGAGTCCTGGTATTCTTGGAATTCATTGGAGGACTACAAAAACAACATCTTGAGCATTCAACACGCTTACCTCGGAACACTCTCCAATGACATCAGCGACCTGGACAACACAGGCAACGAGAAATCAATATCCTTGTTAGTCGCCCAAAACAACAAAGAACTTGACAAGGAGATACGCCAATCCATCCAAGAGGCCTACAAAGCCATCGACGCGATTCCCGCACCTTTCAGAAACAACCTAAACGCATCGACCGAAATCAAAGAGGCGATGAAAAAATGCGCGGAATTGACCAATGCGTTGGAAAAGATTAAAACCATCGTAAAATAAAAAACATCCGTTGCTATCAGGCATCCTGGCAAACAGGTGCCTGATAGTAATTCGTTTACAGATATGACTCACTATATTCGATTCATTCTTTGCCCACTGCTTCTCCTTGCCGCATGCCAAGAGGAGGTCACGGACGACGACAGCATTTTGAAGCCCAATGGAGAAATCGCGCTTTTCAACGAACTTTCCGCCGGACGCTCAACCATCTTCATGTCGTCGAGCAAAGCATACGACACACCTGCATCTTGGGTGACAGGAAGCCTATCCACTCGTTTCAACAATGGCGACCTATTATACGACAACCCCAATACGACAGAGAGTGGACTAGGTCCTGTATATGCGGGCTATTCATGCGGAAGTTGCCATAAAAATGCGGGAAGGACGCCATCCTCACTCTTCTCCCAAGGCGGAAGCGGCAACTACGGGTTCTCATCCATGCTGGTCTACATAACCCGAAAAAACGGTGCGTTCTTTAACAGCTATGGACGCGTGTTGCACGACCAAACCATTTACGGATCGGAGGCGGAAGGAAAACTTCACGTAAGCTATACCGAGGAGAAATTTCAATTCCCGGATGGAGAGAGTTACTCGCTTCAGAGGCCACACTACACGATCACAGAGTGGTATGCGGATAGCATTGCGCCCGAAGATCTCTATATTTCAGTCCGCATCCCTCTTCGTCACGTAGGAATGGGACAGATAATGGCGTTAGATCAAAATGAATTACGACGAATCGAGGCGCTTAGCAACTACCCCGAATATGGCATCAGCGGGCGATTGAACTACATCACGGAGAGAGGAATCAGACAAATCGGCGTTTCAGGGAACAAAGCCCAGCATGCAGACTTAACCGTAGAGTTAGGCTATTCAAGCGACATGGGCATCACCAACTCACGCTATCCCGAAGAGGTCTGTGCAGGGCAAAGCCAACACCCGCAATTATACCATGGACTTGAAATATCCACGGAAGAGATGGAAGATGTGGATCTCTACATGCAATGTCTAGGTGTCCCTGCCAGAAGGTATGTCAACAACAGCATTGTGAAAAAGGGAGAGGAGGCCTTTTACAAGGCGAAATGCAACCTTTGCCACATTCCCACACTCCACACAAGAGCAGAGGGAAGCACCTTGTTAAACGGGACAAGACTTCCTTGGTTGGGAGGGCAAACGATTCATCCCTACTCCGACTTCCTCATCCACGATATGGGACCGGAATTAGACGACCACTTAAAATCAGGGTTAGCCTATGGCAACGAATGGAGAACCACGCCTCTTTGGGGCATCGGACTTCAGGAAATCGTAAACGGCCACTCTCAATTTCTGCACGACGGAAGGGCAAGAAACCTGCAAGAAGCCATCTTATGGCACGGTGGGGAAGGTGCCGTTTCTAGGGAATTATTCAAAAAACTGAGCAAAGACGAGCGGAAAGCGCTCATCGTCTTTTTGGAAACACTATAACATATAAACTCCTTTCATTATGAACACCAAACAACTACTATTCACAATAGCCATACTCCTCCCTCATCTTGCTGGCGCCGCCACCATAGAGTACAAAGAGATATCGGACAAATACATAGAGAGTGACGTCGTCCGTCTGGATGAGAAGAAAGGTCTCTCCATAGAGACCAAAGCGGGCGACTTTGCCTTTAAACCCTACCTTCTTGTCCAAACAACAGCCAATTTTAATTGGTACGATGACGAGGGTATAAATTTAGCGGATCAAGACAAAGTGGCGAACATCGGATTCGCCATCCCCAACACGATTATCGGATTTTCAGGAAAAGCATTCAAACTCATCACGTTTAACGTTGCGTTAAATGCGGCAAAAAGCGGGGAAAATCTTTTGCAGCAGGCCTGGTTTGACATCAATCTAAAAGAGGCCATCAGAATACGCGCCGGAAAATTCAAAGTACCATTCTGCCTCGGTTACCTATCCACTTTGGGCGAGACGATGTTTCCCAACCTGCCCCTATCCGTCACAACGACAGCCAATGTGAACATGAGCCTCAATGCAGCCAACCCCACAATGGGATTGGGTTTTGATTTAGGTGTCCAACTACACGGAAACATAAAAGAGAAATTCCAATACCAAGTAGGTCTATTCAACGGATCCGGAGGTGGGTTGACCGCTAACAAGACGACCAGCGACGACCACAAAGGCATACCCTCCCTACTCTATGCGGGACGAATAGCATTCATGCCCATGGGAACCATGCCAACTCACCAAGGAATACCAACCGATCTGGAGAACAAAAAAATACTTGTGGGATTATCCACCAACTACAACATAGAAGCAGAGGACGAAAGTTCGAACGATCTCCGTTGCGGATTAGAATTCGCTTGGCTTTACCGTCGATTTTATCTATCCGGAGAGTTTTACTATTTACGAATGAACTGGACCCGTAGGATGCAACAAGAGAACGATTTCCAGATGATGGGCGGTTACATTCAGGCTGGATTTTTCCTTACCAAGAAATTACAGACAGCAGTTCGCTACGACCTTCTTGACAGGAATGGCTTAGACAGAGAGGGATGGCTCAATTCTCCCTCACTTTCCCTCAACTACTACTTCGTCAGGTGCAACCTAAAAATGCAATTAATGTATCAATATTTAGGCAGATATGGCCACTCCACCCAACTCGACAGGGATAATGACGACACAGGATTAGCTACCCACACCGGAATGGTCCTTCTTCAATATACATTCTAAAGAGTCTCCACGGTTTTATTCACACAGACAAATAAAAGAAACCACATGAAGAAAAGAGCGCTTATCATTTTCGCCACCCTTACCGCAACTTTGCTATCGTCCGGATGTGACAGTGGCGACATTATAGAGCAGACGGACGCTGAAGCTGGCGGACTCAGATGCAGCGGCCTCGTAACATTCAACAACACCAGCGCATGGCCACACGAATATTCAATCGTCATCGCGGCATTTGGAGGCAACGACTATCCTCTCATGTCAAAAGGGTTGAGCAAACCCGCTGTAGGAGATTCGACACTTTTGACCATGGAAGCCATTCCAGAGGGTACTGAAGATATCGCCATCGCATTGTTGAATAAGAGTCGGAAGAAAGTGACCAGTTTTTTCACCCATTCGATCACTAAGAAGGAGAGGGAAAACAATATCATAGATTTAGGAAGCATCCACATCGATTTGTTGAATTATGACAGAATCCAGCACCAGGTCTTCTCCAACTGTATCAATTGCCATGGTGCGAGCGAAAAAGCCGCTTGCGGACTCTTCCTCACCGAAGAGGAAAGCTACGACGCCATTGTGGATATCGCATCAAAAAGGGACAGCCAGTACAAAATCGTCCATCCTAGTTTGTCGGAGGAGAGCTTTATACTCCACGTCTTAGAGGGCAAGACAGACCTGGTACACTACGACCACAAAAACGTCAGTTTCAACAGTGAAACAGAGGACATCAATTTATTAAGATTATGGATAAACAACTTGGAAAAGTAACCGATAGATTTATGAAATACAACATCAAAAACACCAATGTCACGACATTCTCCTTCGAAGCGACGCAGAGCTCGGGAAACGCATCGACAGAACATCACATCATTCTCCAGTGCGAACCGTCAGAAACTTTTCAAGAGCAGAACGACAACATATTCCTCGCATTCGACACAATAAACGATGGCAGATACGGCCAATGTCTATTTATACGGTTTTTCGTCAGCGACGCAAGCAACCAGTCCACCACACTCCACAATTCAATCAACGAAAGATCTTTGAAGGCAACCGTCTCCATCATACAGCAGCCACCTTTAGACGGTTCTAAGATCGCCGCATGGTGCTACTTCGCCACCAACATGGAGTTCTCGTCGCAAGAAGCGTCCGGCCTATTTTCGCACAATGGTTACCACCATACTTGGAGCGCTACCAACCAGAAAAAAGGGAATGCCTATGAACAAACATATACGCTATTGGAAGAGGAGAACGCAAAAGCGAAGAGATTGGGTATGAGTCTGGCGGACAACTGTATCCGGACTTGGTTTTATGTCCAAAACATCGACGTCAACTACCAAGGCATGGTCGTCGCCAGAAAAGAATTGTTTGACACCTTCGGATTAACCAACCACACCCACTACATCGCCAGCACAGGTATTGAAGGGAGAAGCGCCTCGCCCGCCTCACTTATCCGGTTGGACAGTTATCTCGTCAAAGGCCTGAAAGCGGAACAGATCCAATACCTACACGCGCTCAGCCACCTAAACCCAACCTATGAGTATGGCGTCACGTTCGAACGCGCCACAGCAGTCCACTATGGAGACCGAAAACACATCTTTCTATCAGGTACCGCCAGCATAGACAATAAAGGAAACATCCTTCATATTGGGGATATCAAAAAACAGACATTACGGATGTGGGAAAACTGCGAGGCTCTTTTGTCGGAAGCGGGTTCTTCTCTAAATGATATGGCCCACATGTTCATCTATTTACGCGACATTGCTGATTACCAAACAGTGCACGAAATGTTCGAGAAAAGGTTCCCCGACACGCCAAAGCTAATCGTACTTGCGCCTGTCTGCCGTCCCGGTTGGTTGATTGAAATGGAAGGCATCGCCATTACAGGGAACAGAGAAAAACAATATGCCAACTTTTAGAAGAGAAAGATATCAAGGCATAGGTTCCAGTAGAAATAACGTGAGTTCACCACTAATCATCCTCCAATGGCGTGCATTCCAACGCCTCGAACAAATCTTTGACGAGAGGATTCCGCTCCACCATTTTCTCGTAACACTCACGATTTGACGAAGGATCCTCATCTGATTCATCTTGACTCTCCAAGGAGGGTAATGGTTCCCAATAACCATCGGCCGCCCACATCGGGCAACTCAAACGAGGCGTGACAAAGGGATGCGAAGGATAGATAAGATAGCTACCATCCCCAACTCGTCCCACAAAGAGATCGTCAGGGACACGCGACCAAAACGAATAGAGACCAATGTTGACGGGATAATCCCGAAAAGAGAAGACCGCCATCCAACGATAGAGCAACTCCCGCGCCTCTTCAGATGAGACACCTTGGGCGGTGCGGGACATAACGAAAAGATACTCATTGATATCAGCCACACGCTTCAGACGTTCCACATCCAATTGGAACCAGGGCGCACAGACAAAACGACGGCACAACAACAAATAATATTCATCACCAGACAACTCATCCCAGTAACTTCGAACCACCTTTTCGTCCAGATGCTGAATCATGAGACGGCCACAATGGAATTCATGATAGCGAGTCCACGCCAACTCGACCGCCTTCGCATAGGCAGGATGCCAATTGATCTTCCAAGGGGTGTAGAGACTCTTTTTATAGTCAATCAAACGCAGGCATATATAAGTCGAATCGGTACAGTTGCCTTCCAACAGGGCGATACCGACCTTACGTTGGTCAAATGGAGGCAGATGCGAAAACATCTTTTTAAGTTTTCGCGAAGCATAGGCAACTTTTCGGCTCTTCTTATTCCTATACATCTCCAGGAGCGAATCAATCGATTCGTCCACATCCTCTGACAATTCATACGGAGGAGTCACCATCCTCTCATGAACAAAACTGCGCCATTGGGGTCCATAATAGTCTCTTAATAGCGATTCAGCCGCCACCTGCGCATGATCTTCTGTGGGTTGTGTCATATGATTACTTCATTAAAAATACCATGCCACAAAAAGAAGACATCCCTATGCCGAATAGATGCATAGCAACCTATAAAAGAAAAAAAGTCCCAGGATGAGACCATCCCGGGACTTCAAATAAGATTGTTATTTAATTATTTCTTTCCAAACAATTTGCCTAGAACACCGACAACTGAACCCAACTTGCCAAGCGAAGAATTATTATTTCCCGCTCCCAATGCGGATAAGATAGAGGTCAAATCCAAACCGGAAGCCTTTTTGTTCACAATAGCGGTAACCAATGCGCCCAAAATAGTAGGCAAAAGTTTAGAAGCTGCCGAAGAGGCCGAAGAAGACAATCCCAACTTAGGAGCAACTTTAGAAGAGAATATCTGAGAAGCCAAAGCTGTGATTGGACTGCTTTCCGCAGAAGACTTACCAGTGAACAATGCGGTCAACTGCTCGATTCCGCCTTGCTTCAACGCGGTTTGTTTCATACTATTCAAAATAGAGTCAGACAAACCATTCAACACGCTCTTATCCAAATTACTTCCTGAAGCAGCCGATTGAGCTTGCTTCAAAATAAAATCTGACAACTGTGACATAACAAAATATATTGATAAGTTAATAGTATTCTCTTTTATCGAATCAGTGTGAAGTGACCTAACAATTGAGTATCAGACTCAGGAAGGTTAATCACATACCAGTAATCAGTTGACGGCAATGGGTTTCCGTTATAAGTACCATCCCATCCAGCGGCATTATCATATCCTTGCGATTGATAAACAACACGTCCGAGACGATCGTAAACAGTGACCTTGCAATTTGGATAAACATCCGCATTCTCGATATACCATGTATCGTTCTCACCGTCATTGTTAGGCGTGAAGTACTCCATCGGAGTGACTGGGATTGGAGAAATCTCGTAGAAGCCAGCGTCAGAACACTCATTCACGTCAGTTACTACCAACTTGTGGGCTCCGATTGGAGACTCTCTGATCTCACCAGAGTTGTCAGAGCCAAGATCCTTCTTATCCAAAGAGAACTTATATGGTTCAGAACCACCCGTTACCGAGTAGATGACAAGATTCTCCCTTTGGTCAACCGATTCGATCTCCAACACTGGAGACTCCTTCACATAAACGTGGATGGTATCAGTTGTGACGCAAGTCGAAGTGGCGTCGATCACACGCTCAGCCTTTACGACGCAATCCATATCACCTGTAGGCGTAAAGTTCTTCTTTGATGAGTTGGACCCACCCAAGTTAGGGAACCATTGGTAAGGAACGTTACTTGGCTTCAACTCCTTGATGTAAATCTCGACCTCCTCACCGCGACATACGGTATTTCTATCGGACTTAACCTCCAACTTCAATTGGATCTTCAATACAGTCAAGTTGTACCATACAATACTATCACAACCAGCGGCCGAAACATAAGTTTGAGGGTCACGTACCAAAATTGGCGAAGTGGTTGGATCTGGATAAACGACACCAAACAATTTTGAATCGTAACAGATCAAAGTATCGATTGGATTATCCTTGTTCTCAATCTTATCCAAGATCGTCAACTTCAAGCGGACGATACTGTCGCATCCTGTAGAGGTGTTGGTATAGACATCCTCCAAATTATAGATGCCTGGCGTAGAATAGGACTCATTCGCGAATGAATAGGATTCACCATAACACAAGGTTACATCCTCAAGGTCGGTATATGTCTTACCAGTCACATAGATGGTGTATCCCACCGTACTATCGCAACCACAATTTTTAGTCTTGTAAGTAACCGCATCCATAAATGGGCCTCCGATCTCATTATAGGTTTTTCCATTGAACTTCTCACCTTGGCACAAATACTTCACCTCGGTTCTGTCGTAAACAGGATTAACCGTTACTTGATAAATATACTCGATGCAGGAGTTTTCAGGATTTGTCACAGACTCATCAAAAACACCGGCCTTCTCATAAGTCTTACCATACGCCTCTCCATTTTGGCAGATGACCTTGTCGTCACGCTTTACGACAGAAGGACCAGAGACACGAATCGTCCACGTTTGAACAGAATCCAAACAGCCATCCTCGTCCTTGTATTCAATCTCCACGCTGATATTCTCCTCATCGTCGAACACCTTACCTTTGTAGTCGGCGCACATACCATTGTATTCGGTACCGATACAGATGTACTCGTCATTCATCTTAATGGTCTTAGGCTCCTTCACTGTGATGTAATAAGTGATCTTACCGTCGGCGCTCACCTTCACATCACCGGTCTTGTATTGGGAAGCATTGATCACGGTACCATCCTTCATGGTCTTGGACTCACCCGCACACAAGGAAACCTTTACCTTATCCTTGTCCTCATCGATTTGGATCACCTTAGTCAAAGAGCAGACCTCCGAATCCATATTTCCCCTCTCTCCAATCGTCACACGATAGTAACCATTGTTCTTAGTTCTGTCAAATGATGGGATCGTATAAGAGAAGTTCTTGTCGTTGCTATAATTCTCCGTCTTAATTGTCTCGTAGTCATTTCCATTCGCGCTGTACTCCCAAGTATATTGAGTACTGTTCATATCAGAGAAGAAACCATTGTTATCGAACGAAGCGGTCAAAGTCAACGGATCCTCATAATAGATATCATCGTGGCTGATAGTCACCTCCGGTTGTTTCACCTCAATTCGGATATCGTCGATCGCAAAGTCCCAACCGTTAGATTCAGGTTGGTGCATAACGACGATAAAGTAAGCCTCCTCGTTGTTTCCGTTCATGGTAAACTCGATCTCCACCTCTTGCCATGCCAAACTTGGGCTGTTGATATCTTGCTCGGCACATGGGATCTTCTCCACCTTGTAAGCGTTTGGAGAGACCAAAGATACGGGTTGGTCAGACTCATATACACCTACTCCAACATAAGGAATCATGGATGAACCAGATTTGTTAGGCAACATCATATTCGCCACCCATGCGGAGAATCGGAAGGTAACGCCCCTACACAAACCCTTCAAAGGAGTCACGAATGCGGTCACATCACTCTTGGCACCATCCGGATTGATGACAACAAAGTAACCTTGCTCACGGTCCGACGGGTTGGTGTGGTCGCCACCGATGTACCAATCGGAGTTGTTATCATAGTGTTTTACCACCGTATAGTCGTTTCCGTACATTCTATCTTGTGCCGCATCCACATAGTAAATGCTGCTCGGAACCTCACTGATAGCGGGGCCAGCCCACGGATCAGACTTGCTGTTTCCACCAAAATCATTGTAATAAACGGTTTTCCAGACTTCCTGAGCGTACAAATGGGATGACACGCATCCAATCAACATCAACAAAAATATGTAAAGCTTCTTACTCATAATCCTTCAATTTACAAAGTAATTATCAATATACTATATCCCAAAAAAAACGTTAACCATTATCTGTCACTAGCAAAATGCTCAGTTCAGGTTCGTTACACGCAAATTTGCAAAAAAAATTTAAATAAAGAAATATTTGGGGCAGAAAAAACACAATAAAATTTCAAAAATTCGGCAGACACATTTCGCATCATCTCCCACGGCCATTTTTCAAGCAAAAAGTCAAACAAAAAGGGCGTCACTCACAAGCGACGCCCCTCCTTTTCTATGAGGAAAAACCTTACATTCTTTCAGGGACCTCAATGCCCAACAAGCCCATGCCCGTTTTGATGACACCAGCCACCTTTTTGGACAAGAGCAAGCGGAATTGTTTCATCTGTTCATTCTCCTCCTTCAAGATAGAGAAGTCATGATAGAACGAATTGTATTGCTTTACCAAATCATAAACATAATTAGCGATCAACGCAGGACTGTAATCCTTGCCCGCCTGCGCCACAACGCCAGGGAAATTGGACAAAGTCTGAATCAAATTGGACTCCACCTCGGAGATGTCCAAATCTGCCGGCAAAGTGTTCGGAAGAGCCACATTACCCTCCGCAGCCTTACGAAGCACAGAACAGATACGAGCGTGCGTATATTGGATAAACGGACCCGTGTTTCCGTTGAAGTCGATAGACTCTTTTGGATTGAAGAGCATGTTCTTTCGAGGATCCACCTTCAAGATGAAATACTTCAAGGCGCCCAATCCGCAGATACGGGCGATTTCGTTGATGTCCTCTTCCGACATTCCGTCCAATTTACCCAACTCGTTAGAGACCTCTCTTGCGGTCGAGATCATCTCATCCATCAAATCGTCAGCATCCACAACGGTACCCTCACGTGACTTCATCTTACCCTCTGGCAACTCAACCATTCCGTAGGAGAAGTGAACCAAGTCCTTACCCCAAGAGAATCCAAGTCGATCCAACAAAATAGAGAGCACCTGGAAGTGGTAGTTTTGCTCATTACCCACCACATAAATCATCTTATTGATGTCGTATTGGTTGAAACGCTGAGTAGCTGTTCCGATATCCTGCGTCATGTAAACGGATGTGCCGTCGGCACGAAGCAATAGTTTCTCATCCAATCCGTTAGCGGTCAAATCGGCCCAAACGGAACCATCAGGACGACGGTAGAATGAACCGTTGGCCAAACCTTCGTTCACCTTTGCCTTACCATCCAAATAGGTCTGAGACTCATAATAGATCTTATCGAAACCTACGCCAAGACGTTTGTAGGTCTCATCGAAACCGGCGTATACCCAGTCATTCATCATGTTCCAAAGTTTGCGGACCTCAGCGTCGCCATCCTCCCAAGCCTTCAACATCGCCTGAGCCTGTACCATCAAAGGCGCCTCACGCTTCGCATCCTCCTCGCTCTTGCCTTGAGCCATCAACTCCTTCACCTGTGCCTTATACTCCTTATCGAACTTCACGTAGTAGTCGCCCACCAAGTGGTCGCCCTTCTTACCCGTAGAGGCTGGTGTCTCGCCGTTTCCGAAGAGTTTCCATGCCAACATAGACTTACAGATATGGATACCACGGTCATTTACAATGTTGGTCTTCACGACTTTCAAGCCATTGGCCTCCAATATCTTGCACAAGCTATATCCCAAAAGGTTATTTCTGATGTGGCCCAAGTGAAGCGGCTTGTTTGTGTTAGGGGAAGAGTATTCCACCATGAATAGCGGAGAATCAGCTGTGGCCTTTTTGGTACCATAGGCGTCATCCGCCAACATATTGTTCAACTGGCTGACCCAATTACTCTTGGAGATAGAGAGATTCAAAAATCCCTTGATCACATTGTATTTAGCGACAGCGCTATCGATCTTCATCAATTCATCACCGATCTCCGCGGCAGTCTCCTCTGGCTTCTTCTTTGACATCTTCACAAATGGGAAAACCACAAGGGTCAAATCACCCTCAAACTCCTTACGAGTAGCCTGCATCTGAATCGTCTTCTCATCCACAGGTTGTCCATAAAGCGACTCAACCGCCTTCTTAACTGACTGGACCAAAGTTGTATCTAAACTCATCTCTAAAATTTATTTTACGGGGAAACCGTTAATCCCCAATGAATTACACCAACAATACGCAAGTGACGGAGACATGCTGCCGCACCCGAAGGAGCGCAGCGAAGTCCGCCGCCACGAAACTGCCGCAAAATTAAGCAAAATTCTTCATTCTAAAACCCTATTCACCATCAAAAAGAAAGGCGACCTCTTTCGAAGTCGCCTTTAACTCTTCAATCAAAAGCAATGATTAGTTGAGAGCCTTGTTCAACTCAGCACCAGCCTTGAACTTAGCCACCTTCTTAGCAGCGATCTTGATCTTCTTACCTGTTGCAGGGTTAACGCCCTCACGAGCAGGATTCTCCTTTACTGAGAAAGAACCGAAACCGATAAGAGCCACCTTGTCGTTGCTCTTCAAAGCCTCAGTGATAACCTCTGCGTATGCATCAACAGCCTTCTTGCTGTCAGCAATTGTCAAACCGCTCTTCTCTGCGATTGCCTTAATGAATTCTGTCTTGTTCATAACAAAATGTAATTTTAAAGTAATATAATAAATTTTTTATCCTTCCTTATCAAGAAAATTCACTTGCAACATCATTTATTGAGCACATTTATCCCCCCAAAACATGATGTAAGCGGAACAAAGATACTATTCAATCTAAATTTCGCAAAAAAATTAGCTGGAAAAATGTTACTAAAACAAAAAAAAATACATTTTTATGTTCATTAACATAATCTGCGGGGATTTTCGCTATTTTTGCACCATTATAAGTGGGGATTTAACAGACGCACTTTTAGTAGAAACATAGATTTAGATAAATATGAAAATAGGAATAAATAACCAATACAACTCCATAACGACACACGTCATCATCATCAATGTCCTTCTATGGATAGCGAGCCTACTCCTTCCCCGTATCGGCATTGACCTGATCTCGAAGTTTGGGCTTCACTACTGGGCGGGTTCAAATTTCAGCCCCATCCAGTTTGTGACCTACATGTTCCTGCACGACACGAGCAGCATCTACCATCTTCTCTTCAACATGGTTGGCCTCTACACCTTCGGAACTGTTTTAGAGAGAGCGTTCGGGACCAAGCGGTTCCTCTTCTTCTATTTCTTCACAGGAATAGGAGCTGGCCTCATCCAAGAGTTGACTTGGGCTTATGATCTTCACGCCTTCACCGCTGAGGTGGCGCAAATAACGGCGTCGGGCATTTCAAACGGATTGGACATCGGGAATGGTACCATTCTACATAGCGTGGAGGAGCTCCAACAGTTCGCCGATAAAGTTTATAACCAACACATCACCATCGGAGCCTCTGGCGCCATGTTCGGCCTTTTGATCGCGTTCGGTTTGTTATTCCCGAACGCGCCACTATTCATTATGTTCATCCCTATTCCCATCAAGGCGAAGTACCTTGTAGTCGGATACGCGCTATTGGAACTTTTCGCCGGCGTGAAAGATTTCAGTTTCGACAATGTGGCGCACTTCGCCCATTTGGGAGGAATGTTATTCGGACTGATCCTACTCCTCTTCTGGCGATATCAAGGGAAGAGAAGAATCGAACAAAACCAGCGAAATTATGGAAGGTAACAGCATCAAAGATGAAATCATAGCCTCGTTCAAGCAAGGAACGACGCTCACCAAACTGATCTACATCAACCTAGGCGTATTCGTCTTGGTCAACTTGCTATTGGTGGGATTCAAACTCTTCAACAGCGACACGAACTGGGTAAACTACCTCGCGTGTCCCGCCCAATTGGAACGATTCTTGCGTCAACCATGGAGCCTCATCACCTACATGTTCCTCCACGAAAATTTCATCCACATCTTCTTCAACATCCTGACGCTCTACTGGATGGGAAGGTTCTTCCTTGAATACGCCACGCAACACACCTTGGTGGGGCTCTATATTTTAGGCGGAATAGCGGGTGGCGTCACCTTTATGTTAGGCATCAACCTCTTCCCGCTCTTCTCCCAACACAATTTCCTTTACACGCTGATAGGCGCCTCCGCCTCCACCATGGCCATAACGGTCGCCACAGCGATCTTCGCGCCCGAGAGACCCATTCGGTTGGCACTCATCGGCGAGGTGAGACTGAAATGGATAGCGATCGCCCTCGTCTTGATCAGCCTACTTGGCATGGGCGGTGCGAACGCAGGTGGGCAAATGGCCCATATCGGAGGTGCCTTGGCGGGTTATCTGTTCGCCAAGCAACATCAAAAAGGAGTGGACATCACCCATTGGATCAGCCAAATCATCCATAAAACAGTCAACCTCTTCAACCGAATAGGAAGCAAACCCAAGATGAAGGGCACCTCCTACCAGAGAAGAGAGAGCGACCACGACTACAACTACAGGAAAAAGCAAGAGAACGAGGAGATCAACAGGATCCTCGACAAAATAAAGAGCAGCGGATACGATTCGCTAAACGACGATGAGAAAAAGAGACTCTTCGGAAACAACCAATAAACGGTTCGGAGTCATCCGATTCACGATTTATTCCTTCGCGGTCCTCCTAAACGGGATCGTGGCGGTCTGCACGCTCTTAGGGAAAGCAGCCTGCTTCGTGAATCCGTGCGACCACATTCTCCCTTCCTATTTAGGATTGGCCTTCCCCTACTTGGTCATCGCGAATCTGCTCTTCCTTCTCTTTTGGATCATCAAGCGGAAATACTATGTCGTCCTTCCGATCCTAACACTGCTGATCTGTTACCCGGAGACGCGCCGCACCTTCTCTATCGGCCACGACGCCCATGCGAAGGGAGACACCCTATCGGTGATGAGCTACAATGTCCAGATGTTTGAATTCTTCGCGCCTCGCAAGAAAAACCATATCCTCCCATTCATCGAGGAGACCCAACCCGACATTCTCTGCATCCAAGAGTTCGGCCACAGCAATTCACCGGACCACTTAGGAGAAGCGGATATCAAGCAATCGCTCTACGCCCTCTATCCTCATTACCGGTTCACGAAAAACAACCTCAGTTGGAACGCGGAGATCGGAGAGGCCATCCTATCCAAATATCCGTTCGTCCGCTCCGGATTCGTCAATCTGGCGGAGGAGACGGAGACGAAATTCAACGGAGCCCTATACGCCGACATTCTCTTTAAGGGAGACACCATCCGTGTCATCAACTGCCACCTCGAAAGCAATAGGATCACGGAGAACGAGAAGAAGACGCTGCAAAAGATCAAGGCCGTCTCGAAAGAGGATGCCAACCAAGTGGTCAACGCCGTGTCCAACAAGATGAGTGTGTCGTACAAGAACCGATCCAAGCAGGCGCATATCATCTACCAGCAGCTCATCAAAGAGTCTCCTTACCCGATTATCCTCTGCGGGGATTTCAACGATGTGCCCGTATCCTACGCCTATCAGACCATCCGCGGCGACAAGTTGTCGGACGCATTCGAAGAGAGCGCCACAGGCTACGGTTATACCTACAACAAGCAACTATTCCACTTCAGGATAGACCAAATCATGCATAGCAAGGAGGCTAAGGCAATCCAGTTCCAAGTCGGCGACAAGGATTATTCCGACCACTACCCTATCTCATGCAAAATCGTATTCTAACCATCTTACTCCTCTTTACGACGCTACTCCCAGCCCATACGGAGGAGGTCCGTTCCTACAACGAGTTGGAGGTGGTGGAGGTTTACGGCGAGCAGCAGCACCAACTGTCCGACTTTTCAGAAGCGTCCCATTACCAAGCCGACACGCTTCTCATAGATAACCAACGGCACACCTCACTGGCAGATTTCATCGCCCAGCACACCCCCTATGTAGTGAAACAGAACGGCAACGGCATGATGACCACCCTCTCGCTACGGGGCACATCCGCCTCCCACACGCAGGCTTTGTGGGACGACATCAACATCAGCCCCCTCACCATGGGGCAAACCGATTACAGTACACTCCCTGTTTTCTTCTTCGACGGCATCGACATCTTTCCTGGTGGTGAGAGCGCCCTTTTCGGGAACGCCATCGGCGGAGCGGTCTGCCTCTCATCCAAGAACGATTTCACGCGACGCAGAAGCCTTACCCTGCAACAAGATTTAGGCTCCTACGGGAAATCCTTTTCCGGCATCAAACTTAATTTGGGCAACAGCATCATCCAAAACAGGACCGCTATCTTTTACAACCGATGCGAAAACAACTTCACCGTCCATTTCAGGGACGAGACCTTCCGACAAAAGAACGCCAGTTACGACAACTATGGCGCACTCAACGAGACGGAATGGCGCGTCAACGACAGGCACCTACTCGGTGCGAAATTGTGGTTCACCAAGTATAACAGAGAACTACAACCCATGATGCAAAACAACAACGACCCCTCTAAATATGGGCGGATCGACGACCAAAGCGCCAAGGCGATTCTATTCCACGAAATGAACGGCAAGTGGCTACACCTCAGAAACAAGGTGGCATGGATCAACGACAGGGAGCATTTTCAAGGCGATCTGATCGCCACGCACGATTGGATGCTCCTCTCTAATGTGAGGCGACGATTCAAACGGGTGATGGTAGAGGTCGGTGGCGAATTACACTACATCAAACCCGAAGTTTACGCCTATAAGAGTGGCGTCGAAGAGTGGAGAGGCGCTATCTTCCTGCTGTCGAAATACACCCCTTGCAAATGGTTATCCCTGCATGGCAATCTTCGCCAAAGTTTCGTGACAGCGATGGAAATTCCCTTCTCTCCCGCTTTCGGATTCGAGGTGAAGCCATTCTCCCAAGAGCGCTTCGTGTGGGCCTTAGGCGGCAACATCGCCCGCAACACGAAAGTGCCGACGCTGAACGACCGATATTGGGGGGATTACGCAAACAAGCAACTGACCGCGGAGAGCGCCTTCAACTTGGAGGCGAAGAGCAGGTGGGAGGTGCATTTGAAGAGGTACAAGGGTAGCCTAAGCGCCACGCTTTACCGAAACGATGTGGAGAACTGGATTATGTGGATGCCCAGAGGCGTCGTCTGGAAACCGACCAACATCAAAGAGGTCTTGGCACGCGGCGTAGAGGTGGAATCGAGGCACCGCTTCCCCATCTCAAAGGTAGCGAACAGCCTCTCGTTCTCCTTCAACCACAGCTTCACGGAGATACAAAAAGGGTTCCAAGACATGCACCCCTTTTTAGGCCATCAGATGCCCCTCACGCCCCAAAACACCTTCGCGGGATTTTGGAACATACGCTACAAGGAGACAGACCTCACAGTTAGCGGGAACTACACCGGCGAACGCACCTCATCGGATATCTTCGATGTGCTGGAGGGTTATTTCTTAATGGATCTATCCGTCAACCACACCTTCTCTTTCCCGAGAAGGAGCGACAGCAGAGCGAAACAACAGATCACCGTCACCCTGCAAGTCAACAACGTATGGGACAAGGAGTACCAAAATCTTCCCTTTCGGGGAATGCCAGGCAGAAATTTCCTTGTGGGCGCGAAATGGCGGATCGACTCAAAATAGCCTACTCACTTCCGCAGCACCAACAACGACTCAGGCCCCATGTTAAAGAGCAAATCCAAGATGCTCAAATCGGGCACGAAACCAAGCTTTTGGTCAAAGACCTGGTAGTAAGGGGGCTCCGACTCATCGGGCGTTTTAGGGGAGAATTCCTCCCGCAAATCAACTCTGTCGAGGGGAGAAAGAACATACTCGTTCGTCAGCGTGATCGGTGTCTTTATACCGATCAACTGGTTCACCACCTCCATCAAGCCCATATTAAAATCTATGAGATATTCACTCTTCTTCGTGAAAAAAGGTTCGAAATCGTCGCGGTAGTATTCGAAGAAGGGGGATGAGTTGTAGGCGGAGGCGATCGCACGCCAATGCACCTGTTGCCAACTCTCCACATAGGCGATTTTCAAATCCTTAACAGCCACCTTGCCGCCACTCTTGACCACTGGAACGGAGAGTTCCATCACGCCATTTCCCGTCATAATCCGACAACGGTTACGATAGGTCTGCTTGTGGTAATGGTCGTACTGCTCCACTTGGGCATCCGCCCCACAGGCCAATGCTCTGTAATAGGAGACCGGCGCCAAATAGGCCGATGACAACAACAACTTATCCGCCATCTTATCTATCATTGTTCTTCTTCTTTTTGGCGGACAGACCTGACGGACGCTGCTTGTCCAACGTCTCCGCCTTGATATCCCAATCTTCGGTCATCTCCCAGTTGGAACGAAGCTTCAGTCCCTTAGGGAAATAGTATACCCACTCCGGCAAAACACCTTCGCTGAACTTTCCTGTGTCCCACTTTTGGTTGTTATTCCTATCCAAGATGATTCGGGCGAAATAGGTCGCGGGAGGAAGGTGGTCAAAGATTGCCTTGCCATTCGTCACATGCACGGTGCGCAATGGGGTATCCGAAGCTTTCAGCAACTCGACAAACGCGTTTTCCTCCAAATTGGAGATCTTCAGTTCCAGTTTGCCATACTCGTTCGACGCCTTTTTCCTGAAACGGATCGAGATAGGATCGTTGTGGTTGCCATAGTGGTCATACGCACACGCGGAGTCCAACTCCAAGACATAGGAACCATTCTCCGCCAAGCCATCCGAGTTGACACTGTAGGAGCGGCAATTGCCTCTTTTCTCCATAAAGGAGAGGGTAAAAGGTATCGGCGTCTTCAAAGTATCCGTAGCGAAGTAGAGATGAATCTTCTTCTCATCCATGGAGGTCACAGGATTGGCCCACTCCACCACCGGTTGGTCGTCGATCTCCACCAAGGAGAAGGGCGTCATATTCAGGATATTGGTACGCTTCGCCGGACGATTACGCTTCTCGGCCCGTTTCTGCTGTGCCAACTGCTGCTGTTGCATCTTCACCTCATTCTTCAGGAAGGAGGTGGTGAGGGTGGCCATCAGGGTATCCTCCGCAGGCACCAAAGTTCCCGCAGAATCGGTCTTCAGATATGAGAGGGCCAAACGGATCGTATCTTTTTTGCACAAAAGGCTATCGGCGAACCAATATTTCACGGTGTCGCCCATCTGGCTCGCCTCTACCCTGTACCAATCGGCAACCGTGGTGTCCAGAAGGGTCACCTTCGGGATCGACGGCTCCATCTTTTCGAAATAGAGAGTAAAGAATTTACGGTCGGGGCGCTCAATTTTTTGGAATTTTTGGAAATGCTGCTCCTCCTCGAAGAGTCGGAGCACGATGTCATTCGGCTTGGCGACCACCTCCCGACGCACGATGACCGTATCGATCTTCATCGAATCGCCATAGATCGTATCCATCTTCTCCGTCACCGTAATGGAAGGGATCTCCATCGGCATCTCCTGCACAGCGATCTCCTCCGCCGGTTGGTCGAAAGAGTGGCTGTTGTTCATATCTCGGAGTGCGAAGATACGATATTTCTTACTGGCCAGACCTCGGATGGTAAAGCGTCCCTCCGCATTGGTCTTTCCAATACGTTCAAATCTCTTTTTGAGGAAAAGGGAGTCGGCGCCATCGCTGTGGACACCCACCAAGACATCCTCTTCCGGCACCAATGTGGCGGCATTCAGCACCACGCCGGAAATGGTCATGGAATCGATATGGTCACCGGTCGAAAATGTGTAAATGAAATTCGAGACACGGTTGTTCTCCGTATAGTCGCCGATCGCGTCGCCGAAATCAAAGGTATAGGTTTTGTCGGGTTGGAGTGAATCGCGCAACTCCACCACAATCTTTTTACCGACCGCTTTGGCGACCGGATTGATTTTTTGAGGTGGTGAAACGACAAGGTTCTTGGCCGGATTGGAGAGTTGGAGGAACTCGTTGAAAAGGATCTCCACCCGAGTCTTCGTGACATTCAATTCCCTATCCGCAGGGATTGAACTGACCTTCTTCGGGGCGATAACATCCTGTTTTCCTCCCGTCGGACCTTGTGCCATATTGGCGCAAGCACCCAACATCATGAGTAGCATCGCCACCCAACTATATGATATGTGTCTTTTGTTCATTGTCTTTCAAATTGACACAAAGATAAGGAAGAATTGCGAAAAACGGGCATAGTTCCCAAGATTTAGAATGAATGGAGCATATCGAAAGTACTCATCACAAAAAAACATGGATACTTCCGTATTTTTTACACATTATTTTAAAATAAACATTATCTTTGCATCATATTTAACATTCAAAATCTACGATGTTTCACCTAAACAATCACCTATGTTTAAAATAGATCTTTTTAAGGATTTTTTCTTTTTCTCCAAGGGAGAGAAACAAGGGTTGCTTCTTCTAAGCGGCCTGATTTTAATGATGTTCGCAATCAACTTCTGCCTTCCGCAACAAGATGGTCATGCGGAAAGCTACTTGCGGCAGGCGGATAGCCTACTCACCCAAACAGAGGATTCCACACTGCTGAAAAAACCTCGATATCCACAAAGGCACAGCTACAAAGAGTCGGATCCGAGCGAGAAAACAGAGGAGAAACAACCTTACGCCCCACCGAAGAGAACGTATTCACAACAGACAGACAGAAGCAGTCACGTCAACGCAAGAAACGTCCACAACGAATATGAATCGTTACGAATCGAACTGAACAGCGCGGACACGACCGAGCTTAAAAAACTACGGGGCATCGGCAGCAAACTCTCCCAACGTATCGTAAAATACAGGACAAAGTTGGGCGGTTTCTCTTCCAAAGAGCAACTAAAAGCAGTTTATGGCCTCTCAGAGGAGACCTACGAGGCGATCCTTCCCCATGTTTGGGTGGACAGCACGGCTATTCAATAATGGGTCATCCAATAACGGGGCGTATTCAATACGCCCCGACGGATTTCGCCCGCCATTTGGCGATGTTCTCCTCGAACTCCTTCACCCGTTTACTACTCTTGTTTTGACGGAACCAATCAGAGACATATACCCGTTCAGGAGCATTCACGGTGTCAGAGACACAAACCCGTTTGCCATCCTTTTTCAAGATACGCACCTTGTCGTACAACTGGTGGTCTGCCGTGAAGGATTCCAACGAGAGCATGGTATCCGACACTGTAATCCGTTGATAATAGCGGTCATCCGTTCCCCAACGAGCCACATCCCCATGGAAACTAAGCGGATACTCCTTGCGGGAACAGAACGAGACCAACCTGAGCGGCTCACTCATTTCGCCCGCATCGTCATGCGACACATTGAATCTGGCATAACCGTGCTCATGGCCCTGCAAGACAAGGTCCACGCCATGTTCACGCACCAAATCATCGAACAAATGCTTCACCATGAAATTATTCATGGACCCCCTGATAGAGATGATCGGATGATGAAGCACCACCACCTTCCAACGCTCTTTACAGTTCTTCAACTGTTCCTCCAACCAGAAACGTTGCGGAAGCAGGTTCCAAGAATCTTTGTTGGAGTCCAACAAAAAGAATCGTACATCTCCCATCGCGAAGGAGAAGAGGGCATTATCTTCCGGACCTAAATCACCGTAATAGGGAAAGACCAAAGGAAATCTTCCCTCCAAATGGCGGACCACTCCCTTCAAATATTCATGATTGCCAGGAACCGACACGATCGGATAACTTGTCGCATGCTCTCCTAACGTAGAGAAAACCTTTCCCCAATAGCGATCCATCGGACGCTCAATGAGGTCTCCACCAAAGAGCAGCATGGCGGCATCAGGCGTACGCGCCACAATCTGAGGCAAAAGCGTATCCAACCCCATCTCATCCATCTCGTCCTGCACATCACCGAAATAGAGGAACGAGAGGGTAGAATCACGCTTCGGCATCCGAAAATGGAACCACTCCGTCGTGTTTTGGGCCACACGCACCCGATAGTCGTAAGCGCTATCGAAGGCCAAACCACCCATCAAAGCGGAGAAGTAGGCCCCTACCCCCGCGCGGGAGTGGAAAACCTTGCTTCTCGTCTCCACCGTAAGGGTATCGCCTCCACCCTTGGGGCAAAAATCCACCCATCCCGATTGCACCTCCGCGCCATACTGCCACGAGAGATAACGCTCATCGGGCTTCGGGCCAACGGTCAACATGACACGAGACAAATGAGTCTGTGGCTCATAAGCCGCCTCAGGCGGATTACCAAACCACGTTCCCCATTTGGTCACGCAAAGTGCTACCGCCGCCACAAAAAGGAGCAGGGCGAATATCTTTTTTTTCATCAATTAATAACCCAAAATCTTTAACATAGACTTGTAACTCTGCTCCTTCGCGAAGAGTTTGGTAAAGTACTCACCATTCTCATCCACATCAACCACCACCATCTTAGGCGCAGGCAACAAACAGTGTTGGATGCCTCCGTAACCACTCAAAGCCTCTTGGTAAGCACCCATGTGGAAGAATCCGATGAACTGCTCCCTACCCTGTTGCATCTTCGGCAAGAAGATCGCATTGGAGTGAACCTCCGCATTGTAGAAGTCCTCGCTATCGCAAGTCAGACCACCCAAATGGACACGCTCATACACCTGATCCCAGTTGTTGATCGCCAAGAAAGGGAAGCGTTGGTTCAATCCCCATGTATCCGGCATGGTGTTAATGAAGGAGCTGTCGATCATGTTCCACAACTCACGGTCGTTCTGTTGCTTCTGGTTCACGATGGAATAAAGCATTGCGCCACTTTCGCCAACGGTATATGAACCGAACTCGGTGAAAATATTCGGTTCAGGCACACCCTGCTGCGCGCAAGTGTTCTTGATCTGCGCCACAATCTCCTCCGCCATGTACTCGTAGTCGTAAGAGAAATCCATGTGCGCCTGGATAGGGAAACCGCCTCCGATATTGAGGCAATCCAAATCCGGACAGATCTTACGGAGTTCGCAGTAGAGGTTGATGCCCTTGCTCAACTCATTCCAATAGTAAGAGGTGTCCTTGATACCCGTATTAACGAAGAAGTGGAGCATCTTCAACTTCACCTGTTTGTTCTTCGCAATTTTCTCCTTATAGAAAGGAATGATATCCTTCACACGGATACCCAAGCGGGAGGTATAGAAATCAAACTTAGGCTCCTCCTCGGTAGCGATTCGGATACCGACATTGACATTCTGGTCGAACCCATCCATGAGCATATCCAACTCATCCTTGTTGTCAAGAATCGGAATCACCTTGGTATAACCTTTATTGATAAGGTGCTGGATGTTCTCTATGTACTGAGGTATTTTGAATCCGTTGCAGAGGATGAACTTATCCTTCTTCAAGTGACCCGACTCCTCCAAACACTCCAAAAGGTTCACATCGTACGCGGATGAGATCTCCACATTCACCTCTTGCTTCAACACCTCCTCCATCACGAAAGAGAAGTGTGAACTCTTTGTGCAGAAGCAATAGTTGTAGTCCGCCTGATAATCCACCTTCGCCATCGCCACATTGAAAAGACGACGGACGCGCTGAATATTCATCGCAATTTTAGGCAAAAAGGAGATACGCAAAGGGGTTCCATACTGCTTAATAATATCCATCAAAGGGACATTATACCAGTAAAGTTCATTGTCCTTTACACTAAACTCCTCATTAGGAAACTCGAACGATTGTTCGATCAAATCTACATACTTGTTTTTCATTCCTCGTAGAAAACTTTAAAGTGAATGTAATAAATACAACAAAATATTCGCATCCGACTCACTTGGATTGGATAAAAATCGGCAATCCGCAGAATTCAAATGCAAAAATAGAATATAATTTAAGAACAACGAAAGATGAGGAAAGAATTTTCAAAGACAAAACAACAAGAAGCACCGACTATTCAAAAAATTATTATTAAATTTGCGTAAGAGAAAAAACTATTTGGATATGAGCACACTGCAATTACAAAAGATTTGGGATTTTTTGCAAAGCCTTTCCCTATCGGATGACAACAAAGAGTGGCTGGCCAACAAACTAATCGAGTCTAAAGGCCAAAGCACCTGCCACGAAGACGAAACAGCGTATATAAAATCTTCGCCGGAAATGATAGAGATAATAAAAAAAGGGGACGAAGAAATTTCCAAAGGGAACTACTCCCCAACCCAATTAGATGATTTATGGAAATAATCTTACTGGAACAAGCGAAAAAAGATATCGAGTTTTGGAAAAAATCTGGCAATCTAAAAACACAAAAGAGAATTACGGAATTAATCAAAGACACCTTGGAGCACCCTTTCGAGGGGAAGGGCAAACCTGAACCTTTAAAAGGAGATCTGCAAGGGAAGTGGTCCCGAAGGATCAACAAAGAACATCGAATGATCTATTCCGTTAGCGACAACCAAATATTCCTATATGTATTCGCCCTGCGTTTCCATTACAACAAATAATAAAAAAAACTCATTAAACAGTTGAGCCAAGTCAAAACCGTACAACCCAGTAGGTAAATAGGTAAATTTTTATCATTGATTATCAACTACTTAATAAATTTTCTCACAACAAAGATAAAAATAACCCACCAACATAGTAGGTTATTATGATTTTATTTCTACCTTTGCAGTGTCGATGAGTTACAAATCACGACGATTAGAAATTGAACAATAAAAGAAAGAAAAGAAATAACTATTAAAAAAGGAGGTAAACATGGGACAAAAGAATTACAAATTTGAGACATTACAAGTCCATGTAGGTCAAGAGACACCAGACAGCGCAACAGACGCTAGAGCAGTACCTATCTACGCCACCACATCTTATGTATTCAAGGATTCCGCGCAAGCAGCGGGCAGATTCGGATTGACAGAGGGTGGCAACATCTATACTCGTTTGATGAACCCTACCTCCGACGTATTCGAGAAGCGTATCGCGGCATTGGAGGGAGGTGCAGCTGCATTGGCCACCGCCAGCGGATCATCAGCCATCACCTACGCCGTACAAAACATCGCGACAGCAGGCGACCACATCGTCTCCTCCGCTAACCTTTACGGTGGAACCTACAACCTCTTCGCCAACACATTGCGCGAGCAGGGGTTGACCACCACTTTTGTGGACCCTTCCGATGTAAGTAACTTCGAGAAGGCGATCCAACCCAACACCAAATTGTTGTACGCCGAGACATTGGGTAACCCTAACTCAAACGTCATCGACTTGCAAGCCATCGCCGACATCGCCCACAAGCACGGCATCCCATTCATCGTAGATAGCACCTTCGCTACGCCATACTTGCTTAGACCAATCGAATATGGTGTGGACATCGTGGTACACTCAGCCACCAAGTTCATCGGCGGTCACGGAAGCGTAATGGGTGGTGTCATCATCGACGCGGGAAAATTCGACTGGGCGCAAAACGACAAATTCCCAGGATTGTCTAAACCCAACCCATCCTACCACGGTGTGGTATTCACAGAGGCTTGCGGCAACTTGGCCTACATTTTGAAGGCGCGTACCACCTTGATGAGAGACCAGGGCGCGACCATCTCCCCATTCAACTCATTCCTATTGATCCAAGGTTTGGAGACTTTGTCACTCCGCGTGGAGCGCCACGTCGAGAACGCTTTGAAGGTAGTGGATTTCTTGAGCAAGCACCCTCAAGTGGAGCGTGTCAACCACCCATCATTAGCGACAGGCAAGGAGAAAGAGCTCTACAACAAATACTTCAAGAAGGGTGCAGGATCCATCTTCACCTTCGAGGTAAAGGGAAGCGCAGAGGATGCGAAGAAGTTCACAGAGAGTCTCGAATTATTCTCTCTATTGGCTAACGTGGCAGATGTGAAGTCACTCGTGATCCATCCAGCCAGCACCACCCACTCCCAACTCTCCGAAGAGGAGTTGCTCGGTGCGGGCATCAAGCCAAACACCGTGCGTCTCTCCATCGGAACAGAGCACATCGACGACATCATCGCGGATTTGGAGCATGGATTTGAGGCAATCAAAAAAATAATTGAGTAAATTTGTAATGATTAAAGAAAGGGTAACATTATGTCTAAGATATATAAATCAGCAGATGAATTGATCGGACGCACCCCTCTTTTGGAGTTGTCCCACATTGAAAAAGAGTTCGAATTGAAGGCGAACATCATCGCCAAAGTAGAGTACTTCAACCCTGGCGGAAGCGTCAAGGACCGTGTGGCGAAGGCGATGTTGGACGAAGCCGAGAAGAGCGGTAAATTGAAGAAAGACTCAGTAATCATCGAGCCTACCTCCGGAAACACCGGTATCGGACTTGCCAGCGTAGCGGCGGCGCGCGGTTACCGTATCATCATCGTGATGCCAGACACCATGAGCGTGGAGCGTCGCCAATTGATGAAGGCTTACGGTGCGGAGCTTGTCTTGACAGAGGGTGCCAAGGGCATGAAGGGCGCCATCGCCAAGGCAGAGGAGTTGGCCAAGGAGAATCCTAACAGCTTCATTCCAGGTCAGTTCGTGAATCCAGCCAATCCGAAGGCGCACTTCGAGACCACAGGTCCGGAGATTTACGAGGACACGGATGGTCAAGTGGATATTTTCGTGGCAGGTGTCGGCACCGGCGGAACCATTTCCGGTGTGGGCAAATATTTGAAGAGCAAGAACCCGAACGTCAAGGTCGTTGCGGTGGAGCCAGCCACATCAGCGGTGTTGTCGACAGGCGTGGCAGGTGCGCACAAGATCCAGGGTATCGGCGCAGGATTCGTCCCAGATACATTGGACACCAAGGTCTATGACGAGATCATTCCAGTGCAAAACGAAGATGCATTTGCCATCGGCAAGTTGATCGGCAAGAAAGAGGGTATCTTGGTAGGTATCTCCGCAGGTGCGGCCACATGGGCAGCCATCGAGTTGGCGAAGCGTCCTGAAAATGCGGGAAAGAACATCGTGGTGCTCTTGCCAGATACGGGCGACCGCTATCTCAGCACACCACTTTTCGCAGAGTAAATAACACAACAATTACATAAGCGAATCCGCAGTCCTCGTGAGGGGGCTGCGGATTATTTTTTTTACAACTGACAGTTGTAATTCATAAATAAACAATTATATTTGCAAAAAAAAACTATGAAATTCGACAAGATACTTGAAAACGGCACCCTCTGGGCAGTAAGATATGACGGAGCAAAAGACAATGTTCTTCAAACTACATTTGAACAATGGAGTGATCCCGAATGGTTAGTCGAATTCTTCATAAAAAACATGTCAGACTTAACATCTTTTTTCAAAATCACAGATTTAAGCCAAGCTATCTATGATACAATCGACGACAGCCCAAAGATGCAATGTCTAATATTGGACATTTCTCCAGATGCAAATCTCGACCATCTATTTCGTCCATTAGAAAATAGTCGAGCGAACGAAATGGTTTTAGGGAAAGAGAAAGGGAAGATAACAAACCGTCCTCGCCATGCATCGTGGTTGCGCTTATATGCCATCAAACTTGAACCAGGATGTTATATCATTACAGGGGGAGCTATTAAATTGACGCGAACAATGCAAGAGAGAGAGCATACACTAGAAGAATTAAGAAAGATGGAGCAAGTCAGGGAACTATTGATAAGCGAAGGGGCAATCGACGCAGACGGATTCGAAAACTATTTAGTAGAAACAGCATAACAAATCAACCAATACTCGTATGAAACAAAAAACATTGGATTATCTAAAATCAAACAAAAGCCAAACACCTTCTTCATGGAGAGAAGAGGCGGAATGGAGGCAAAAGAACTGGTATTGGCTACAACACTCACAGAAATTAGCCGCAACCATGCTTTTGAGAATGAAGCAACTAGGTCTCACGCAACAAGCCCTTGCGAATCAGATGAACTGTTCACAACAATATATATCTAAAATATTAAAGGGTAAAGAAAATCTGTCACTTGAAACAATCTCTAAAATCGAGCAAGCCCTCAGTATCCAAATAATCAAAGACGACGCAAAGGATCTTTCCAGCATAGCAGCCGACAAAGAGGAGGATTACACCCCCTCCTACCGACAATAGGTAAAAGACAAACGCTATCCGACTTGGTTATTTCATTGGATAGCGTTTGGTCCTAAGTTTTAAGGACAATATATCAACATATTATTTCAGAGCGAAATGAGCGCCCCCAATCACCGACTAAAATTGGGGGAAGATTGAGCTGGATGGTCTCTTTTTTGAAGAGGCATCCTCTTTTTGCTTCGCATCCATGATGTCGTCGGCAAACTTCTTCCAATCCTTATAAGACATCTTCTTCACATCACTGAGCGTCGTCTGATAAGTCTTAACCCCTGTTTTACTAAAAGTCGACATCACAGCCATCTGCGATTTGTATTGATCCACCACATCATCAACATACTCCACACGAATCGCATAATTCAACGTACGGGCGCCACTTGCATCCGGATCATAAACCCTGAATATATACTGCGTCGCCATACGGCCCGCATCCTGTGGATTAAAGTATTCA
Organism: Paludibacteraceae bacterium; assembly: GCA_045639525.1. Lineage (GTDB taxonomy): Bacteria > Bacteroidota > Bacteroidia > Bacteroidales > Paludibacteraceae > UBA1181. The sequence goes on along the minus strand of JAZUDI010000026.1, from coordinate 13,317 downwards.
TATACGCGGACCTTGGAATCACCATGCATGTATTCATCCACCCACAAAAGAGCCTGATTTTGGCTCTGCTTTTCTTGCAACTGGATGGCTTTCTTTTGATGGACGGCCGCCTTATCATAGGCACCGATCTTATTGTAGCACAAAACCGCATAGGACTGAGCCCTGAAATTATCACCACCCATATCCTTCAACATCGCCTTCAACAAAGAGGAGACCTCTTTCCCCGTCGCGTGGGAGATAAGCAGACGATGGGCGGAGAAACGATAAGCCGTAGTAGCGTCCTTCATCTTAATCACTTTATTGCACGACGTCTTCATTTTTTCCACATCGCCCATATCAGAATAACAATAGGCCCTACAAAGCACATTATGCGCATCCGCGCCGAACTTCTTCGCCATCTCATCCAACACGGCAAGCGCCTCGTCAGATCGATTCAACGATTGCAAGATCATACCCTTCAGCATCATGTACCTACGAATCTTCGGAGCGTACTGAATCGCCTTCTCATTTGCGGGCAGTGCCTCTTGGAATCGGTTGTTGGAAAACAACAAACTCGCTTTTCTGTAATAGGCTTCGTGGAAGAGCGTATCGACTTGAATCGCCTTGTCGTAATAATAGATGGCGCTATCGGCCTCCTCCGCCTCCAAAAAGAATTCAGCACGGGCCATGTAATCAGATGCCATAGAGGATGCGTTTGTCGCCACAGTTGGTTGATTCGCCTCTGCCGCATAAAGACTCAGGCTCATGAAGGGTAAGCCCAAGATTAAAGATTTCAATTCACGCTTCATAGTTGTACCTTTTTAGTTCGACAACGAGATAGAACAAATTTATGAAAAAATTTAAAATATACAACTATTAACGAAAAAAGAGACGCCACCTAATGGTGGAATCTCCTTAACTATGGGGCTAGTAAACAGCGCTAAACTTCCGGTGCATTCACCCTTTCCAAGAATGAGGAGATGGCTTCAACGTAACGCTCGGGTTGTTGGCTAATCGCCTGGATGTGCGTTCCGCCCTCCACTTCCCAGAAATCTACTTGTTCCTTTTTCGCCGTCATAATTTTCACACCCTCCGTCAATGGCACACGGGTATCCGCATTGCCGTGGATAATCAGAAGCGGTGTCTTGACCGCTCCTAAAGTACGGATGGATGATGCCTCCTTAAAGCTCCACCCCTCCTTGATCTTACAGAGCAAACTGGCCGCGTCAAGCAACGGGAAAGGGGGAAGATGCATTTTAGTTCGCATCTCATAGGCAAACTCCTCATAGGCAGAGGAGAATCCACTGTCATCCACCAGAGCCCTCACATAAGAAGGGAGTCCCTGTCCAGCGCACATCAGGACGCAAGCACCGCCCATAGAGAGGCCGTGTAACGTCATGGGCAATGAGCCATTTCCGAACGTTTCATTCGCCAGTTCCGCCCAACGAAGTACATCCAATCGCTCCTTCCAACCCATATTGATCACCTTGCCCTCGCTACCCGCATGGGCACGCTGATCGATCATCACCACATTGTAATGGAACTTTTCAAAATACATCTTCGCATGTGGTGCGGTTTGGATAGCGCATCCCGAATAGCCATGCACCAACACGACATTACCCACAGCATTCTCGCAAGGGATAAAGTAGGCGTGCAGACGAAGTCCCTCCTCATTGGTGAAGTAGCGACCCTCTACCTTCCGTTGTTCGCGCAGCGCATCGAACCAGGCCAACGCGTCGGCGTATGTGGGAAGCATCTTCTTTCGATAAGCCTCCTCACTGACACCCACCACCCGTTTATAAATCGATATTTTCAAAAAGAATATGGCAAAAGCCACCACAAGCAGCAGTACAACCGCAGCCACTACACCCAAAATAATCATAGCTCAAATATTAGAAAAAGTATCTATCGGACAAAATCAATCATGCAAGATCTTCTCGATCCCCACACGCTCCACATAACGATCCTTTAAGGATGACAACTGTTGGAAATGAGGCGTCGTCATGTGAATCTTCTGCGCCTCCTCACTCTCCCACTTCTCCACCAAGAGAAGGGTATCTTCGTCGTTCAACGGGAGAAAGTAATCATATTGTTTGCAGCCATCCTCGGCTTGACACTTCGTTGCGATATCCGCAGCGGCGATCTCCTTGACAAAATCATTGCGAAAACCCTTTTTGCAATGATAATAAACAATCATTGTTAGCATAACTATCAATATTATTTAATTTTAACGCCACAAATATAATGGATTTTTTCCAAAATTGTTCTAAAACTTTCGACACCCTTTTCCATTCCCTCACGGACAAATGGATGCCACACGCTTCCCAAAAAAGCGGCACCACCAAATCCATATTCCTTCACTTCCGGTAGATATTCCGCTTTCATGCCTCCCAAAGCGATCACATCGTCGTCTATGACACCCTCCCGCTTGGCTTGAAAGAGCACTTCAGGGGTAAAGGTCGCCCCGTACCCCTCTTTGGAGATACTGTCGTAGATGGGGCTCAAAAAGAGGTAGTCGCATTGTGGTTTATAAGCCCTCACCTCCTCCAACGAATGGCAGGAGCGTGAGACATGTCCGCACCACCCCACAGGAGGTTGCGGATTGCGTGAGTTGAGATGCACCCCCTTCAGAGGAAACCTTTCAAGCAGTTCAAAGTGGTCGTGCAAAACGATTCGGTCATAATAGCAGGGCGAGATCCGCCTCAACAAAGCGCCATACTCCTCCGCGGAGGCCTTGGGCTTACGAAGATGCAGATATTGCAGGCCATTGCGGAACAAAGCCTCTATGCATTGGGCCTCGTCCGCAAAGAAATCAGGCATCGTGATGACAATCAGCCTCATCCTACTCCTCCACCTCGCAACCTGGGAATCCATCCGCAGCCGCTTGTTCCTTGGTTTTACAGAAATAGACCAACTGGCCTTGGGTACACAAGGTATCCGTTTCATCATAGATCTCAGCATCGATAAAGGCCACATGACGCATCATCTTATTGAGTCGGGCCTTGACGGTTATCACCTTGTTTTTCGTGGAGACCGGTTTGATGTATTTCACCTCCATCTTGGAAGTGACGCCAATGGTCTGCAACTTTCGGGAAATCACCCATCCCGCCAACTCATCCATCAAGAGCGACTGGATGCCGCCATGCAAAGTATTCACATAACTTTGGAAGTTATCGTTCGGTTGCCAACGGGTGACGATATCCTCCCCATCCTCATAGAGATCGAGGTGAAGGCCAATGCTATTGGTCGGACAGCAGGCGAAACAGTTGTAACCCTCCACACCCAACCAAGGATTGATTATTTTCTTATACATATTTTCTTATATTTCTTGAGGATTAAATATTTACAATAAAGCTATTCATGGAGCGCAGATCGATGCTCCACAATTTATTTACCAAAGGTTCGCCGAAACCACCTACCAGTTGCATCACCTGATTGGCCTCCACACTTCCCACCACGGCGGGCGTCGTGCCAAGAACCGTCTTAGAAGGTTGGTAATCAGAGGTTTCGGAACGAGGATAGAGATCGGTGTAATACCTCGGATGATCACCTGCGCCGAAGACAGAGACCTGACCATCCAACCCCTCGATAGAGCCATAGACATAGGGCTTACGTTGCGCGCGGCACACCTCGTCGATCACATAGCGGGTGGCGAAATTATCGCACCCATCCACCACCAAATCATATTGGGAGATGATTTCGGTCGCGTTATCCGCCGTCAAACGGCAGACATGGGGCACCAGACGCACCTCGCTGTTCAAATCAGACAAACATCTCGCGGCGCACTCCGCCTTCTTCTGCCCCACCTCATGCTCGCGGTAGAGGACTTGACGATGTAAATTGGTGACACTCACCACATCGTCGTCCAGAAGGCCAATGGTCCCGATGCCCGCACCCGTCAAATAGAGGGCGATGGGAGAGCCCAAGCCTCCCACCCCCACGATCAGCACCCGTGCCTTTCGTAGCTTTTCATGCCCCTCCTCGCCCAGTTCCGGCAAGAGGATTTGGCGATGGTAACGTGCGGTCAAGTCTGCCATATTAATTTTTTTGAAGTTTCAATTCGTCGAAACTGCTATCCCAATCCTTCCAGACAGGCTCTCGACCCAACTCCTTCAAACGGGCGTTGATCTCCACCGCCGTACGGTCGTCATTGACATGGAACTGCTCCAAAGCCTCCGGATAGGTGTAGTAACCGCCTGGTTCCGTCTTGCTCTCCGCACTCATCGTAGTCACGCCGAGGCAGGCCATGTTGTCACGGATGAAGGCTGGCTCACGGGTGGAATAAGAGATGTCCACATCGTGGTCGAAGATACGCATGGCGAAGGTCACCTGCGCCAACTCCTTGTCGCTCATAATGCAATTGGGTTGGAATCCGCCATTCTCCGCAGGACGCATACGAGGGAAGTTCACGCTATATTTGGTCTTCCAGTAATGCTTCTGCAAATAGCGTAAGTGGTAGGCCATCATGGTGATGTCGGTACGCCACTCCTTCTCCAGACCGATCAAGACACCCATTCCGATGGAGTGGACGCCCGCTTGGCCCATACGGTCGAAACCGTTGCATCGCCACTCGAATTTGGACTTCATGCCCTTCGGGTGGTAGATGTTATAGTTGGCGCGGTTATAGGTCTCCTGGAAGCAGATCACACCGTTCATGCCATGCTTGGTCAGCTCGGCATACTCCTCCGTGCTCAAAGGCATCACCTCAATCTTCAAATTGGAGAAATACTTCTTGGCGATATCCAACGCCTTGGCAATGTAGGGAACACCTGCCTTCGCAGGGTTCTCGCCCGTCACGATCAGAAGATTCTCGAAAGGACCGAGCTTCTTGATCGCCTTGTACTCATCCTCACACTGCTCCGGCGTCAAGATGGTACGAGCCATCGGATTGCTGATGTGGAAACCGCAATAGACGCACGAATTGGTGCAAGAGTTGGTGATGTATAACGGAATGAACATGGAGATGGTCTTACCGAACCTCTCCTCCGTATATTTTTTGCTGAGGCGAGCCATCGTCTCCAAATAGGGAGTCGCAGCTGGGGAGATCAAAGCCATGAAATCCTCCACGTCACAATGCTCCTTCGACAAGGCACGGCGCACATCGGCGTCTGTTTTCGCGGCGATTTTCGCCGTCGTCTCGGCCCAATCTATCTTTAATAATTCGTCTGAAAACACCGAAATTAATTTTGAATTATGAATTTTGAATTATGAATTACTTATTTCCCTTCTTGATGTCGCGGCTGAGGCGCATCGCACAGAAGTTCGGTCCGCACATGGTGCAATATTCACCATCCACATGCTTTCCCTTGTGGAAGTAGGATTGCGCGCGCTCCGGATCCAAAGATAAATCGAACTGATCCTTCCAACGGAACTCATAGCGAGCCTTGCTCAAAGCGTTGTCACGCACCTGCGCGCCCGGATGTCCCTTCGCCAAGTCGGCCGCGTGGGCGGCGATCTTGTAGGTGATCACACCTACGCGCACATCCTCTTTGTCCGGCAAAGCCAAGTGCTCCTTCGGCGTCACATAGCAAAGCATAGCAGTGCCTAACCAACCGATCTGAGCCGCACCAATGGCAGAGGTGATATGGTCGTAGCCAGGAGCGATGTCAGTCACCAACGGGCCGAGCGTATAGAACGGCGCATTGTGGCACTTCTCGATCTGACGCTCCATGTTCTCCTTGATCTTGTGCATTGGCACGTGACCAGGTCCCTCGATAAAGGCCTGCACATTCTTATCCCACGCGCGGAGCACCAACTCGCCCAAAGTATCCAACTCGGCGAATTGCGCCTCGTCGTTGGCGTCGGCGGTGCAACCCGGACGGAGACCATCTCCCAAAGAGACCGCCACATCATATTGGGCCAAAATATCGCAAATCTCGTCGAAATGCTCATACAAGAAACTCTCCTGGTCATGCACCAGGCACCACTTGCTCATGATGCTACCACCACGGCTCACGATACCGCAGACGCGTTTATCGGCTAAGTGGACATTCTTGCGACGGATACCCGCATGGATGGTGAAGTAATCCACGCCCTGTTCGCACTGCTCGATCAAGGTGTCTTTGTAAATCTCCCATGTCAGATCCTCCACCTTGCCATCCACCTTTTCCAAAGCTTGGTAGATAGGCACAGTGCCCACTGGCACAGGACAGTTGCGGATGATCCACTCGCGGGTCTCATGGATGTTGGCACCTGTGGAGAGATCCATCAAGGTGTCGCCACCCCATTTACAGCTCCAAACCGATTTCTCCACCTCCTCGTCGATGCTGGAGGTGGTGGCGGAGTTTCCGATATTGGTGTTGATCTTCACCAAGAAGTTGCGTCCGATGATCATCGGCTCGCTTTCCGGATGGTTGATATTGGCAGGAAGGACCGCGCGGCCAGCGGCGATCTCATCACGCACGAATTCAGGTGTGATATGGGTCTCGATACCCGACTCCCTACAGTTCATATTTTCACGGATCGCCACATACTCCATCTCTGGCGTGACGATGCCCGCCTTGGCATAGGCCATCTGGGTAATGCACTTACCCGCCTTCGCGCGGTAAGGCAGTGCTATATGCTCGAAACGGAGGTGGTCGAGACTCTTGTCGTCACGACGCATACGGCCATACTCGGAGGAGATCTCCGGCAACTGCTCCACATCACCGCGGTTGGTGATCCACGCCTCACGCATACGAGGCAATCCCTTCTTCAAATCGATTTCGATATTAGGGTCGCTGAATGGGCCACTGGTATCATAGATCATGATCTTAGGATTCTCTGTGATCACCTTTTCTCCGTTCACGAAATTGGTGCTGGGCACTTGCTCCACTTGGCGCATACCCACGCGGATATCTGGAAATAGCGTTCCTTTCAAATAAACTTTTTCGGAACGGGGGAATGTTATTTGTTGACTCATAATGATAATTATGAATTTTGAATTATGAATTATGAATTATGATAAGGGGATGCTATGAGACTCGTTGGCTGAGCGTAGTCGAAGCCAAGACTCAGCCGAAGCCAACACTGCAACATTTATGAATTTAAGAACGCTGTGAGTGGAGAGGATGCCTCCGCCACAAAGTTATCGGCTTGCGTACCCAAACCTGCCTCATAGGCCATACGGCCCGCCTCAACCGCCTGCTTAAAGGCCACCGCCATAGCGACAGGATCTCCCGCCACAGCGATCGCAGTATTCACCAAACATGCGGAGGCACCCATCTCCATCGCCTCGGCGGCGTGGCTTGGCGCACCGATACCCGCATCCACCACAACTGGGATATTGGCTTGTTCGATGATAATACGTAGGAAATCACGGGTCTGCAAACCCTTGTTGGTACCGATAGGGGCGCCAAGTGGCATCACAGTAGCGGCGCCAGCCTCCTCCAAACGCTTGCAGAGTGTAGGATCAGCCTGGCAATAAGGCAATACGACAAAGCCCATCTTCACCAACTTCTCCGTCGCCTTCAATGTCTCGATGGAGTCTGGCAACAAATAGCGGGGATCTGGGTGGATCTCCAATTTCAACCAGTTGGTTCCGAAGGCCTCGCGCGCCATCTGTGCGGCGAATACCGCCTCCTCCGCGTCGCGGACGCCAGAGGTGTTGGGCAACAATTGGATGTTTTGGCTGACGATATGCTTCAACATATCATCGTTCTTATCCTCCAACTCGATACGCTTCATGGCTACCGTCACCATTTCCGTGCAAGATGCCTTGATGGAGGCCTCCATCAACGCGTTGGAATCAAACTTTCCTGTTCCAAGGAATAGGCGTGAATTAAACTCACGACCTGCAATCACTAATTTACTCATATAGTTTGTTATTATTTATTTCTTCTACGATTGATAAGTAACCGGTCACACCATCATATCCATCAGCTTACGCATCTCCGCCACCGGATTCTCCGCACGGAGCACCGTTCCCGACAAGGCGATGCCTGAGACGCCCGTCCGCATAATGGCGGGGATGTCCGCCGCATTGATACCGCCGATGGCGACAATCGGAAGGTTCAATCCCTGCTCCTTCATCTTCGCCACCAAGGTCTGATAACCCTCTAGACCTAAAACTGGGGAGAGATTCTTCTTGGTGGTCGTGAAACGGAAGGGGCCACAACCGATATAGTCAGCGCCCGCAGCGGCGTGCATCGCGATATCCTCAAAGGTATTGGAGGTGCCACCGATGATGAAGGAGTCACCCAAAATCTTTCGGGCCTCGCCTACCGGCATATCCAATTTGCCCAAGTGGACGCCATCTGCGCCGATTTCTTTCACCAACGCCACGTGGTCATCGATGATGAAGGTCGCATCCTTCGCCTTGCAAAGTTTCTGGGCCTCCAAAGCAATCGGAAGGATCTCCTCCGGGGTCGCGTCCTTCATTCTCAGCTGCACCCAACGGCAACCACCCTCCAAAGCCATCGCAATGGAATCTAAATAGTCATATTGATCGGTGAAGTGCGAGATGAACTGCATCCGCACATTCTGGGATAACATCTCCTCTTTTTCCATACGCGTCGATTGATCAGCCGCCGCAAGCAGCCTTGATGATGACAATATTCGCCCCTTCGGACAATGGAGCATCCGCCCACTCCGCACGGGGAACAATTTGGTTGTTGACCGCCACGGCGACGCCCTTATCCGGCAACGCCAACTCTTTCGAGAGATCCAAAAGTGTAGAGGAATCTGTGGTTACCTCCTTCGCATTTACCAATACCTTCATTCTGCGATTCAATTAAGAATTAGAAATTAGGATAAATCAAAAAGGAGAACCTTTATAGGAAATTTAACGATCAATCCCTACGGCAGCATGATCTGCATCAGGTCAGAGGGTATAATCTCAGCCAATCGTACCTTTTGGCACCCCTTTGATTTATCGTAGGCAAAAATAATAAATAATTAAGAGTTTAGAAACGTTAGTTCGATGAAATCAGTTAGGAAGTAAGATTTTTTTGTAGATCATTATTTGCCAGGAAGGAATTTGATTTTGAGCGTCAGATGTTCTCCTTCCGCAAAAGACTACAAACGCACTATTGAGCAGCAAGGAACTCGGAGGGAGTCATAATCTTCACATCCGATACAGTATTAAAATCTTTCACATTACGGGTGATGATGCAATCGGCAGAAACATTTCGAGCAGAATGGTACTGCACCATATCCTCGAAATCGGGAACAATGTTAGATAGTGCTTCAGATAGTACAAACTTGTCAGTACTTGCAATGTTGCACTTTCATCCAAAACGTTCGTCTAATGAATCCAACATTGCAGTTTTCTCGTCCTTTGGAGCAAGCCGACGATATTTCGACATTGACTGTACCCATGCCGAGTGCTCTTTTACTGACGAAGATGCGGTAATAGACTCCTCCGAGTTTTGGCGTGCGACAACCTGCTGCAACAAAAGAGTTGCCTGATTTTGCAACCACTCATTGACCGCTTCTCTTGTTTTGAAAGTAGGACGAACTGCCTCTATCAAATCATCGTTCATAATTATATTAAAAGTACACATATTTAACCATGCTTTATTTATTCTTTCAAGTATTTCAGATTGCAACTGATTATGTCATACAAATATAGCGTATATATTTAAACAAATAACCTACAAGTCATTTTTTTAAGATTTCATATTGGATAAAGAAAGGAAACGCCAGTCATTACAGAAATGGCTGGCGTTTTGTCCGAGTGTTTTAGGACAAAACCTATATTCTATCCTCTTTACTCAACCACCACCTTCGTCGACTGGTTGCCATCACTCACCACATAAACACCTTTCATCGCAGGAAGTTTCATCTCCGCACTTCCCTCAGCATCGGTTACACCAGAAGCTACTACCTTGCCGTTCATATCAAACACCTGAATCTTAGTGTTTGGCTGTGCATTGGCGACGTGGATTGTTTCGTCGTCGGCATAGACTTCGAGTGCTAGGTTGCTGATGGTTGAGACGCTGGTCTCATCGCCAGTCGCACCCTTTGTCCAAGATAAAACATTTGTGTTGAATCTAACCTTGCTATCGTAATATCCTACATACAAAGCCAAACTGTCATATTCAATACTATAATAAATACTGTCCAAAGTGACTTTCCAAATGGAATCGCTTTCTTGAACATAGTCGCAGATTACACCAGCTTTAGAAAACAAATAACTATTCACAAAGAAATACTCTTTAATTTCGTTCTGAGTATAAAAATCCCCATGGATTCCATAGAATCTCTCGTCTTCGTTATCCATATTGGTATAAAAAGAAAGAGAGATATAACCGTCAGCATCAAAGTTACCTCGCATTTCCAATCCCCAAATAGAGTCCTTCTTTGCCATTTCCACAATGATGGTCGTGTCGCTCACGATATTCTTTCCATCGAAGTTGTTGGAGAAAACGTAAGAGTTGCCGCTGATTGAACAAACTGGCAAAGCGACGGTGCCATTCAAAGCGACATCATAATCCTCAATTTCTCCTTTGTAACGGACCACATATCCCTGCGTCGGCTTCAAATCCACTCCTTCAAAACGTGGGAATCCATCCTCTCCTTGCACCCATTGTAGCAATGGGATAGAGTCTGAATGATAATCATAAGCCTTCGGATTTTGCGAAACGTACTTGTTCAACGAATCTTTCACAGCACCCGAAAGGAAAGCACTGGAATCCATTTCCTGCAAAACAAAAAGACTACCACTAGCATCATCATCCCAATGATCAGTCTCTATGTAATAAATGTTTTTTGAATCAGGAGCGTATACGTCGCCAGAATTATATATGTTGAAATGTTCACAGCAATACATTCCAAGTCCTATAGCCGCTTCATCGCTAACAATTCGTCCTCTGTTGTAGCAATTATACATAGAGGAAGCATCTATTCCACTTGAGTATGAAGAAGAAACAACCATACCATAGTTGCTACAATTATATGCAGATGATGGTTTTCCATATTCGCTCACACCGCCTGCATATTTTCCGATAACAACACCTTCAAAATGGCAGTTGACGAAAATGCCGTTATTTGCTATTCCAGCCGCATATTCTCCACCCTTCACGTATGCATTCGTCACTTTTAGGTTCTGAATTAGAAGTTTATAAATTTTATCTTCTGTATCGAACAAAGCGACCTCTTTATCATTATCCGGTTGATTGATATAGAGGTTGGAGATGGTGTGGTTTCCACCGTCGAATTTTAGACATTTGATAGGGGTGAAACTAACCATTTCGTCTCCCACCTTGCCACAAACAGGGCTAAGATCGATGTCTGCTTCAAGCCTTGCAATGCCTTTTACCGAATCTCTGAAATACAGTAGCTCCTCTAAGTTGTGGATAATATACAAATCATAACCCTCCTCATCAAAGTTCAATGCACCCCAATATTGTGTCTCCCACCATTGCCAAACTGCAAAACCTCCATAAGAGACTGTATCCACCTGAGAAAAGGCATCCTCTCCAATATATGAAACAGTGTAAGGGACCGACAATCTGCTTATTCCCGTACATCCCGCGAAAGCATACGAGCCAATCGTTTCAACTGAATTAGGTATTACAACCGATTGAATGGTGGTATTGTTGATGAAAGCAGAATCTTTAATGGTCACTACATTGTCAGGAATAACCACTATGGAGTCGCTACCAATGTATTGTTTCAACACCGTTTTCTTTTCGTCTCCGTAAATAAAATCACCGTCGATTATGGCTTTTATGTGATGCTTCGCTCCCCAAGGACTACCTGTGGCTGGTCCTGCGTAGTAAATGGTATCAACATTATAGAATGCGGATTTTCCTATCGAAGCGACAGAAGACGGAATGGTGACGGGAGATAAATTCCTACATTGATAGAAGGCATAATCTCCTATGGAAGTGACGGAACTTGGGATGGTGACAGATTTTATATATGAGTTTTCATAAAATGCTTCTTTAACAATAGTATTCACATGATCGGAGATTACAACATCAGGTCCAACACCCAAGTAATATACCAATGTATCCTTCTGCTCGTCAACATAGACAAAATCACCATCGATTATGCCTTTTTTCGCATGACATTGGGCTCCCCATGGACTTCCGTTTTCACTGCCATCATAAAAAATGAGTTTCACGTTATAGAATGCATTTTTCCCTATCCCAACTGAACTTGGAATGTAAAGCGGTTCCAAGGAAACACAGTTTTCAAACGCAGACTGATAAATAGATTCGACAGAATTTGGGATATTGATGGATTTTAATTTTCCGCATCCGCTAAACGCTTCTTTTTCTATAATAGTGACGGATTCTGGAATCTGAACAGACTCCAAACTGCGACATTTATAAAAAGCATTGAGTTTAATTATAGTTACTGAATTTGGAATAGTTATTGATTTCAAACTATCACAATAAGCGAACACAGAATTCTCTAAGGAAGTAATAGTGTTTGGAAGTGTTACTGAAGTCAAAGGACATCCGACAAAAGTATTGTCGCCTATGAATGTGACTGAATTGGGGATGACAATAGATTTCAAAGAACAATACTTAAATGCTCCAGATCCAATAGTAGTGACAGAATTAGGTATTATAATTGAATCTATATTGCAATTATGAAAAGCATGTTCCCCGATTGAAGTAACAGTGTTTGGAATGTCGAATGAAGACAAGTTACAATTATAGAATGCTTCTTTTCCAATAGATGTAAGTGAGCTCGATGTCTTGACCGATACCAGACTATCACAACTCCAAAATGTGCCTTCCTTAATTTCAGTTACCGATTCTGGAAGTTCGACAGAAGTTAAATTCGTCTCACCGAAGGCATGATCTTCTATGGAAGTGACCGATTCTGGAATAGATACAGAAGTCAGAGACGTGCAATTATAAAATGTGTATTTTTCAATTGAGGTAATTGAGTTTGGTATTTCGACGGAAGTTAAACTTTTACAAGAGTTTAATGCACTTGGCCCCATATATGTGATTGAACTTGGTAGGTTGATGGATTTTAGACTTTCACAACCACAGAATGCCTCTTCTCCAATTGAAATGACGGAGTTAGGAATTGTGACGGATGTCAGAGATTTACATTTATAAAATGTATAATCTTCAATTGTGGTGATTGAGTTTGGAATTACGACGGATTCCAATTTAGAACAACCATAGAACGCTTCTGCTCCAATAGAAGTGATTGTACTTGGCAGATTTATGGATTTTATTTTTGTACACTCAGAGAATGCACGTTCTCCTATCGAAATGACGGAGTCGGGGATGGTGATGGATGTCAATTTACTCTTTTTTAGGAATGCAGTCTCACCAATGTGTTTAACATGGTCGGGAATGGAAACGACAGAGTCTAATCCCGTATACTTTACCAATGTGTCTTTCTCCACACCTGCAAAAACAAAATCTCCATCTTTATATTCTACTG
>JAZUDI010000025.1:0-6948 GCA_045639525.1 Paludibacteraceae bacterium | reverse complement strand
GTATTTTTCTATTGGCAAATACATCTCTGTCAACACTCGTACCCAAGCATGGGGTTCTCATGCGTTGGATTTTATCAGTGATCAGTTGCGAAGAGAACTGCCAGGATTGCGGGGATTTTCTGCGAACAGCATGAAGAACATGCGTAAGTTCTATGAGCAATGGCAGATGCTTGATCTTAATTTGTCGGTTGTAACCGATGAATTACTGAACCATGATAATTCGACAATCGCAATTGTCGAATCTTCGACTGTTGAAAATCAAATAGATATCTTTCGTTCATTGGTCATTCCCGATACATTACTCCAAACCGATGGGCGTAGCAACATACAAGACGCTTGATGACATGCCAGAACATATCCGAAAGGCTTTGCCTGATATGCAGAAGATGATGGAGCTGATAAGCAACAAGGAGGACTAACTTATGGCACAACGATATAGTGAATATACGGATAGTGGCATTCAATGGCTTCTGCCCCTTCAGGGCGAATGTCCAACCTCCCCATTCATCCTAGGGCGTTCCCCAGTCTAAGTGCTGTTGGGCTTTCAGCCCGCTGCTGCGCATGAATAATACCAGAAGCTCCCTCCCGAAAGTTAAAATCTTGTTCCAATAGCCCCTCGCCCTGAAAGGGCATTCTTCCCACAGCCCAGGGCAACACCTTGGACGAAAAAACGGTGATGCGTGAACCGCCCCGCAGGGGCAAAAGCGTTTTTGCGACATTCATTTACAAGCCTCAATGAATTTCGCCGTTTTTATCTGATTTTCAAAGATTCGGAGATTGTGCACGCATGTGTGCACAATTTGACGTGGAGTCATTTACGCATCATAATGCGTGAAGCAACGCAGGAGGGAAGATCATGGTATATGAAGGAAGCTTCGGAACAGATGTGGAGCACACGCACATTGGAGCGTAATGTTTCAACACAATATTATGGTCGAATGATGGCTTCGCAACGTCAGCAGTTAGAACTTCCGTCGCCGGTGGTTGAGGGAGAGGACCCTAAGGAGTACATCAAGAATCCTGTTGTAGCAGAATTTATGGGATTCAGAAAAGATTCAAAATTCGATGAATCTGAGTTGGAACAAGCCCTGTTGGATAATCTTCAGCAGTTTATAATGGAACTCGGTCGTGGATTTGCCTTTGTAGATAGGCAGAAACACATCAAGACAGAAACTGAGGACTTCTATATTGACTTGGTATTCTATAATTACCGAATGAAGCGATTTGTTTTGTTTGAACTGAAGACTCACAAGTTGACACATCAGGATGTTGGCCAACTTGATATGTATGTCCGAATGTATGACGACCTGGTGAAGGGGGAGGATGACAATCCTACTTTGGGTGTGTTGCTTTGTACCGAAACAGACAAAACCATAGCCAAATATTCTGTCTTGCATGACAGCGAGCAGTTGTTTGCTTCAAAATATATGGCATATATGCCAACCGAAGAGGAACTTCAGCGAGAGATAGAACAACAAAAGCAGTTCTTTCTTGCTCAACATGGTAAGGAGGACTAACTTATGGCACAACGATATAGTGAATATACGGATAGTGGCATTCAATGGCTTCTGCCCCTTCAGGGCGAATGCCCAACCTCCCCATTCATCCTAGGGCGTTGCCCCAGTCTAAGAGCTGTTGGGCTTTCAGCCCGCTGCTGCGTATGAAAAATACCAGAAGCTCCCTCCCGAAAATTAAAATCTTGTTCCAATAGCCCCTCGCCCTGAAAGGGCATTCTTTCCACAGCCCAGGGCAACACCCTGGGCGAAGAAACGGTGATGAGTGAAACGCCCCGCAGGGGCAAAAGCGTTTTGGCGACATTCAGCCAACCCCACAAAAAAAGTGCGTAACCTTTCGGCTACGCACTTTCGATTTATTGAATATCTAACTGATAATCAATTACTTAACCTCCTCAAAGTCAACATCAGTAACATTGTCACCACTTTGGTTGCCGCCGTTGTTAGCGCCAGCGTTAGGGTTGCCTTGTGCCTGTTGTTGAGCGTTGTACAAGTCTTGAGAAGCGGCTTGGAAGGCGTTGTTCACGTCGTTCATCGCAGCGTCAACACCTGCAAGGTCTTGTGCCTTGTGAGCATCCTTCAAACGAGTCAATGCGCTCTCGATAGCGGAACGCTTGTCAGATGGCAACTTGTCGCCATACTCCTTCAAGTTCTTCTCGGTTTGGAAGATCATGTTGTCCGCTTGGTTGAGCTTGTCGATGCGCTCCTTCTCCTTCTTATCAGCCTCTGCGTTAGCCTCTGCCTCAGCCTTCATACGTTGGATCTCGCTGTCGCTCAAACCAGACGAAGCCTTGATTTGGATCTTTTGCTCCTTACCGGTAGCCTTATCCTTTGCGGATACGTTCAAGATACCGTTGGCGTCGATATCGAAGGTAACCTCGATTTGAGGAACACCTCTTGGCGCAGGCATGATACCGTCGAGGATGAAACGACCGATCGACTTGTTTTGGTTAGCCATTGGACGCTCACCTTGCAATACGTGGATCTCCACAGATGGTTGGTTGTCAGCCGCAGTAGAGAAGGTCTCTGACTTCTTGGTAGGGATAGTGGTGTTCGCGTCGATGAGCTTGGTCATCACGCCACCCATGGTCTCGATACCGAGTGAAAGCGGAGTCACATCCAACAAAAGGACATCCTTTACAGATCCTGTCAAGACACCACCTTGGATAGCGGCACCTACTGCCACCACCTCGTCAGGGTTAACACCCTTGGAAGGAGCCTTTCCGAAGAATTTCTCAACCGCCTCTTGGATAGCAGGGATACGGGTAGAACCACCTACGAGGATGATCTCGTTGATATCGCTCTTGCTCAAGCCAGCCTTTTGCAAAGCAGACTCGCAAGGCTTGATGGTACGTTGTACCAAATCGTCAACCAATTGCTCGAACTTAGCGCGGGTCAAAGATCTAACCAAGTGTCTTGGCACACCGTCAACCGGCATGATGTAAGGCAAGTTGATCTCTGTGGAAGATGAGCTGGAAAGCTCGATCTTAGCCTTCTCCGCAGCCTCTTTCAAACGTTGCAAAGCCATAGGGTCCTTGCTCAAATCAACACCGCTGTTCTCGTCCTTGAACTCTTGAACCAACCAGTCGATGATACGTTGGTCGAAGTCGTCACCACCCAAGTGAGTATCACCGTCGGTTGACTTCACCTCGAACACGCCGTCGCCCAACTCAAGGACAGATACATCATGTGTACCACCACCACAGTCGAATACCACGATCTTCATATCGCTGTTCTTCTTGTCCAAACCGTAAGCCAAAGCGGCTGCGGTAGGCTCGTTCACGATACGCTTAACGGTCAAACCGGCGATCTCACCAGCCTCCTTGGTAGCTTGTCTTTGAGAGTCGTTGAAGTATGCAGGAACGGTGATCACCGCCTCTGTCACCTCTTGTCCAAGATACTCCTCAGCGGTCTTCTTCATCTTTTGAAGCACCATTGCCGAGATCTCTTGTGGGGTGTAAAGACGTCCGTCGATATCCACACGAGTGGTGTTGTTGTCGCCTTGTACCACCTTGTAAGGCACACGGCCTACCTCAGCGGTGACGCGGTCGAAGCTCTCACCCATGAAACGCTTGATAGAATAGATGGTCTTTGTAGGGTTTGTGATCGCCTGTCTCTTGGCAGGATCACCTACTTTTCTCTCACCACCATTGATGAAACCAATTACGGAAGGAGTGGTTCTCTTTCCCTCGCTGTTTGCGATAACGACAGGCTCGTTGCCCTCCATTACTGCGACGCAGGAGTTGGTCGTACCTAAGTCAATACCAATAATCTTTCCCATGTCTTTATCTTTTTAGTTAATTATTATTCATATTCATCCGCCTTCGTAGGCGTTACGCTTTTTATTATTCAA
This sequence comes from Paludibacteraceae bacterium, assembly GCA_045639525.1. Taxonomy (GTDB): domain Bacteria; phylum Bacteroidota; class Bacteroidia; order Bacteroidales; family Paludibacteraceae; genus UBA1181. Next base: position 3,081 of record JAZUDI010000025.1, on the reverse strand, counting down.
ACTATGTGCCAAACCATTTCTCGCCCCGCTCTCTGCCATTTTGTAGCCGCAAAGGGGAAATCGAGGCTTCGTTTTGTCAGTAAGTCTGACATAATGTCCGAAATGCCGTGCGGCGGGATGATTGGTCGAGTGGAAAATTATTGCTAACTTGCGGCGTTTTTTAGAAAGCCGCCTTGCGAACGGGAGTCGGTGGCGGGGAATCTAAATGCGTTGTTATATTATATAGGTTATAAAGGGTTGTAAAGTCATGAAAAAGTTATTTTTATCATTATTGGTATTGGCCTCCACGCAGCTTTTCGCCGCGACGAAGATGGAGACCGTAGAGGTAGATGGATTAGAGAGAAATTATTGGGTGGTCAACCCATCCGCGCCTGTGGCGAAGAGCCATCCTGTGGTGATGGTGCTCCATGGTGTCAGTGGTACGGCCGAAGATTATATCCAGCTCTTCGACGCGCAGGCGTTGAGTGATCTGCACGACGCGTTGTTCGTCTTCCCGCAAGCCTTGCCTGAACAAGATGCTGAGAATCTGAAGGCGGTGGATAATATGAAGAAGTTGGGCGTGATGCCAGACGGCTTGGAGCTGAAGAATCCTTGGGGAGCGGGCGCGCGGATTTCCGCTGCCACGATCAAGGAGATGGCGGGTGACGCCGCCGCATTGTTGAATTTCTTGATCCCCTCTATCATGAAGAAGGGCTATGGTGAGTTGAACGAGACGGTCGATGACGTGAAATTCCTGAACACGGTGATCTCGAATCTGAAGAGCTCCTATGGCGCGAGCGATGATATTTATATGGCGGGTGCCTCCATGGGTGGCGCGATGGTGTACAAATATGCCTATAGCAAGGGTTGCCAGGCTACGAAGATCTGCTCCTTTAATGGTTTTGTGGGAGCTGGCGTCGATACCACAGGTAAGGCGATCAATATGCCGACTTTGATCTTCAATAGCAAGGGAGATAAATTGGTGCAATACGAGGGAGGCATGTTCAATGGTGCGGTCGAGGCGACGATCAAGACCATCGCAGCCCAAAATGGTTGCGGTGCGGCTACCTCGAAAGCTTGCCCGGATCTCAAGGCGGATGGCAACACGGTGACTGAGATCGTGTATGGTTGCGATGATGATAAATTGGTGAAGTGCTTCATCTCCTCCGATGCGGGCCATACCCAGGTGTTGAATAGTTTGGAGAACGACATCGACTTTTTCTGGGAGATGGAAAAGTTCTTCTTCGGCAGTGGCAACGCCGGAAGCGAGAACATTGCGGCTCAACCGCTTCAATTTTACCCTAATCCGGTGGTGGATAAGCTCTATTGCGGGGTGAACGGCAAGTGCGTCGTGGCTGATTTGACGGGTAGGGTAGTGCTCTCCGCCGAAGTGGAGAATGGCGAGGTCGACTTGACCCAGTTGCCTGCCGGATATTACATTTTCACACTAAAAACGGCAAATGAGACGCTTCGTGCTCGTGTCGTGAAGAAATAATGTGAAAAAAGGTATCGCAATATTTGAAAATCTCTTAACTTTGCAAGAGGTTAAACAATGAGTTTTTTAGAATTCTAATATAAAATAGTACTATGCAACTAATTGACAATTTCAATTTTGCCGGAAAGAAGGCAATCGTTCGCGTGGACTTCAATGTTCCATTGAACAAAGAGACTGGTGCAGTAAGTGATGACACTCGTATCCGCGGTGCCCTCCCTACAATCGAGAAGATCATCAAGGATGGTGGTTGCGCTATCTTGATGTCTCACATGGGTAAGCCAAAGAACGTTAACCCACAAGAGGGTGACCCTAAGTTCTCTTTGAAGCAAATCATCTCAGCTATCGAGAAGTATACTAAGAACTTTGGTGTACCTTCTATCAAGTTCGCTGAGGATGCCGCTAACGCTGCTGAGGCTGCCGCTTCTTTGAAGGCTGGCGAGATCCTTTTGCTCCAAAACCTCCGTTACTACGCTGAGGAAGAGGGTAAGCCAAGAGGCATCGAGAAGGAAGATCCTAAGTTCGATGAGGCTAAGAAGGCAATGAAGGATTCTCAAAAGAAGTTCGCTAAGACTTTGGCTTCATACGCTGACGTATATGTAAACGACGCGTTCGGTACCGCTCACCGTAAGCACGCTTCTACTGCAGTGATCGCTGACGAGTTCGCTGAGGACAAGAAGATGTTCGGTTTCTTGATCAACAAGGAGTTGAAGGCTATGGACGGTGTCTTGGCTGCTAAGAAAGAGGGCTTCACCGCTATCATGGGTGGTTCGAAGGTTTCTGATAAGATCAACATCATCACCAACTTGCTCGACCGTGTTGAGAACTTGATCATCGGTGGTGGTATGGCTTACACTTTCGTAAAGGCTATGGGTGGCCAAATCGGTAACTCACTTTGCGAGGAGGATAAGTTGGATCTCGCTAAGGATATCATGGCTAAGGCTAAGGCTAAGAACGTGAACTTGCTTTTGCCAGTTGACGCATTGAACGCTGACAAGTTCGACAAGGACGCTGCTACTAAGGAGACTGCTATCGACCAAACTCCAGAGGGTTGGATGGGTCTTGATATCGCTTCTAAGTCTATCGCTAACTTCCAAAAGGTGATCGAGAGCTCTAAGACTTTGATCTGGAACGGTCCTATGGGCGTGTTCGAGTTCGATAAGTTCGCTGCTGGTACAACTGCAATCGCTAAGGCTGTTGCCGCTGCTACTGCAAAGGGCGCTTACTCACTCATCGGTGGTGGTGACTCTGTTGCCGCTATCAACAAGAACAACTTGGCTGACAAGGTTAGCTACGTTTCTACTGGTGGTGGTGCGATGTTGGAGTACATGGAGGGTAAGGTTCTTCCAGGTATCGCTGCAATCCGTGGTGACAAGTAATCCTCGATAGAGGTTATGATAAGGAAGCCGTTCCGTTTGGGACGGCTTTTTTTGTGGATAGTAAGTGAGGAGCTTTTTGTTGGCGCAGAATAAGAAGCTGTTTAAATTTTTCTAAAAAATTTTGTTAAGCATCAGAAAACAGAAGGCTAATTGAATCATAGTCACTGCGGTTTCCGCATGAAACTCGTAGTCGATGGTCAGTCTTCTGAAGTTTTCCAACCAAGCGAAAGA
>JAZUDI010000024.1:0-116376 GCA_045639525.1 Paludibacteraceae bacterium | reverse complement strand
GACAGACAGATCATCCACATTGCTTTTCAACATTTCAAAGATACCCGTGTCTCGGAAAGAGTAAAGCTGCATATTAGCTGGTAATTTCAATTCCTTCCGGACCTTAGCAAATTCCTTTGTGAACTTTGCGTCATACAGTTTGTTTGTGCCTGGTGCGAGCGTTTCTGGATCCGAAAAAATGTACCATGATTTCGGCTTCTTCAGGATTCCCAAGTAATTGATTAAATCTTCTATTTGGGCAGATATGGCGGCATAACGGGTATTATGATTCTTTGCAATTTCCCCGCTGACCTTTATACTGTGGTTTGCCAAATCAATATCCCCTACCCTCAAATTACGGATCTCTTTTGGACGTATAAGAGAATGGTAAACCAACATACAAACCAGAAGGAACGGATTTCCCGCCAAATGCGAGCTGATTTTCTTACGGGTGTCTGCGTCTATGATGGTACGTGTTTTCTTCTCTTTGCGCTTCATTTTTAGTTGAATAAAGGGATTTTCTTTAGAATATCCCTTCGATATTGCCCATTCAAAGAAGCAGCGTGACAACTTCAAATAATCATTGTAAGTACGTGAGCTTACATTTCTTTCGTTATAGATATAATCCATAAATCGGACCGCTTTTGATTTGTCAAATAGTGAGCAAAAAAGATCCGGACTTGTACGTCCCACCCATTGAAGAAGAATGTTTGAAAAAGAAGTATAGCAGCGCATTGTATCAGGCCTTAATTCCTTTGATTTTTCCTTCAAATAAATATCCGCTACATCAGAAATTTTCGTGTATAAACGGCTGTCTTCTCCTTCAAAAAAAGGATTCCACCCGTCATAAAGTTTGACGTTTATTTGCTCGCACATCTTAGCAATTTGCGTCCGTGCTTCACGCTTGTTTTTGGCACGTTTTACAATCTTGTTTACACGGATTCTAAAGCGTTTCATTTTCCCTGTCTGTGGATTCTGTGCGTAGTATTCTATCTGCCAATCGTCTTCCGAATACTCATAGAGTTTTGCGGTAAGATACACACAATTACACTTTAAAAGTTCATTCCCTGAAATTGGGGAGAAAGTTGATTTATCCATTTTTTTTTAGACATAGCATAGCCAATGCCTAAAAATAAGGTTTAAAAAAGCAGTCGCAATCAAGTCGCATTTTTATTTAAAAATCGGCCGAAATCCAATATTAAATATTTGGATTTCAGGCCTTTGTGACCCCGGCGGGATTCTAACCCACGATCTTCAGAACCGGAATCTGACGTTCTATACAGCTGAACTACGGGGCCGACTCTTTAAATGATGTGCAAAATTAAACTATTTCCCCATATTTACGATAAAATCATCCCTAAAAAATAGGAACCTGTATAGATTTCATAAAAAAAACACATCCCTACCCGCTCATACCCAGCCAACGAAGAGGCGAAAAGACATTTTTTCACCTATTACATCTTTACAGAAAACCGAAGAGGGCATATTCCCTTACTATTTGACGCGAAATCACCTATTTCGCTAACACATTTCCACAATTTAAACAAATTACACATTTATTTGTAAGATTTCATCGATAAATTTTTTAAATTTTGTAAATAGTATTATCTTTGCCTAAAATAAAAATTTGTCATCATGAGTTATCTAAAAACCCCAGAAGGTTATAAACCATTGTTGGATGCCAGACAAACAGAGTTGGGCATCAAGAAAATAAAGGACTTCTTCCAAGGAAGCCTCTCCGCAGAATTGAGATTGAGAAGAGTAACCGCTCCTCTATTCGTATTGCAAGGACAAGGTATCAACGATGACCTAAACGGTGTCGAGCGTGCTGTGACTTTCCCAATCAAGGATTTGGGCGATCAAAGAGCCGAAGTGGTACACTCACTCGCGAAGTGGAAAAGATTGACGTTAGGCGAATATGGTATCGAGCCAGGATATGGTCTTTATACCGATATGAACGCCATCCGTTCGGACGAGGAGTTGGGCAACCTACACTCACTTTACGTAGACCAATGGGATTGGGAGAGAACCATGACCGCAGATGACAGAAATGTTGAATTCCTAAAAGATATCGTAAGAAGAATCTATTCGGTAATGGTACGCACGGAATACGTGGTGTACGAAATGTATCCACAAATCAAACCGATGTTGCCAGAGAAGATTTTCTTTATCCACGCAGAAAAGCTACGTCAACTCTACCCTAACTTGACCCCTAAAGAGCGCGAACACGAAATCACAAGGAAATATGGTGCCGTATTCGTAATGGGCGTTGGTGGCCCATTGGGTGACGGAAAAATCCACGACGGACGTGCTCCAGACTACGACGACTGGACTACAGCCGGAGAAGAGGGATTGCCAGGTCTGAACGGTGATATCCTTGTTTGGAACAGCGTTCTCCAACAATCATTGGAGCTCTCATCCATGGGTATCCGTGTTAACAAGGAGGCGCTTCTCCGTCAATTGGAGATGACGGGACAAAACGCCCGCAAGGAGTTGTACTTCCATAAGAGATTGATCGAGGGTAGCCTTCCGCTCTCTATTGGTGGCGGTATTGGACAATCCCGCCTTTGCATGTTCTTCTTGAGAAAGGCTCACATCGGCGAGATCCAAGCCAGCATCTGGCCAGAGGATATGCGCAAAGAATGCGCAAAGCACAACATTCCGCTTATCTAATCGATTTTAAATTTCAATGAATATAATAAAGAGGATATTTATTGGACTTTTGTTTATGGAGGCGTTCACCTGTGTGAATGCCTCCACTTCGTTGACATACAGCGATATGCAAAAGATCCAAACCACAATGTACGCCATAAGCAAATACTATGTGGACACGGTCAATACCGACCAAATGATCGATAACGCGATCAACGGTATTTTAGAGAATTTGGACCCCCACTCGAAATACATCCCCAAGAAAGAGGTTCAGAGAATGAATGAACCGCTCGACGGAAAGTTCGAGGGAATCGGCGTTATGTTCCAAATGATGAAGGACACCCTTCTCGTCATCCAGACGATTTCAGGAGGGCCTTCCGAAAAGGTGGGCATCCGAGCAGGCGACAGAATCGTTTATGTGAACGACACAACAATCGCAGGCGTTAAAATGCAAAACACCGACATCATGAAGAAGTTGAGAGGTCCGAAAGGCACTCCGGTCCATGTGAAGGTGCTTCGTCGGGGTGTAAAGGAGTTGATCGACTTCAAGATCATCCGTGACATTATTCCTATTTACAGCATCGACGCCTCCTACATGGTCGATAAGAACATCGGATACATCAAAGTGAACAAGTTCAGCGAAACCACCATGGATGAGTTCAACACCGCGATGAAGAAGTTGTTGTCACAAGGAATGAAGTCTTTGATCATCGACCTACAGGACAATGGAGGTGGCTACCTCAACACGGCAGTCAAATTGGCAAGCTGCGTCCTTCCCGCCAACAATTTGGTAGTCTACAGTGAAGGTGTCGCGCAACCAAGGGAGACATTCACCACCATCGGGTCTCCTCTCTTCGAGAAGGGTGACATCGTAGTATTAGTGGATGAGAGCTCCGCTTCCGCCAGCGAGATTCTTTCCGGATGCATCCAAGATTGGGACAGAGGTCTGATCGTGGGCAGAAGGACATTTGGTAAGGGTTTGGTTCAAAAGCCCATTCCGCTTCCTGACGGATCCATCATCCGATTGACCACCGCACAATACTACATTCCTTCCGGCCGTTGCGTACAACGTCCATACAAGGATAATTTGAAGGATTACAACAAGGATTTGATAGAGCGTTACAACCGTGGCGAGCTCATGCATGAGGACAGTATCTCATTCCCTGACTCTCTGAAATACTACACGCTCAAGCAGAAGCGTCCTGTTTACGGTGGCGGCGGTATCATGCCGGATATCTTTGTGCCATTGGACACCACCAAATACACTAAGTACCACAGAAATTTGGCGGCCAAAAATGTCCTCAACGACTTCGTTCTCAACTATGTGGAGAAAATGAGATCATCGTTAGAGGCCACCTACCAAGTGAAGAACGAAAAGAAGAAGGAGGAGGGATTCCAACTATTCCTTCAAACATTCGACATCACGGACGATGACATCAACAAAATCAAGGAGGCTGGAGACAAAGAGAAAGTAGAATTCGACGAAGAGCAATTCAACAACTCCAAATCGCTGATCAAGAAACAGATCAAGGCGATGATCGCCAGGGATTTGTGGGATGTAAGCGAATATTACCAAATCATGAATGACGAGAACCCGATCTACAGAAAGGGTGTGGAGGCGCTCCAAAACAAGGATTTGTACAAAAAGGGGATGGCTCCTAAAAAGAGATAGAGAAAACTAACTTAGGCCTAAATGAAACAGGGAACGACCTTAGGGTTATTCCCTGTTTTTTTTTAAATTTGCACAACTTTTAAATAACCCTAATATTAACTTAAAAACAGAATTTCTATGGGAAATTGTGAAGTAATCAGATGGAAGCGATTCAGCCGACACTCCTACTCCGCCTTCTGTTCGATGCACAAAGTCATCAACATCGGCGTATTGAGTGCAGCCATCATCGCGAATGTGGACGTGAAGGCAAGCGAGGTCCACGAAGCACAAGAGGTAGTTAACCTAACAGAAGAGTTGGAAGACGTGGAGGTCACGGCCCAGAAGGCCCAAGATCTGCCAGGAGAGACTACGGTCATCACCGCACAAGAGATTGCAGCCGCCGCCGGAGAATCGGTCAACGACCTACTGAAGCAGGCACCCGACATCGACGTCAGACAACGTGGCGGATACGGTGTGCAAACAGACATCTCCATCAAAGGAGCCCCTTCGGAACAAACAGTTCTATCCGTCAACGGAATCAACATCACCTCCGCCCAGACGGGACATCTATCAGCAGATTTTCCTTTCACAACACAAGCGATCACCCGCATCAAATTATCGGAAGGAAAGGGATCACAAGAGAATCTTAACTTACTCATTGAACCTGACACCCTCACTCAATTCACAACAACCGCCGTGGCCGGATGGTATGGTTTGGTCAGCAGTGAAAATGCGTTGAACATCAGCAACAAGAACAATGCCCACGTCATCAATGGAGCCATTTCTCGATGTGACGGCGCAACGAAAAACAGTGATTTCGGGCAGGGAAAACTTTTCTACTTGGGTCAATATTTCAACGACATCGTCAAGACAGAGTGGCAACTCGGATACAGCAGAAAAAGTTTCGGTGCCAACACATTCTACTCGGCAGCTTATGACAACCAATGGGAAAGGACCAACAGAGTCCTTACTTCGGCCAAAGTGGAAGTGACGAAACCGATCAACTTTGAAACGAAATTCAGCTGGAGCAGAGATTATGACCACTTCCAACTTGTCAGAAACGACCATTTCGGAGAGAATTTTCATAGGACAGACATGTTGTCTGTCACCCCTAAAATAAAGAAGGAATGGAAATTGGGAGAGACCTCCCTCATGGCCGATTACCGTCATGAATCCATTTACTCCTCCAATTTAGGTGTTCCAATGGAGAACGATTCGGTACCGGTGTTCGGTGTTGATGACACCTATTACCGCAAGAGCAAGAAGCGTGACTTATTGGATGTTTTGTTGGACCACCAATTTATGGTGAAGATATGGACCATGAACTTCGGTGTCCGATTCGCGCAAGTGTTTGACACGCAAAACTCGCATCGGTTCCTACCCTACGCCAACATGCAGTTTGACTTCAAACACCACATCACCCTTCATCTCTCATGGAACAACGCGCAACGTGTTCCGACCTTTACAGAACTCTTTTACAAGAGTCCGACCAACAAAGGTAACACAGATTTGAAGCCAGAACTCACCTCCACAACGCAAATTAGATTGTCGCACCAACGTCGCGGACTCTACAACGAGGTGAACGCCTTCTATATGCGAGGAAAGGATATGATTGATTGGGTAATGTACAACGCCGAAGATGTTTACCACTCCGCCAACTTCCAGTTAGACAATATCGGTGTCGGCTATAGGGGCGTCATCGACTTCGCCGGTTTTAATCCAAAGGCCCGCGTCAAATTGAGTTTGGGTTATCAGTTCATCCACCAAAATAGACATGACGACATCGAGGTGTTCAAATCACTCTACGCATTGGAGTATTTGAAACATAAATTCAACGCCAACCTCACGGTTGAACCCGTTAAGAATTTGATATTCTCTCTCGATTACCGTTTGGTCAACAGAAATGGAAGCTACATCGTGTATAAAGATAAGAAGAGCACAGGAGAGACACTTCCCTACCCAACCTACGGGGTGGCTGACTTCAAGGCAAGTTATCAATGGAGATTGTTCCAAGTATTCGCAAGCGTAAACAATCTTTTCAACAAGAAATACTTTGATTTCGGCAGCGTTGAACAGCCTGGCATCACTGGATTGATCGGTGTCACCTTCAAAACACCGGGTAAAGTGAACCGAGAATAGGCTAACCCCTTATTCCCGAATACAAAAAGAGGATGCGTCATTGACACATCCTCTTTCTTTATGTATAGGGCAAACGGATCACTTCAACGGATCCACTACGACATCCATGCTGTTGGTGTCGCCATCCGTCAAGGTATTCCATATAACGATTTTCCCATCGGGACGAACCTCCATTTTTTGGATATCAACCACAGAATTATTTCTTAGCACATGGCTAATATTGCCAAAATTACTTCCACTATCCTTGATTGTGAATCTTCCTGTACTTCCCTTCACAACACCAACAACCGATTGAGCCTTACAATGGCTGAAGTCATTTCCTGTTGAATTGATCACGCCGGCATCATCACTGCAATTGATCGTAAAGATATTCTTCTCATACTCCAAACGAGGCATATTCAACTCAATGCTATCCACTACCACATTGTTCACAAAATTGAAGTTCATACCGCGGTTGTCAGCCTCCCTGACATAGACAATTCCAGATCCCGGAGCCGACACAGATGACTGGTGCTCGCATCGTGCGCCACGGACAAAGGTATTACCTGATATATCAACGCAGTTGATGCACTTCGGCTTATACAAATCCAGCTGATCCACAATATTCTCCTTATTGTTCTCGTTGAAGACAAAAATGCAACTATGGGTAGCGGCATCAAATATATTGTTCTGCACATTGAGGATCGTAGCCGCCTCATCTATCATAAAATGGATGAAGTTAAACTCAAATCTGCACTCCTCGAAGTGGACCATACCGGTTCCCTTCACAACCACACCTGCGCCAATCTTACGTATCGCGTTAGGATTGTCATCATAGATACGATGGTCCGCCAAGTCATAATTCAACATATTGGAATTGAAACGGCAGTTGGTACAAATAAAATCGGATGTCCATGCGCAAAACATTCCAAATCGGCAGGAGCTAAAATAGGTACCCTTTATCAACTCAATGTATCCGCCCCGAGCATTCAATCCATAGGTGAAACCCACAATGGAGCAATCGAATAAGGCGGTCAAATATCCATATCCAGTAGAGATTAATATTCCACTGGTGTTGATCGGGCCTCCGTTAGGGCCATCGGTATCGTGCGTATTTCTACCGGTGTATAACTTCTCATCTCCAATAATGGAGATACCCATCGCGCTCAAGCGAGCACTCTTATCAAAACGGATCGCCGTAATCCTGGAGGAGGTCCTGATGCCATACTCGGCATGTCTCACATTGAGTCCATAGACACTTTCCGTCCAATCTATTCCCCTAAAAGTGACAGCTCCTGGAATCACAATGGTTTTGTTGATTGGATACAAGGCATCGAACACCAAGGTTTCCGGTATCACCTTCAAGACATTATTGATGATGGCAGAATTGTCACTGTTATCCTTTGAGGCGCCAAACCAAGAGACAACAACCTCCTTGTTATGAAGCAATCCATCAAAGGTACAACCTTTAAAATTCACATAACCGTCCAAATAGGTGTCGTTGAAGGTGATCGTACCATTTTGGAACGATCCTCCATTAAAACGCAAGATAGCGTTGGCGGGGATCGTCAACGATCCACCCTTCAAATCCAAGTTGGAAGTGATCTCATAGATGGTATTCTCACTACTCATCTGTCCGGAGATAGATGATCCATTGGTGACCGTCACATGCCCGTAATTCGCCTCATCAGGTGGATTCAGGGCCAACCTTGCGGATAAATCCGGAACGAGAGGAGAACTCTCCATCTCATCTATGGCAGGTAACTCTTGACTGCAACCCAAACTGGAAATCAATAAAATCAACGGCAATAAGTATACCGACACTAGTTTTCTCATCTTTAACAATTAATACAGAAACATTTTCAACCGCACAGTATCATACGACAATGTTGCAAAGATACACAACTTAACGAAAAACAATGCACATATTTCAATTAAACTACATTCTTTAAACATCAAACGGCACAACTACGCAAAATCAAATCATTCAAAGTCAAAATCATCAGCGATATCCGTACCCACGGCACTTCCCGTATATTCCATCGTCGGATTCAAGCGGGCGGTGCGCGTCACCTCCTTCTCCACCAGTTCATCTGGCAGATTATTGAAGAAATATCGGCTTTCCGACGGATCGTCAGAGTGCTCGTCCACATGAATGGAGTGGACATTTCGATAGATATAGAGTTCGTCTTGGGCACGTGTCAGGGCGACATAGAGGCAACGGCGCTCCTCCTCCACAGCATCCTCGCCTGTCTCAATGGATCGAGGGGTCGGGAACGATGCGGGCGAGGCTTTCAACAGATAACAGATCTTCGCCTCCAATCCCTTCGCGGAGTGGATCGTCGTGAGGATGCACGCATCTTCAGGCCCGTTCTCCCCTTGCTTCACCGTAGTCTCCAATTTAGGATCCAAAACATATTCGCTGATGAACTCCTGGATACCATTCGTACCCACAGCCACCTCTTGCAACACTTCGAAATCCTGCTTGCGCCACTTCCACTCCTCCTTATAGAGCTCTTTCAGACGATCCTCCATCGTCTCCAACGTTTTGGCGATCGCCTTCGCCGGGGAGAATTGCATATCACTGATATTGCGCAAAGTCTGCGTGATCTCCTCTTGCAACCCATTGCCCGACAACTTATCCAAACACTTATCGAGGGTATCCTCCTCTATCACATTGGTAATGATCTTTGAAGCGGTCACCTCGCCAATTCCGCGCCACAACAACAAATAGCGCATCCACGCCAATTCATCCTTATAGTTGGCCACGATACGCATCGGCGAGACGACATCGCGCACATGTTTCGACTGCATCAATCCGACACCACCGAAGATGATGTAGGGAATCTTTTTGGAGATACACTGCGACTCCACCGATCTCAATCCATACAATGAGCGGGAGAGCACCATATTATCTTCATACTTCACCCCTTTATCCACAATGCTTCTACGAATCTTCTCCGTCAGATCGTATGCCTCATCCCACTCGTTCTCACAGGTCACCACAACGGGTTTATTTCCCCTTCCCCGCGCACTGGAGAGCTCCTTGTCATAGTGCAAAGGAGATTGCGCCAACACCCAGTTGGAGAGATCCAGCAACTCTTGGGTGGAGCGGTAATTGATCGTCAGCTTCATCACCTCCGAATCGGGCACTACTCGACCAAAGTTGTGCATCGTCTTGAAATCGGCACCTCTAAATGCGTAGATGCTCTGCGCATCATCGCCCACACAGAAGAGGTGGCACTTCTCGTAAAAAGAGCTGAGCAGCTCATACTGCAACGGATTGGTGTCCTGCATCTCGTCCACTAAGATATGGTCATACCGGGAGGAGATGAAATTACGAGCCTCCTCGTTCTTTTTCAATCCTTTGGAGACGACATTGAGAATATCGTCGTAATCCATGTACTTATGGACGGTTTTATAGGCAATATAGCGTTTGATGATATCCGCATAGACAGGCTTATTCACCTCGATACTTTTGCTGACATTGAGATCGTCTTTCGAGGCATTGTCGTAAAGTTTCATACGCATCGCATCCGAAAGGCTACAACAAGCGTTCACCGCAAAGGAGTAGATATCCAGAACGGATGAGGGTTTCACAACATGTTTCTCCTTATCCCTCATTCCCTTTCCACAGAGCAATTTCATGCAGCTTTCCCTATCTTCCTCGTCGAGCAATGTATATTCGTGGTGCATAAATACCTTCGGATTATTCATGATGATATCCATACACCAGGAGTGGAACGTCTGTCCACGCAAGCCTTCAATGGAGAGGCCTCCGATTTCAGATTTGATACGCTCTACGATTTCTCTGGCTGATTTTCGGGTAAAGCTGAGGATCAATATACGGTTGGCGGGTACGCCATGTTGAATCAGGTGTTTCGCTCTCGCGATGATGGTACGAGTCTTACCTGTACCCGCACCCGCGACTACCAAGAGATGCTTCCCGTCGTATTCCACAGCGCTACGCTGCTGTTCGTTCAATTCTTCTATCATTGGTCCGTGAAAAAGTCTTATTACAAAGACAAAGGTAGTAAATTCTTATGCGTTAAAAAAGGGTTGTGGGGAAAGTGGGTTTACTCAAAATGGATTGGACGACAGCATGGATATCATCCGTCACCGATAAATACTTGGCGCCCTTTTTCACCAAATAACCATTCCCTTGCGAGATTTCCAACGCACGGGTCCGTTCATCCTGGAAATAGACCGAATAGAGGGGTTTTTGTGCTGCCAGGGTAGCATTCGCGACATGCACACTTCCCCCATTCATATCCGTCTGCACAACAACAGTCGCTTGCGAGAGTCCTGCCTGTAAACGGTCTCGAGAGATAAAACTATACTTAGAGAACGGCATCCCCACAGGGTATTCCGAAAGCAGAAGTCCTCCGTTTTCAACTATTCTATTGGCCAAACCGATGTTCTCGGCCGGGGAGACCATATGCAAGCCATGGGCTAAAAAAGCGATCGTTTTCCCCTGGGCGGCCAATGCGCCTTCGTGAGCGGCCGTATCACAACCTAACGCCAAGCCAGAGACAATGGCCATCCCCTCCTTGACAAATGCTTCCGCCAATTGTTTCGACGCTGCCACTCCCTCTTGGGAGGGATGTCTGGTGCCGGCGATGGCGATGCAGGGCTCTTTCATGACCGACAGATTTCCCTTCGCGTAGAGCAGCACGGGAGGCGTCAGTTCGCCTCTCTCGTTGGTTGTCCGACGTAGTATTTCAGGATAGGCTTCATCTCCATACAAAAGGAACTGAATTCCCTCCGCTTGGCTTCTCTCGATCACCTTTTGGGCATAAGCAAACGCCCTCTCAAGCTGGGGTTCACCAATGGGAAGCGTCCTCCCCTCCTCCTTGATGGTGAGGGAAGATTCCATCAGGCGACGGATCAGATCCTCGCCCGTATGATCCATAAAACGATATAATTTCTTGCTCGCTATACCAAACAGGTAACTGAGAGCGATTGTTTCGGATAGGGTCATAATATTCTCTCTTGGGGAACTCTTTAAAACCTTTAGTTGTTTCGATAAAGTTGGTTATAAGTTTATCAATAGAAATAGGACAATAATTTTCTATTATTTTCACATCAATTCTCCTAAATCCGGAAACATACCACCATCTTCATAACTAGAATGAGACAAAAACATACAATAGTAAATTGGCAGATACAAAATTCCATTCTTCTCAGCGACCTCCCTTTCGTTACTAAACACAATCGCTCTTGAAATACCGTATTCTGAATTGTCAAGAAACTTATTCAGGGCACTATGAGATGTATAATCCTTGCCCGATTTCACTTCCAATGGCAATGGTGAAAGAGAACTGAAATCGTCCACTAGGAAATCGACCTCTCCAATCTTTTTATTATCGTAATAATACATAGGAAAGCCATGTGCATTCAACTCCTGTGCCACCACAGACTCATACACGGTTCCTAAATTCACACTGCGTGTATCTTGCAAAATCGCATTGATATTATTCCCATACAATATCTGCGTAAGCAATCCAACATCATTCAAATATAGTTTTATCAAGTTCTTCGTTTCCGACTCTTTCAGAGGGAATCGAGGATTACTGATCGCTTTTACTTCCAGTGCTATGCCAGAAGCGCTAAGATACTCAAACTCATCGGCGTAATCATTATATTTCTTCCATGGTTTTTCTTCTATCCGTTTGAAAATCACACGTTTCTTCTTATTCTCCAAATTACTTGGAATTAAATCATACACTCGACGAATTTTCAATTTTCGTTCCATGTCATACTGAGACGCATCCACTTTATAGAGTTCCAATATTGTCTGTTGTACGTCTCGAACTCTCTGAACATGGCGATCTGCCAAAAAAGCATTTACGACTTCTGGTAATCCTCCAATCAATAGATAATAACGAAATCTTTTTAGAATATTTTCATGCAAAGATGGGTTCAACGACACACCTCTCTCAAAACATGATTTCATTTCCGCGATAACCTCTTCTCCACAGTTGATAGCCCATAGGAATTCTTCAAAATCCAACGGATACATGTGTTTTACAGTTACCGTTCCAATAGGCACTGATGGTGTTTCAGACAAAGCTATTCCTAATTGAGAACCACTTGCTATATAACGGAACCGACCTTCCTGATTAAGGAACTTCAGCATTGTAAGTAATTGCGGATATGACTGTATCTCATCCAAAAACACCAACGTGTCCGACTTATCACCCAACTTATCTTTAGTAAACAATGCCAATTGCATATAAAGATCTTGACATGTACGGACATGTTCGAACACTCTAGCACCCTCTTTATCCTCTTTCAGATTGATCTCGACAAAATTTCTAAACATACGAGTACCGACATAGCGAATGATATACGACTTTCCTATTTGTCGTGCTCCATCCACCAGCAAAATCTTATTAGGCTGTTCCTTTAAGAACAACTCTAAAAATGTCGAGAATTTACGTCTTAGCATACCTCATCTTTTTAGCATAGCAAATATACTAATTTTCTGACATTTACAAATGGCTCAACCACTTTTCCCTTATAAACAGGAATTGTTTTCACCACTTTTTCCATCTAAAATATAGCACAAAACACCACTTTTTCCGATCATATGTTGAATCAAATCCTCACGATTGTTTCGGATAGTGTCATACTATTCCCATCTTTTGAACTCTTCAAATCGTTTGATTGTTTCGAAGATTAATTCCTCACCATAATAGCGGTCTTCGCCATTGTTCAGATATGCTTCTACCTCGGAAATAGTTCCGTCAACTCCTTCGTCTATCAAATTGGTAGCATAGATTTTCCTTATCTTAGGAAGATACTCCTTCGCGCCCAAATCGATGAAGAGAGAAACCAGAAAAGCAGCCGAAGAGCCATCACAGATTTTATTTTCCGCTATTTTTTCTGTATAGATATCCAACAATTCCTCCGCTATGGACAGCACCTCTCCTCTCTTTGATGGTTCATAGTAAGCTATTTTGCAGAGTGACGTCAATGCCTCGATCTTAAAATAGGTATACAATCCGGGCTCTAACAGATAATCTTTTAATACAGACAATCGATCTTGGCAAAGTCTATATAACGTCGGTTGAAGGATGGTATCGCCACAATCGCCCAACGCAAGATCAAACAAATCAGTATTTTGCCTCATGAGTTCAAGCACAACCGCCAAATTAGATTCAACATCGCCATACTCTCCCATAAGGATCAACACGTTGGATATTTGCTCACCATATTTTAGTTCGGTCTTTTCATCCAAACCGCCATTTCTAATTTGACCGATAGCATAGAGAATAATCGAACGGAAATCTTTGGTAAGGGATTCCGACGAAAGGGAGTCGATCATCTTTAGATCCTTAACGTTCACCCTTGCCGTTTTTTTCTCCACTACTTTCATCAAATCCGGATTTTCCAGTTCCAATGTTTGCGGATAAGCGCCTCCTTCGTAAGCATACTTGACATGCGTGATTTTATCCATTCGTTCAACCATCTCATCAACCATCCTTTTTAGCTCTTCCGTCGCCTCGGGAGTAAGATGCTCTTCATCCTCCACCTTGTCGTCGTATTCATCGTCATGAATAATCACCTCGTACTGGTCTTCGGCGAGGTTCTTTTTCATAACGGTGAGATACTTATCTGCCTCAATATTGGATTCGCACACAAGACAATATTTTCCGTCCAAGCCAAATTCATATTCGATCAACGGGATCTCATCCGTATCCTCTTCGAGCAAAAACTTCGTGACGGAAAAATCCTTGTGAGGTTTGATTCCCGCCTCGTCAGCCCATTCCAGTGCGCCATATATCCAATTGTGGACCTCTTCATAAGAGGATTTAACCATCCCATGTTCCTTGAACTCTCCTATGAATTCATCGTACTCATACTCTTCCATACGAGCCTTATATATAGTATCTTTTACACCACAGCAATAGACGTCGAGCAGATAAAAAGCCGCTGTTATTTTTCCACCTGTATGTTTTCTCGCCACGGAAGCATACCCCAATCCGCAACTACGGATATCCTCACTGATAAAACACTCGTAAATAGGAAGTTTCCTTCCATTCTGAATAATCAATTTTTCAGGGGACAATGTCTGTTGTTGGTTATTTGCTTTTTTCTTTGCCATAATATTCTTATTTATAAGTCATCAATTCAAAAATTACACTTTCTCAATCTTGCACTCGTGCTTTTTGGTCTTCTCATCATAGTTGACCCCGACAAAGAGCAAGTCGCCTTGGTATTTGTCAAGCGCTTCGCAGTAGTTCTTCGCCTTAATCTGTTTCATGGCAGACTCTGCACTATGGTTATGCTTCAGCTCTATAACCAAAGCAGGAATGTTGGGCAAGAAAGGGATCAGCACCAAATCGGCATAACCCTTACCTGTTGGTAGTTCTTTTATAAGCGTATAACGTGTGTTGGCATAAAAATAGGCTAAACAGATGGCACTCTGGAAACAATGTTCGTCGTTGTACGTCAGATTGCTCATCACTGCCGTATGGGCAGCGTCCAAAGCTTGGGCTACAGCCTCTTCGTTGCCGTTGATGGTATCGTCGAGCAGTCGCTTAGAGGCATTGATGATTGCCATCAGTTTGCTATAGTTGGCATCGTATTTGATGGCGGAAACCCATTCGTTACGAACCTCCTCATTAGGTATCTTACAAGTTTTTGTTTTACGGTCATAAGACAAATATCCCAAATGAATTAAGTAGGAGAACAGATTATCTTTGGTATTAATATTATCCATGGTGTTGCGAAATTCCAACACTTCAACTGGCACTGAATTACCGGAAATCATATCTGTAATATCCTTACGGATGCCCTCAAAATCAAGCACAATATAATCCCTCAACACCTCAAATGTGCTTGTTGCGGACCAATAACTACCAAATTCTTTTCTTTTGACAGCATTCACGACAGAGAGAGGATTATAGATATTTATAGTCTCTGACAACTTATAACCATCGTACCAACGTGCGATCTCTTCTTTGTCGATACCGTATGCACGGCAAAGAGCATCCACCTCTTCGTGCGTGAAACCAATCATACCAGCAAATTGCTGAGCGTCCACCATAGAGTATTCTATGAATTCATTGAGCTTCGACTGAACCTTATCCTTGACAATCGGTAAAATACCGGTGATATAGGCAAGGGCTATGGCTGGACGAATGTCAGCATTCTTAAACAATCCGTTAAGAAATCTAAGATAATTGTCGAACACATCAGCAGAGACCCGCTCCCGCACCAAGACGTCATATTCGTCGATAATAATGACAAATTTCTCACCAGTCTTGCTATATACTTTCATTATAGCATCGGCTATGATAGCGTCTTCCTCAATTCTGGATTCAGGAAACTGTTCAATAAATTCCTCTACTACTTTTTTGTTGAGATCCTCGAACAAAAAATCGACACGTTTCTTAACTGATGCGTTTGAGAAAAATCCATTCAAATCCAACTTCACGACGTTGTATTTGTTCAAGTTCTCTTCATAGCCCGCAACGCTCCCAATCTTCATTTTCGAGAAGATTTCCTTGGTGTCACAACCTTTGGAATAGTAAGCCGATATTAGGTTTCCTGCCATACTCTTTCCGAAGCGACGAGCACGCGACATACAGATAAAGTTCATTCTTGAACCAAGCAGTTTGTTCAGTTCGACCAGCACAGAAGACTTATCAATATAGATGTCTGTATTCTTATCCATTTTGAATGCTTCCGCATTCGGATTCAAGTATATGCCCATAATATCCAAACTTTTGTTGTTCTGCAAAGATAGCAATGTTTTCTAATAATCCATTGAACTTTGAGATCGCTCTACAAGAAAAACGACAAGGACTTGCTTGAATTTTCACCGAGAAACTGGAAGAACTCGCTTCCTCGTAACTAGAAATTCCTACTAACGTCTTACTAAGACCTTACTAACGAATCATGGTAGAAGTCTCGTAATGGGACACGAAACTCCTACGCTAGCCTTACCGTAGGCTTACGTGCAATCATTGTCTTAATCCTTGTTTTAGTGGAAGATGGTCTCGGAGGATGAAGTGGCTAATGTTCACAATATCCCAAGTGCTGTCTTAATCCTTGTTTTAGTGGAAGATGGTCTCGGAGTCAGGTATTCAATGTGCAAGAGCACAAAAATGCTACTAGTCTTAATCCTTGTTTTAGTGGAAGATGGTCTCGGAGTCTGCACACAAGCACAATTCAAGTCTACGCTCAACAAGCAGTCTTAATCCTTGTTTTAGTGGAAGATGGTCTCGGAGTACGATGATGAGATTCGCTTGCTTGACATCAAGCACAAGTCTTAATCCTTGTTTTAGTGGAAGATGGTCTCGGAGGAAAGCTACGAAGACAGCTATCAATGTATTCTTAAGCAGTCTTAATCCTTGTTTTAGTGGAAGATGGTCTCGGAGAATTTCTCGATTATTTGGAAGAAAAGTGGCAAAACGTCTTAATCCTTGTTTTAGTGGAAGATGGTCTCGGAGAAGTTTAAGAAATTTTTGAACGGTGCAAAGAAGGTTGGCGGTCTTAATCCTTGTTTTAGTGGAAGATGGTCTCGGAGCAAAGAAAGAGTTATTGGAGGCAGTGCCAACACGACGTCTTAATCCTTGTTTTAGTGGAAGATGGTCTCGGAGTTAAAACTCAAAAACATGGAAACAGTAGTATCAAAGATTGTCTTAATCCTTGTTTTAGTGGAAGATGGTCTCGGAGACAGCTATCGTGAAGATAGATGTTACTGACCACGAGATGTCTTAATCCTTGTTTTAGTGGAAGATGGTCTCGGAGGAAGTCCAAAAGATTTCATTGAAAAGCAACTACTTGTCTTAATCCTTGTTTTAGTGGAAGATGGTCTCGGAGATTGAAGTGAACGGCAAAACATCAAAATTCGTTTCTTCAGTCTTAATCCTTGTTTTAGTGGAAGATGGTCTCGGAGTCGTACTCAGAGATGAGTATAAATGGAATGGGCTATATAGTCTTAATCCTTGTTTTAGTGGAAGATGGTCTCGGAGAATCCTTTAAGGTTATGACTGACAACCCAATTCCAGAAGTCTTAATCCTTGTTTTAGTGGAAGATGGTCTCGGAGCATATCTCAAAAGGTAGAGTGTCTCTCCGTTTATGATAAGTCTTAATCCTTGTTTTAGTGGAAGATGGTCTCGGAGACGCCGCCTACAACTGGCGCAAAAATCAAAATTTACGCGTCTTAATCCTTGTTTTAGTGGAAGATGGTCTCGGAGACTTCTAATGTTAAACTTACATTTGACAAGAAGTTTCGTCTTAATCCTTGTTTTAGTGGAAGATGGTCTCGGAGCTAATGTGGTTATTTGTGGACAGTCTTTTCCATCCACCGTCTTAATCCTTGTTTTAGTGGAAGATGGTCTCGGAGTCTTACTCCTGCCGAACATAGAGAGTTTATAGAGCGTCTTAATCCTTGTTTTAGTGGAAGATGGTCTCGGAGTTCATATGAACGAAGAGTTCTAAGAAGTAAAGAAGCTGTCTTAATCCTTGTTTTAGTGGAAGATGGTCTCGGAGATCGAGGAAGTTGATGTAGTAACTCTACAAAAAAAGTCTTAATCCTTGTTTTAGTGGAAGATGGTCTCGGAGAATGTATATGATTTCCCAAGTGATGGGCTTCCTTCTTAGTCTTAATCCTTGTTTTAGTGGAAGATGGTCTCGGAGCTTTAAAGTATTCCTAGTGTGTTCAAATTGGGAAAGCCGTCTTAATCCTTGTTTTAGTGGAAGATGGTCTCGGAGAGAGCAGCCAAAGACGCAGTTGACTTTATAGCCGAATGTCTTAATCCTTGTTTTAGTGGAAGATGGTCTCGGAGAGTATATTTTGTAAATTTTTCATTTCCAACATTTTACAGGCTAAAAATCGAAAAATTTATCATTTTTCACTCTAAAAAAGCACCATTTTTTCGGAGCACAAAAGTATAATTTTATCAAATATCTTCAAAGAACTTTTTTAAATATTTTTTCTTATTGAAAATCAGTAATTTACACCGATATTCAATTCAAAATTAACAAATCACACGTTAATCCACAAGAAAAAAAGCCAAGAAATCATAGGTTTTAAAAATTATATGCGTACGCATATAGCATTAACATAATTTTAACATTTATAAAACTGACATGAGGAGCAGTTTATTGTAGGTAATCCGTCTAATAGATTCTGACTTAAAAGAGGGATCCAAACGCAGCGAACTAATCTTCTTCTTAAAGGCATCACTATTTGATACACACCACTCCACCACCAGATCCGCATCCTTTTTCTCCAACCCCGATCGCACCATAGCCGAAATCCAATCATTGCGTTCTATCAATCTTCTCTTCCCATTAAGAGAAAGTGGCAGTTCATTCCCAACCAATGGTCGCTCTAACATATCCAGTAATAAATCATAATGCGGAGAGGCTGGCAAACCCCACCATTTAGGCGAACAGATGAACAGATGCTTAAATGACACATCTAAACAAGCTGTCAACCATGAAAACATCACCCGTTTCCAAAAAGGAACAAGTTTAAGAACCGACGAATGAGAGGCAACCACAGTTTTAGCGTACATATCATAAGAAGAACGGACTGCACCGACAAACTCCTCGATCATAGCGAACTCAGCAGACAAGACACAAATCTCGTCCTTAATCGTTGGAGACATTTTACAATCAAAGACAGACAACACTTGGTTCACCTTATCCATCATAAGTGATTCTTTTCCTTGTTCAATAGACCTAATGAACCCAATCCCCACGCCACAACGATCCGCTAAATCTTGCTGACTCAGACCCCAACGCCGACGCATCTGCTTAAGAAAGAAGGATAACTCGCTTACCATACTAATATTCTCTAAAAGAAAAGTGTACTTTTGGAGTGCGTAATAATATCCAAATTGATATTTTGACCGATGATCTTCATCGCCCTCAGATAATCCGTAGAGAGAGGAACAATCAAAATACTATCCTCATTTTCATATGCGGCTTGCACTGCAGCCAAGTCATTCCGAATGGTTTCATACACGGAAGAATCCAAATCAGCCAGAAAAATCGATTTCTGGACCCTTGTACAACCCTTCTTCTCCAAATATTTCACAACTTGGCTTCTCACCTTATTGCTTTCTATATCATACATGACAAAAAACAACATATTCGTAGGCTTTCTTTGAAAATCGTTAACAATACCTAGCATTCTCTTAATACGTTCATCAATACTTGGCATCCCATCCACATCATTCTTCAGAGGATTCGGACAATTAGAACCCTCCAATCCCGACCGAATGTATTTTTGCATCTTCTCTACAAATGAGAGTTCCCGCTTTTTCTCCTTTTTATCACTCATGCTGTAGCTGATCGTATGTGTCTATAAATGTCTCCACTAACTGTGCTATCGCCTCAGTCACATTGGAATCAGTTCCACTTTTCGTGGAACGTACCACACGGAACCCGTGTTTGCCATAGAACAGATTGACCTCCGCCAGTTTGAGACCAACTTTAACCATTATCTGCTTGCCATATTGGATACTCACAATTGAAGAAACAACAGCACCTGTCTTTTCTATGTAGTTTTTTAGATCAAATATAATATCCTCCAATATGCCAGGCACAAACACCACCCTCTTCTCTTCCCGTTTAGCAGCCCTTGGGTTCAGAATCTCCTTGATACGATGCATCGTTTCATCGCCTGGATCAACAGGAGCTTTTTCCTCCGGCGTATTCGGCTTGATTTCCTTTTGATACCGCTCGATTTCTCGCTTCTGTTCAAACAAAGCAAAAGTATTGCTTAAATCCACAAAAGCTTGTAGGTCCACACGTTCAGCATTCGGATTATAATAGACCTTTTCATCGACACTGATAAAACAGGCTCTTGTAACATCCGATGTTTTGGAGTCTACCACCTGCTCTATGCTGTACAATTTGGAAAACGACGTGACAAAAGCTTTGTAAAATATCGCATATAGTCCGCTATCGCAACACCTCTCCTTCAAACGAAACATCACTTTCAGTCCATCCTCACTTGGAGAGAGAAACGACAAGATCACACGTTGATCCGCTTCTATCTTTTTCCTTAGACTCTCAATCGCCAACCCCTTCTCCGTTATATGGTCAATGTCCACAATAAAATATTCAGTATAGGCAAAATTCTCAGTCCTACGGTATGGAGGGTTGAACATACCACAAACCACATAGGGCAATGTACGTTTCTGTGCGACATACTGCGAATGATCGATCTCCTGAAGAATACGCAACTGCCTAATTTGTGACACAATCTCAGGACGAGGGTTGCGAATACTATGGTATAGGTATTCAACTTTCACCTTTTTCAAGGCATCATCTACCGCTCTAATGTTTGTTCCCGCATTTATCATAAGCTTACAGATTACTCGTCAAACTTCTTGAATTTTTGAGCCAGATTCTGACAATAAAGGAAAATCTGCTGATTTCTGCTTCTTCTGATTCCCCGCACATTGGTCACCTCTTCAAGGTAATCGTTAAGCGACTGAATCAAGACACGCCTGCCCAAAGGTTCTAACCAGTATGAGCCATCCTCTTTTACAGAATAATAGTCATCTGTTATAGCGTTTTGCGACACCAACGAGAATACAACATAATCCACCCATACACGGTACAACTCAATAACATCGTAAACCAATACAGGGCGGTTATAATCATCCCTATGAAGGATTCCTATATATGGATCCACTCCTGCTTTTATAAGCGACCCCTCTATCTTCCCGTATAGTAAACCATACCCGTAATTTAACAACGCATTCACCACATCCAAGGCAGGATGTTGGCTCCGATTTTGGAAACGAAGATGTTCCGGAAGGAAGATATTCAATGTATCAAAATAGATTTTCGACGCTTGCCCCTCCCATCCTCTTAGTTGGGCAGCCACATCGGCCACTATATCCCCATCAAGCTTTCCAAGCTTCTCACGGTGATCCTCCATTTTTGCGATTGATTTGGCAACCACTTCATTTTGAGCCTCATTATCAGAACGGAACATGAGCAACAAAGCCTGTTGGTTTTCGATTTTCTGCCTTAGGACCTCCTTGATCCATTCAAGCGCATCCTTGGAGAAAGAGAACGCTAATTGCCCCTTCCTAATGGTGGAAATAGATCCATATTTGGGGCTCCAAATCCGACCAATGACCGCGCCTGCCTTATCGACGAACAACACCTCTATCTCCTTCTCCATAGCAAGCAACACCGCATCACTTGAAATTTGAGCTCCTCTACTCATCTGAATGCTGGTGATGCCCTCTGCAGGAATCCTCTGTTTCCCTTCTGCGGTCACAATGACAAATCCCTCGTTGTCACGGGACAGAGTCACACCAAATGTATTTAGAACTAATTCCATATTTTACCTATTTTACCGTACAACTTCAATTGACAAAGCACGCCATCCCCATCTCTTTTTCTTTCTATCGAAACTAATGCACGCGACACCTTTCGCAATGTTTCCATGTGTAATACCCGACAAAAAACGAGGCTCCACAAAAACATCCCCCACCATACCAAACGGGCCCTTATTGAGGAATTTCCCTTCAAATTGCCGATAGAACGAAGGATGAACAAGCTCATCTTCCACCTCGACATTTTTTACCATCGTCGGTCGATCTTCACTCAGAACGTTCGTTTGGAATGTCACCAAGTTATCTTTTTTAATGATTGGAGCATTTTTAGGCATTTTGAAGAAACCTTGAATCTTATCCTCCGTCACAAACGAGACCATCCGTTTTTCTTCGTTAACGTATGTCACCAAACAAGCAAACCTACAAGATTCCCCCAATACCAAGCGTTCCGCTTCTTCGGAGAATCGTCTATAAAATGGTTCATTGTTTCTAGACGCGGTTGTCAGCATAAACCATTTTTCCACTTGGATATCGCGCAATCCATTCGTAATGCTCCACCCCATCCTTTTTCTTGATTCTATAGCTCTCAGTGCCTCATACTTCGCCTCCGACAAGTGCCCCATACTGGCAAAGAGCAGAGCAGACTCTTCTCTGAGAGACACCAGCATCTCCTCTTTTCCTCCACACAATAACGCTCTACACAAGAAGGACATTTTCAAATCGCCATCACTTTGGGTATCGGAGAGCATTTGCCACACCCAGAAATCTTTGGATTTTAGCCTGGCAAACTGTTTCAACAAATCATAAGCAGCTTGTGCATCGCCCTTTTTCAACAACAATTTCGCCAAATAATATGGGGGATAAACATACTCCTTGTGTTGTTCGATAACAGAGCGTATGTATGATAAGAAACGATTAATCCTATCCGTATCCCCGTCCCGCAAAAGTATCTTGGAGTAACAAATAATCGTTCTCTCCGCAAGCGACATCATCTTAGATCCATTACTTAAAGTAACTTCATCGTAATCCTCTACTCTTAGGTTATCTAATCCCCACCACTCGATGAAAGATGATAGATGCAACCACTTTCCTCCTAATTTTATGGCTGCCGATAATACGGACGAGTAGGCCTTTCCCTTTTGAGGGTGCGGCAGTTGTTGAAGAATAGACAAAAGTTGATCATATTCCACACTTTTCACATCCGTATCAGACAATAGCTTCCGCAAGCTCCACATAACACTATCCATCAGCATGGATTCTTCATTGTCCAGATGCAAGGCTACCATTTCTTGTAACCAATGAAGATATTTATTGAAATCTCGATTGGTAGCGCTTTGATCAAGGTATTCATAAAGTACCCAACCCATGGCTCGTTTGGTCCACAGATCATCAGGAGTCTCTTTCAGAGCCTCCTCCGCAAGACGATATGCGTCGTCTATCTTCCCTTCTTTTCGGAGGGCAGAAATTTCCTGGAATGTGTTTTTCATGGCGTTATCAAGTAATTACATTTTCAAAATTAGTATAAAATACGGAATTTCAAACTTTCAAAAGAAAAAATTAAGAAAATCAACAATCCTTATTTTAGTGGAAGATGGTCTCGGAGTTGGAAAGAAGATTTAACATTAAACTATAAAGAGATAGTCTTAATCCTTGTTTTAGTGGAAGATGGTCTCGGAGTACAGGAGGTGCAATTATACGTGGGAAAGATTATAAGTCTTAATCCTTGTTTTAGTGGAAGATGGTCTCGGAGCCTCAATGAATTCTACGTTTCCATGTCTTAAATCAAGTCGTCTTAATCCTTGTTTTAGTGGAAGATGGTCTCGGAGTCATTGGAATCGGAGTTAAAGATGTTGAAGGTCGCGTCTTAATCCTTGTTTTAGTGGAAGATGGTCTCGGAGATTATAGAGGTATGCTTGGGCATAGGCTCGGGCAAGCGTCTTAATCCTTGTTTTAGTGGAAGATGGTCTCGGAGGACCAAGTCCAAGCGATGGTACAGCAGGAAGACAAATGTCTTAATCCTTGTTTTAGTGGAAGATGGTCTCGGAGAATCCAAGAGAGAATTTTGAACCAACTATGTTTCGACGTCTTAATCCTTGTTTTAGTGGAAGATGGTCTCGGAGAAGAAACACTTGAATTGATGAAAGAGTAATCAATGATTTGTCTTAATCCTTGTTTTAGTGGAAGATGGTCTCGGAGTCATTGGAATCGGAGTTAAAGATGTTGAAGGTCGCGTCTTAATCCTTGTTTTAGTGGAAGATGGTCTCGGAGAGGATGTAGATATGATGCATAGATTTCTATGCTTCATGTGTCTTAATCCTTGTTTTAGTGGAACATGGTCTCGGAGCCAAAACAAGAGATTAATGAGCCTGCACAAGAACAAGTGGTCTTAATCCTTGTTTTAGTGGAAGATGGTCTCGGAGGCTATGGCAAAAAGATTTTCTCTTATTGCCTCTGCGGAGTCTTAATCCTTGTTTTAGTGGAAGATGGTCTCGGAGGATTGAGAAAATCTTTATGGTGGAATGCTGGAACCGTGTCTTAATCCTTGTTTTAGTGGAAGATGGTCTCGGAGATGTCTCATTAGAGGCAAGAACATCTTGTATGGGTGGAAGTCTTAATCCTTGTTTTAGTGGAAGATGGTCTCGGAGAGCGACCAAGACATCGAAGATGAACGGCCAAACATTACGTCTTAATCCTTGTTTTAGTGGAAGATGGTCTCGGAGAATGAGACCTTTGCTATCAGATGATATGCTCGCATATGTCTTAATCCTTGTTTTAGTGGAAGATGGTCTCGGAGTAGAGCGGTCAAAACAGCAAGATATGCTGCCATTCCAGTCTTAATCCTTGTTTTAGTGGAAGATGGTCTCGGAGGACGACTACAAACTTGTAAAGGGGAAGGCGGAGAGGTGTCTTAATCCTTGTTTTAGTGGAAGATGGTCTCGGAGAAACAAAAACATTCTAATATCCTTAATATTTGGCTAAGTCTTAATCCTTGTTTTAGTGGAAGATGGTCTCGGAGGGAGGTAACAGTGAAAAAGCATGTGGACTTTTACGCGTCTTAATCCTTGTTTTAGTGGAAGATGGTCTCGGAGAGAAGTTTCCAGGCTTTGAAGAACAAGAGAGTGGAGAGTCTTAATCCTTGTTTTAGTGGAAGATGGTCTCGGAGTTATCGTCCTAATTGTTGTATTCTTTAAATCTTATATGTGTCTTAATCCTTGTTTTAGTGGAAGATGGTCTCGGAGAGAGAGAAACTCCAAAGCGATGGGAAATTAATAACGACAGTCTTAATCCTTGTTTTAGTGGAAGATGGTCTCGGAGACTCTTGAGTTCGAAGTATATGGGTCGACTAAAAGCGCGTCTTAATCCTTGTTTTAGTGGAAGATGGTCTCGGAGACTTCTCAAATTTTTCGAAACAATTATTAACAATTAAAGTCTTAATCCTTGTTTTAGTGGAAGATGGTCTCGGAGCCTTGAAAATATGGTTAAGATGAAACCAGAGTCAAGTTCGTCTTAATCCTTGTTTTAGTGGAAGATGGTCTCGGAGAAGAAACCCATTACAGCAAAATAGAAAAACTATTTAGAGTCTTAATCCTTGTTTTAGTGGAAGATGGTCTCGGAGAGTATATTTTGTAAATTTTTCATTTTCAACATTTTACATGCTAAAAATCGAAAAATTTATCATTTTTCACTCTAAAAAAGCACCATTTTTTCGGAGTGCAAAATTATAACTTTATCAAATATCTTCAAAGAACTTTTTATAAAAATTTTTCCACCTGAAAATCAATTATTTACATCAAAACCGAAGTCAAAAATAGCAAATTCCGCCCTAATTCACAACTCTTTCATCTCAAGAATCGCAGATTGCAAAATTATATGCGTACGGATATACCGTTAACATAAAATTAACAATTCGGGCTTCATTGTCTAACTCATAATCACATAAGAATATCCATCTTTTCACTCAATATAAAAATCCATTATCATATGCAAAGACTCCTTCGCACGAGTCATCGCAGTGTAAATCCACTGATAAGTTTCCTTTGTAGGATTTAAAGTGAAATTTCTTGGAATGTGAATATACACATCCTGCCATTCGCCTCCTTGCGCTTTATGACAAGTAATCGCATAACCGTACGAACAACGCAAAGCATTAAGATAAGGGTCATTTATCAGCTTATCCCGGAACATCTGTTTCTTCTTCTGAGTAATACCTCTCTCCTTCATTCGCATAATGAAATCGATAAACAAAGATGTTTGCATAGATGAATCCAAATTACCTTTCATTAAAGTGAGTGTAGTCTCAAGAAGAGGGACGGTGATAACACGTTTCGAAAATAGTTCCTTCACTTTTACAATTCGGAAATTCAACCCTGCCCTACTTTCAATCTTACGATCAACACTCAAGACCTCAACCATATCACCGTTCACCAAACCACTCAATAAATTGTTTTGAGTCACCATCAACAGATCCCCCTTTTGTATAACCGGTTCTTTCAGTCCCAATTCTTTGCGAACAAACTGTGAAATGGTCAAACAATCACGATTGCTCCGGCAAATAAATGTCGCTTGATCGTAACCATACATTCGAATATCCTTTATATATTTAGATACCAATTCATCAAGATTAGTAACAAACTGGCAACACCCACGAAGAGGTAATTTGCCCCAGGTCCTAAACAGTTTGCCATACCCATCTTGGTTGGACGGCGCATTCGCATAAAGTGCACGAATCTGTTTTGAGGTGGTTATAAGTTTATTACCATCCTTTTGCCTCATAATCTCAGTCAGTTGCGCTTCCTGCGCCGTTTCTCCAAACGCAGACTTATAATAATCTACAGACAATGCAGGAGAAAAAGTTTCCTGTATAGGTGGCAACTGACAAGGATCCCCAACAAAAATAAACTTACTTCCTTGACGAACATCATATTCCAACAACTCTTTCAGCAAGCGTCCAGAACCAAATTTTGCCTGAGTGATTAAATCATCCGATTTATCTGAAACCATCGAAGCTTCATCTATGATATAGACACACTCCTCCTCATTTTCGACATCTAACTTCTGAGGTTCGAAAATCAAGTATAATTGACCAGTCTCATCAATTTGCTTCTGAGTTTTATCGGATAAATCTTGATTCAAATCTGAAAAAGAATACACCAAAGAGTGAATGGTTGAGGCACCATCAGAGCTACCTGTTAAATCAGAAAGAATTTTTGCCGCTCGACCGGTAGATGCCAGCAACTTGAAATTCTTCTTATTCTTTTTCAAGTCTTCAATCATAAATTTCATCAAGGTGGTCTTACCCGTTCCCGCATAACCCTTGAGAATGAAGACACGCTGGCTATCACTCTTCACAAATGACTTCATCTTCTCAAAAGCGATACTCTGGGATGCTGTTAGTGTTATTGCCATTTCTTATAAATATTTTCTAAACGTAACAAAAGAGAACTGCACCTCTTTCCTTCCATCTCCATAATCCTTAACAATACGTTCTGTCGTAGAAGCGACACACTGGATATTTCGTTGCATAAGCTTACGAACTATCACAAAGGAGAAAGTCAGTTCTCCCATAATATGAACGACAAAAGAGGAGCCACTGGCCAATTCAAATATACGTGAAATATAATCATCCGACAACTGATCAATGTACGCTTCTCCTCCATTGGGATCAACAGTTGGGAATGGGAGATCCTGGACACTACCGTATAATCGGTTAGCCTCACTCAATTGATGTTCACTCCACTTTGATACCGGGTGATTGGATAGGTTGATTAGCATGATTTTATTAGATTTATGCAGTCACTATAGATTTCAATAAAATTCTTTTTAATTTCACTATACTTCTGAGTTCCTTTAGCGTGGTTAACAATATTTCGATAGTCCGAAAATCTACCATATAAAGGGCGAATCTTTTGAACCCAATCAAATTCCAGAATCTGTTTTGTAAGCATTATATTATCTGCCAATTTCCCTTCAATACAACCACTATCTACATCCTTATCAGAAATGGCAAACAAGGCACTTATAAACATACGAAAATTCCTCTCCCTATCTTCTTGATAAAAATTGTATTCAAATAACTTTTCAGACAAAAGTGAAATCATATACTCCTGCCCCAATGTATAGGACTGCAATATCATATCATATTTAGCAGTCCAAGCAACAGCAGATTCTATGTTTTTCGTGTCAGACTGAGGGACAAATGAAGAAAACTCCTCCTCCAATCTACTCATAATGTTCTTTATCGGCGTCGGGATATTTGACTTCCGTAACGACTTTATGTTATTATAAAAATCAGCCAACCATTTCCCTGATTTTAAATCATTTAATCTATTAGTCTTCAAAAATTCATCAAAATTCGCTAACGACACACCTATTTTCTGTAGCGCTTGATGTTTTTCAGCTTTAAACAAATCACTGAGTTCATTTACTCTTCCATACATCAACATAGCATTGGCCATATCCGTGAATTGCTGAAGCTTTATGATATTTGTCAAATCGATAATTGGCGCTACACGATTTTCCCAAGGCATTTTTCTAACCTCAAAAGCAGGACCTAATTTTTCAAAAGCGCCATATTGAATAGAAACCACTTTTGTCAGTTTCATGAATCTAGAATAATCGAAAAGAACAGAAGAAAACAACGGAATAGAGCGAAACGCATGTGTCACATCAAAAAATATTTCATCATATTTGTCCAATTTATTGTAAACCACATCAAATATTCGCCACACTTCTTCCTCAGAAAAGCCTTCCTCTATTGGAATCATTTCCACAATTGAATTTAATTGGAAGTTATCTTGCAATCTATGTTTGAGTCCTATTTTTTCTATATCTAAATCTGTCTTCTGCCCATTATCCTCCCAATTTGCTTTTTGCGATCCATCAGTACAAAATATATACACCTTATCCTCTAAAGTCCACTTTGGGCAATGTTTAAGAATCAATGCTTCCTGAATAAAACGCACTGGTTGAGAATGTGATTTGTCTGGAAACTCATAAATAGTCTCCACATAATTATTTGTTCCTAAAAAGGATATAAAAACCTTTCTTCCCATAAATATTTACTTCGTATTTATATTAAACAACTCCGCATTCAACAATAGGAACAACGCCGATTCAGAGGTCATTCCTAAATGAGAATCTTGCAAAGAGAACGGTATAATGCCATCCTCCTCACATTTTTCCCTAGCTATTTCACTCATTGGAGCATCTGTCACAAACAACGCCTTACTTCCCATTCCGCCATACGCTTTTACAACGCTCCTGAACTTATCAATATCTGTTGTGTGCGTGATTTGAGTCTTACATTCAACAAACAGCAACTTAGTTCCCGTGTTGACTATTATATCGGTCTCGTTCTTATCAACTCTAGGTTTATATGGGAAATGACAATTCATACAAATTTCCTTTGATCGGTCCCACTTGGAAAGCATCAACGCAACTTTATACTCAAACCAACCTGAGTTAAAAACCAAATCCACAACATGGGGAGACTCTAAAACAACTTCTTTACATTCGCTATTTTTCTTATACAAACATATTCTAACAAAGCCAACGTCTTCTGTCGTTGTCTTCTGCCACTCCACATAAGAATATGAGTTTTGAGGAGCCTTCAACAAATCAAATTTTCCGTACGACTGACTTCTTAAAACATTCTGTTTCTTCTGGTCCAGCACGGTAGTGAGTGCGTTGAAATCCTGATTGTTATATCGTCTAATCTTTTCAATATCATTAACTACTTCTTCATCCTCAGTCGTATAATCACTAAAACGTTTGTAATTGTTTTCTATAGAATTGCCATAGAGACGGAACAAAGTATGCATATCAAAAATAAACCCATCCTGCTTTTCCATACTTCGGT
Source organism: Paludibacteraceae bacterium (assembly GCA_045639525.1). Taxonomy (GTDB): domain Bacteria; phylum Bacteroidota; class Bacteroidia; order Bacteroidales; family Paludibacteraceae; genus UBA1181. The sequence goes on along the minus strand of JAZUDI010000024.1, from coordinate 86,791 downwards.
AATTCCACAGCACATTATTCTGATCCATATATACAACCGATGCGTTAGGGCAACGATCAAACACACGTCCAAAAAAATGAGACCACGACTTCAGTCCGCTCGATATATTTACCGTCACCTCCTCATTTTCGTATCTTTTAGCCAAACTTTCCGCCAGTGCTAAAATCTTTTGAGGATCAGTCGGTGATAAGGGAGGTATATCATCGCAGGGAATATCAATCTCTTTCTTAAGAGTGTCAAGTATCGATTGACTGCCAACTGAGTACACATACACTACTCTATCTGGATTAGTTGCGACAATACCATGATATACGGGAGCCGGTTGCCCTCCTACCAATGTTATATGAACCTTCATAAGTCTAGTTAATCTTTTTTGTGAAATTTCTGATTTTCGGACTAGTCTGCATGATAATCTCCTTTCGTACTTCGTCAGAAACCTTTCCTCCTTCGAAATATCTTGCACTTACAATATTAGTTATATTCTGAACATCATAATACTTCCTTTTTACCACAAATGAACCAATGCTCAAATCTACCTTTTTGGGAAACCAATCTCTAACAAAGACATAAAACACAGAGATTGAGAAGAATCCCGCCAATCCCTTTATGATATCTCCAACGGAAGCAGCTCGCTCCATAAAAGTGTAAAAATCTTGTAATTCAAGCATATTTATTTAATTAAAATTACTTTACAACACTTCATAATTCCCAATCCCCCCAATCAACACATACGGGATCTTGCCACTGCGGATCACCTATTTCAACATTAAACTCAGATGTTCTCAAAGCAACACGACATGAAACACGATTCCGTCATAACAACACCTTATTTACTTGTTATTTCCCAATGCCCTGCTTTACTTGAACCTACATAAACTACCCTATGCTTCATCTTTCGTAAATGATATTTTACGCCATCTACCGTGATATTCAAAGCCATGGCTAAATCACTTTTTGTAATATTAAGATTGTTCTCTATCAACTCCATCATTCTTTCCTCAACATCAGAATCCGCTTTGGGGGTAGTAACATCCGCTTTGGGGGTAGTATCGTCCGCTTTGGGGGTAGTAATATCTGCTTTGGGGGTAGTACCATCCGCTTTGGGGGTAGTACTTTTCTTAAAAATAATTGTGTACATACCATTTCCCTCAACCTCTGGTTCCTCCAAACCAGCCTCTCTCATCGCCTTCTGCATACGAGGAATGCCGGATCCAACCTTTTCGACCAACTGCATACGAGTAAAAAGAGTCACAATTGTTGGATTACGAGATACACTCTTATGACCGAAGTCTTTTGCCACCTCTGGCAACAAACCTCCTGGATTTGTTATCGAAAGTCTATCATCAAAGAGTTCCACCATTATCGTAGCCCCTTGCTCATAATAATCGCGGTGGCAGAGCGCATTAATCACAGCCTCTCGTAAAGCTTCCAACGGCAATTCCCACACCTCCTTGCGTGGACCACCTCCCTCAATGATATATTTGACAGACAACTGACTCTCCAACCATTTCATCGTATTTTGAAATTGACGGTATAGAGGACCAACAAACGTTTTATCATCAATAATGTGAACACGTTCTATTCCTTTGAACCGCACACAACGCACAACAGCGTGTGGAAATAATCGTTCAGGAAGTTTGCAAAAAAACATTGCAGCAGCGTTCTTAGAGATTCCCTCATCATCGAAAAGTTGAAGATTGTCAAAAATCTGTCGATTGGATATGGTATCACTCAAACGAGACTCCCGACGGAAATCAGCCAACATCTCGACATCTGTATCAGTCTCAAAATTGAAGCTTTTGCAAGGCATCGCATCATAGAAAATCTTATTACATTGCACAAAAAACTGACGCATCTCTTCCGCCGTCTTCAACTTCTGTGAATTTGCACCCTCTCGCACAAAGATACATCCGCCATGAATATAAGGTTTGTCTTTTCCGCTTGGTACCTCAATCACCCAAACGAAAACGCCCTCCAATGTGACAGAATACATCTCAACCTTCAAGGCTGGAGAAATTTCGCTAATAGAACCTTGGATGGCAGATCGATCCTTATTATCAAGACTAGTTCCCACGACCTTGCCAGAATCATCCACACCAAGGAATACAAATCCTCCATCTGCATTGGCAAAAGCACATACCTCTTCCGTTAGTTCCTTTACCTTACTTGGCACACGAACTTTGAACTCAACTCGTGAGCCCTCGCCCTGAAGAATTAAATCTTCTATGTAACTTGCAGACTGCATAAATGTAATATGTTAACTACTAATACGTTCATACTCTATTTTTTTACCTCATCAACTCTCCCAACTCCGGAAACAGCTCACCTGCCTCATCTCCAGAATTAGATAAAAACATACAATAATATATTGGCACATACACCGTTTTACTCAATAACCTCCCTTTCGTCACGAAACACAATCGCTCTTGAAATACCATATTCCGAATTGCAAATAAACTTGTTTAAGTCGCTCAAAAGCTAAGTGTATTTAACCACTTTTTCATTAAATTCATGATAAAACACACCACTTTTTCTATAACGAATAAGCAAAATTAGTACTAGTTCAAAAAAGATCCGAATGCCACTGCTTAGCCATATCTTCACCCACCAAGGATACAACATCTTTCCATCTTGCAAAATTTTGGAAATCCTTTTGCTCTTTGGGCTTCATTGTCATATAGATATCGGAAATCTTTTGCTTAAAAGCACCTCTATCAACATCTGTAAGAGTATTATATTTCAACCAAGTCTTCACATTTCCACAAAGAGTTGGGATTTTAGAGGCGTTGGCTATTTTTTCTGATAGTGGAACAGAATTAGCCAGCTTTCTATCCATTGCTTCTTGTTTTGCTGTTTCTTTGGCTTTCAACTCTGCTTTTATCTGTTCTACTTTATATTGCGACTGTGAAATCCAATATTCATGTTCTTTATTCTTGGGTAAAAGGCCCGCTGCTTCCTGGGCTTTTGAAAGAGCATCTTCGAATTTTTCTTCGTTATACAATTTTTCGGTTTCCATTATTAAAAGAGAATACTTTTGTTGTTTTTCCTCTGCTTCACGACGTATTCGTTCCGCTTCTTCTCTTTCTCGTTCCAATTGTGCCTCAAGTTCGGCTTTTGCTCGTTCAGATTCTTCTTGTTTCTGACAAATGACCGCAATACGCTCTGCAGCTGCTTGTGCTTTTTGATTCTCAATCTGTCTAAACTCTATTTCAGAAAGCACACGCAACTTGACAAAGCCCATCAGAGAAAAAGATTCTCCCCAAATAGCAATCTTGCGTGACTTAGGAAGAATCTTGCCAGCTATGCTCAAATCTTTTTTTTCAGCTCTTTTTCTGTCCAACATTCCTTTTGTGTAATCATCAAATTGCCAATCACCGGTAATGGAATGGAAACCAGCACCTGCTGACATTTTCAACACACAATATGAATTATCAACTGGTATGGAATTTAAGAGAGCATTTATCGAATCAATGACTCTATCTGTTTTGTCCGTTGAATACTTCTTAAAAAAAATTTTTTCCTTCCTAAGGTATTCACTTGTATGATTATTTATGATTTTAAAGAGCTTTTTTATGTCATTAGATACAACATGACGCTTTTCGTTTCCCCTCAAGTGTTGCTTATTCGACTTTTTTTCAAATAAATCGTACGTAGTCTCAGACAACATCAACGATGAATATCCCTTTTGTTCGGGCATCAAACATTCATAAAGCGTATTAAATCCTGTGGTCTTATAATTCGACGAGGTCTCATTCTGTCCATGTTTCCATCCTCCTTGCCAGGCACCGTTCCTCTGTAAATTGAAAATTTTAGTGTTAATTAATGATGTCTCATCAAATTCTGCGTCAGAAAATTTAATAAAACGCATAAACTCATCTCCTGTCGTTGATGAGCCAAACACTTCCTTTCCATCTTTAGATGTTCCTCCTAAATAATCGAATAGTACCGAACGAACAGCACCCTTTAATGAGCTACCTGCGAGTATTGGGTTGCCCGTCATTTGATTTTTCACAAATGCCTTAACATCATTATCGGACTCTACAGGACAAGGAATAATCAAATCAGAGACAACATTAAGCATCCCTGCCAATCTCGACTTCAAGCCATCTTCATTTTTTGAAGAAAATAAATTTGAGAGTTCTTCAGCAGACACCCCCACTTGAATCATTTTTTTCAAGTTGAGTTTATACAACTTGTGATTATCAATAACGAAATCAACGCCTCTCACCCAATCTTTTTCTGCTCCTGCTCCTATAGAAAGCGGAGTGAGAATCTCTAATTCTATGTTGTATTTGTGATTTATTCCTGCCATATCAATCCAATTTTATAGGTAAGAAAATAGATCTGCCACAACGCCAGATAGGATGACCAATCTCTTCACCCCAATTTTTCTCGGGTTTTAGGTCAACACCTACCAATCCTTTAGTTGAAACACTATTAGTCTTGTTTGCAAAAACCGAAGCGACTGTAAAAGCATACACATACTTCTTTCTATATGTATTGTGAGGCGGTGTTGTTATCCATCCGCCTCTACGCTTAAAGTCATACGCTACATCAGTAGAATTCAGCATTGCAGAGAGTTGTTCTTTTGATTCGGGAATAAACAAAGACAAAGACATCTCATGTTCTGCGAGAGCAGGTATGGTAATCTCCACCTCTCCTTCTTCACTCTCAAAATAGCCATTCCCAACATTTCTATCCGTTCCTATACCTTCCGTTTGTAGCAAAGCGATTGCAGAATCCAGCAATGTCGTATCGCCTTCTACAATAAAAAACAATCCCGAATAATCTTTAAAAGATATTCTATCCATATAAAATGGGTTAGCATCTTCTTGCCCATCTCGAGAAACTGCAACACGAGGTGATACTTGCGAGGTAATGAAATTCTTGTCTATCTTCTCATTTGTCAAGAACACACCTTTATCCAAAATCTCTATAGTCGCATCATCAAAAAGTTGTTCTCCATTTAACGCTTTAGAGAAATATGAAGCATCAAGCCATGCTACCTTTTTCACTTTCTTGCGCTCTTCTATTGCCTTTTCTGACGTTGGCAATGTCTGTTTCAATGGTTTAGGGAAAAAATATACTGCCGTGTCGCTTGTTGTTTTCTCTTTCTGATAGAAAGGAAACAAACTGCTTATAGTGCATCCCAAATCGCCATCTTCAGGTATATCCTTGCCTAATTTTGCAAGGCAGGAAATCAATGCCGCATACATAGTATCAGAATCCATCGTTTGAAGGCTGACACTATAATCGTCGCGAGCATCTCCTAAATGCAATGGTGATGAGAAATGCAATTTGTATGTTTTGAACTTAGCCATACACTATGCTTTCCAATTATTAGACTCTGACAATTCCACTTTCTTCAATTCTCCAAACTTTATCTGTCCGTAACCACGAGAACCACTACCTCCCAAATAGTCATTTTCAAGAGCATTGATACCTTTTTCTAAAAGTTTCATCAAAACATCTTCTTTGTCATCATCCCATACATTAATTACGAACTCAACATCAAAAGACACTCCTGCAGGAATTCTTTCTGTCTGGCGTGGATGCTCTGCTGTACCATTAACACGATTAATCACATTTTCCCATTTACCTTCTGTGTATGGCATATCAAGTTCTGCTGCATTAAGCATCGCTACCGAGTCTTCAGTAAGCATAGCATCACGAACTATTATTTTAGAAGGCTGGTTGCTTTGCGAATATCCGAAAAGGTTATTTATTTCAGTATCTCCCCCAACTTTTGAAGATCCTGCTATCTGTTCCAACAAACAACGCATTTTGCCTTTCAAAGAACTACCAGGAATATATGGTTGATTATCCTTTGTTCCGATTTTAATTACTGGATTGTCGATTCCACCTATTTCAACATTATCTCCACTACCACCTATGTGAAGACCTGTAATTAATGATAATGTTGTATTTATTCTTATTTTTTTTACTAATTTCTTCATATCGTCTATCTGTTAAATATGTTACAAACTAATTTTTTCTTCTGCCGCTTTATGATACGCTACTATTGCTTCAAAAATCTTTATAAAGTTCTTGAAATGCTGTTCATTATGAACCTGATCTATAGCGTTTGCTATTACATAATAAAAGTCGTTGATTTTTGCAGTTCTAGACTTTGCACGTCCAACAGCATATGCCAATTTAGGTTTTAACAACACAAAATCAGTTTCTTTGTATCCAGACATTTGTTGTCTCTTAACCTCTCCGAAAAACTTTCGAAGTTGATTTGTTGTCAATTTATTTTGCATAGGACGATGTGTTTGCGGATTCTCATCATCTGTCCCCAAATACGAGCCAAAGCGTTGAGCAAACTCTACTGTCGTATTTGTAACCTTGTCTGTTATCTCACTTTGTGGGATTAAATCTTGTTTATTCCAAGCCATAGTTTCTTTATTTTAATTGTTATTATTTTCTCTTAATTCCAGTTCTGCCCAACGAGCTGCTATTGACATCAGTCTATAATTCTCCTCTTTAAGTAGTTGCTTGTCACGCAAATCCTTACAAAATTCGACAACAGCAGCTTTTCCTTTGGCATTTGCCATATAACGTGTCAAATAATAGGCTGTATGCCATAGATAACTCATGTCGGGCTTTCGTTTTTCGTCTCTATTTCCTTTTACCGTTTCTGCGTATGTCATTATCTTATGAAGAATGCCACGAGACAAACCAAAATCTTTTATCAAAGATACAAACTGATCCTTATATGATTTTACATACTCATATTCATCTTTCGTCCACGATACACATTCGCCAAGCAAACAAAATGCATTCTTCGCAGAATCTTTATATTTTTTTGCCGTATCTTCAGCTTCGCCAGCCATTTCGGCAGCTTTCGCTATTGGATACTTGTCTCCAACGATTGCAATACCACCAGAAATGGAGATATCGTCGCGACCAACAAACTTTCTGAAGTTCTCACGTATAGACTCTGCAAATTCTATCAATTTATTCCACTTACCAACAGCAAACACATCGTCTCCACCAGAGTACAATATGTTTACATCATCCTTAAACTCATTCTTCTCTCTAATTGTATTCAAGAAGCCACTGAAGAAATAATCAAGCATAAACGACATTGTTGAATAAGCAGCAAAACTCTTCGCTTCATCAGGTAGTCCCTTGATGAAAATAGAACCAAGTCCGTCAACATCCATACGAAGAATGCCCAAGTACGAACCTCCTGCAAGCTCTTCAAATGTTTTGTTGCGTAATTTCCCTGTTTCCTTGTCTATAATTTGAGCCTGTTTGTTTCCTCCGTAGAATTGAAAGCCGTAGCTACATTTATTTCCCTTTAGCTGAGCGGACAAGAAATTTGTCTTATTAATCAGTTTTACACGACACACGTCAGCTGATGTTATTCTTCTAAAATCAGCATCGTCATCGGTTAGCTCTAATTGGTCAAACAAATAATTATGAATACCAACACAATGTACATCGCACTTCACACGATTACGCACATACTTGTTTTCCTCATTTGACTTATGCGTTAGAATATAATCAGCATCTTTTAGAGTAACTCCTAATTCTGCCTGTTCTTTAACAATTGGCAGAACATAAGTTTTATTATCTTTTTCTTTCGAGTCAATCGGCTTACAACTGTCGCTTTCTATGCCCGTTACAGCACATATTTTCGCCTGCTTATCCACATCTTGCGGTGTGAACATATTATCAAATTCAGACAATATGACATTATTGAACTTACGATTTTTCTGGGCTGTAAGTTTATCTGCCAATGCACGCCATAACTCACCTATTGGTCTATCAACCTGCGACTCAAAATCAAGATTCTTACCTTTTACATTATACGAGAATGGAACATAATCAATGTTGACAATAAGTTGACCATAATGCTCTTTCCATATATCTGCCTCTATCTGAATCTTTAACTCTTCTATCGTATTTATTACTTTTTCCGTATTGGGCAACAGCATATAAAACTTTCCGCCCGAAGAATAAACCACATGAGCCAATGTAGCATTGATATCGGGATGAGAAATGACACGTTGTATAATGGAATCTATCAGCAACTGCAAATAGAACGAACGCCCTTTCAAACTCACAGCCGCCTTGCGCGAAGCAATATTATAAATAAAATTCTGAATGCCAGACAAGTCACCTCCTAACAATATTACAGGCTTCGCCCCTTCTTTTAACGACAATCTATTGTTTGAACACATAAAATCATCAGGATGATCCTGCCTGTAAACGTACAAACAATCGGCAAAAGCTGCTGTTGTTTTCAAATGGTCAAATAAACTAACATTTGCCATATCATTTGTATTTGAAGGGATACACCATGTGTATTTCTTCAATAAATACATCAAACTCTCCGAAAAGCCATTGAACGAATCGGTCGGAATTTTTTTTAATTCTTCTCTAAACGATTTCCACAACTCTGCATATTTCTCTTGTGAAACACCATCGGATTTGCTACTTACATTTTTCGGAAAGAAATCCTTCTCGTCAATTGACAATGGATGCAAACCAAATGCAAACTTATAATTTCCGCTATTAATTTTATTAAATACAGAATACAATGGTATCTGCTTATAACGGTGTCTGCCCCAATTTATATCTGCTTGCACACCATCTTCCTGCTCATAAGTTGCAGGATTGGTTCTATCTATACCAGCACTCCACCAATCAGCCAAAGAAATTAAAGCTTGAAGTTCTGTACTCGGTTTGTGATGATATGCGGCCAACTGAAACACAGAATCCGAATTGTTCGATTCTAATAAATTAGTCTGAAAACCAGGAACTGATTTCAACATCGAAGATACTTCTTCCAAAAATTGCAAAGTCCACACAGAATGCTGGTATCCAAAACCTCCATGTTCATTCTTTGGACATATATAGTCCACCAATGGCTTGATATTATCTGCAAATTTTTCATCTGCAAAGGTCACATCTGCTCGCTGATAAAACTTGCCTATATCATGAAGCATTGCAGCTAAATACACATGTTCACGCACTTTATCCATATATTATTACTTGTTTAATTTTTTCACCATTCCAAATCCCAAGCTCACCCCTTTTCCCAATCCCACATAATCAGGCAATGAGACATTACTTTTAAACTCGACATCGAAACCCATCATCTTCACACCTTTATGAGTATAAGTATGAGTTCCCAAGATATTCTGAATCACACATGAGACCTCCTTCTCTATGGTAACATCCACCCCTTTACAGAAAGACAAAACATTGCCAACGAGAATCTTTTGCAAGAAAGCGCACTGTTCAACGATACCATTCAAGGAAAGATATGTACGATAGTTTTCAGAACTCAACGGCAACCACTTACGAATAACATACCTAAACTCATTATCCCAAACCTGAATCAATGTGCGTTTAGCATCTACATGGTCGATCTCCATATTTTCTATGCGATCACCTATCTCAAAAGAGAAATTAGCGTTACTGAAAAACTCTCCAATCACCTCAGTTCCTTCTCCAACACATACCAATGCGGCTCGTTTATTAATTCTTTTGTATTGAATCAATGGATAACGATACCGTAACTCATCATCATTCAGATGATTGTGGAACAAAACATTTGCGTCCTCCATTGCATGAATAACACTGCCGCGAAACAAGGGTATTTCCCAAGAGGCTATTTCATTCTTGAACTGTATAATTAACGTCTGAACATTTTGAGTCTTCATGGTACAACATTTTCTCTACACTAAATTACGAATAATATTTAAAATATCAACAAATCAAAGATATATTTTATAATTTTTGGATTGAATGTTACAGACAATACATCGTTAATTATTTTTCCCTACCTTTGCCCCAACCAAATTTTTAAAGTATATGGATTCTGTTAATCAAAAAGTGGGAACACCCAATTTGCACGCCGCGGTTCCTTACGTGGCAAGTGATAAAAGATATGACGAGATGGTCTATCGTCGTTGCGGACGAAGCGGACTGCTGCTTCCCGCTATTTCCTTAGGTTTATGGCACAATTTCGGAAGCGTGGATTGTTTCGAGAACTTCGAGAAGATCGCCTTCACCGCCTTCGACAATGGTATCACCCATTTCGATCTTGCCAATAACTACGGCCCTGTCTATGGTTCTGCCGAGGAGAACTTCGGTAAAATCTTGAAGCATGGCTTGGGCGCTTACCGCGACGAGATGATCATCACCACCAAGGCCGGCTACGACATGTGGCCTGGACCTTACGGAGAATGGGGAAGCCGCAAATATTTGATGGCCAGCCTCAACCAGAGTTTGAAACGAATGGGATTGGACTATGTGGATATCTTCTACTCTCACCGTCCAGACCCTAACACCCCACTGGAAGAGACCATGGGTGCCTTGGCAGACATCGTGCGACAAGGAAAGGCATTGTATGTAGGTATCTCCAACTACGACGCCAAACAGACCAAAGAGGCGGTAGCGATTTTGGCGGAACATAAGGTGCCATGCTTGGTACACCAAGCACGCTACTCCATGATGGATCGCTGGACCGAGCCTGAATTGCTTCCGCTATTGAAGGAAAAGGGAGTTGGCATGGTGGCATTCTCCCCATTGGCGCAAGGATTGTTGACCAACCGTTACCTCAACGGCATTCCAGCTGATTCCAGAGCGGCCAAGAACTTCTTCTTGCAGAAATCATCCATTACCCCTGAGTTGGTGGCTAAGATCCAATCCTTGAACGACATCGCCGTGAAGCGTGGTCAGACCTTGGCTGAGATGGCCTTGGCATGGTTGCTCAAGGACGAACGCGTGACCAGCGTCATCGTAGGAGCAAGCTCGGCCAACCAACTATTGGATAGCCTCAAAGCATTGAACAACCTTCAATTCTCCGCAGAGGAATTGAACGCAATCGAGAAGATCTTGAAATAACAGAAGATCACATAAAACAGAAAATCCGTGGCTGACATCAGATGATGCGTCACGGATTTGTTATTGTTTACTACATCCATAATGGCTGAACTAACCAATTTCCAGGAAAACCCATTGCACATATATCGACAGAAGGGAATTTAGCAATCAAAACTTTTAATTTTGCTTTGAATGAATCTCCCCTACCCAACGAGTCCAACCAATAAGCAATGCAACAAATTATTGCATACAACCTATTTCCATCAACACCATTTGGATTAATCCATGCGCCACGTAATTTAACAAATTAATTTGATCAGCGATTGATAAAGGCTGCTTAAGATAAAAATTAGTCATAGTTTTTAAAATAAAAGACCCGCCCTGGTTCGCTGATCCTACGAGAAGCGTGGCGGATTCTATTGCAGCAAAATTAACAAAGAAACGGGAAAGAAAGATACTTACATGAATTTTTCTCTTTACAAAACGATTGCATTTAACGTTTTTTAAGCAGGAAAGCCCCCTTACGAGAAGAAAATCATCTTCAAACCCACGCCTAAAGAACTAGCCCAGATAAAGACGGCTCCCAAAGAGATAGGGAACATCACATTTCCAACAAAATAAATAACCTTGCCTACCACGCCCCATTTCTGTTGCATCAGCTGGTACCTGGACATTCTTTCAGGACTTTTCAAGGTCATAGCGCCTACCGCCAAACCAAGAACGATCAGGATTATTCCTAAAATTAATGTTGATATAGCCATACTATAAACGATTTATCAATTGAAAAAGTTTGCAATCGCTCCACTCTCCCCCGTCACGCACCCAATCCTTGAGCACGCCAGCCTCAACAAACCCACACTCGGCAAAGAGCTGAAGACTCGCCTCATTCTTCACATTCGCCCTTGCCATCAGCTGATGGCAACGCAGAAAATCAAAGGCGTACGAACGAACCATCGCCACCGTCTCCTTGGCGAATCCCCTTCCCCGAAACGCATCGAAGATCAAGATCCCCAACTCCACACGCTGCGATATCGGCTCAAAATCGAAGAGATCCACCATACCGACAACCCGACGATCCACCTTTTGCTCAACGACTAAGCGAAGAGTGCGGGAAGAAAAAATATCCTGCCCATTCGCGATGTATTGCTTCAAGTCGTAGCGGGAAAAGGGAGGAATCATACTCCCCTCGCCCCAAATAGCGGGATCATTCTCGCATTGGTACAACACCTCTAAATCCTCAGGCTCCAAAGCCCGAAGAGCCAAATGTTCGCTTGTGAGTCGCAAGGGTGCCATTAACGCAATCTATCCAATGAACGGACCAACGCCTCGTCCGCACCAATCGCACGGATAGCGAGATAGGTCAAGACCACATTGAAGAGCGGGAAGAGAATGGTATATGAGGGTTGGAAAACGCCCTCTATAACGTGTTGATTCGGCATCAAGAAGAAGTAGTACAACGCAAATAGCGCATAGACTCCCATATGCAAAATCATATTGAAAATCGCCACACGAATTTGGAAAATTCTCTTCCTAAATGAGAGGATGGCGTAAACAGTCACGCCCATGATCAAACAAATCAAGATGAAGAGCGCCCACGCGCCTTGCTCAAATTGGGAGGCTACAACACCCGCCTCATCCGTCACCAATCGATAGGCTCCGACACCATTCAATTTAAATGTCTCCACCATGCCATCTTGTAACATATAGCCCATAGGCAATATCAACAAAAGCAATGTGAAAATAAAGGTCACTAATAGATAAACAGTCTGAATTCTCTGTAACATGATTTCAAAAATTTTTGTTTCTACAAAGATAGAAATTATTTATTCCTCACAAAGTATGTTCTTACGGATCTTCCTTTAGATATTTCGGACATTGTGCAGAGCTCATGCTGCTTCATCACCGCAATATCGAAACGATCGCCCTTCACATCGATTCCGGAAAGACCGGCTCCCGAATATTGGAAATCACTCAACTGCAATTTAGATGAGTAAGGCTTTCCATTCAAAAAAAGTTCAAAGTTCTTCACTGTAAGCACCATGGTATCCCCTTGCTCCACGCAGACAAATTCATGCGCATGGAGGAAGTCCCACATCTCACCTTGATCGTGGAAAGCGCCCTCCACATACTCCGCCTTGGGGAACTCAGGTTCACTACCCTTCTCTCTTTTACTCTTAAAAGCAGAGAAGAAAAAAATCACTAAACAAATCACCACCACAAAGATGGTACCCAATCTTTTCATATCCATAACAGAAATATTTATTCTTTAATTATCTCAACAGTACCATGCTTCTCCTTGCCATTTCTGAATCGGATGGTATAGATATACACACCAGCGTCGGCCGGAGCGCCACGATAAGAGCCATCCCATCCATTGTTGGAATGACAAACCAACAAACCGTATCGGTCATAGACATAGAGTTCATACCCCTCCATAAAGATATCATTGATACCATTGCCATCCGTCGGCGTAAAGGAGGTAGGAATATTTACCTCATCATCATTTCTGACATACAACGCCAAGACCACAATACTGTCGCAGCCATTGACATCCACGTAGGTGGTGTCAAAAGTATGGAGGCCAGGAACACGTTGTGCCGGCAAATCAAAGTTACGGTCGTGGTAGGTGTCGCCAAACATTACCGTATCTCCATAGGTGTGCGAATGGTTGCCTATGGCCTTTACGCGTAAAGCGACCACACTGTCGCACTGCGTGACGGAGCGATGAGTTAGATAGTGGAGACTATACCCCTCATCCTCCACCAAGAAATCGAATCCGTTCTTCTGGTAACGAGTCATATAGCATGCGGAATCGACCAGGGAAATTTGGTAAACCGTATCGACAGAAAGGCCCAATACATGAATTACCGTACATCCGTCAGACGCAGACTCACTGCGCTCCCAATAACGAAGCGTCGCAGGCTGGAATGCCGGGATATCAAATCCATTTTGACGATATGGTTCATTCTGGCAAACCCTTGCGTAATAGGTGTCACGACTGGCTGGCAAAACCTCCAGTTGGATGCAGAGCACACTATCACAACCCTTATGGTTGGTGAGTTGGATGGTATCATACACCATACCCGGCGCATAGGTCTTTATGTTAAATCCATTTTTCTGATAAAGCATTCCCAAACATGCCACATCCCGAAGGAAGAGCGTATCCGTCGGATCCAAAACCTCCAAATTGAGCACCATGGTCTGCTTGCAAGCACCATTCTCCACCTCTCGGGTATAAGTGCCCGATTCGGTTGCCTCGAAATAGTCATCCTTATAGGTTTGGCCATGGCAGATGGTTCGTTGGGTGACAATAGGTTCATCACTCTGCACATAGATGTCTTTGGCGAGCGTAAAGGAGCAAACTCCGCCATATGCGGACACCTCCACCTCGTAAGTAGTAGTTTGACGAGGATAGACCATGACGGAAGGTGTCGTATCACCCGTATTCCACTTGTAAACGCAGGATGAATCCACTGGAATCTCATAGGTATCGCAATAGACAAAGTCACGCATAGGTCGAACCAAGGCACTATCCCTCATGCTGGAGACATCCAAGTCACCTTGAGCCATGCTGATATACCAACCATAAGCGGTCGAAACCGTATGACCATAATAGGTGCTCGTCCAATATGAATTGTAAGACAACTCATCACCACCATAACGAACCAGAGAAGAATCCAATATGTTCGCATTGACGAAGAGATGATTCATCTGCGCCACAGAAGGAAGGTACCAGCCGTGCTCGTAATCGACTCGCCAAACGGCAGGGAAAAGTGAAGCATCGCCCAACTGCCGCAATGCCTGGGTGTTTTCATAGCCAGACCACTCCTCCATAGCATTTCGGATACTCAGCCTCATAGTCAAATCACCACCCTTCACAACATCAAAGCCATCCTCGCCCATAACAGCGAGATCTTTTAAATCCGTCATAGCCACCATTGTTCCCGACTTGCCGTCAGGGGCCAGATAACAAACAATACCCTTGGAACCATCAGGATTCTCCACCAAATCACCCATCTTGTATTGAGGAGCACTCCATCCCGGCAACTTCACGGATCGAACGGATCGGTAACGATAAACGCTCGATTTATATTTCGCATAGAGTTTAAAATCCGACTCAAAACAACATACCAACGTACTATTGTATTCGGAACTTGAAGCGTAATCTATATTGTAAAAAGATCCTGGTCCGTCATTATCTAGGTACAAAACATCGCCGCCTATGGCAGACAAACTCGTATTGACACGCTGCACCTCGGAGAAGAGTTTCCTCAACTCTCCAATAGAAGGGATGTACCAACCATTCGCATAATCCACCTCCCAAGCAGGAGGATAATAGGAGGCGTCTCCTTGGTTTCTCATAAAGGCAGTATTCCCATAGCCATTCATATCATCCAATAGATTTCGGAGATACATCTGATTCTCAATGCCTGGAATATCAATCAACTCCTTGCTCCATACCATAGGGGTCAACTCCTCTTTGCCCACCACATAGACGATACCCTGCGTATCATCGACATAGAAGACCACGCCCTCCGCGCGCTTACCCGACGACGCATAGGATTTGCTCCTCACAAAAGATCCGTCACTACAATAGATATCTCCCACTGTGACAGCCAAAGAGTCACACTCCTTGACAATGACTTGGCCACCCTCCTTCTTCACTGCCAAAAGCACTTCGGCGGAATCACAAAAGAAGTTATTCTCCGGATAGGAAATAATGGAGGCTTGCGGCAGTGGCAAGACCGAAAGGGAGAGCACCACAGAACTATCACATCCGCTCTGAGTCTCAAAAGAGTAGGTATAATTAAAGAGCCCCGGTTGGGTCTGTTTTCCTAACTGAATGGCACCATTGCTGTACGAGGCTCCTTGACAAATCGTATCACTGAGCACGATATGGTAGGATGGTCGTGGCGTGATGGTAATAGGCACGGCACTCGTACCACAACCATTCTCTCCGGTAATCATCAAAGTGGCCGGGGTGTCATCCGTAAAATACAATACGACCCTTGGCGAATTGGCGCCGCCTACCGACTTCACATTTTCAGGCAAGGTCCAGGTGTATCGCGACAGATTGTCGTCCGTCTCCACATAATAGGTAGTGGTGGAGTTGACGCACGGATGCTGATCGCCTATGATTTCGTTGGCCAAATGGTTGGTCTCACTCACCTCCAAGCGAAGGCAGACCACGCTATCGCAGCCACCGTCATAATGTTTGTACCGCAAGGTGTCCTTATAGACTCCGACAGGCGGATGGATCACTGAAAAACCATTCTCCTCATAATCCTCGCCTTCACAGATGGCTGCGACAATCGGATAATAGGTCTGGACAACGGTCAATTGCAGATTTACCTCCCTCTCGCTGGAGCAAGCGGTAGGATCCACGATGATGTTGTTGTACCCGAATGTGCCCACATTCATTTGTGGAGGCAAATTGAAAAGATTTCGGTCGTATGGTTCACCCTGACAAATGGTATCCATCACCTCGCCGCTTTGCGGAAGGGAATGGTCCGACACATAAGCGCTTTGGGTAAATTGGCATCCCGTAGCAGAGGTGATTTCACAATAGATATTCATCTCCCCCTCCGATAGGGTACGGGTGGTCACACGAGTCGTGTCGCCATTATCCCAGCGATAGGCGGAGAATCCCTCCGGTGCCGCCAAAGAGAACGAAGATCCGTTACACGCCTCCACCGCCAATTTATTGGGAGCGCAAGAGGCGGTGAAATAGGCGTAACCAAAGTGACCGTATAGGAAACAATCATAGGTGATGAACTGCACCTGGACCTCCTGACCGATAAAAGGAGAGAGATCCAATCCAATCTTCGACCAGTCCCGCCAACGAATCATACCGCCCGCATATTGGTAATCCTGGAATCCATCCAATCCGGCAGCCGCGGAGACATCATATTCGGAACAATCATTCACCAAATTGCCCTCCTTGTCCGTGATTCGGATGACAAAACGGGGCTGAAAGACAAAATCGTGGCCCGGATCCTCCAACACCACAGCGAAATTCACGAAGAGCAGAGAATTATCGGGGTCAACGATGTAGTGGTAGGCAATCGCCTCCGACTCCGCGCCAATGCTATCATTTCCCAATCGCACCGATTTCGACGCACCTTCTGGTATAAATTTCAATTTACCGCCCGTATTGGGATCCACACCTTGCTTATCGTAAAGACGATGACGCTCCTCCACCCTTCCCAAAGAGTCGAATGGTTGATCCAGATGCCCGGTGTATAGATCCACATAGGAGGCCCCCAAATCCATAAAATCCGGACAGCCATGATACGGTGCGGCGAAAGTTGGGAGGAGAGAATAGAGCAACAAGGTGCCTAGCACCGTCCATTTCCTAATATCACCACCCAACTTTCCCATATCGTTTTCGTTTTATAAATATTTCCTCAAATCAGTTTTCGCCTGTTCCATCTTCTCGATCACACGATCACACCAAGCGTCAAACGCAGGATCCTCTCGCTGCAATTCAGGATGGGACAAGACATAATCGATAGTCTGCTTCACCCCCTTCGCAAAGGAGACATTCGGCATATAATCGGGAACCGCACGCTTCAACTTCGTATTGTCGAAGACCACGGAATTGGCCTTGTCGCCTATAAGGCTTCCCTCTAAATCATAATCGCTTACCGCCATCAAAAACTCAGATGAGACGTGGTAGGCCTTCAGCTCCACACCCAACGCTTGGGCGATGGCTTGATAGATCTGGTTCCAAGTCAATGTCTCATCGGAGGTAATCTGGAACGCCTCGCCAATGGCGTGCGGATTGCCCATCAAACCAACAAACGCCTTTGCGAAATCACTGTTGTGCGTCATGGTCCATAGAGAGGTACCATCGCCTTGTATAATGACTGGTTTTCCCGCCATCATACGCTTCACCACCTGCCAACTACCATTCGCGCCATGCACGCCAAGCGGCACTGAACGCTCATCATAGGTATGGCTTGGGCGAACGACCGTGATCGGGAAACCCATCTCCTTGTATTTTCCAAAGAAATACTCCTCACACTCGATCTTCTCCCTTGAATATTGCCAATAAGGGTTGGCCATTGTCGTTCCCTCTGTGATAATGTAGGAGGACAATGGTTTGTGGTAAGCCGAAGCGGAACTAATAAATATAAACTGGTCCGTGATGCCGGAGAAGAGACGGAAATCACGCTCAGCCTGCTCTTTATGGAAGATGATGAAATCACAAACGACGTCAAACTTCATGCCAGCGATCTTCGCCTTCACATCCGCCTCGTCGTTCACGTCCGCCACCTTGATATACTTAACATTGTCAGGCAACTGAACCGATCTGTTACCTCGATTCAACAGGAACAATTGATGCCCCTCAGCAGCCAATTTTCTGGTAATGGCCATACTGATGGTACCTGTTCCTCCGATAAATAAAACATTCATACTTATACAGGAATTAAATGATACGACTATTTATGACGATTCGCGCGTTTACGGCGATACTCCGCCTTCATTTTCGCCGAACCAGAGCCATGCGCTCCTTTGATATAGGAGGTCTTTTTCGCCTTGGTCTTCACCTTATCATCCTTCTGGGGACCACCCTCGGAGGATTTACGAAACACGGTTCCGTGTTCCAAGATATGTTCGATATCCATAAGTTACTCTATTTTGAAAATCAGACACAGAAATTCAGACATTCTTAGGGGTAAGCCCCAACTCCTTCGCCTTTTCCAACATAAATTGGTAAGCCGGTCCATATTCATTAGGGATGACTCCATCCAAGATAGCATCCTTGATGGCCACCTTGATGTCACCGATGGCGCGACATGGCGTAAGATCAAAGATACGCATGATCTCCTCTCCCGTGATAGGAGGCTGGAAATTGCGGACACGGTCCTTCTCCTCTATTTCACGCAATTTCTCCCGCACAATCCGGAAATTCTCCTTGAATCTTCTCACTTTATCAATATTCTTGGAGGTGATATCGGCGTCACACAAAGTCATCAAGGCCTCGATATCGTCACCCGCATCGAAAAGTAGGCGACGTACCGCTGAATCGGTGACCGTATCCTCCACAAGGCTGATAGGACGCATGTGGAGTTCCACCATCTTCTGCACGAACTTCATATGCTCGTTCAACGGCAACTTCATTCGCGCAAAAATTCTCGGCACCATCTTCGCTCCCACGTAATTATGGTTGTGGAAGGTCCATCCAATCTTATTGTCCCACTTCTTGGTGACCGGTTTCGCCACATCGTGGAAAAGGGCCGCCCAACGAAGCCACAAATCATCGGATTTCTCAGCCACAGCATCCAATACCTGTAAAGTATGCAGGAAATTATCCTTATGACCATGACCCGCCTTCTCCTCCACACCACAAAGGTTGTGGATCTCCGGCATGATCAACTCCAAGAGACCACATCGTTCCAGCAGATCAATGCCGACCGAAGGACGCGATGATGCCATCATTTTATTCAGTTCATCCACAATGCGCTCCTTGGAGATAATGGAGATTCGCTCCTTCATACGAACGATAGCGTCAAACGTATCCGAATCGATATAGAAACGAAGTTGCGTGGCAAAACGGATGCAACGCATCATCCGAAGCGGATCATCACTGAAAGTGATATCGGGATCCAACGGCGTACGGATAATCATGTTTCGAAGATCCTCTTTGCCTCCAAACGGGTCCACCAATTCGCCAAAACGATCACTGTTCAAACAGATAGCTAAAGCGTTGATGGTAAAGTCGCGACGATTCTGGTCATCCTCCAAGGTGCCATTCTCCACAATCGGTTTTCTGGAATCCTCACGGTAAGACTCTTTTCGAGCCCCCACAAACTCCACCTCCATATCCTTGTTTTTCACCTGCGCGGTACCGAAATTCTTGAAAACAGCCAAGGTGCTACCCTTCCACTTCTTATGGAAAGCCTCAGCCACCTCGATACCGCTTCCTACCACCACCACGTCTATGTCTTTGGAGGGACGTTGCAAAAAGATATCACGCACGAATCCACCGATCACATAACATTCCACACCTTTGGCATCCACCACCTCAGAGATCAACTGAAAAACCTTATGGTTTAAATATTCCTTCACGACAAAAAAATCTATTCTAAATCTATAAAAATCCTTGCAAATGTACGAAAATTATGGGGAAACACAAAATGGGGGCAAAGGGTTATATGGCCTTTGAACAACCAAAATAGGGCACCTACAATGGGCGCCCTACTACCTATAAACAACAATCTTGTTCTTAATTCTTAATTCTTAATTCTTAATTCATAAATTCCCTTATCTCCTCCATCTTAATTCTACCCTCATAAATCGCCTTGCCTGTGATCACAGCAGGAACACCCGCCTCTTGCAACGCCTCGATATCCGCCATGGAGCTGACACCGCCACTGGCGATCAAGTATAAATCAGGGAATTCAGCCAATATCTTTTTATAAAGATCGATGGATGGGCCTTGCAACATACCATCCTTGCTGATATCGGTGCAGATCACCTTATCCACGCCTAGGGCCTTGAACTTTCCGACGAAAGGCAACAAATCCGCGTCTGTGGTCTCAATCCATCCGCTGACCGCAATCTTCTCACCCTTCACATCGGCACCCAAAATGATTCGCTCCGATCCGAACTTCTCTATCCAAGAAGAGAAAACATCGGGTTTCTTCACAGCGATGCTTCCGCCCGTCACCATGCTCGCGCCACTCTCGAAGGCGATACGGAGATCCTCGTCACTCTTCAAACCTCCACCGAAATCAATGGTCAAGTTGGTGCCGTTGGCGATCTTCTCCAAGACTTTATAGTTGACAATGTGTTGCGCCTTCGCACCATCCAAATCTACCAAGTGGAGACGTTTCACACCTGCATCCTCAAACATTTTAGCCACCTCAAGCGGATTCTCATTATAAACCTTCTTTTGGTCGTAATCACCTTGTGAAAGACGGACGCACTTGGCGTCGATAATATCAATCGCTGGAATAATCTCTATCATATTTCTTGAATTTTTTTCAATTACAAAATTAAATAAAAGAGGAAAACAGGACCTACTTTACTCCGCAAAAATCACGAATGACTCCCTCGCTAAAAGTCGCATTGGACATTTTATCTCTCACTGCCCCATCCTCCACCAAAAGAATCAGCGGAATCAAGCCCTCGGTCACACCCAACAAGGTGCGGGCATCCAATATTTCATAACGACGGGATTCCACACCAGTCTCCTCTAAAAAATCAGCTAAAGAGGCTTCGTCGCCCAAGACAAACCATTGAATGCGATCCTTCGGGAATGCACATTGCCGCAAGGAAATATCCAACTTCCGCATCGCCATCTTACAATGTTTGCAATGGGTACTGAACAGGGCGACCACCTGTTTGCCGGATTGACTTAAATCGGAATGATTCTCCACCAAAGCGGCATACTTTTCCGGAGAAAACTTGACCACCTTCGTCCTTCCAAATCCATAAGGAGCCTTTAATACTAGGGCAAAAACCACAGCCCACAAAACCATCACGGGGAGAATACACTTCATCTTATCTCCAAACCACTCCTTCGCACGCCACGCGCACACCAAAAGCAGCATCATCACAAGGTTCTTCCCCAATGAAGGCAATGGCTTCAATTCAAATTGATCCCCAAAACAGTGGCAATTTCCCTCGTTGCCCGTAATGATCAAATAGAGCAAAAAGAGGGAGAAAAAAAGCAAGGCAAGAAGTGCGGCACGAACCGCCCATCTCGCCTTAATACCTGAAACGAGAGAGAGACCTATCAACATCTCCGCCGCCAAAATAAACCTGGCGGCACAGGATGAAAGCGCCATATTCAACCAATCGAATCCATAGATATAGAGTTCAAAAGACTCGATCGAAATGAATTTCAGAACAGCGGAAACGATAAAAGCGATTCCGACAACTATTCTACAAGCGCAGCTGACCTTCTCGTTGATTCGCATATTACATAGCCGAACAATGCATGTCGGCAGAATCCTCCAACTCGGAGCAACTTACCTCCTGGTCGTAGAAATCGACAGATACACCAGATCCTTGCGTACACTCGCAATCCGTGGTGCTGGCCGAACACGATGATAATAGCGACAATACAACGCCGCAAAGGAGCAATAACTTTACCAATTTATTTGTGTGTGTCATAATAGTATTTTTAACGACGAACATTATTGTCCGCAAAGTTAACACTCTGACAATTAAACTCCAAAACAAAAATCAGATGGTTCACGCTACTCGACGACAAACTTCAAGATGACGCCACTGTTTTGCTTCACATCCACAGCAAAAGGCTCCGCAGACGACAGCACCTTCTTACTACTCTTTCCGCTCAACAATTCAGAGAACTCGCGTTTCACATCGGAAGGAATGCCCAATACATCGAAAGCGTGCTGCGGAATATTCACCTTCAACTTCACATCATTGTTCTCGAAATTCACAACAATGAGTAGGCATTCATTCTCATGCTTACGGAAGAAGGCATATTGCTTGTTGGTATTGTAGTCCGGATTGTTGAAGTTCGCATAGGTCAAATCGAAGAAGGATCCCTCTGAAATGGCCTTCTCCGCTGTACAGAGGTTAAGCAATTTTCCGTAGAACTCCCTTAAACTCTTCTCCGCTTTGGTTGACTTGCCGTTCAAGAAACGTTGTACGGAAGGAACCGCCCAATAGTCGAAAATAGTGGTACGTCCATCCACGCCACTGAATCCAGCCTTGTCCATCGCTGGTTCTCCCAACTCCTGGCCGAAATAGACCATGGCAGGACCTTTATTGATACAAGCCGAAATAATCATCGCAGGCTTACCCTTCTCCGCATCGGAGGCGAAGAAATCAGAGGCAATACGCTGCTCATCATGATTCTCCAAGAAATTGAGCATGTGCGACTCAATACCATCCAGCCCTTGCCAGCAAGGTGTGATATTGTGGCAGGCATTCTCGTTGCGCATAATTCCGCGCAAGGTATCGTACAAACCAACCTTATCGTAGAGGTAGTCAAACTTTCCGTCGAAGATGAAACGACGATACTGCGAAGGGTCGTAGGTCTCCGCGATGAAGATCACATTCGGATAATTCTGCTTCACAATTGGAATCACCCAACCCCAGAACTCGACAGGAACCATCTCCGCCATGTCGCAACGGAAACCATCCACACCCTTTTTGCACCAATACAAAAGGATGTCACACATTTTGTGCCAGGTGTTCGGCATCGGTTTGAAGTCGTGGAAGTGACCATTCTTATAGTCTACGCCATAATTCAACTTCACCGTCTCATACCACTCATAGATGCCTGGCGTGTTGGCAAAGAAATCATTTCCAGTCACCTTACAAGGGAACTCCGTGTAGGGTTGTTCCTCACCAGCATAGAGATCCATTCTTCCCTCAAATCCTTGGTTGACAAGGTAGTAGAAATTATTCTGGTTGGAGAAGAATACCTCCTTCACATCCTCCTCACCTAAATCCATCACCCCCTTGGGTTTCGCATCGGAATGGTACTGACGCGCCACATGGTTAGGCACAAAATCCATAATCACCTTCAAACCAGCCTTATGGCTACGCTTCACCAACTCATCGAACTCCTTACGACGGTTCTCGACCTTTTCCGCCAAATCGGGATCTATATCATAATAGTCCTTAATGGCATAGGGAGAACCCGCCTTTCCCTTCACGACAGCCGGGTGATCTTTACGGATTTTATACTGTTCGTAATTGGTCTGCGTGGCATGTTCTATGACACCGGTGTACCAAATATGAGTAGCACCCAAATTTTTAATATCCTTGAGACGATCGCTGGTAAAGTCTGCGAATTTTCCACAACCATTTTCAGCGATGCCACCATTTTCCACCAATTTTTTGGTCATATTTCCGAACAATCTCGGAAGCACTTGGTAAATAATGATCTTGTCCATATCGTACACTATAAAAAATTACAAACAATATAAAAAACAGAATATGCCGCACCCTCTTTCTCAAGGTGCGGCAATATTGAAAACTTAATGATCAATCAAAATAACTTGAACCGTCGAAGCAGTGGGTACAAACTTGCTCCTTAGGCAAACCGATCGCCTCGATCAAATCCTCCACCGTACAGAAACGGAGAGAAGTCAAGTTGAAAGTGGAACGGATATCCTCAACCATCTTCTTGTATTCAGGAGAGTCGGTTGTTTGGTACTTCTCCAAGTTCTTATTGTGAGCGCCCTCGAACTTCTTGATGATACGACGGGTGATCAAATCCAACTCACTGTTCTTAGAGGCGAAGTTCAAGAATTCGCAAGGATAGATCAACGGAGGACAAGAGATCCTCATGTGAACCTCCTTCGCACCGTATCCATACAATGCACCCACATTGTCTGACAACTGTGTTCCGCGTACGATAGAGTCGTCGCAGAAGATGACACGGCTGCCATTCAACAATTGCTTGTTAGGAATCAACTTCATCTTAGCCACCAACTTACGGGTCTCTTGTGTCGCAGGGGTGAAACTACGAGGCCAAGTCGGCGTGTACTTGATCAAGGCACGCTTGTAAGGGATACCGCTACCATTGGAGTAACCAATGGCGAAACCGATACCTGAATCAGGCACAGCTGCCACATAGTCGGCATCACACTTATCCTTCTTACCCATCAGGCAACCTGCCGCATGGCGGGCGAAGTCCGCATTCTTATCCTCATAGGTGCTGACTGGATAGCCATAATAAACCCAAAGGAAGGAACAAATCTGCATCTTCTTGCCAGGAGCTCTCAATTGCTCATAACGGTCAGCGAATACCTGAACGATCTCGCCAGGACCAACATTGTAGCAAGGTTCGTAACCCAAGTTGTGGAATGTGCATGACTCGCAAGAGATCGCGTAACCATCCTCTCCCTTTGCGATCACGACCGGAAGACGTCCCAATTTATCACGACCAACGATGATTCCATTCTCGGTAAGGAGCATCACGGTACAAGAACCTTTGATCTTCTTGTAAACATTCTCTATACCCTCTTTGAAGGAATCCGCCTCCGAAATCAACAAGGCCACCAACTCTGTCTGGTTGATTCTTCCCGAACTCATCTCAGAGAAAGGCATCTTCTTCTCAAGCAACTCCTTCGCGAGCTCCTCGATATTGTTGATGCAGGCAATCGTAGCAATCGCGAATCGTCCCAAGTGTGAGTTGATCAGGATAGGCTGCGCATCCGTATCACTGATAACACCGATACCAGCGTTACCTTTAAATTTAGACAAGTTTGGTTCAAACTTTGTACGGAAGTATGAGTTCTCGAGATTATGAATACTGCGAGTGAATCCAATCTCCGCATCGTACATGGCCATACCGCCACGTTTTGTACCCAAGTGTGAGTTGTAGTCGGTACCATAAAATAGGTCCATCAAACAACTGCTTTTCTTGACTGCTCCAAAAAAACCGCCCATATTGTTTTATTATTTAATAATGATATTATCCTTTTGTCTTTCCAACTCCTCGTAAATTCGCAACGTGGCCCAAGCGTCCAACGCCGCATAACTCTTCTGCTTCTCCGTCAGAAAATCAGCCTCCCAATTGGTGAGTCGCTGCGATTTGGAGATGCGCTTATTGAAGATGATCGCGAAAATTTTAGAGAGACTGTTGTCCTCGATACCGAAAGGCTTCACATAAGTTTGAAGTTCGACAAATCCAGCGGGATTGAACTCCACTTGCTT
Source organism: Paludibacteraceae bacterium (assembly GCA_045639525.1). Lineage (GTDB taxonomy): Bacteria > Bacteroidota > Bacteroidia > Bacteroidales > Paludibacteraceae > UBA1181. Next base: position 61,291 of record JAZUDI010000024.1, on the reverse strand, counting down.
ACGAATCGCACGGAAATCGTCCTTCAAAGAGAGGCCGATCTTCAATATATTTTCGTTCTCAAATAGGGGTCTAAGAATTTCAAGGCAGTTATTTTCTCTTAGTCTAAATAGGAAACAGGTATCATTCGTGGATAGTTGGACCAGACAGACCGCATTGCTCTTGCCCTTGGCGAAGGAGGGTTTCGTCTCCGTATCAAAGCCCAAGATTTTCTGCTTCGAGAGGAAACTGACGGCCTTCAATGCCTCCGCATCACTTTGGACGACCCGAATGGTCCCCTCGTAATGCGCAGCCTGCAACTGAGCCAACTCCTCTTTATCTATCTTTGGTCTAAACATCCTCAATCATTAAAAAAATCCACCATTCCCTCGTCGTCATTGAGGTCATCCTCCGATTCCGACATTTCAACATCACTATATAGTATATTATGAATCGCTTTCAACGCATTCAAGGCCGATTGTCCCCAATAGCCTTGGAACTCCTCCTGACAACTGATCAGCGAATCGTTCATAATCGCAAGATCGGCGCTCTGGAAGTTTCCGATCATGTCGCGCAATTGCTGGTAAACATCCGCTAAATTTTCGGAAACACGGGCAACGATCGGGGTTTCACTGTATCGCATATCCTCCATGAAGACATCCAAATACTCATCATGGGCACCGACGATTTTCTGTATTTGTTGTCGAACAGCCTCGTATTGGCGTTCTGAAACGTATGTGTTCAATTCCGAAAGTGAATAGGTGTCCAACTCAGGCAAGAGCGACATCTTTAAATATAAAAGAGGCAGCAATTTGGAAATCTTATCCAAGAAGGTCCGTTCCCCCATACCAGCGCATTGCTCCACAAAAGAGCAATATTCCGCCGCCACAGTGACGAACTCTATCGTGTTTTTATCATACACGGGATGTTGTGGATACTCTTCACTTACGCTCATATCTCTTACATTTTCTCGCGAATTTACAATTTTTCATAACAGATTGAAAGCATATCCCACCTTTTTTATCCACAAAATTTATTTGTTCATTTTTTCTCCTTCCGATCGAATTCACCGTGTCAAAAAACGCAAAAACAACGATTTCAACGGAGTTTGCAACAAAATTATATGTTTTTGATACAAAATTATTACCACATCACCCTCTTCTAAATATATCTTTGCAATAACGAAACACACGAGGTGTATCGGTTAATGATTTAGATTTAGAAACACACATAAAAGCAACATAGAATCTAAACAAAACTATTATGAAAATTTACACTGATTAGCCGTCGGACATTCGTCTGGCGGCTATCTGTTTAAAACTGACACACACACTTAAAGCAACAATATTAATTAGGTTTTCTAAAAGTAAATAAAGCGACCACGAAGAAATTCTTGGCCGCTTTGTTACTTTTTATGACATATACCATTTAATTATTATGAAAAGATAGAAAAACTATCATTAATAGGGATTATCTATGGCAACCAAATTAGTAACTTTGCAATGTGAAATATGAAATGTGAAAGGAAACAAACCGCACACAGGATATTATGACGACAAACGACGAAAATAAAAAGACGCTGGCTGACATTCCCGAAGGATTGGAATGTGTTATAGTAAAGGTGAACGGACACGGCGGATTCCGCCATCGGGTAATGGAGATGGGATTCGTCAAAGGAGAGAGAGTCACCGTTCTGAAAAATGCGCCATTACAAGATCCCATAGAATATAAAATCATGCAGAGCCATGTTTCGTTAAGACGAAGCGAGGCAAGCCATATCGAGGTGATCAGTGTGGAAGAGAGCAAATCCATGGGAAACGACTTCCACGGCACCCTTTCCGAAGAGGTACAAAAACGCATCAAAGAGAAGACTAAAACGATCACGGTAGCCTTGGTGGGAAACCCCAACTGCGGCAAAACCTCCTTCTTCAACCATGCGACAGGCCTACGCGAACATGTCGGCAACTACAGCGGCGTCACAGTCTCCTCCAAAGTGGGTACCTTCTACAAAAACGACTACACCATCAATTTGGTGGATCTTCCAGGCACCTATTCCATCACCGAATATTCGCCAGAGGAGTTGTATGTGCGGGAATACATCACCGAACAGCATCCGGATGTGATCCTCAACATCGTGGACGCTTCCAACTTGGAACGCAACCTCTTCCTTACCACCCAATTGATTGATATGAATGTCCGTATGGTGATGGCGCTCAACATGTATGACGAGTTGGATCGAAAAGGCGCCAAATTAGATGTCAATCAATTGGAGCAAATGCTTGGTTTCCCTTGCGCCCCTACCATTTCCCGCACAGGAGAAGGTATTGACCACGTATTGGACCACATCATCACCGTTTACGAGGAGATGGATGAGATCACCAAACACATCCACATCAACTATGGAAGTGAAATTGAGGAGGCCATCGGAAAGATCAAACCGCTATTGGCCTCACATGCGGAAGCGGCCGTAGACTTTCCATTCCGTTACGTGGCCATCAAACTTTTGGAGAACGACCAGACCACTTTCAAACATCTGGAGAAGCATATAGGCAACATCTCCGAAATCAAAGAGACGGCACAAAAATGCAGGGAAAAGATAGAAGCGGAGTACAGTGAAGATTGTGTCAGCGTCATCACCAATGCCAAATACGGATTTATACGAGGAGCCTTGGCGGAGACCTTAGAGACAGGCAACGACGCGAAAAACGAATTGGCCTACGCCTTGGACAAAGTGCTCACCAACAAGTGGTTGGGTTTTCCAGTGCTGATCCTCTTCCTTTGGCTTATGTTCGAGACAACCTTTATCGTAGGTGCCTATCCACAAGGCTGGATCGAATCGATCGTCGGCTGGTTGGGAGAAGCAATGCGCAACCTCTTGGGAACTGGCATTCTGCCTGACCTTATCGTGGATGGCATCATCGCGGGTGTGGGCGGCGTCATCGTATTTTTGCCGAACATCCTGATACTATTCTTCTTCATATCCCTATTGGAGGACACGGGTTACATGGCCCGCGCCGCCTTTATCATGGATAAATTGATGCACAAAATGGGTTTGCACGGCAAATCATTCATTCCTTTGCTGACAGGCTTTGGCTGTGGCGTACCGGCCATTATGGCAACCCGCACATTGGAGAACCCCAAAGACCGTATCATCACGATGATGGCGATTCCATTCATGTCCTGCTCCGCGCGACTACCGGTATACCTACTCTTCGTGAGCGCCTTTTTCGAAACCAACCAGGCGTTGATACTGCTTAGTATCTATATATTGGGTATTATCATGGCGATCTTGACTGCCCTACTATTAAAGAAGACCAAGTTCAAGGATAACTCCGAGCAATTCGTAATGGAACTGCCACCTTATAGGATTCCAACGGCCAAAAACACATTGATCCACATGTGGGAAAAGGCGGTGCAATACCTTAAAAAGATGGGTTCAGTGATCTTGGTATCTTCCATCATCATCTGGGCGCTCAGCTACTTCCCTACCCACAACCAGGAGACGGAACGAATCGATGCGCAAATCTCCTTAGTGGAGGAGAATGATTCCCTAACGGAGGAGGCGAAGGTGAGCCAACTTGCCGCTCTCGAAATCGACCGTGCCGCAGCGCAAAGCGAACACTCCTACTTGGGTCAAATCGGTAAATTCATCGAACCAGCTGTCCGTCCATTGGGATTCAATTGGAAGATGGGCGTCAGCATCCTCACCGGTGCGGCGGCCAAGGAGATCATTGTCTCTTCCATGGGTGTCCTTTACCATGCGGACCTCAATGCGGACGAAAACTCGGATGGTCTGAAAACGGCCCTTCAAAACCATGCTAACGATCCAGAGACGCCGTTAACACCTTTGGTAGCCTTCGGATTCATGATATTTGTCTTGCTCTGCTTCCCTTGCATGGCGGCGGTAACCGCTATCGGGAAAGAATCGAACTGGAAATGGGCTGGCTTCTCTATCCTCTACACCACAACCGTGGCTTGGATCATCAGTTTCATCATCCATCAAGTGGGCGGTCTATTCTAATTCAATGAGATAGCGTATGGGAGAGGTTGCGCAAAGCATCATTGTTGCCCTGATCATCGCCACAGCTGTGGCCTGGACGATAAAGAGACTCTTCTTCACCCAAGGCAAGAGCTGTGGTTGCGGGAAGGAGGAATGTGGTGCACCTCATTCCAAGAAGAATTGTGCGGGTTGCCCATTAGAAGGGAAATGCAAGGGATAATTGTGCACTGCGGGAGGTTTCTCCGGCAACAAATACCATACCATTTTGGTAGGTTATTAAATTGTTGTAAATTCGCCGCATAATTCAAAAACAAAAGATTATGCCCAAACTTAACATGGACCTTCTTTTCGAAGATCCGGAACAATTGGCCCCCCAAGCATTGCCCGACTATACGACACTTGATTTTGTCAGCGGAGGGAATCATCTCTATGGCGAAATCATGTGGCCGACAGCCAATTTGAAGGAGCCTCGCCCCTGCGTCATCATGCTCCATGGATTTCCCGGTAGCGCAAGAAACGACGATATCAGCCATGCCTTGTGCCGCATGGGATGCGTAGTGCTTGTGCCCCACCACAGAGGGGCATGGGGCAGTCAAGGTAAATATCTAATATCCAACTGTATAGACGATGCAAAAAACTTAGCGGAATATGCCCATTCGGAGAGTTTTGCCCGTCAATACAACGTCGATTCCTCCGCAATCTATCTGTTAGGGCATAGCATGGGAGCCACCTCAGCGCTCAATGCAGGACGACAATTGCCTTGGGTAAAGGGGATCATCATGCTAACCCCTTACGACCCCACCCGCTACTTAAACGGAGACAAAGAGGCCTATTTCCACTCTTTGCTGCAAGAGGGAAAGATCCTGCAATCGGATGGCATCGACGCCATATACGAGGATGTTGTCCAACACAAGGAACAAATCAGCCACGCAAACGCCTTTGAACAAGTGAAGGAGAGGAACCTGCTAACTTTTGCAGGCGTTCACGACTCCGTTTCTCCCCTCGAAGAGATGGTCCACCCTCTATGGAAACAAATCGAGGCTTACCGTTCCCAGAGGGCGTGTATAGCGGTTCAAAGATGCATTGAATTACCTACAGAACATGGATTGTTGGGCCGTCGCGTCGCGGTCATCCGTGAAATCGGAAAGTTTATTTGCGAAACAGCGTCATAAGTGATATAACTCTTAATTGACTTCATCGAACTGTCGTTTCTTCTTAACTCTTAATTGACTACGTCGAACTAAAGTTTCTTAACTCTTAATTCTTAAGTCTTAATTAAATTTGCTATATTTGCAAAAACTCTCATAGCATGCAAGAATTAATAGAAAAACTGGATTTCGAGAAATGCGGCGGTTTGATTCCCGCCATCGTGCAAGACGCGGACACTCGTGTTGTTTTAATGTTGGGTTACATGAACCAAGAGGCCCTCAAGAAGACCATCGAAACGGGCAAGGTAACTTTCTACAGCCGCACACGCAAATGCTTGTGGACCAAGGGCGAAACCAGCGGACACTTCCTTAATTTGGTATCCATGAAAGAGGATTGCGACCGCGACACCCTTTTGGTGAAGGTTCATCCTATCGGACCAGTCTGCCACACGGGCACAGACACTTGCTGGGGAGAAATCAATAAATAACGAATAACAGAGATAGTATGTCAGTCATCGAATACAAGAAGGTTTGCGTCAACAGACAAGAGCAACCAGTCCTAAAGGATATCAGTTTGACCGTGGACGAAGGTGACCTCGTCTTCCTGTTGGGCCGTGTAGGTAGTGGTAAGACCACTTTCCTCAAATCACTTTACTACGAAGCCATCATCGCATCCGGCGAGGCCAGGATTCTAGACTTCAATCTCCGCGAGATGAAAATGAATCAGATTCCTTTGCTGAGAAGACAGTTAGGCATTGTGTTCCAAGACTTCCAACTATTATCGGACAGAAATGTCCACGCCAACCTCGAATTTGTGCTCAAAGCGACAGGCAAGCGCACCAAAGGAGAGATCGAGAGTCGAATCTCCGAAGTGCTCAACTATGTGGGCATGACCAACAAAGGTTACCGTATGCCACACGAACTCTCAGGAGGAGAGCAACAACGCATCGTCATCGCAAGGGCACTGCTCAACGAGCCTAAGATCATCTTGGCAGACGAGCCTACGGGCAACTTGGACCCTATCACCGCAAACGAGTTGATGCAACTCTTCCGTCAGATCGCCAGCGAAAAGACAGCGGTGATCATGGCCACCCACAGGACTCAGATCGCGGAAGGCACGCCAGGCGCCAGAGTCCTCCATTTCGAGAATGGCAACATGACTGAGGGCGCTGTGGCGTCCAACAGACTATTTGAAGATTAATGTATGAGCGTAAAGGATTTAATTCTAAATAAGAACAAGACCGCCTTTTCAATCGAGATATTGCCCCCATTGAAGGGCAATGGTATCGAGGCCATCTACGATACGATCGACCAACTTCGGGCGTTCGATCCGAAGTACATCGACATCACCACCCACCGCAGTCAATTGGTTTACAAGGATGCGGGTAATGGATTGTATCAATGTGAGCGGGTGCGTCAACGCCCAGGAACCGTTGCTATCGCAGCCGCCATCAAGACCAAATACAACATTGAGGTGGTTCCGCACATCCTTTGCAGCGGATTTTCCAAAGAGGAGACCGAATATGTTTTGATTGACCTCGATTTCTTAGGCATCCATGATTTGCTCTTGCTCCGCGGGGACAGGGCGAAGGTGGAAAATGGGTTGATGCCAAGCGAAGAGGGATACGCCCACGCACTTGAATTGCAGGAGCAGATCAACCAATACAACCAGGGATTCTTCGTGGACGGCACCAAGCAGAAGCAAGAGATGAAGGTCAAATTCTCCTACGGTGTGGCAGGTTACCCTGAAAAACACGAGGAGGCACCCAATTTCAATTCAGACATTTACTGGTTAAAGAAGAAGGTGGAGAACGGTGCAGACTACATCGTCACCCAAATGTTCTTCGACAACCAAAAATACTTCGATTTTGTGGACCGATGCAGAACAGAGGGCATTACAGTGCCGATCGTTCCAGGACTGAAGCCCATTACAAGCATCAAGCAACAAACGATTTTGCCGAAAACATTCCATGTGGACCTTCCCGACGAGTTGGCGTCAGCACTCCGCAAATGCAAGAATAACGATGACGCGGTGCAAGTCGGTATCGAATGGTGTACCATGCAGGCGAAAGAGTTGATCGCGAAGAATGTTCCGAACATCCACTTCTACACGATGTCAACAGCGAAGAGTGTGAAGGCGATCGCCAAAGAGGTGTTTTAAAAAGGTATTTTAAGGGAGCCTATGTCTTTTATACTATTCATATTCATCCTGCTGCTATTTTTAGGACTAGCAGGCACCTCCGCAGTCTTTTCGCTGATCGGGAAACTCATCCGTGGCGTAATAAGATTACTAGGCTTTTCCGGCGGCGACGAACGTATAGAGAGGCACCGTACCTCTTGGAAAGAGGATGACAGCCAAGATTCGGAAGAGAACAAATTGGATATCCGTACAGAAGAGGGTCTCAAAAGAATCAAAAAGATGAAAGATTCAGCCGAGACAACTGAATTCGAAGAGATAGAAGAGAAATAACAATAAATAAGATTTTAAACCATACAAAAATGAACAAGAAAGTATTATTGATGATCCTCGATGGTTGGGGATTTGGTAACAAGACTAAGTCTGACGTGATCGCTTCAACTCCTACCCCATACTGGGATTCTTTGTTGAAGAACTATCCTTACTCACAGCTACAGGCATCTGGTGAGTTCGTTGGTTTGCCAGACGGACAAATGGGTAACTCTGAGGTAGGTCACTTGAACATCGGCGCAGGCCGTATCGTTTACCAAGACTTGGTGAAGATCAACATCGCTTGCCGCGAGAACACCATCATGGAGAATCCAGAGATCAAGAGCGCATTCTCATACGCAAAGGATAATGGCAAGAACATCCACTTCATGGGATTGACCTCTAACGGAGGTGTCCACTCATCTTTGGATCACTTGTTCAAACTATGTGACATCTCAAAGGCTTACGGCATCGAGAACACCTTCATCCACTGTTTCATGGATGGCCGTGACACCGACCCTAAGAGCGGTAAGGGATTCATCGAGCAATTGTCTGCCCACACAGCTAAATCAGCAGGTAAGATCGCCTCTATCATCGGTCGTTTCTATGCAATGGACCGTGACAAGCGTTGGGAGCGTGTGAAAGAGGCTTACGATTTGTTGGTAAACGGACAAGGTAAGAAGGCTACCGATATGGTGAAGGCTATGCAAGAGTCTTACGACGAGGGCGTAACTGATGAGTTCATCAAGCCAATTGTTAACGCTAACGTAGATGGTAGAATCAAGGAGGGTGACGTAGTGATCTTCTTCAACTACCGCAACGACCGTGCAAAGGAGTTGACCGTCGTATTGTCGCAACAAGACATGCCAGAGGCTGGTATGAATACCATCAAGAATATCCAATTCTACTGTATGACTCCATACGACGCTTCATTCACCGGTGTTCACATCCTCTTCCCTAAGGAGAATGTGGTAAACACTTTGGCTGAATACCTTAGCAACAAAGGCATGAAGCAATTGCATACCGCAGAGACAGAGAAGTTCGCTCACGTAACCTTCTTCTTGAATGGTGGCCGCGAGGCTGAGTTCCCTGGTGAGGAGCGGATCTTGGTTCCTTCTCCAAAGGTGGCTACCTACGATTTGAAGCCTGAAATGAGCGCATACGAGGTAAAGGACAAGTTGGTTGAGGCTATCAAGACTCAAAAGAACGACTTTATCGTTGTGAACTTCGCGAATGGTGATATGGTGGGACACACTGGTATCTACGAGGCTATCGAGAAGGCAGTCGTTGCCATCGACAATTGCGTGAAGGATACTGTTGAGGCTGCCAAGGGTAATGGCTACGATGTAATCATCATCGCTGACCACGGTAATGCGGACAACGCAATCAACGCGGATGGCACCCCTAACACCGCTCACTCTTTGAACCCAGTTCCTTTCGTATATGTAAGCGATAAGCCAGAGGCAAAGGTTGAGGATGGTAAGTTGGCGGACGTCGCACCTTCTATTCTCCACATCCTTGGATTGGAGCAACCTAAGGAGATGACAGGTAAGTGTTTGATCAAGTAATCACAACTCAATACCAAACGAAAGAGGCGTCGGAATCCGATGCCTCTTTTTTTACGAGACAAATCCACCATCGCAATTCACAATATTTTCCGACTGAAATTTTGATTTCTCAAAAACAAAAGATAATTTAGCAGTTTAAAAGGCATTTAATGCTTTACAGCATAGTTTAGTAAACCATGAAACAGACAACACGCTGATAAATGATGTGTGTTTAACAGATTGAAGAAGGAGAATAAAATGGGTAAATTTTTTAAAGGATATTTAACAGCTCTTGCGGCGCTAACATGTTCCGTTTCAGCCTATTCAGACGTAATCATCAATGAGATTATGCCTTGTAACATCGCTACCTATTTCAACGAAGAGAAAGATTTGACAGGATGGGTGGAACTTTACAATGACGGATCCAAGAGCGTAAATATCAAAGGATGGACCATTACCAACTACAACTTAAAGGCATCCACCGCATCAGAAAAGATAAAATGGAGCTGGACCATTGACAAAGACATCAACATCGGTGCCAAGGAATATAAAGTCATTCCGTTCGACGAATACCAACCAGAAGAGAACTATACCCCTAAAGAGGTTCACTCGCCTTACAAAGTGGATCCCGACGGAGGATCACTCGAGATAAGCGACAACAAAGGATTCGAGTACACACTCAAGTATTCCAAGATGAAACCCCACATCTCATACGGTACCGACGAGGATGGCGTGAATGGCTACATGGTTCCTACCCCTAAAAAGGTGAATGGAACCGCCTACAAATCATTGGACAGCCAATGCGCGAAACCCACTTTCGGAGAGGTCAAACCAGGCGTCTATCCAAATTCTGAGAAATCAAGCGAGACACCCAAGAAAATCAAAATCTCCTCTGCCACAACAGGTGCGACCATCCGCTACACATTGAACGGATCCATCCCTACCGAAACAGACTCCGTATTGAGTGCGGAATCATCCATCAAGCTATCGGAGACAAGAATCATCAGAGCGCGCGCCTTCAAATCAGGCACCCTTCCAAGCGACATTTTGACGGGTTCGTTCATCATTTATAGCAGTAAAAGAGATGACTGCAGCGGGAAAGATGCCGCAGTCGTTTCGGTAGTTACGGACAACAAATTCCTCACAGACGGCACATACGGCATGTTTGCCAATCGCGATCAAAGCAAATCAGGTATTCCCGGCGTCAAAGGTTGTATCTCCAATGCGGCCAACTACAACAGGGATTGGCAACGAGGCATCAACTTCGAATTCTTCGAAAATGGAGAACAGAAAGTTGGACAAGAGGCTGTAGCGGGTGTCATGGGTGGTTGCTCACGCAGAGATGAATACAAGGTAAAGTCGTTGAAAATCAGCACCAACAAACGTACAGGAAACGAGACTTTCAACTACAAAGTTTATCACAACGAAAGTACCAAGAAAGACAATATCTATTCCAGCTTCCAATTGAGAAACGGAGGAAACGGTTATGAGGATTTGATTTGCCGCGACGGTTTCACACAAAGTGTCGCAAAGGGTATTGGCAACATCGATTACCAAGCCTACCTTCCCGTCGGTTATTTCATCAACGGAGATTACCAAGGCATGATGGGACTTCGCGAGCGGACCAACGCCTCCTATGTAAAGGCTAACTATGGATTGGACGAGGATAAAATCGACATCGTGGAGTTTACCCAAAAGAGGGTGGAGGCCGGTTGCGGAGACTTGAACGCCTATAATGAGATGTATGATTTCGTGACAGATAGCATCAATTATAAAAAGGAGAATTTCGTGGACCTACTGGACAATTACATGGATGTGGAGGAGTATGTGAACTACATGATCTTCGAGCAATTCATCGTCAACACCGACTGGCCGGGCAACAACCAAAAGGCGTGGAGAAAGCATGTGGGAGGAAAATTCAGATGGATTCTCTACGACACCGACTTCGGATTGGGTCTATACGACGGAAGTGGAGATAATTACACTTACCCAACACTTAACACCATCCTATGGTGCACAGGAGAGGGTAAGGCCAACTGGGCCAATGCCAATCCAAGCAATTATGCCTTTGACGAGGAGTATATCTGGAAAACAAAGTTCTTCAAATGTTTGATGAAGAACCAAGGTTTCAGGGACATGTTTGTCACAAAAGCAATCGAGTTGCTGGCGGGGCCACTCTCTGGAGATGCATTCGACAAGGCCAAGGAAGATTTCATTCCACTAGTGGAGAAGGAGCTTTGTGTTAACAACAAGGTAAGAGACAATGGTGTCAATTTGGAAGAAAAACTTAATAAGATGGTGAATTTCGCTAAAGAAAGGAACTCTGTCTATAAAAAGGACCTTGCCGCTTATTGTAAATTGGATGTTGACAAAAAAACGGTACTGGTCGTCAATTGCAAGGGCGACCTAAAAAGCAAAGTGGAGGGATTCAATGTAAATAACATCAAAGAGAGTGGTAACAGTTATAAGCTAAAAGGATATTCGGGAATGAATGTGAAAATCAAACCTATCTTACCTGATGGCTACATCATTAAGAAATGGGATGTCACCACAGACACTACCCTATCCTACACCACTCAAACCCTTAATCTTAAATTGAAGGGAGATACAATCAACGTGGACCTTACCATAGCGGAGGATACTTACGACAAACCGACAATCGTCATCAACGAAATATGCGCCAACAGCATCAATTTCATAGAGTCAGACAGCAAAAAAAGCTCCGACTGGATTGAGTTGTACAACACAGGCAACGAATATGTAAATGTGGCTGGATTCTATTTGAGCGATAACGACACGACAATCAAAATCGCCAGCGGATACGAAATGACCAATATTCCACCCAAAGGGCATTTGCTTTTGTGGGCAGACGACAAAGGGAAAAGTGGCGCACAACATCTTCCATTCAAACTTTCCAGCGCAGGAGAGACCATCAAGTTGGAAAAGAGAGTTCGCGACTCTGTCATCTTGGTGGATAAGATCACTTATAGTAGCATCAAGGAAGACTATAGCTATGGTAGAGAGACCGATGGAAGTTCAAAGTTCACCACTTTCGCCGCATGTTTGAACAGCGAATTCTCAGAGGCTACTCCTGGAGAGGAAAATGGAAAGTACGATTGTGAGACCATACTCGAAACACGCACATACAATGTATCTTTGGCCAGCAGTTTCGAAGGCGCGCAATACAACTTGAACGGAAAGATAATCGGTCCGAACAAAGTGAACACCTATATCGAAAAGGGAAAAACGCTCACATTGTCACCCGTACTTCCAAGGAAGGCTTACTTTGTCAAATGGGAGATTTCCACCCCAATCACCTCTCTCGACACTGTCATCGGAAAGATGGAGAATTGGCGTTGTCACTACGCAGACTCTCAACCAAGCGGAGATTGGACCGCTTTGAAATATAACGAAGCGGGATGGCTCACAAAACATGGATACATCGGATTCGACGAGGGAAAGAAAAACAGAGGCTTCACCTATACCGATACCCTTGAATATATCCATAAAGGTGGAGAAGCGGGTGATAGCGTTAAATATTTGACAGGATACTTCCGTCACGTATTCAACCTTCAAGACACAACAAATTTACAAAGCATGACCGCCAAAATCACCTTTGACGACGGTGCGGCTGTTTATGTCAATGGCAAAGAAATAAAGAGATTCAATCTCAAGGAGGGAGAATTGACCTACGAGACATGCACCACCATCCACAATGATGATGAAACAGAAGAGATTCCAATCAGCAAAAAATATCTGAAGCCAGGAGAAAACATCTTAGCCGTTGAGGTTCACCAAAAAGACAGAGCCAGTTCAGACTTTACTTTCGCACTATACGCAACCAGCAAGCACCTCTCGAACATTTCCAAAGAGCAAGTGATTAAGTTAGTGCCTAAGGAGGCATTCTCCGCCACACTCTTTGTCGAAGACCAAACTGGCAACCTTATTACTTCTAACCCAGTTAGGGCACTTAGTTTCTGTCCAAATCCAACCACCAATGTGACTTATATCGATGAATTAGAAGGAGCCGCTAAGATTCAAATCTATGACCTATCGGGCAACTTGAGATCCATTCAATTCATAGAGGGTAGATACGATGCTATCGATCTCACCAAATTACCTCAAGGTATTTACTTTGTCCGCGCAACATCAAATGGTATCGAATCGGTAGGCAAGATCATCAAAGAATAATGATGGGAAAAGAGGAAGATATACTCTCCCTAAAGGGAGTGAAACCAACAGCGAATCGGGTGCTCGTTCTGCGGTCGTTACTGGCCGCAGAGCACCCGATTTCTCTTTCTGAGATGGAGGAAATCCTGCCTACCATGGACAAATCAAGCATCTTCCGAACCCTCAACCTTTTCTTGGAGAACCACGTCACCCATAAGATCGACGACGAGGGAACCACCAAATACGAGGTTTGCCACAGCGAGAAGGAGTGTGACCTTTCGGATATGCACCCCCATTTCCACTGCGAGATCTGCCACCAGACCATCTGCCTACACGAAAGTCAGATTCCCGCCATCAAACTGCCCAACGGTTATCTAATGGAGTCGGTCAACTATATGATCAAGGGAATTTGCGACAAGTGCGCCTCGAAGCGCTCTTAGCGCTGTTCACGCCTCCTCCAATATCGGTTCCATAATCGGCTCCCCCACCATCCGCAAATAGAGGTTAGCCGTCGCTAAGACATCCCTTTCACAATAATGGACAATACGAGGCAAATCACGCTCCTCGTAATAAACCCGCGCCACCTGGCTTCCATCTATATCATCTTTCGGAGAGGGAATCCCCAACACCGAACATAGTAGTTTCAGCGAGGTGTAGTGTTTGAAGTCACCAAACTTCCACATCTCCATCGTATCGAGGAAACGCACCTCCCAAGGCTTCTTTCCCATGACATTCAACACACTGGGCAAAGGTATGCCATGAACAATCATGCGTCGGGCGATAAAGGGGATGTCGAACTCCTTGACATTGTGGCCACAGAGGAAGTCTTGGGAGGCGTTGTAATAGTTATTCAACAAGTCGGCGAAATCCGACAACAACCTCTTCTCATCCTCCCCATAGAAGGATTTACTTCGAAAGCGGCGCACCCCTTCCGACTCGTAGATATACCCTACCGACACACAGACAACTCTTCCAAACTCGGCGAAGATACCCGCCTCCTGGAATTTACTCTCCCCCGTGCACTCCGCCGGATAGCGTTCCGGAAGACGCTGCCGCATCGATACGATCTTCTCTTCCCACAACTGTGCCAACACAGGATCCATTTCGGACAATGTCGCTGTCTGCGGCACCGTCTCAATGTCCAAAAACAAAATGTTACTCAAACTTAAACCAAGCATAATTTTTCAATTAAATATTTAAAACAGGTTATAACAGGCTGTAAAAAATGGCGGGGGTACGTCTATCCGCACCCCTCACCCTATATCCGATTTAGCCGCGATACTCCAACATACGGCTGATATACTTACCGACGATATCGAATTCGATATTCACCACAGTTCCAACCTCTATTTGGCAGAAATTGGTATGCTCGTAAGTATAAGGAATAATCGCTACGGAGAAACGGTCTTTCTGCGAATCACAGACGGTCAGGCTCACACCATTCACAGTCACGGAACCCTTCTCAACCGTCACATATCCCTTCTTCACCATTTCGTTATCGACATCATATTGGAAGGTGAAATAAAAACTACCATCCTCAGATTTCTTACCAACACATTTGGCCACTTGATCAACGTGTCCTTGCACGATGTGACCGTCCAGACGTCCGTTCATCACCATACTTCTCTCCAAGTTGACCAAACTACCCTCCTTCAACAATCCTAAATTGGAACGACGAAGCGTCTCCTGGATCGCTGTCACGGTGTAGGTCTCCGCGCTCTTCTCCACCACGGTCAGACATACGCCATTGTGGGCGACGCTCTGGTCAATCTTCAATTCAGACACAAAAGGACAAGTCATCGTAATATGTAAATTCTCTTGATCCTTTTTCAATGCGACCACCTTAGCAGCAGTCTCTACAATTCCTGAAAACATATCAATAAGCTTATATTTCTATTTAATAATTATCGATCAACGCTGTTGACGCCTTTGATCGCTTTGATTTTCTTGATGATTCCATCCAACACCTTGGTATCGGAAACGGATATGGTCAGCGTACCACGGAAGAGGCCATCCACGGAATCGACCGACATGGATCGAAGCGAAACATTGGTCTCTTTTTGTATCAACGAAGAGATATTGGTCACAATACCTATATCATCCGTACCCGTGACACGAAGGGTACAATTGTACTGGGATCCGGATTTTCCAGCCCATCTTGCCTTAATGAAACGATAGCCGAAACGAGACAACATTTGAGGTGCGTTCGGACAATCTTTCTTGTGGATGCGGATACCACCCTTCACGGAGACGAAACCAAAAATATCATCACCATAGATCGGATTACAACATTTGGAGAGGTTGTACTGGATACCCTGCAAATTATTATCGATCACCAAAACATCCTCTTTGGAACTAACATCGGAGAGGTTGGAGATGTGTTCGAAACCATCCGCACTACGAACATCGTCCGGTTTGGACTCCGGAGCCATGCAGGCGATATAGTTATCCTTCACCTTACCCAAGTCCACCTTATCCTCTGCCAACCGTTTGTAGAAATCCTGAATGGTCGGACTACCCATCTTCTTGGCCAATTTTCCTGCCACACCCTCATCGTAATCCAGCTTCCAATTCTTTAACCTACGCTTCAGCAACTCTTTGCCTAGATCCATATAGGCATTCTCCTGTTCACGGACAAACTGCTTGATGCGAGTCCGCGCCTTAGTGGTCTGGACAAACTCTAACCACTCCTCGTGTGGTACTTGGTTGGAGGCAGTCTGGATCTCCACTTGGTCACCATTATTCAATTGGTAACGGATTGGCACATTCTTACCATTCACCTTTCCACCAATACACTTGCTTCCCAAGTTGGAGTGGATCATAAAGGCGAAATCCAACAAGGTGGATCCCTTTGGCATCTGTTTCAGTTCACCAGAAGGGGTAAAGACGAACACCTCCTTGTCGTAGAGATTCAGTTTGAAATCATCCAAATACTCCACACCACCCGCATTGGGATTCTGTAGAAGGTCTCGTACATTGGCCAACCAATCGTCGAAATTGGCTTCGCTCTTGACGCCCTTATACTTGAAATGAGCGGCAAGACCCTTTTCGGCCACCTCATCCATACGCTGCGTGCGGATCTGCACCTCCACCCACTTTCCTTCCGGTCCCATCACCGTCGTATGGAGTGACTCGTAACCGTTTGATTTGGGGATGGAGAGCCAATCACGCAATCGTTTCGGATTGGGCTGATACATATCGGTCACAATGGAATAGGCTTGCCAGCAATCAGCCTTCTCCTTTTCCAACGGAGTATCCAATATGATACGGATGGCGAAAATATCATAGATATTCTCAAAGACCGTATTCTGCTTCTTGATCTTATTCCAAATCGAATAGACCGACTTGGTGCGTCCCTTCATCGTAAAATGGAAACCGGCCGCCTCCAATTTTTGCTGCACCGGTTCGATGAAAGCGCGAATATATGCGTCACGCTGCTGCTTGGTATCATGCAACTTGGTGACAATCTCATCGTAGATAGCGCGGTTGGTCTGTCGCAAGGAGAGATCCTCCAATTCGGACTTCACCTTATAGAGTCCCAAACGGTGAGCCAACGGCGCATAAAGGAAGGAGGCCTCCGTAGCGATACGGGTACGTTCCGCCTCATCGTAAGAATCTATATTTCTGATCAAATAGAGTTGATTACAGATCAAGACAATCACCACGCGGATATCCTCCGCCATGGTCAGCAACAATTTTCTGAACGCGTCCGACTCCACAGCGGGATGGTTGCTATACAACTCACCTACCTTCAACAGAGCGCGCACGAAGGCGGCCACCTGCTCTCCAAAAGAGGCGACAACCCCATCCATCGTGACCATTTCCGCCAAGATCGCTTCATAAAGGATGACACCAACCTTAGGTATCATACCTAGATCCACCTCCTTTTGGATGATTTTCACGATCTCCACGCCTACCTTCACCAAATCATGGTCGGCGGCGAAGAGTCGAGCCAATTCATCCTTCTCTTGCGGTTGCAGGTCGCAATTTGAAAATAGTTGTTCAAAATCTTCCATATAGGTCTTACGGATTACTCCTTTTATTTCATTCTACCACCTCTCGCTAAAATAGCGTAGATATAACAAATCTCAGACAACCAATTCTCCGACAAATGCAACTTCTCCTTGTAGAGACGCACATTGGCAGACGTTTTGATCAAATCAGCCGACTTGAAGTCACCTCCCGTACAGATACGGTGCATAGAGTCGCTCAACATGCTCTTCATCCATTTACGAAGGAACAAAGGGAGTCTCAAACCGACTTGCATATCCAAAGAGACAGCAGTCATAGCGTCTTGCAAAAGGGTCTGGAACCAGACGCCATACGACTGAAGATCAGTCACCTTCTTGCAACATTTACGGATGGAGGCGTCAATCTCATCAAAAAATGATTGCGGTAACTTATATTCCGCCTGCATGCGTTCCGCAACAAATTTCTTTTCAGCCAAACCAAGACGGCCACCCTCTGTCGGAATCTTATATTTTTGCTTCAACACCTTCAATTGTGGCAATTGGCGCAAATCAATTATGTTCAATACCGCAGCGGAAGAGGCTTGGATATAAACATTCACCAAGGACATATAATTTTTGATGCTCTCGGTAGCACTATCCTCTTGCTCTTTTCTCTTTTTCTTTAAATAATCTGATAAACCCATATCAATATATTTTTATTTATAATTTCTATCAACGAATGCCATTTCTCTTTAATAAAGGAAGGATAGATGGCTCCTCTCCCCTGAAACGCTTATAGAGCACCATCGGATGCTCGCTACCACCCTTTTCCAACACCTCTCGGCGGAAACGAGTGGCGGTCTCCTGATCGAAGATACCCTTCGATTCGAATACGGAGAAGGCATCGGCATCCAACACCTCCGCCCATTTATAGCTATAATAACCAGCAGAATATCCACCTGAGAAGATGTGGTTGAACTGCGTACTCATCAAAGCCTCCTCCACAACAGGCAAGGTTTGCGCCGCACGCCAAGCCTCCGATTCAAAGGCCTTCACATCACCCTCGAACGGCGTGGTGATCGTGTGCCAACCCATATCCAACAATCCAAAGCTCAACTGCCTCAAAGTGGCATATCCCACATTGAAGTTGGCGGCTTTGCGAATCTTCTCGATCAACTCCGCCGGTATAGGCTCTCCCGTCTTGTAATGGACAGCGAATCCATCCAGATACTCCTTCTCGAAGGCCCAATTTTCCAACATTTGAGAAGGCAACTCCACAAAGTCACGATAGACATTGGTTCCCGCCAAACTCTCGTAGTGGGTATTGGCCACCATACCATGGATAGAGTGTCCGAACTCATGGATGAAGGTGGTCAACTCATCAAATGTCAGCAAAGAGGGAAGAGAATCGGTCGGACGGGTAAAGTTCATCACGATAGAGATATGGGGACGAACATTCACCCCCTTCTCGTCTACATGCTGGCATTGGAACTCTGTCATCCACGCACCGCCGCGCTTTCCATCCCTTGGATGAAAATCCGTATAAAGTACAGCCAAGAACGAACCATCTTTATCAAAAACATCGAAAGCCTCCACCTCTTGATGATAGACCGGAATACGCTCGTTCTTTTGGAAGGTCAATCCATATAATTTCGTAGCCAACCCGAACACACCACGCTTCACATTCTCCAACTCGAAATAGGGACGAAGCAATTCATCATTGATGCTATACTTCTCGTCACGTAACTTCTCGGAGTAGAAGGACCAATCCCAAGGCATAATCTTGAAATCCGCGCCATGGGCTTTGGCATAGGTCTGCACCTCCTCGATCTCCTTTTCGGAAGTGGGTTTGTAGGCCTCCAACAACTCATTGAGCAACTTATAGACATTCTCCTTATTCTCCGCCATACGGTAACGCAAAACACGCTCCGCATAATCGTCGCAACCCATCAATTGGGATATTTCCAAACGGGTATTCACAATATCCTTCACCACTTGACGGTTATCGAACTCTCCGGCAGATGCCTTGGTGTTGTACGCCAAGTAGAGCTCTTTGCGTAACGCGCGGTTCTCCGCATATTTCATGAACGGGCCGTAACTTGGGAAGGTGAGGTCGAACACCCACCCTTGCATACCCGCACTCTTCGCCTTTTTCTCCGCAGCCTCCACAATGGCGGCGGGAAGGCCGGCCAAATCAGCGGAGTCGGTGATATTCAGCTTGTAGGCATTGGTGGCGTTAAGGACATTTTGTCCGTACTTCAAGGTGAGGAGAGACAATTTTTTACTCAACTCACGGAACTTCTCCTTGCCCTCATCGGAAAGGCTGGCGCCATTCTTCTCGAAAGATTCGTAGGTCTTCTCCAAAAGCATTTTCTGCTCAGGGGTAAGCGACAAGGTATCGCGTTGCTCATATACCGTCTTAACACGATTGAACAACTCCGCGTTTAGCGTCACATTGTTGCTATGTTCGGTCTCCAACGGAGAGATCTCCTCCGAAAGGGAATCCATCTCGGCGCAAGTTTCCGCCTCCAAAAGGTTGTAAAAGATATATTGAACCCTCGACAACAGACTGCCGGAGCGTTCCAACGCCACAATGGTATTCTCAAAAGTAGGAGCCTGGGGATTATTCACAATCGCTTGGATCTCTTCGTCATGAAGACGTATACCCTCCTTGACAGCGGGCAAATAATCCGACATTTTTAACTTATCAAAAGGGAAAGTCCCATGCGGAGTGCCATACTCCGACATCAAAAACACATTATCACTCATATCACTTTTTTTATCATTGTTACAGGCGGAAGAGAGAAAGATCGCCCCTCCGCAAACAAGGAATCCTATCCTTCGGATCTGTTTTTTAAGATGTTCTACCATATCTTTCATCACAAATCCATTACCAAAAGATCACCCGAGTCCGCAACCTGCGCATTGCGCATCTTCAGCGCATAATCCCACACGGAAGAAAACTCATCCCTCACCTCCATACCGAAAGTCTCCACCCCTGAGCAATCCACCAAATTGAAGAAACGGGCGACAGTCATTTGATTGATATCCATAGCGGGCGTATAAACTACTTTGCTATCATTTCGACACTCCATCAAAATGCCCGATTTGCACAACCGATTCAATACTTCTGAGGCGAAACGGATCGGAATGTGGTGTCTATCCGCCAATTCATCCAACGTCATAGGCGCATCCCCGTCCCGAAAATGCAAAGCGATGATCTTGGTCACGCTGAGTAATCCGAAGGTCATATAACGGTTGCTCATATCCTCGACATCCTTCTCGAACTCAAAATTTCTGACATTCTGCAAGGAGAACGATATCTCCGCACCAAACAAAATAATCATCCATGTGGTCTGCACAAAGAGGAGGGCAAACGGAATCGCCGCCAAACTACCATAGACCGCATTATAGGTGGTCATCATGGTTTGAACATAGACATACAGCCATTTAAAACCAAAAAACGCCGCTGTGGAGACTACCGCCGCGATGGCTGCCACATAGAACTTCACCTTCGTATTGGGCATCACCACATACATCATCGTAAAGATGGCCCAAGCCACCACAAAAGGCATCGCGTATATGACCGCATGCAATGTCGGAGAGATGATGTAATTGCCATGGAACAAAGTGATGGCATGGTTGAAATAGAAGGAGACACCACTCGACAACAGCACAAAAATCGGCACGACCAACAGCAGTGAAATGTAATCGGTGAATCGACGGATATAGTTACGGTTTTTATTGACCAACCATATCTCATTGAAGGAGATCTCCACCTGGAAAAAGACCTTCATGACGGACCAAAGCAACACGGCGATACCAATACCCACAAAGGCACCTCCACTGGCGTTGTTCAAATAGTTCTCGACAAACTCCTGGAAAATCGTCACCAACTCCAGATGAGAGGCGTATCGCTCCCGCAACAACTCCATCATATAGGCGTCAAACCCAAATCCGCGCGCCAATCCGAATACAAAAGCCATCATCGGAACAAGGGCGAAGACAGAGTAATAGCACAACGCCGACGCACGGGTAGGCATTTTCCCTTTGACAAAGTTTTTTATTGATAGAATAAGGGTTTTGGCCAGAAGTATCAGGAAGCCATGGCCTCCCGCCTCGTCTCGCTTGGTAATGCGCCAAATATCCGTTTGGACATACCTTATCTGATTCAAAAAAAATCGTATGATTTTCTTCATACGCGACTGAATTGGTTAACTGCCATGGCGGGGAGCATATTGCGTTTTCTACAAGGGCCATCGGTCCAAGCGAAGCATAGGAACAGGCGACTCCCCACGACACGGCAAGGGTTTTTCAAAAAAAAAATAAGAGTAGGTGTGTAAGCCGAGTTCTGTACCCACCAAGATGGGCGTCTGTCATTTATCTAGGACTTATGTCACCATAAGCCTCAAGCAATCTACCCCCCGACATCGGGCGGGCAGCCCTACATGCGTCGGTATATTCGATCTTACAACCCGCGACTCGCACAGCTTCCACTGTCACCAGTGGAACTGGTGGGCTCTTACCCCACCTTCTCACCCTTACCTGCAGGCAGGCGGTTATTCTCTTCTGCGGCAGTTCACCCTCACGAACGACTTCCCGTTAGGAAGCGCGGTGCCCTTTGTTGCCCGGACTTTCCTCTGACGTTGCCGCCAGCGACAGACCCTCCTACTCTTATGTGCAAATATAGTGATTTTTTCCTTTACACACTGACATTTTTTCACAAATTCCCGCCATTTTTCATCATCAAATGTTAAAAATGGGGAGAGCGTGTTAAATCAAATTAAAAGAGATGGAAATCGCAAAACATTGCATGTAATTTGTAGTTGTATTTGTGAGGCGGTGATCGGGACAACAACGCCGCAAGGAAAGTATTTTAATAGACAAATTTTAATAATTGAAGACATGAAACATTTGAAATGGATCGGAGCGGCAGTAGGTGTTGCCGCATTGAGCGCAGGCGTTTCCTGCTTCTGCTTTAAAAAGTTCGGGCCTCAAGAGACCATCGTCATCGAAAAGCAGGCCCCAGTGCAATATTCATCGTACAACAATGGCGGCATGGTGGATTTCACCCAAGCGGCGGAGACATCCGTCAATGCGGTGGTCCATGTCATGACCATCATAGAGACCAAGCAAGCCAATTACGGCAACTATGACCCCTTCCTCGAATTCTTCTTCGGAGAGCGCGGCGCACAACGCCAAGCACCCAAGCAACAGATGGGCTCAGGTTCGGGTGTCATACTCTCTCCGGACGGCTACATCGTCACCAACAACCATGTAGTGGATGGCTCCAACAACGTGAAAGTGGTCTTGAACGACAAGCGAGAGTTCAACGCAACCATCGTAGGAACCGACCCCAACACCGACTTGGCGCTGCTCAAAGTGGAGGCCACGGACCTTCCTTCGATCAAGGTGGGCAATTCCGACGAGTTGAAAGTAGGCGAATGGGTATTGGCGGTAGGAAATCCTTTCAACCTCACCTCCACCGTCACAGCGGGTATAGTCAGCGCCAAAGCCCGCAACATCAACATCCTCACCTCCGATATGAAGATCGAGTCATTCATCCAAACCGACGCGGCGGTCAACCCTGGCAACAGCGGCGGCGCCTTGGTGAACACGAATGGAGAACTGGTCGGCATCAACGCCGCGATCGCTTCCCAGACCGGCTCCTACTCGGGATACTCCTTCGCCATTCCTACTAGTATCATGAGCAAGGTGGTAGCCGACTTGAAAGAGTTCGGAACGGTGCAAAGAGCTCTATTGGGCGTGAAAATCCAAGACATCAACGCCAACTTGGCTAAGGAGAAGAATCTGGAGATGATGGAGGGAGCTTACGTCGCGGAGGTCGGAGCGAACAGCGCCGCCGCCGAGGCTGGAATCGAATCGGGCGACATCATCACCCACGTCAATGGACACAAGGTGAAGAGCGTTTCCGAGACACAAGACCAAATCAGCCGATTCAGACCTGGCGACAAAGTGGAGGTCGTTTACCAAAGAGGTAACAAACAAAAGAGGACCGAAGTGACACTCAAAAACATGAACGGAGACACCTCTATGGTGAAACAACCATCCACCAACACCTTGGGCGCCACTCTCACGCCGTTAAGCGAAAAGAAGATGCAGCAGATGAGGCTCTCAGGCGGTTTGGAAGTATCCCAAATCGAGAAGGGAGGAAAATTCCACCAAGCAGGTATTCCGAATGGTTACATCATTGTAAGAGTCAACAACATCGCAGTCAACAGCACCTCTGACATTGACCGAATCATCAGCAACATGAAAGGTCAAGAGGAGCAAGCGCTCTTCCTCTCCGGCGTCATGCCAAATGGCAAAGTGGTCTATTTCGCGGTGGATCTACATAATTAAGAATCAAGAATTATGAATTATGATCCGATTATCTGCGGTAAAAATTAGGATTTGAGAAAAAAAAACTCTAATTTCGTGGCAATTTTCATTTAATTGAGGAGAAAAGACTAAATGAGACAGTTAAAGATCACAAAATCAATCACGAACAGAGAGAGCGCCTCTTTGGACAAGTACCTACAGGAAATCGGCCGTGAGGACTTGATCACCGTAGAAGAAGAGGTGGAGTTGGCCCAAAAAATCAAAAAGGGCGACCGTAGAGCGTTAGAAAAGTTGACACGCGCCAATCTCCGTTTCGTGGTTTCCGTCGCAAAGCAGTACCAAAACCAGGGTTTGAGTCTTCCCGACCTTATCAACGAAGGAAACTTAGGCTTGATCAAGGCTGCCGAAAAATTCGACGAGACCAGAGGTTTCAAGTTCATCTCTTACGCCGTATGGTGGATTCGCCAATCCATTCTCCAAGCATTGGCAGAGCAATCACGTATCGTCAGATTGCCGCTCAACCAAGTAGGATCACTCAACAAGATCAACAAGGCGCTATCCCAATTCGAGCAAGAGAACGAGCGCAGACCTTCCACTGAGGAGGTTGCAGGAATCCTCGACATGCCTGTGGACAAGATCTCCGACGCGATGAAGATTTCAGGCCGTCACATCTCCGTGGACGCTCCTTTCGTAGAGGGCGAAGACAATAGCTTGTTGGACGTCCTCGTCAACGACGACTCCCCTATCGCAGACCGTTCACTCATCAACGAGTCTTTATCAAGAGAGATCGACCGAGCACTCTCCACACTGACCGACCGCGAGAGCGAAATCATCAAGATGTTCTTCGGAATCGGCTACCAAGAGATGACGTTGGAAGAGATCGGCGAGAATTTTGGACTTACTCGCGAGCGCGTACGTCAAATCAAAGAGAAGGCCATCCGCAGACTCAGACAAAACTCAAGAAGCAAATTATTGAAATCTTACCTTGGATAATCCCTCAAGGAGAGATTAACGCAAAGAGGTCAACCCCAAGTTGGCCTCTTTTTTTTGGCTTTTCAAGAACAAAAAAAACACCCCAAAGAGATTTTTTCGAAAAAAACTTCAAAAAAATTTGCACATTCCACAATATTATCCTAATTTTGTCGTTGTTTTTATAAATCTTAGGGTAATTAGCGTATGAGACAATTAAAAATCACTACCACAATCACAAACAGGAAATCGTGTGAATCACTTGACATCTACCTTTCACAAATCAACCATGAACCACTCATCAACGCGGAGGAAGAGGTGGAGCTTGCGCAAAGAATCAGACAAGGAGACATGGACGCCCGCAACAAAATGGTCAAAGCCAATCTTAGATTTGTCGTGTCCGTAGCCAAGCAGTACCAGAACCAAGGCATGACACTCTCCGACCTCATCAACGAGGGCAACATGGGTTTGATCAAGGCCGCCGACAAGTTCGACGAAACCAAAGGTTTCAAGTTCATCTCCTATGCTGTATGGTGGATCCGTCAATCCATTCTTCAAGCCATGGCAGAACACTCCCGCACCATCAGACTGCCACTCAACCAGGTAAATTCCATCAGCAAGATCCAAAAGGCGATGGCTGCCTACGAGCAAGAGAATCAGAGAAAGGCCTCCGCTCAGGAACTCGCCGAGATGCTGGATATTCCAGAGGAGAAGATCAGAGAGACGATGACTCATCCAGGCCACACCCTCTCTATCGACGCCCCTATCTCCGATGACCAAGAGGACACCATGGAGAGCAAAATCGCCAACAACTCCACACCAAGCACAGACCAGAGTCTGATGGACGAATCTTTGTCGGTAGAGCTTGACCGCGCGATGAGCAGCATCCTCAAAGAGAGGGAGAACGACATCCTCAAGATGTTCTTCGGAATCGGCGACTACCAAGAGATGTCCTTGGAGGAGATCGGCGAGAACTTTGGACTCACCCGTGAACGCGTGCGCCAAATCAAGGAGAGGGCGTTACAACAATTGAGACACAGCAACAGAAAAGAGTTGCTTAGGAGCTTCCTATAGTCATCTATAGCAGACATATACAGCTAATAGCAATCGAAAGGCCAACGATCACAATCGCTGGCCTTTTTCATACCATATCATCTCCACAATCACAATTTACCATAACTGCTACACCACTCCGCTATTCCGCAAGACGCACATTTCGGATTCTTCGCCGTACATACATAACGCCCATGCAACAACAGCCAGTGGTGTGCCCTACCCAACACTTCCGAGGGAATGTACTTCACCAATCGCCGCTCCGTCTCTTCTGGTGTTTTGGAATTCCGCGTCAAGCCGATGCGGTTAGAGACTCTAAACACATGGGTATCAACAGGCATGGCGGGCTTGCCAAATGCGACAGCCAACATCACATTGGCAGTCTTCCTTCCCACACCCGGCAGACGAGTCAATTCCTCCATAGAGGAGGGAACAACGCCAGCAAATTCACGCTTCAACATCTTTCCCATCGCCACCAGATGCTCCGCTTTCGCATTGGGATACGAGACGCTTTTCACATAGGAAAGCACCTCATCAAATGACGCGGCAGACAAGGCTTCCGCATCGGGGAAACGGTCAAACAAGGCAGGCGTCACCATATTCACCCGTTTATCCGTACACTGCGCGGAGAGCATCACCGCCACCAACAATTCGTACGGGTTGCGATAGTTCAGCTCACTGTCAGCCTCCGGCATATTGGCGGCAAACCACGAAAGCATGCCATGATAACGTTCCGCTAACGTCATAAGAACTTTATTGCTTATGAACGGCGACACATTCGATTACGTTCATGACATAATCGCCCAACTTTTCACACTCAGATATCATATCCATATAGTAGACGCCCATCTGATAGTCGTACAATTTCTTATTGATGTCGTCAACATTCTGGTTCTTCAACAACTTACGATAGTTATTGATCTCCATCTCAATATTTTGTGACTTGTTCAAATCTACTGGATTGACCTCATCCGACTGTACGATCACCTTCATCTGCTCAATGGATTGATCCGCCAATTTCAGCATATTGAAAAGGTGCTCATATTGCTTCTCCGTAAAATCCTCTTCCGGAGACTTTTCTCTCTTACGACGCACGGTACGAGCCAAATTGTAGCAACTATCACCGATACTCTCCAGCTCAGAAACCTGCTTCATCATGTGTTGGATTTCACTCTTACCTTCGGCACTCAGCCTACCCTCCGACACCTTGTTCAGATAGTCGGCGATCTGAACCTCCATATTGTCGGTGATATTCTCGTACTTCTCGATACGGCTAAACAACTTATTAAAGTCCTCATCCTTCTCCATTTTCAACAATGCGGGGATGAATCCCAACATCTTATGGCAACGGGCGGCAAAGACATTGACCTCCTTCTTAGCCTCCAAGATGGAGAGCTCCGACGTCGAAAGAATACCTCCACCGATATAGGTCAATCGAGCCTCATCCTCTTCCGGATTAGCCTTCGCCTTGATGATTCTGCAGACAAGTTTCTCCAACGGTTTGATAAACCATATCAGGATCAACACATTACAAATGTTGAAAGAGGTATGGAAGGCGGCCAAGACCACGGTCAAAATAGATTTGTCAGAAATCTCCGCATGAGGATCACAACCCACCATCCAGCAGACAAGATCCACGAAATAAGGGAATATGCTAAACACCCATATCACACCAAACACATTGAACACCATGTGCGCCATGGCCGCTCTTCTCGCTTGGGTAGAGGCCGAGAGGGCCACCACATTGGAGGTGACGGTGGTACCGATGTTCTCTCCCATCACCAGAGCGATACCCATATAGATATCCAAAACACCAGCCGAGCAAAGCGTCATGGTGATCGCCATAATCGCCGCGGAGCTCTGCACCGAGCAGGTAAGCAAACCGCCGATAACCAGGAAAAGAAGGTAGGAACCGTAGCCCATGCTACTCATCTTTCCAAAGAATTCCTGCACCGCTTGATTTTGGTCGAGGTGCATTCCCTTCGCATTGGCGCTCAATGTCGTCAAACCCAAGAGCAACAGGGCCAAACCCATCACGAATTCGCCAAGATTACGTCTTTTGTTGCTATATATACAAATGATGGCAAATACGATCGCCGCATAGACCACATACTGCATATAGTTTCCACTTCCGCCCAACACCATGATCCATGCGGTGGCGGTGGTTCCGATATTGGCACCCATGATGACGGAGATCGCCTGTGTCAAGGAGAGAAGTCCCGCGCTTACGAAACTTACCGTCATAACGGTGGTGGCGGTAGAAGACTGAATAGATGTCGTGATGAAGGCACCCGTTAATAGACCCGTGAAACGATTGGTTGTCATTTTAGCGAGGACTTGGCGCAACTTGCTACCAGCCATCTTTTGCAAACCTTCGCTCATGACTTTCATTCCGTACATAAGCAAGGCGACAGAACCTGCAAGAATAATTAATGGTAAATAATCCATATTATATGGTAAGAAACATTATTCCAATTTGTACTTTCAAAAGGACATTAAATCAGCTCCCCTTCGAAAATGCAAAGCAAAAATAATTGTTTTTTCAATACGAAACTGACTCAACGATGTCAAATAGACAAAAAACTATCTTTTCTTTCCAAATGCTAATAAAATTGAGTCTAATGATCTCTCTCTTCAAAAACACACCCATACGACAACAAAATAAATAGCACCTACACCCTACGATGTTTTATCTTTTTATATCTTTGTGAAACAAATGAAATCTATAATTATTAATTATTTATGAAAACACGTTTTCTAGGTATCGCTGCGCTTGCGCTCGCATTGGCCGCTTGCGATAAGCCCGCTGGGCAACAAAATGGTCAGACTTCGTCTGAGCAAACCAAGTCATACGCCACTCTCGATTTGAAGAATGGTGTGAATGTCAGCCACTGGTTGTCCCAAACAGGTGGCCGTAACCATGATGACAGAGCCAAGATGATCACCAAGGCTGATTTCGACTCTATCGCCGCTATGGGATTCGACTTCGTTCGTCTTCCAGTTGATGAAGAGGAGCTCTACGACGAGCAAATGAACCGCGACTCATCAGGATTCGAGTTGATGCACAATGCCATCAAGTGGACCTTGGAGAACAACATGAACATCGTTATCGATCTTCACATCGTCCGTTCCCACCACTTCAACAACGAGAACGGCCATCCAAACACATTGTTCACCGATCCTGCTGAGCAAGAGAAGATCGTGAACATTTGGAAAGATCTTCAAAAGGATTTAGCCCAATACCCTAACGACCGTTTGGCTTACGAGTTGATGAACGAGCCGGTTGCTCCTACCCACGAGGCTTGGAACCTTTTGATCGAGAAGATGATCAAGGGTATCAGAGAGAGCGAGACTGAGAGAACCATCATCGTAGGTTCTAACCTTTGGCAAATCCCACAAACATTCGATTCTCTCCGTGTACCAGAGAACGACAAATACTTGATGTTGAGCTTCCACTTCTACGAGCCAAGTTTGGTGACACACCACCAAGCGCCATGGACCGACTACAGCTTCTATAAAGGAAAGGTGAACTATCCAGGTTTGCAAGTAACCGACTCTGCATCTCTCGCATCGTTGTCGGAGAAGGAGTTGGAGAAAATCAACTCTATGAATGGAGAGTACAACAAGGACACCATGTATGTTCACATGAAGAAGGCGATCGACAAGGCTGAGTCTCTTGGCTTGCACCTCTACTGCGGTGAGTTCGGCGCTTACCCATACTTCGTGGACAAGGAGGTTCGTATGCGTTGGTACAACGATATCTGCGACGTATTCCACGAGCATGACATCGCAAACTGCCACTGGTGCTACAAGGGCGACTTCCCTGTTGTTAACCAAGACGGTTCAGCTAACGAGTTGCCTGCAATCATCACTGGAAAGAAATAATATTTCCATTCAATAAAAACGAAACGTGGCGTCAGCGGTTGGCGCCACGTTTTTTTATTCCCGTATCCATAACATAAAAAAAAGGCCAATCCCCGCAAAGGAATTGGCCATGTATCATTAACTTTCTAATTAGAAAGGCAACTGGTCAGCCTCGTTGCTTTGTCCCGCATTGGATTGATTATCGAATGAAGGAACAGCTGGCATACCGCTTGGCATAGCAGGCTGAGCGGGAGCTTGTGGTTGAGGAGCGGTGGTACCTGCAGGAGCGACTCTCCACGCGCGGATATCGTTGAACCAACGTCCTTGCCACTCGCGGCAGTCGATATCCACACTCACGGTGTAGAATCCACCCTCTTGAATATTGAACTCAGCGATCTTTTGCTCACCCCACACATTGAAACACATACGACGTGGATATTGTGCGTTTGAGGTATCGTGTTCCATTACATATTCCTGACTCTTCCAAGGGCCATTCTTTCCCTGACCTGTTCTTGCAGGCAATACAGCGATAATTCTTCCTGTGAAATCCATTTTAATTTACGTAATATTAAGTAAAGGGACCAAACTCCCCGAAAATCATATTTTTCACAAAAATACAAAAAGTTTATTTCTCTCCCCACTTTACGGAGAAAATCAAAGCATAAAAATTTCAACAATTTCAGAAACAAGCTAACGCCCTATTAGACTATGACACAATGAATAGTTGAATTTATCGTATCGGGCATCTATCTATCCAACAAAAGGGTTATCTTTGCAAAAAAATATGAAGTGTTATGAAGATTAAACTTATTCTTTTTATTCTACTAATCCTTCTCTTGGGAGGTGCGGCTTTCGGTTATTTCCGTTACTACTATGTATTCGGAGAGGGCGTCAAGAGCGGCGAGCTCAACTATGTCGTTAACAAGGGTTATATTTTCAAGACATACGAAGGAAAGATGATCCAAAGCGGCTTCAAAGGTAGCAGTACCACTAAAGGGGCGACAGCGACTGGCATCCAATCCAACGAGTTCGTCTTCTCCATCGAGAACGAAGAGGTGGCTAAAAAATTGATGAATATGGGTACCCGCACCGTAGATCTCTACTACAAGGAGTACCTTCACACATTGCCTTGGAGAGGCAACAGCGTCTACATCGTGGACAGCTTCATCGTCAAGGTGGAGAACATCTCCCTGAACAAGACGGAGACCCGTTTGAACGTAGGAGAAGAGGAACGCATCAGCGCAGCCATCTATCCAGACGATTCCAACTGCAAGGGATTGCATTGGAGCTCCTCCAACAATGCGGTGGTTACAGTGAACAGCGAGGGTGAGATCCACGCCGTAGCGCCAGGAAAGGCGACGATCTACGCGAAGGCGGACAACAAGACTGCCAGCTGCGATGTAATCGTCAGGGATCCCAAGAGGGATACAGACAATCTTTACGAAGGATACAACACCAAAGATCGTTACTAAGAAGAGATTAGTAAATCATACAAAAAGTAAGGCATCCCCGAACGAGGATGCCTTACTTTTTTATTACAAGTTCATCGAGTTATTTCGCAAATAACAACTCTCTGTATTTAGGTAATGGCCAACAATCGTCATCCACCACCAACTCCAACTCATCGATGTGGGAACGGATCTCCTCCATGGTAGGACGAACGGTCTTGTCATAAATCATAGCAGTCTCGCTCTCCTCCTTGGCGGTATTGGCTTGGTGACGCTCCTCGGTCATGCGTTTCACTAACTTCTTGATGGCTGTCACGTGGGAAGAGATTTCGCGGATCAAATCCTTACGATCCTCTGCCAACACCTCAAACTCCTTCGCATCAAACAATTGCTTCAAGCCACAAAGGTTCTCGATCAAACGGTTTTGGTAAGCGACAGCGGTAGGAACGATGTGGTTGATCGCGATGTCGCCCAAGATTCTGGATTCAATCTGCACCTTCTTGGAGAACTTCTCATACTCCACCTCCACACGTCCGTGCAACTCCACCTCGTTGAAGATACCCCCACCGATCAAAGCCTCCACGGATGCCTTGTCCAAATATTTGCTGATCGCCTCCGGCGCACTGGTGATATTGGTCAAACCACGCTTCTTCGCCTCCTTCTTCCACTCTTCGGAATATCCGTCGCCCTCGAAACGAACAGGCTTGGACTCGATGATAAGCTTCTTCAAGACTTGGAAAATAGCCTCATCCCTACCCTTACCGGCATTGATTAAGCCATCCACCTCCGCACGGAAGGCGTTTAATTGGTGCGCTACCGCCGCGTTCAAAGCGATAATGGAGGCGGCGCAGTTCGCGGAAGAACCGACAGCTCGGAACTCGAAACGGTTGCCGGTAAAGGCAAACGGCGAGGTACGGTTACGGTCGGTATTGTCCAACATGATATCAGGGATACGCGCGATGCCCAATTTCAAAGCGGTCTTCTCCTCAGGTGTCATCTTGCTATCACCCACCTGGTTCGCCAAATTGTCCAACATCATAGAGAGGTTACGGCCCAAGAAGACGGAGAGAATAGCAGGAGGCGCCTCATTGGCGCCCAAACGATAGGTATTACCCGCACTCATGATAGAGGCACGAAGCAGATCTTGGTGCTTGAATACCGCAGTCATCACATTCACCAAGAAGGTGATGAAGAGCATATTTCCTTTCGGATTCTTCGCCGGAGAGAGCAAATTCACGCCCGTGTCGGTGGTCAAAGACCAGTTGTTATGCTTTCCCGAACCATTCACACTGGAGAATGGCTTCTCGTGCAAAAGAACCTGGAAATGGTGCTTGCGCGCGACGCGTTTCATCAAATCCATCACCAACTGGTTGTGGTCGTTGGCCAAGTTGGCCTCCTCGTAGATAGGAGCAAACTCAAATTGGTTAGGAGCCACCTCATTGTGGCGGGTCTTCAAAGGAATACCCAACTTATGTGCCTCGATTTCAATGTCACGCATAAACTCGGTGACACGCTCAGGGATAGATCCGAAATAGTGGTCGTCCAACTGTTGGTCTTTGGCAGAGGCGTGTCCCATCAAGGTTCTGCCTGTCATGCACAAATCCGGACGCGCGTTGTAAAGAGCGGCATCCACCAAGAAATACTCCTGCTCCCAACCCAAGTTGGTATTTACCTTTGTGACATTCTTGTCAAAATATTGGCAAACGGCCACCGCCGCCTTATCCACAGAAGAGATTGCCTTCAACAATGGTGTCTTGTAGTCCAAAGCCTCACCCGTATAGGAGATGAAAATAGTTGGAATACAAAGGGTGGAACCCACGACAAAAGCGGGGGAAGAGAGATCCCACGCAGTATATCCGCGGGCCTCAAACGTATTACGGATTCCTCCATTAGGGAAAGATGAGGCGTCCGGTTCTTGCTGGATCAGCAATTTTCCGGAGAAACGCTCGATCACATCACCGTTCTCATCAAAATCGATGAAACCATCATGTTTCTCCGCCGTACCGTCGGTCAAGGGTTGAAACCAGTGGGTATAGTGGGTAGCGCCACGCTCTCTGGCCCACTTACGCATACCAGTGGCGATCTGATCAGCCACATTTCTATCGAATAACACACCACGGTCCACGGCCGCGATAAATGCGTTGAACGCATCTTTGGAGAGATACTCGCGCATCTTCTCCTTTGTAAACACATTGATACCGAAATAATCGGACAGTCTATCGGATGGCGTATTGACCACCAATGGACGTCTACGATACAATTCGCGCAATGCGTCGAATCTCATAATTGCCATAAAAAAAACTCCTCTTTTATTAGACAACCCACAATTTTTGAGGGTTACGGCGCAAAATTACATAAATTTTTCGATTTGCACCCTAATTTCGGAGGGGCATCAAACTAAAATCACAACATTTCCATAATCCGGTCCACTTTCTCCTCCATCGGCAAACAGGCATCTACCCAATGAATGGTGAATCCACGACGCTCCATGCCTCGGAACCACGTCATTTGACGCTTGGCAAATTGGTGGATGGCAATCTCCAACTCAGCGACCATCTGCTCGTAGGAGAGAATTCCAATGATATAATTGGTAAGATATTTGTATTCCAAACCGTAGTAAATCATATCCTCCGCGGAGACACCTGAATCCAAGATGGTCCTCACCTCATCGACCATCCCCTCATCCAAACGGGCACGCAGACGCTTCGAAATCTTCTCCCGTCTCAAATCACGGTCAATATCGACACCGACAATCAGACTGTTGATATGAGGGAAATCGACAAACTCCTGCGGATGTTCACGGTAATACTCGCATATCTCAATGGCACGGATCGCGCGCTTCACAGTGTCGACATCAGTCGTGTTGTGGAGCGTTTTGTAGGTGGAGAGCAGTTGTGTCAACTCCTCCAAGGATCGATCCGCCAGCCGGTTGCGTAACTCATCATTTTGCGGCACTGGCATCATCTTGTAGCCCTTCAACACCGATTCGATGTAGAGTCCCGTTCCACCACACAAGATAGGGGAAATACCTCGTCCTTTGACATCCTCATAGACCGCCAGGAAGTCCCGTTGGTACTCAAACAAATTGTATTTGTAGCCTGGTTCTGCAATATCTATCAGATGATAGGGAATCTGCCTCCCCTCTACAGTATAATCGGAGAGATCCTTGCCGGTACCTATATCCATACGACGATAAATCTGACGTGAATCCGCACTGATGATTTCAGTGCCTAATCGGTGAGCCAAATGGGCGGCAAGAGTCGTCTTTCCGCTGGCCGTCGGGCCCAATATCGTGATCATGTCGTATGCCATATCGTACTTTTTTTATGATAAATCAAAGTTAATAAAAATTTCAAGATTCCTTGATACGGTTGCGGAGGAAATGGTCTGCCGTGACAAAGGCGAAGAATATCCAGGAAAGGAGCACCAAGAGTCCGCCCACCATAAAGGTGGTGGAGAAGGAGGTGTATTCACTGAGCCAGCCGCCACCCAACAGACCTACGCCTATGCCCAAATCCCAAGTAGTCAGATAGGTGGAGGTGGCGGTTCCCCGTTTGTTGTTGGGCGCCAAAGCCACAAAGAGAGAGTTCATTGCAGGGAAAAGCGTACCATATCCGATACCAATCATCAGTGCGGAGAGGTACAAAGCCATGGATAAGGAGCGTTGCGGAATCCCCCAATAAGGGAGTGTTCCCATCAGGAAGAAGGCAAGTCCGCCGGCCGCCACACCCACCTTGATGACCCATAACATCTTCCCCCTATCCACCAATTTCCCTGAAAAGATACGAGAGAGGGCGATTCCCGCCGCCAAGAAGAGATAAAAGGAGGTGGGTTTTCCGTCGAGGCCCAACTCTTTAGCGTAAATAGCGATGAAGGAGGTCATCACACCATAAGGGATTGCCAAACAGATCATGTTGAATCCTGCGGGGATACCACTGATGAGGATAAAACGGTCCAAGGAGATCCTCTCCTTCGCCACCATCGTCGGGCGATATTTTGTCTTTATCAAGGTTCCGATCGCAAAAGAGAAGAGACTAACGCCAAACGAGGTGTAGAAAATGGTCTCGTAACTATAATGTTCCAAGAGCCACATACCAACCATGGGTCCTGTGGCCATCGCGAAGTTGTTGGAGAGGCCGAAATAGCCCAAGCCCTCTCCCCTACGGCTGGATGGCATGATATCAATCAGAATCGTATTGCTGGAGATGGAGACCATACCAAAAGCTAAACCATGCATCAGGCGCAAAAGGGCGAACATCAAGACGGACTGCGCAATAGGATAGCCGATGAAGAGCACCACAAAGAGAGAGAGAGCCATGAGATAGAGTGGCTTACGGGGAAAACTATCCACTAAATAGCCGGAAAAGGGCCTGATAAAGAGACAAGCGAGCGTATAGCACGCCAGAACAGCCCCTGCGGTGGATTCCGGCACGGAGAAGTTACGGATCAGATAGATCGCCATAATGGGCATAATCAGATAAAAAGAGAAGAAGAGGAGAAAATTCGCTCCACAAGAGCAAATAAAACTCATCGTAAACAATTTATCTTTTGTCTCCTCCATGACGCACATGATTTGGACGTTGCGTACCTACTTATTTTAAGACCGCCCTGACACTTCGTCCGTCGCTTCGATAATAATTGAAGCGTGTGATTTGATGATCGTAGAAGGTAAAAATGTGCGCATTATAGGAATTTCCGAAATGAAGCGTCGATGTCCAATATCCGCCATAAACTCCCTTGTCGATGATCTCCTTACCATTACTATAGCCAGCGGCAGGCAGGAAGATAACATTGCCATTCACTTTGGAAACGCCAACCTGTCCCGCTATTCCCTTGCCATTG
The DNA here is from genome assembly GCA_045639525.1 of Paludibacteraceae bacterium. Classification (GTDB taxonomy): domain Bacteria; phylum Bacteroidota; class Bacteroidia; order Bacteroidales; family Paludibacteraceae; genus UBA1181. The sequence goes on along the minus strand of JAZUDI010000024.1, from coordinate 25,535 downwards.
AAATTATCGCTCCAAGCCCAATCGCAGCCCTTTATCAACTCCGTCATCTCCTCCAAGGTTGGCGTTCGCCAAGCTTTGCCCCAATTGATCGTTGCGGCATCATCTTCTGGTGCCAACGTGTTGGCATTGTCAACCTCACCCAGACTGCTTGAATTGCAATACTTTGTCAACTTATCGAAGTCTCCACCGCACCACTTATAGGTACTCCATTTATAGATGCCTTTGGACTGCGTCTCACCCCAAGAGAAAAGATCGCCATATTCCAACGGTTGGGAAGCGCCCACATTGCAGGTCGCCCACTTCACGCTCAGTCCCAGATCAACATACCCGTAGCTATCAACTTCGCCGCTGATGGTGGCTGACATATTCTCACCGTAATGGTTCACCTCCCTATCATCCTCCTTATCTGAGCACGCCGTCGCACAGCAGAGAGAGAGAATAGCCATGGCATAGACACAAAATCTTTTCATCATTATTCTATTTTTCACGTAATGTTATTACCTACAAAAAGAGGCGCAGCAATAGCCGCACCTCTCCTATGATTGTCTCATGAAGCACGATTAATCATCGGACTTATCGCTTGATTTAGCCTTCACGCCGAAGATATCTCTCAAACCACCCATATCGAATCCGAGTGTGAAACGCAATGTACGGTCCAACGGATTGGTTGGCGATTTGGTGATCAAATAAGCCGCATTCAATTGGAAGATACTCAAATTGAATCCCGCACCCACAGAGAAGTACTTACGATTACCCTTGTACTTATTCTCATTGAAGTAACCTGCTCTCACCAAGAATTTTCTCTTATACGCATACTCAAGACCAACAGAGAAGTTGAACTCTCTAAGTTCCTCCTTGAATCCGCCAGGAGCGTCACCCAAAGATTTGAAAATCCCACCAACGGAAGTAGTTTTGTAATACTCTTCCCGAGCTTCTTCCCAAGCTTCGCGGCTTTCGTATTGGTCGATGCTTCCGTAAGGGGTTGGCACCAACAATTTGTTGATGTCCACCGCCAACATCAATGAGTTATAGTCGTCGAACGAATACTCGAACGAACCTCCCATCTTGAAGTTGGTAGGGATAAACTGCTTGGTAACATCGTCATACGACACTTTATTACCAATATTGGAGATAGCGACACCAAATGCTCCGTAAGAGGTGGTGTTACCGGTTTGGACAGGTTTTCTGAACGAGAACGAGATGTCGGCACCCATACCGATACCCTTCTTATACTCATCGTCATCCACACCATTGAAGAGGTCGGAACAGATGAAACGCAAAGCCACACCTCCTGACCAATACTCGGAGAGCAACATGGAGAAGCTGACATCAGCAGCCAACTCATAAGGCTTCGCACTACCAATCGAGATAGGGACTCCACTGTAATCAGGCTCACCCGTCAACGTGATCTCACCAAGGGAAAAATAACGGAAAGAGGCACCGATCGCTGTTTTCTCAGTCGGCTTATAATATCCTGACAAGTAGGCCAAATCGATGTCGTTCACGATCTTACGCAACCATGGCGTATAGGATACGGAGAATCCACCCTTGCTCTCCGCCAAAGCATACTTTGACGGGTTCCAGTGTTGAGACATATTATCAGGTCTGGTTGCGGCACCCACATCACCCAAACCGCCACCAACGGCGTCCGGAGCGATTGACAATGAAGGAACTGCAGTCTGAAGCGGGTTGAAATTGGCACCGTTTTCATCGGTTACAGTCACCGCACTTGCTGAAATCGCAGAACACAAAGCCGCAGAAACAAGCGCCGCACGCACATTAAGCTTTTTCATTTTCATCTATTAAATAAATATATTAATCAACTAATCTTACATAGAGGAATTTTATTCCTCCGTAAAGATAACTCTATAATTGGAGATTTATTGCAAAAAGGGGGAAAAATATTTGACAATAAAAGAGAAACGCTTCTTGAAACATTCACATACTTTGACTACCTAACTCCTAACACTCGTTTACATAACTCGTCATGTATCCAAAATCTGATTATTAGTTTCTAATATTGTTCACGTCCAACAACATCATTCCTTTAACGGTCAGCGAATAACGTTGACGAGGATGATGGGGGTTGTCTGGGTACTTCATACAAACGAATCCCTCATGAATGGCTGGTGTGAGTGAATAACCCAGAAAATTAGGGCGATTCTTCAAACCTACAGCTTCCATCATATCCTTAACACTCATCTCTTCTTTGCCGATTGCCAATACCAAACGCATCACATTATCTGAAGAAGGTTGTATATCATTTGAACTTGTACGGGTGGTTGTATGGGTGGTTGTATGGGTATCACCCTCGTCCTCCTTATACCCAATCAGCATATAACGATTCTTCAGTTCGTTGTTCTCACCGAGCAACAGATTTCGGAAGAACTTCACGAGAAAAGAGTTGTCTGGTTGTATTCCCTTCTGCGGATTACTGTAATTGGCACGCACAAGGGCATTGCGAAAATACCAAGAATTATCTGCAAACAGTTCATTGTTCACTTTGAAACCACAAGAACGCAGATATTTGATGACGAACACAGCTGTTGTGCGAGTGTTACCTTCACGGAATGGATGGTTCTGCCAAAGCAAAGACACAAAATCCACAATATGAGAGATGATTTCATCTGTGGACAAGCCTTTATAGATAAAATCACGTTCATTCTGTATGTCATATTTCAATGTTGCATGGATGTCCACAGCTCGTCCATATACAACTGAGTCGCCTTGTAACACCCATTCCTTTTTACTAATGTCAAAAGGACGAATTTCACCAGCGTGCTTAATAACGCCCTCAAATAAATGACGATGGATATTCAACAACTCCAAAGGAGTAAAAGAGAACGACTTCTCATTTAGGAGTTTTGTAATATTTGCCGCTACACGGTCAGCCTCTTCCTTTTCAGCGTCGTCAGCGTCATGCGTTGTCTTATTCTCATAGTATGATCGAAGTTGCTCTCTAACCTCATCGATGGTAATGTCACCCTCAATGTGCTTAACTGCGATTTCCTTCAGATATTCGGACACTCGAAGTCCGTCCACATCCTGAAGACCTATCGCAGTACGCCAAGCCAAAGCCTTCTCACGCTTATGCGGCTCAGCCACACGCTGGTAAGATTCAAAGTCAATATATTTCTGTTCGTCGCTCATAGTTTATATTTATTCTTCATCCTCACCTTCTTGATCTGAACGGAATTCAAATACTAATTCAGAAGTTGGTATATTGCATTCAGCAAACATGCCATTGAGAATGCTAATCTTCGTGGATGTACTATTGTCCGTCCAAACATATATATTAGGAGCGAGTTCACGTCTCCACGACTCTGGCATGGTATGGAAACCGCTTTTCTCGTTGGCACACAGCCACTCCAATGTCGAACGCTTCTCAAGCAAAAGGTGTCCACATACCTGCACAAGCATCTCCTTCCAGGTGTTGACCGTATATCTCACTCCATGAAGAATGTACGCTTGCAACTTCTTTCCTGTGAATTCAAAGTCTTCGTCATCAAGGGATGCCGATTCTGCCTCTTGCTTCGTCACTTCAAAACTGGTTGTTGGCATAGGCCAAAGACTCATGAAAACCTGAAGCAAGTCCTGTTGGCGTTGTTTCAGCTCTGTCTCTGTCCATTGCTCACAACTCTTCACATAGTTATTCAAGCGGAAAGCGCTATCTTTGAAACCCTTTTCCATATCCCTCTTTTCTACAAAAGAGAGATTGCTATACTGTGAGTTATATCCTGTCAGCGTCAAGTTTGCCATCGTATGCTTGTACTGCTGATGTATGCGCTCCCAGTCATCCCCCAAAGCCTTCTTCCATTTGTCAGACAGCGTTTGAGGCATAATATGTTCAATGGTGATGTTCTTTTCAGTCAACTCCTTTACGACATCATGACGCTCATTATTGTCTCGATTCTCCAATCTCTCCAGAATGAACATTCTCTGATTAGTTGGCATCTTGTATACTTGACGAGAGATGAAATCTCCTGCTACATCCTCGTCTATTGGGAATGCAGAAGAACGTCCTTTCTTGAGCAATACATATATCAATACATCAGAATACGTTGGCTCTGTACCATTTCCAGCCTTGCTAATATGGTTCAAGACATCACGATGAAGCGTTGCAAATACTTTATTAAGTGCATTTGATGGAAGATTGCAAATAATTCTTCTTGCCCAATATGCTTCTATTACATCTATAACCTTATAGATCTCTTCCTCAGACATACCAACTCTATCCGTATAATCAAAGAATGCCATAAAGAATGGATATGCAATAGTTGAATCCAAGGTACGAAGTTGGTTCAGCTTCCTGTTCAGTTTGTCTGTACCCACCTGTGCATTGTCAATTTGACTATAAATGCGTGCATAGTGGTGCATGTCTTCAAGTAATGCTGCTCTATCCACGCCAGCATTCTCTGCATACTCCTTGAAGATAAAATAGATTCTGTCGATACGTCCAATCTTTCCTTGCTTCATGGTGAGGTAGTCACGAACGAAAGAAGATGGATCGTACTTTGTGAACTCTTCAATAGGATTCCAAAAACGAGAATACAAATTATCTTGCTCAGCCGGTGCCAACGACATCAGCAGATAGTTACGTATTTTGTCCGCTTCACTCAGGTCTAGACCTGTGGAATTAAGACTCTCAAAGATAAGTTGAGGATCGTCATCTTCATCCAAACGAATGTTGATAACCTCCAGTTTCTTGATTGTCTCAAACAGCTCATCAAGAGTAAGTCCACAATGGATAATTTTATCAAAGAAGAAATCATAGTTGCGAGTCACATTTGACTCCTTTATATATTGCTCCTTTGGCTTATACAGCAAAGCATCAAAGGCCTGCATATCCTTCTTTATAGGCTTCAGCTTAACCTTACGCTCATCCTCTTGGTATTCATCCACAAGGTAACGTTTGAAGATCTTTTCAACCAGTTTCGCATCATCAGCTTCAATCATCCCTTCCTTCTTCGCATTAACCATAGCAATGAGCATCAGCGAAACGGTTGTTATTCGCTGCTGGCCATCGATGATATAGCGGTCTTCTGTTCCCGACTGTATACTTGATACAATGCTACCAAAGAAATGACTCTTACGGTCACTATTATGGAGCTTTATCAAGTCCTGAAACAACTGTTCGCAATTATCCTCTTTCCAGTCGTAATTGCGCTGATATAGTGGAATGATGAATCTCTTGTCCGATCCATCAAAAAACTTTATAAGTGGTTGAGCGTCACCTTTCATATACTAAAATTGAGATTTAATATAGTTGAGTACTTCAAGATTATTACAACTTGGAATTTCTAAAGCTCTGCCACCTTTGAAACCATGTTTGCATAGTTCTTGTTCAGATAGCGCTGTACCATTGTACTCTTCAAGCAATTCCAGTTTGTATGTGGTATCATCAGGAGCCTTCTCTACCCAAAATGCCTGATCCTCACGTTTGCAGTTCTCTGCTGTTACTACCATCTTGAAACGTACGTATCGTTCGTCAGACATGAAGAGATACACAACATCACCTATGGCGAAGCGTGCTCTTCCCATTCTCCAACTGATGAACCCAAGCGAATGAATTGCATCTGCATGTCTGCACCTTTTTCTGTTGGCAAAGGCAAGCCATGTACGATTGTTTGGCATAGATGATTTTTATTTTTGCATTTTACTGATTTGCCTATTGATTAAGTATACTGCAACCATACAATACTCAGGATAGAATCCATTTGAATCTAAAGAAGACCAATGAGCAAGTTCCTTTTTAAGGTAAGCCATATTAAACTTACCTTTTTTATTTTGTTGTCTAAATCTGTTTTTTAATCCATCGTATATGCTTTTTCTATTATCTTTAAGAGTCTGTTGGTTCAGGTTCAAAACATCATTGATTTCATCATTAACATTACAATCACCAGAAGAGGACAGAATCGTTCCATTGCCATCATATTTAAACATTGAATTACATTGAATTGAAGAGATATCAATGCTTTGTAGATCTATTTCTTTTTTATGGCTATCACATGTTTGATTTTCATATTTCCCACCAGAATCTACGCAAGCAACATAAAGGTTATTATAATCTAGGGTCAAATCCGTTGAGCCATTCTGTCCATTATTATGTTTTTGACTTTTAAAATGCTCTATCTTGCTTGCGCTAAAACTTATCCTTTTCATGCAATAACAACAGATATAGCCTTGACTTTTCAAAAGGGTTTTACGAAGATTATTTTTTACGTCTGTGGGTATATTATCAAACGTAGAATCAGGTTTCGCTCTATGTTCAACGAAATCTGTCGGCTCTTTAATTTTATCAATTGTTCTCATGACAAATTATTAAAAAGAATCATCCTTGAGATAATCTATTTCCATACGTGCTCTAACTAAATCATTATCATCACTTCCTAATAAATCAGAGAGCTCGGTATAAAGGCTTTCGGATAATTCTACATCATCATTTTCAATAGCAGAAAACAATTCATCAATTCTTTTTGTAACGGAATCAATTCTTTTAGTGACACCCATTATTTCAAACAGAATAGTATTATTATCTTTTCCAAAAAACTTCGGTGTGTTTTTTGCTAATTTACCTTTGTCAATTATATAGACATCTGAATTTGAAGCATTGCTGAGCATAATAGGGCTATGAGTGCTAATAACAGCGCATGAATTTACCATGCTTTTGTCAAGATCAGAGATGATTTCTCTTTGCCATTTAGGATGGAGGGATACATCAGGTTCGTCAAATAGGAAAAGGAGGTTGTCCTGATTCCAAATAAATGAAGCTCCCCATGTCATTAATAATTGTTTCTGTCCTTCACTAAGCCTGTCCAAGAAAATTGTGTTTCCATCTTTTTTCCATGAAATATCAATAGATTTTATTAGATCACTGCACAATAATACGTCAAGTAAAGAAAATGCTGTTTCTGGCGTTGACTCAAAATCGGCAAAAACATCGTTTATCATTATTGAGCTTAAAAATTCTAATTTTAATTCTGCATGTTCATCATTATAATCCTGTGCAATACAATTTTGAACAAGGCTATCAAAAATTTCTTTAGACACAGTTCCCTCAATACCCCAAGGATGTTTCTCTGCCTCTTGTTCGATTTCTTTCTTCCTTTCTCTATGCCATGCAGGTTCTTTGCAAGTAATAACTACATCAATACTATCAAGATCGATGCCAAGTTTTTTAGATAAGAGTATATTACTTTTTTCTTCATCTAGGAGCAAAGATAACACTATTAATGGCAAATATTCTGATTGAATATAGCAAAAAGGATTATCATTTGGCAAAACCAATGGTTGTAACGAGTAATTATTTCCTTTCTGTATTAATCGGGAACGGTATTTCTTGCGGAAATGTTCATTTAATTCAGAAAGGTGTGTAGTGATACCCGCATAATATAAAATAACTTTTGTTGGAAGGAGGTGTTTCATTCCACCATAAATCTTGTCAATTTGACTAAGAGAAAGAGATGTACCATCAATCTTGATTGTTGGCTTGAATGTGTTAGAAATTTGGTTTACATATTTGCTCTTAATGAATACAGAATGCACGCTGTTGTTGTATGAGATCTCATATTCAATTTCGTACCCATCAATAAAAACTGCAGTCTTATCATTGAGTACAAAATATTTGTGTAGATGTCCAAATATATAAGCTAAGACTTCTATTAGACTTGATTTTCCACTTCCATTTTCCCCTATTATTAAAGATAGTTTGTTTTGAAAATTAATTTCAAAATCTTTGAGTATGTAATAATCTGAGATATGTAATCTTTTTAGTTTCATGATTATTCGAATATTGTTTTATAAAATTGTTCTTTTGCTTTTATTATTAGTTGATTTGCATACTTGTTTTTTTGGGATACGATACTCCTCATCTTATCCACTTGTGTTATCAATTGGTCTTGGTCAACTTTGTTTGGAACAGGTATAGACAGTGACAGTATTGTTGATTGCGAAATGGAGGGTTGCGCAGAAACTATTCTATAGCGCCCCAGCTCTAAAGCTAAAAGTGCAAGTTCCATATATTCCAAAGATACCTTATCTGATATTAAATCGACTTTAAGAGCATTGTCTGTTACCCAATAATTACCATCTATCAGGTGGACATTTCCACAGTACTCACCTACACGACCTATAACTAATCGTTTTCCTTGATAGCAAAAATCATTATGATAACCAGTTATTCCATTACCGCCATAAACTGGGTAATCACCGTCAAGAAAATCTTTTTTAGACAGAAATTTTCCACTCTGCAGTCTTATTAATCCTGACAAACGAATTTCTGGGAATCTAGGAATCAAAGACCTATCATTTATATTCCAGATATCCCATCTATCTATCGTGTTAAGATGAACAAAACCGAACATTTTATACTTTTCATTGTTTGATTGGATTTGTCTATCTTTAGATGATATGTAAAGTGCTGACTTAATATATGGAACAATAGAATCCGACACGTCTCTAATATCAGTCTCAAGTTTGGATACTTGGTTTGCTTGAGCATTATACACTTCCAAAATCTTCTTTTGTTCCTCTATGCTCGGTAAAGGAATCTGCTGATTAAGGAAAGCGGCAATATCAATGCGCTTACGGTTCGTGGTACCGCTGCTGCATTTGCGGGCAAACTCTACGAATTTGTCTGTTGTGGATACAAGAACTAGGAATTGAGGAATGACCTTCTCTATGTCAACATCAAATACAGGGAAGTCATTAGTTACAATAGCTCCTTCAAGTTCTGCTGGAACGATACCGTATGCACCATTTCGAGCATCAATCTTAGACATGATGAATTGTCCTGCATGGATAACATGCTGGCGTTTTGTTCCTATCTTAGAGCCTTTGAGTGTAGCACCATTATTTCGTGGCACAACACCTCCGTTGTTGATTTTGAGAGTTACTTGCTTGTATTCAACATCGTCCTGCACCTCGATAATATCGCGACTTTTCACGAGGAAAGATCCTATTCTTGCCATAGGGAATTTCTTTGTGAAACCAAGATCTTCCTCATCTGCATATTGGACACTCCAGTTCGGAATGTCCTTTAGATTTGCAAAATGGAGGAATTTGTATGTTATCGTAACCATATCAATGTTTCTTTGCATTATAGAAAACCTCGTCTTCCTTGACCATGAAGCCATCTACTTCTGTTGAGCGTGTCATATTGCCATCATCATTGTAATGGTATGATTTTACGACATGAGGTTTGTACCATAGATTATTCTCCTTGCGGTACTTGGTAAACTCTTCAAGAAGTGGTTCAAGGTCATTCTCAATCTTTATACCAATAGAGTTGATGCCAGCACGCTTGATGTCTGCAATTGGAATAACGTAATCAAAACGTTGTTTAATCAACGCCTTGGCTTCTGTCTCTATGGCAGCTTCTATTTCCTTTTTCCTTGCACGGAGTATCTTCTTCTCGGCTGCCGGTTTGGCATTTTTGCCATTCTTTGCTAGTTCTTCTTCTATAGCGTGTAGTTCGAATGCATACTTGTCACGCACTTCTAAATATGCCTGTTCCTTGATGTCGTCATACTGTTTCTGATCATCCTCTGTGAAACGTTTGAAGAACATTAGGCTTGGCTTAACGGTAGCACCTGCAGCCATGAAAACCTCCTGGGGAATAGATACAATAAGTAGTATCTTTGCTCTACCTTCAAAGTATTCACGTACATTCTGAAGATTGGTATTATTCAATACGCCTTCTGGCAGAACAATACCCAAACGTCCACCAGGTTTAAGCAGATTGATGCAACGATCAATGAAGAGTACTTCTGTAAGACCGCTAAGCTTGCCAACACCGAACTGGTCAAGAAGCGATTCTCCTATATGGTCGTTTACTTGCTTTAGAGCATTAAGGTACTCGTCACCATAACGCTTGATATAAGCATTAATTTTTGCTTCGTCTGTAAACCTATCTGCCTCTGTTATCTTAATATCCTTGTCAACACGAGAACCGAAAGGCGGATTGGTCAGGATTACATCAAAGCGTCCGTCCCAAATGCCATTGACATTCAAGAGACCATCATGATGGTGTACGCCACCGTGACCATCACCATGCATGATCATATTCATCTTTGCGGTACGCGCCATTCTTGGATTGGCGTCCGTACCGTAGATGCAGTTGAACGAAAGGCTGCGAAGACGGCCTTTTTCGTTGCTAATGTCAACTTCATAGTTCATTTTCGCAAAAGCATCAGACACCTTAGCATCAATGACCTCCTGATCTTTCGTCTTTAAGTCATCATAGTTTTCCGGTATGAGCTGAGTTTTCACTTCTTCCTTGCGCTCTTCAAGTTCGTTTTCTATTTGTTCTCGAACATATTCAAACGCGCGAATCAAGAAACCTCCACTTCCACAGCAAGGGTCACATACATATTCCCCTTCTTGAGGGTCAAGGGCAGACACCATGAAATCAACAATAGTTCGAGGAGTGAAGAACTGACCAAGTTCACCACGGAATGTACGTCCAAGGAATTTCTCAAAAGCAATACCTTTTACATCGTCAGAGGTTGTAGAAAGATTGTATATCTGTAATTCCTCGACAATCTTTTCAAAGCTGGTTTCACGAATACGTATTGTTTCGGTAGGCTCAAACAGATTATCTTTAGAGAAATCTTCCTTGGTCTTCTCAAACAAGAATTGATAAAATTCAGGGGCATCTTTTGATTTGTATGAATTGTAACTTGCCTTGGCTTTTAGAAAAGCATCTTTCGAAAAGATCTGAGTGCCAGTATTATCGCGTTCATAGCGGATTTTGATGAACAAGATTTTACTTATCTCATCAAAAGCTGCTTCTGGAGAAAGTTTATCGTTATTACGAATGATATTGTGGCACTTGTATAGAAGACGAGAGAATTCATCACGAGTAAAAGCCTTAGTTTGGTTGAGTAGTTCCTTGACTTTCTTCTCGTTATTTGCCATTTCGGCAGTAGGAATATCTACAATCTCTTCAAGTTTTTTAGGTATCTCACCCTTCACTACCTTAAAGATACGTGTCTCCTTGAGATTAGTGGTAACAAAGAAATCTGCACCTGCCCATGCTGCATAATTGTAACCTTGATAGTAATCTTCTTTACGAATAGTTACACTTTCTGCTTTGCACTCTACAACAATGAAAGCACTCTTGCTGTTATTCTTGTCTTGAGCTGACTTCCATACAACAATATCAGCACGTGCAGATCCTTGACCTCGATGAGAGTTTGTGACTTTCAGCTCCTGATCCATCTGCTTAAAGTCATAGCCATAGCTATCCGCCAATCGGCAGATGTACCTTTGTCGCACTTCTTCTTCTGGCTTTAACACTAACCACTTATCTTTCAGAGGTGCGTATATTTTATTGTCTTTTATTTGAACATCCATTGTTATTACCTATTTATCAGTTATTCGGCATCTATCACTTTCCAATGACCTGTTTTGTCACTTCCTACACGTATGATGACACCCATTGATTGCATGGCAGCAAGATCACGTTTTATGATTATAATACTGGTGCCTAATGATTCTGATAATGCTTTGGCGGTTACAGTATCATTTACAGTATCATTTGCAGTGTCATTTATCGTGCCATCTTTTATGATATGATAAATTTTCTTTTGTCTTTCAGTAAGTTGAGGTAATTTTACCGTATCATTTACTGGGACATTTACAGTATCATCCTTTCTGTTGTCCTCGACAGTTCCGACATTCTTGATGATTTCATAATACCTATCAGACAACTTATAGCCATCTTGTGCTGAGATGAGTAATCCGTCGTCAATAAGTTTGCGTAGTGTTACCTCATTTGTATGGCGTTGGCTTTCGCCTTGCGAAGCACGGAAGAGAGCAAGAAGGTCGAATACGTTAAGTTTGTTGTTTGCTGGTCGGTCATTTTGCAACTCACGGGCATAGAGCATGAAGGCAGGATACTTGATTTCGCCAGAGAGTCGTAGACATACCTGCCACTCATCGGTCAGAGAGTAATCGGGAATAGGCTTGCCTTCAGAGATACTAATGGCAAACATGCGGTCAACACCTTGTCTACTTTTCTCTACAAGACCTGTCTTTGGGAGGACAATAGCCTTCATGCCCTGTATATCGGTGTTGTTGTCTATCTTCATATTTCTTTTGAAGTCATTTGAATTTAATCCAATGATTACTCTACGTTTGATTCTATCTCTGACAATTCATCAAATCGCAACAGATCATCTACCTGTGTTTCGAGGACTCTTACAATTTGCATCATCGTTTCAAGATTGGGTTGCGAGCCTTTCAAAAGCACATGATTGATGTGGACTCGCAGCCTTTGGCTGCTAAGTTACCAAAAACAAGCGAAGTATTGGTCTATTTGATTAAATATTTTTATAAAAAATTTTTGATTATTTCGTCAAACTTTTGACTATAGAGATGTCAACACACACGCATACACATAAAATAAGATGGCTCAATTGCTACTTCTATATGTCAAGAAACATTCTAAATCAAGAAAATGCAGCAAATTGGTGTACAAATTATTCTAAATTCATGACTCTTAATTCTCAAATCTTCCCTATCTTTGCAAGGCATTATTGTATAACTTGACAACAAGAAAAATGGCACGAAAGAAGGAACTTCCGTTGTTGGAAAATATTGAAATCACAGGCGTAGCCAATGAAGGCAAAGCAATCGCCCGCATAAACGACATGGTCGTATTCACCCAGTTTGTCGTACCCGGCGACATCGTGGACCTACAGGTAACGCGCAAGAAAAACAGTTACATGGAGGGCCGCGTAGTGAAAATCCACAAATTCTCCGAACGTCGTGCCGAGGCATTTTGCTCCCACTATGGTGTTTGCGGAGGTTGCAAATGGCAGATCCTCCCTTACGAAGACCAAATCAAAGCGAAGCAAGAGCAAGTATACAACAACCTCACAAGAATCGGCAAAGTGGAGTTGCCGGAGATCTCCCCTATCCTCGGATCGGAGGATATCATCCGCTACCGCAACAAACTCGAATTCACCTTCTCCAACAAAAAGTGGTTGACCTACGAGCAGGTGGCCGCAGGAGAGAAATTCGACAATATGAACGCGCTCGGATTCCACATTCCAGGTATGTTCGACAAGGTTTTGGACATCGACAAGTGCCACCTTCAGCACGAAATCTGCGACCAAATCCGTGATTGCATCAAGGCATACGCCTTCGCCAACGACCTGCCATTCTTTGACCTCAGAAACAAAGAGGGTTTCCTCCGTACGATCGTCGTCCGCACCGCCAGCACAGGCGAAGTGATGCTCACCGTCGTATTCTACCACGAGGACAAGGAGAAGCGTGAAGGGCTGCTCAACCACCTTGTAGAGCAATTCCCGCAGATCACCTCCCTCATCTATGTCATCAACGGAAAGTGCAACGACACCATCACCGACCAAGAGACATTCGTATTCAAGGGACGTGACCACATCTTCGAGGAGATGGAGGGGCTCAAATTCAAGATCGGCCCGAAATCCTTCTATCAAACCAACAGCAAACAAGCTTACGAACTATATAAAGTGGCAAGGAACTTCGCCCAACTTACCGGCAACGAATTGGTATATGACCTTTACACAGGAACAGGTACCATCGCCTGCTTCGTGGCGAAGATGGCCAAGCAAGTGATCGGCATCGAATATGTACCGGAGGCGATCGAGGACGCCAAAGTGAATGCGGAGAACAACAAAATTGCGAACACACTCTTCTACGCAGGCGACATGAAGAACATCCTTACCAAGGGGTTTGTGGCGCAACACGGCAGACCAGACGTCATCATCACCGACCCTCCTCGCGACGGCATGCACCCAGACGTAGTGGATGTCATCCTCGACGCGGAGCCTAAGCGAATCGTTTACGTTAGTTGTAATCCAGCCACGCAAGCGAGAGACCTCAATCTGCTCGACTGCAAGTACAAGGTGACCAAGGTGCAACCGGTGGATATGTTCCCGCATACCCATCATGTAGAAAATGTGGTAGCGCTTGAATTGAAGGAAAATTAAGATTCCCGATATGCACGTCTATCCCATCACCGTCATATTGATCATATTGTTGGTCCTATTGCCGGACATCTACCTCTACAGCAGGTTTATGCGCAATAGAATCAACAAATCCACGAAGATTTTACATTGGATCATCTCCGTCTATTTCTTGGTGGCATCCTTTGCGATATTCTTAAATATCAACCATATCGTATCCCCCACGACACAATACCAAATGACCATGTTTGTATGTGTGCTCGTGATGGTTTACGCCACCAAACTGACATTCTGCACCTTCGACCTTATCTTTTACAAAACAGGCAAACGGTGGAGAAAAATCCAACATTTCGGCTATGTGGCGGCTGCGCTGGCCTTTTTAGCGAGTTTCTACGCAATTAATTTCGGCCGGTTCAACTTCCACAAAGTGGAACAGACCATAGAACTTGAGGAGTTGCCAGACTCATTCGACGGATACAGGATTCTCCAATTCAGCGACATGCACCTAGGCAGCTTCGCCAAGTCGCAGAAAAGATTAGAACCGCTATTCGACTCCCTGAACGCCCAACACGCCGACATCATCGTCTTCACCGGCGATATGGTCAACAACTTCGCCACAGAATGCAACGGGTGGAATTATGTGTTCGACAAATTGCAAAGCGAGGAGAAGAAGTTGGCGATCTTAGGCAACCATGATTACGGCTTGTACTACGAATGGGACGACGAAGATCTGAAATCGATGAATGAAATCGCCATTCGACAGAAAATCAGGGATTTCGGATTCGAACTATTGCTAAACGACCACTACCTCGTAAACAGAGGAGAAGACACCATCGCCTTCATCGGCATTGAGAATTGGGGCGTCGCTCCAATATGGAACGAGAAGGCGAACTTCCCTAAAGCCTATAGCGGCACAGAACCATACAAGGTGAAGATTCTCCTCTCCCACGACCCCGTCACTTGGAAGGCAAAAGATTTACGAGACTCGACAGATATCCTACTATCGCTCAGCGGACACACCCATGGTGGGCAATTCGGCATAGATTTCGGTTCGTGGAACGATGTACCCCTTCTCAAGCAAATTGTTCGATTGGAGAGGATGATAAAGGAATGCTTCTTGTCAGGCTACTGCGAAGGCCTCTACCAGAAAAACGGCAAGCAGATTTATGTTTCAAGAGGTGTAGGATGCGTTGGAATGCCTGCCAGGTTTGGCATATCGCCCAACTACACGGTCATCACATTAAAGAAAAAGAGTAAAGAGAGCCATGAAGGTCAATGATATAACCAATCTCATAGAGGCACATGCCCCACTCCACTACCAAGAGAGCTACGACAACTGCGGCATGCAGGTGGGAGAGCCGGAGATGGAGGTATCAGGTGTCTTGATCACGCTGGACGTGACGGAAACGGTAATCGACGAGGCGATCCATAAGGGGTGTAACCTCATCATCGCCCACCATCCGCTCATTTTCCATGGGCAAAAGAAGATTTGCGGCAGAAACTATGTCGAACGATGCATCATCAAAGCAATCAAAAACGACATTGCCATCTACGCCAGCCACACCTGCATGGACAAAGCCGCCAACGGAGTTAGCGCTAAAATGGCGGAGAAATTAGGGGTATCAATCGACTCGCCACTGGAGATAGAAAAGGCGAACGGAGAAGAGATCGGATTAGGCGTTATCGGCCACCTGCCCCAACCGGAGGAGGCGCGCCAATTCCTGCTACGGGTAAAGGAGACTTTCAAGGTGGGTAGCGTGCGTCACACAGCCTTCTCAGAGGGAAAAAGCGTAAAGAAAATCGCTCTCTGCGGAGGCTCATCGGCAGAATTCATAGAGAACGCGATCAAAGCCCAAGCGGATGTTTTCATCACCGCTGATGTCAAATACCACCAATTCTTTGATGTGGAAGGGCGCATTATTGTAGCGGATATTGGACATTTTGAGTCAGAACAGTTCACAAAAGAGATATTTTTTGAGATAATTTCAAAAATAAATCCTAAATTTGCAGTCTATATATCAGAAAGTAAAACAAATCCGATAAATTACTTATAAAGTATGTCAGAGAAAGATTCGAAAGAGATTACCGTAGAGGAGAAGCTTAAAGCGCTCTACGACCTTCAATTAGTCAACTCCGAGATCGACAAGATCAAGACATTGAGGGGTGACCTTCCATTGGAAGTTCAAGACTTGGAGGACGAGATCGCAGGTTTGAACACACGTGTGGCTAACTTGACAGAGGAGATTCAACAAATCGACTCTTCTATCACTGGAAGAAAGGCCGACATCGAGAATTCAAAGTCTCTTATCGCTAAGTACAAGGAGCAACAAGACAATGTCCGCAACAACCGTGAATACGAGAACCTTGCCAAGGAGATCGAGTTCCAAACACTCGAAATCGAGTTGAGCGAGAAGCGTATCAACGAGGCCATCAACTTGTCAGGCGTCCGCAAAGATGAATTGGAGAAGGCTAAAACCCTTATCTCTGAGAGAAACGAAGACTTGGAGTTGAAGAAGAAGGAGTTGGATGAGGTGATTTCTGAGACCAAGCAAGAGGAGGAGAACCTCCGCGACAAGGCGAAGGAGATCGAGGGCATGATCGAGGAGAGATTGCTTACCGCATTCAAGAGAATCAGAAAGAACGCAAGAAACGGTTTGGCCGTTGTTGCCGTAGAGCGTGACGCTTGCGGTGGATGCTTCAACAAGATTCCACCTCAAAGACAATTGGATATCCGTATCAGAAAGAAGATCATTGTTTGTGAGTATTGCGGACGTATCCTTATCGACCCAGAGTTGGCCGCTGAGGAGATGAGCAAGAAGTAATCACATCATCGCAAGACAATAAATAAAGGCGGTTTCTTTCGAGACCGCCTTTGTTATTTTAATCCATTGTCATTTTAATCCATCGAACAACAGATCACCTGCCGCATAGGCAAAGTTTCGAAACCCGTTCGATTCATTTATTTCTTTTGTGGCAACACCACTGGCTTTCCAGCCACAGGACCCGTCTTGGGTTTCGTAGCGACAATTGTATTCTTATAAGACATAATTAGGTTATCAACCACATAGGTTGCTGTCGGCGCTTGCAAGAAAATCAAGGAGCAACTCTTCGCGCCAGCAGGGACTGCCACGGTAGTCCGTTCCAAAGTGTATATATTCGGAATGGTGTCGTTAAACAACTTCACCAACTGCTTCGAATTATTAAATTTGATATAGGCGGTTAACGGTTCAGTCCGCGCACCCTCTCTCACCCGTCGATCCACACGGACAAGTGCCTCCACATCAATACTTTTCGCATTCTTCGGAAGTGCGATCGGGCGGATGAATAGCGTATCCGTATCCAACACGTAATCCGATTTGTAAAGGGCCCGATTCTTCACCAACAAACCATGGAACAACTCACTAGGCAAGTACCCAGAGCCATCCGAACCAGTCCAATTGTAACGTTGATTCATATACATCATTTTCAAACGAGGAATATAGTCATCCTCATTGTTAGAAACGACTTCCACCCCACTGTAGGAATAGAAGAGCGATTGATACTCATCCCACGTATTGGTGCCATCAAACTGCGAGGAGAAAAATACGGAAGTATTCGTTTTAGGCTTCGCATAATATAAATTCTTGATTTTTAAAGAATCGGGCATAGGCTCATTATCCTCCTCGAACCACTGCCACCTATCGATATAAGAAAGCACAACGGACGCTATCCTACTTTTGTTACGGGCAAACGCGAAACGGTTGTAAGAGACAAAATCCTTAGCTGAATTCGCATCGAATTTTCCATCGATATATATTCTGGAACACCACCTTCCTGTCGTGTCCAGAGCTTGAACAGACATCGTCGCTGCCTCTTTATAGGCGCAAACGTTGTTGTAAATGTTCTCTTTATGGCTTGTGTCACAAATGGCAGTCTCCGGCAACATATACTCCACAACCAAATTCTTATTGTCCAAAACCAACGGACGATCAATAGACAAATCAAATCGGATGTTTTGATAGTATAGACCCTTCTTCTTAAACGAAAGGTATCCATCATACTCGGTCATCTCCAAGGGACAGTAGGTATTGGCGACGGTAACGCCAGGCTGCAACTTACCATCCTTTATAATGTAGAAGGCTTCACTCATCTCCGCCTGCGAAAAAGAGGGAAGAAATGACGCCATTACCATTAGCGCAGATAAAAAAAGAGATTTCATAACTATTAAATTTTATATTCACCCATTCTATTACATCACCATTTTCAACTATATTTCACCCTTTTCCAAAGGAGACAATCGCCATCTTGACCAAGTGGAGATCTTCTCGTGTGGGGCCAACTGTTTGTAGGGCGTATGGTATTCCAACTCCAACAAAGATTTTTCAGCCTCCTTGTGGACGAAGTTATAGAGTTCAATCTCCGCCTGTTCCGGATGGATGGTATCCCAGTCGTGGTGTTCAAACTCCAAGGTCAATCGCTCATCACCACAATGGGCGATAATAATCGGCTTCACCGCCTTGATATAGGCCTTTCCGGTACACTCCTCGTATCTACCGTCGTTGACCAACGGCGTGAAGGAGAAGTAACCATTCTCCACTTTATAGGTTGGACATCCTTGCCAAGGATGCGAGGGTTCACCAAGGAAGACATCCGATTCGGAAGCCACCGGTACGAAATTAGGATTGTGTCCGTTGACACGGGTTATAAGCCACAAATCCCACGAAACTGTCGTCTCACGCATATTTTCGGCCGACACCTCAAAATAGAGAGAACCATCCACCTCCAACGAGACACGCTTCTCCATTCGTACACCACTGATCGGAGAGGTCTCTCCCAATATGGTAACGGAACTTTCCGACTGTTCAACCACTTCGTACGATCCAAAACTAATATAGGGATCTGGCGGCCAAAACAGATCGGAGTCGATCTTTTCCGTATTGAGTGTTTGTTGTTTCCACCACTGACTCTGTGGCCCCACCCAAACTTCATGGCCATTATAGCCCTTAAAGTCCATCAGGAACGGAGAAGGGACAAATCGTTCGCTCTCAGGCTCCTCCCACATTTTCGGATCACTCTCCAACACATTCGGTTTGCCCGTTCGATGAAACGAGACGATGCGGCCGCCCACATCAGTCAGCACCAACGCCTCCACGCCATTATTTTTTAATTGAATCAATGCCATATCACCTTCGTAAAGTCAGTAAACACTTTTCTATAATCACTTTTGTTAATACAAAAATAACTTTTTAATGCAAAAATCCCTAATTTTGCGGAAATATTGAGTGAAACGCATGAATCCAAAAGTGAAACGACTCATACAACTGGCCAGATTCCCCGAATCGGAATGGAAAGTTATAGCGGAAGAGCGCCCCCAACCCAGCGATCTTCGCAATAACTATGTCACTCCTTTAATGCTCTGTCTGATCATCGCGACCACCATAAAATGCGTGACTGAGTTCGATCCATTCGCCTACGAGGATGCCACCGAATACTTACTAAAGGTCTGTTGCAAGGAGATCGTCGTATGCATCTGTAGTGTATTCGTAGGGTACCATGTCGCCACGCTCGTCATCAGCGGGCCACTGACAGAGAAGCTTTTCAAAGCGAGACCGTTGTACAAGGATAGCGCGATCATGACCTCCTACATATTCAGCTACTATCTCATCATCAATTTCATAACCACAATATTCCCGATATTATTTCTGCTAAAGGCATTGATATTATACCTCGTATATTTAATATGGTTTGGTGTACCATCCATCTTCCCTGAGATCACGGAAGAGCAGCGTCAAAAGTTCACGCTCTACACCTCGGCCATCATTTGCCTAGCACCATTTCTCATGGAAAAGATTATGCTTTTCTTACTGAAACACTGATTCTGACGTATGGAAAAACTGAAAAATGACATTGTCATAAAAAATAAGAGAGCCACTTTCGATTACGAGTTGATCGACAAATACCAAGCGGGTATCGTATTGGTTGGCACCGAGATCAAATCTATCCGTTTGGGCAAAGCGAGCTTGGTGGACACCTTCTGCTACTTCAACGATGATGAGCTTTGGGTGAAGAACATGAACGTGTCGGAATACTTTTATGGCACTTACAACAACCACCTTCCCAAAAGGGACCGAAAGTTGCTGCTTACCCGCAGAGAGTTGATGAAGCTCCGCAGACAAACCAAAGAAACCGGCTTCACCATCGTACCCACCAAACTATTCTTCAACGAAAAGGGGTACGCCAAATTGGAGATCGCTGTGGCGAAGGGTAAAAAGGAGTATGACAAGAGAGATTCCCTCAAAGAGAAGGATGATAGACGCCAAATGGATCGGGCGATGAAAAGATAAGCATGGAAAAGGAATTATTATTTGAATTCAAAGAGGCTGTACCCCGTGTCTTCGGCATGGCCCCTGTACAACCCATCAACTGGAGAGCCAACAAAGGAGAGCAATGGTGCATCATTGGACCGAACGGTTCAGGAAAGAGTTTCTTAGCGGATTACGTGGCAGGAAAATACGCCACCAAAGCAGGTTCCATCGACTATGGATTCAAGGGCAGGTTCTACCCTACCGACCGTATCAAGAAGGTCTGTTTCGAATCAGCCTATTTATTAGCGGACTACAAGAACATGTACTACCAACAGCGCTTCAACGCTTTGGAGAACGAAACCACCCCTACGGTGGCAGAAATGCTCAGCAAGCACGAGACAGAGAAGGAGTACATGGAGATGTTGTTCCAAAAGTTGAATATCACCCCACTCTTGGAGAAGCGGCTTATCATGCTCTCTTCCGGTGAGTTAAGACGCGTGTTGATCGTCCTCTTCCTCTCGCAGCGCCCCGAACTCATCATTTTCGACAATCCATTCATCGGATTGGATGCGAAGATGCGCAAGGAGTTGGATGATTTCTTCGTGGAGTTGTCCGCCATCCAATCCATGCTCTTCGTGGTGCCTGCCATCAACGAAATTCCAACGGCCACTACCCATATACTCAAGGCTGACAAGATGGTTTATGAGGCAACCGGCTCCCCCGCCCTCTTTGCGGAAAAATACAGCGAATGGTTGGCTCCTAATACACAAGAGGCACCTAAGGTATTACCAGAGAGCGTCAACAAAGAGAGCCGTGAATATGAATATGTCCTTCGCATGAAGAACATCAACCTCTCGCATCAAGGACACGATGTATTCAGGGATTTGAACTGGGATATCAAACGAGGAGAAAAGTGGGCCCTACTCGGCCCTAACGGCGCGGGAAAATCCACGCTATTGAGCCTTTTGGCCGCAGATAATCCGAATGCCTACTCACAAGACATCACCATCTTCGACCGCAAAAGAGGTACCGGAGAGAGTATCTGGGACATCAAGCGCCCTATCGGTTACATCTCGTCCGAGATGCACCTCTACTTCCAGGAGAACCAGAGCTGCGAGAAGATCGTCGCTTCTGGATTATTCGACACGGTAGGACTCTTCAGAACCTGTTCGGAAGAGCAGTTGGAACATGCGAGAATGTGGATGCGACTCTTAGGCATCAGCCATTTGCAAGAGCAACCCTATATGAAGATTTCGAGCGGAGAGCAACGTATGGTGCTACTCACCCGTACCTTGGTGAAGAATCCGGACCTTCTCATTCTAGACGAGCCATTACACGGGCTGGACATGCAACACAAAGCGTGGGCCAGGAATGTGATCGAGCGCTTCTGCGAACAGCCGAAGAAGAGCCTCATCTATGTGACACACCGTCGAGAGGAGATTCCGAGCTGCATCGACAAGGTGTTCGAGTTGAAGAAACTATAACCGTCGGAAACCACGACAAAAAAAGGGAAGACGCCTCAGCATCTTCCCTATTTCATATTAATTCAATTTATTAACGACGTCCGTAGTAAAGAGTCTCCTCTTTCTCGTATGCGTAAATAACATCCTCACGGAACAACCATCCCAAAGCGAGGTAAATCTCCTCGTTCTTCATCTTCAAATCCTTCTTGATTTGATTGAAAGTCAATTCACCCTTATCATTCAATAAGTGCCATACTTTTCCGGAGTTTTCTCCAATAACATCCTTCAGCATATTAATACAATATTTAACAGTTAATAATTTCCAAAAACGTTTAATACAAAATTATAATTTTATTTGAAAACTAATGCATTGTATGCCATAATTTTTTAATTGTGACATATTTTTTAATTGATTTAACCCCAAAACAGCAATTTATTGAATAAATATTATCCAATACAACCATTTAACAAAACATCATAAATAGATTTATGAAATATCAACACAATAAATTTACAATTCCTTCATTCATTTCAGAAAGAGCACCCTACCATAACGGGAAGAGAGTCGCCCGTTTCAAATAATTTTCTATCTTTGCGGAAGGAGATTTACGGTCAATCGATCGTTAAAACCTAACTATTTTTTTGACAATATAATATGAAGAAGAGAATATTCCTTACCGGAGCGACCGGATCTATGGGTTGGGCAGGTTTCCAAGAACTGCTGAAGAAACAAGATCGTTTCGACCTTACTGTACTTGCGCGTCCAAGCGACACCAACAAAAAGAAATTGGCTCCATATGCGGACAAAGTGAGAATCGTCTGGGGAGATTTAACCCGTTACGAGGATGTCCTCGAAGCGACCAAAGGCGCAGACTTCGTCCTACACGTAGGCGGTATGGTTTCGCCCTCTGCCGACTACTATCCGAACAAGACCAGAAGAGTCAACCGAACCGCCGCTGAAAATGTGGCCAAAGCGGTATTGGCTCAACCCAACGCAGACAACATAAAAGTTTGTTATATCGGTTCCGTCGCCCAATTAAGCGACCGCAACGAACCAATCCATTGGGGTAGATCCGGCGACCCGATCAGTGTCAGCGTATACGACCACTACGGCATCAGCAAGACCATCGCCGAGCGAACCATCGTGGAATCCGGCATCAAAAATTGGGTATGTCTCCGTCAATCAGGCATCCTCTACCCAGCTATTCTCAAAAACTTCGACCCTATCATGTTCCACGTTCCTTTGAGAGGCGTTTTGGAATGGGCCACCATAGAGGATAGCGGTCGCTTGCTCGCGAACATCTGCGAAGAGAGTGTTCCTGACGAGTTTTGGAACCACTTCTACAATATCGGTAGTGGTCCTGAATATCGATTGAGCAACTACGAATTCGAGTGCAAACTGCTCAAAGCGATCAGTTGCCCAAAACCTGAGAAGATCTTCAACCCTGAGTGGTTCGTTCTTCGTAACTTCCACGGTATGTGGTATCTGGATTCCCAAAAATTGGAGGATTACCTCCACTTCCGTGGCAATGTGCCGGTGGATGAATACTTCAAACAAATGGGTAAAAGCGTACCTTGGTTCTACCATTTGGCCGCCATCGTGCCAAGTTTCCTTATCAAGGCGTTTATCCGCCCATTGGCCTACAAAAAGCGTTGGGGAACACAATGGTGGATCAAGCACAATGATCAAAACAGAATCAACGCCTACTACGGATCCGTCGAGGCTTGGAAGAACATTCCGGACTGGAAACACCAAGACCTCTCCCACCCGACAGAAGAGCCTACCATCTTGGATCACGGTTACGACGAGAGCAAACCTCGCACAGAGTGGGACATTGAGGATATGCGCCAAGCAGCCGCTTTCAGAGGTGGAAAATGCCTGAGCGAAACCATGGTCAAAGGAGATTTCCGCACCCCTTTGGAATGGGAGTGCCAATTCGGCCACAAATTCAAAGCCTCGCCAGCCCTCATCTTAGAGGGTGGACACTGGTGCCCAGAGTGCTTGCCTACCCCATGGAACTACGACGAGATCGCCAAAGGAAATCCTTTCTTCGCGCAAGTATGGTATCCTAACCATAGCAAAGATGAGCATAACGTGTACGGAGAGGAGATTTTCGAAGGCTGGGAATAATAGCGATACGGAATGGATAGATTCAACATATCAGACGAGACGATCTGTGCGGTATCGACAGCGCCAGGAATGGGTGCGATAGCGGTTATTCGTTTGTCCGGAGATCGGGCGATCGAGATCACCGATTCGATTTTCACCTCCGTAAAAGAGGGAAAATGTTTGGCCTCGGCCAAGAGCCACACGGCAAATTTCGGTATCATCAAAAGCCCTTCGGGTGAGATTGTGGACGAAGTGGTAGCTACCCTTTTCCGTGGTCCCCACTCCTTTACGGGCGAAGACTCCGTGGAGTTGTCGTGCCACGGATCCACATTCATCCAGCAAAGGATCATCGAACTACTAATCGCACAAGGTTGCCGCATGGCCCTCCCTGGGGAGTTCACCCAAAGAGCCTTTATGAACGGCAGAATGGATCTTTCCCAAGCAGAGGCGGTGGCGGATGTCATCTCATCCAACTCTTCAGCGGCCCACAGATTGGCCATCAAACAGATGCGGGGCGGATTCTCCAAGGAGTTGTCGTTGCTCCGCGACAAATTGTTGCAGTTCGTCTCCCTGGTGGAGTTGGAATTGGATTTCAGCGAAGAGGATGTGGAGTTTGCCGACCGCCAGGATTTGCGGGATTTGGTGGATGAGATCGAGCGGAAAATCAGTTCACTCGCCCACTCGTTCCAATACGGCAACGCGATCAAGAACGGTATCCCCGTAGCGATCGTCGGAGAGACCAATGTAGGCAAATCGACCCTTCTCAACTGGTTATTGAATGAGGACCGAGCCATTGTCAGTGATGTGCACGGCACCACACGTGACGTCATCGAGGACACCATGCAGGTAAATGGTATCCTCTTCCGCTTCATCGATACGGCGGGAATACGCAAGACCGACGATAAGGTGGAGGCGCTAGGTATCGAGCGCACTTTCAAGAAGATCGACGAGGCCAGCATCGTCATGGTGGTGATGGATGGCGCGGAGAGCGTGGATAAAAACCGGGAATTCTTGGAGCAGAACAAACAGCACTGGATAGGGAAAGAGGCCTTCGCTCTACTCAATAAGATAGATTTGATCGACGAACAGCAAAAGGAATCGTTGCTGGAATTAGCCTCAACCTACCAACTTGAAGCAATGGCGATCTCCGCCAAGAAGGATATCAACAAAGAGGCTATCTTAACAGAACTCACCCATCGTTCAGGGGTGGAGAAAGCCGACACGGAAAGCGTGGTGGTCACCAACCTCAGACACTATGAGGCATTAAAGAATGCCCTCATCGCCATCATCCGTGTAAGCGATGGTCTAGCGGCCAACCTATCGGGAGACCTTCTCAGCCGCGACCTACGCGACTGCCTCTTCTTTTTAGGGGACATCACGGGTGGAGAGATCACCAACGACGAGGTTTTGGGAAACATATTCAAGAATTTTTGCATCGGTAAGTAGTGAAAAATGCCACCGCAGAATGTACTATATAGCAATACTTCGGTAAATTTTACCGTTTAACAATATAATTCAGCTTCAAAGAGCTGCAATTTCATACTTAGATCTTTGAAATTATTTGTCAATATAAATCGCTAAAAACCAGAGAAATAGTTCTCTATAAATTTGGTTAAGTTGCTGATTTTCAGTAACTTTAAGTGTCAAATCCAAAGCACTGAAATGAACACCAGCATACTTAACCAATACAATTCAGAGTGCAAGGAAGCACTCGATTGCGGAGCAA
>JAZUDI010000023.1:0-60374 GCA_045639525.1 Paludibacteraceae bacterium | reverse complement strand
GTCAAAGGAGAAACACTAACGAGCGGTGCTTCGGCACTGCTGTGTGCAAATGTATAGATTTTCCTTGGAAAAATCGCATAATACCCAAGGTATGCAAAAATAAAAGAAGAAAATTTTTGTTTCAAATGAAAGAACCGTGTCCCAACAAGGAATTTTGTTCTAAAATTAGTTGCGTATCAGAGATTTTAACCTTATATTGTAGTCAGGAAATGGGAACAAAGACTGCAAAAAGTTTCATCTCGCAAGAGATTGACAAGACGGCAAACAAAAGAGAACTGATAGTATAAAACTATATATCAATCAATGAGTTCTACATGACTATTGTTTTTTTGTCGCCTATATTTAAAGTATATCAGGGGACGGCAGACGTCCATACGAAGATTCGTCCAATTCTGGGCGAATCTTCTTTTTTTACATAAAATTCATATCTTTGCGTATCAGAGCAATTACCAAGAATAGAGGAATAACAAAATTGACAGATATGAGAAACAAGGCATTATTGGCATCCGCCGCACTAACCATCTTCATCTCAGGATGTAAAAAGGAGAACGCCTACACGGCTTACGACAACCAAGCTTTTCACATAGAGTACCCTAAGACCTGGGAATCGGTGGAGAACGCCTTCGAAGTGGTTCCTTTCGCCGCTTATGGAGCCGAAGGTGGACAAATGATTGCCGTCAGGACCAGACTTCTCGACAGCGTGCCTGAAAACGAGAGGACACTGGAGGCTTTCACGGATTCCAGAATCAAAGATTTCGAAGAGAGCATCATCAACTTCCAATTGCAGAAGAGGGAGAACACCGACGACGGCGCCATCATCCTCCACTTCACCAGTGGCGAAAAAGAGAGCGAGAACTCCACTTTCTACGAGTCGCTCATGAAGTTGGCTTTCAAAGACAATCTATTTTACGGTGTGGAGTGCGCCGCAGCCGACAAAGCGGAGAAAGACACCGCAGAGCACATCGTCAAATCTTTCTGTTTGAAATAAGGGAGATCAGGAGAATCCCCACATAGGTCAGTAGACCATTTAAAAGTAAGAGTTCGTACCCCATCTCGTAAGAGAATGCGGTACGAATTTTTATTGATACCCAATAGGAGAGAATCGGCGACAAGAGAGCCACCACAGCCACCCATCGGCTCTCCAGACAAGCTCTTTTATGGAAAAAGCAGAACGCGAACATTCCCAACAACGGGCCGTATAGATAGGAGACCAACTGATAAATCAAATCAATGGCGTGGTTGTTGCGCACAAAATCCAAAAGCACCACCAATACACCCACACAGGCCGCCACACCCAAATGAATCTTGTGGCGGAACGATGCGTTATGCTCCCCCTCCCTACGCAATACATCATTAAGGAACGAGGTGGTCATCGCCGTCATCGCCGAATCGACGCTGGAGAGCGAGGAGGCCAACATACCCACGGAGAAACAGAGCATCGCCAAAGTGCCGGACTCCTTCACGAAATAGGGCAACAACCTGTCACCAACGGCAGGCAGATGATCCATCCCATAATGGGAGGCGATCAATAATCCCAACATCAAGAAGAGCAGATTAACCGGGATAAAGATAAAGGCATAGGACATCATATTACGCTGCGCCTCACGCAAAGAGCGGCACGAAAGATTCTTCTGGATCATATCCTGGTCCAAGCCAGTCATCACCACCACAACGAAGGCTCCACTGATAAACTGCTTCCAGAAGTAGTTACGGCTACTCCAATCCTCCCACTGGAAGATCTGGGAATAGGATGACTCTTTCACGAAACGGATACCCTCCACGAAGTCCATCCCCATGGCGGCAAGCACCGCACGAAGCAGAAGCACCAGCGTAAGCACCATGACCAACGTCTGCAAAAGGTCGGTCCACACCACCGCTTTAATTCCGCTCTTATAGGTATATAGATAGACAAAGAGAAGACACAGCACCACAAAAAACGGATAGGGAAGCCAATGCAGGTCCGCCATCTGGAATAGGACGAAGACGGCCACATAAAACTTGACAGAGGCGCCCAGCAACTTATTGATCAGAAAGAATATCGCTCCCGTCAGACGCCCCACTCCACCCAATCGGGCGGAGAGAACCGAATAGATCGAGACGCTACCCGACTTGTAATAGATAGGAAGCAGAACATAAGTCACCACCACATAGCCCAGCAGGAATCCCAACACCATCTGCATATAGGTGAAGGAGGTGGATGGCACCCAACCCGGCACAGAGACAAAGGAGACGCCAGAGACAGAGGCGCCGACCATACCAATGGCCACCGCCCACCAAGGCGAACGCCGATTCCCCAAGAAGAAATCGGCGTCGCTATCATTTCCGCCCGTCCGTTTCGAGACGAGCACCAATACACATAAATAGGCAATTAAAACCGCAATTACCATACGAGGAGTTTATTTCTTATCATTTCCCCCATTCTGGTTCTTCCTCATCTCCTCGGCCTGCTTTTGGGCCTCGGCCATCTGGTTTTGGAAATCCATCGCCTTTTTTCTCAAACGACCCATGAAAGAATTGTCTTCCACTTCAGCCATTGTACTGTCGATCGCGCTGATCACCTCGGAACCAGTTTGTTTATTCGCACGCTCAGCCTTTTCTCTCGACTGCTTCTCGGTAAGTCTTGCCTTACGATGCTCCTCAATATCAGCCAACAACTTCTTCTCATTGATAGACTTACGGATCACCAATGTTTGGATAATAGACAAGAGCAAAGAGATGAAATAGTAGTAGGTCAAACCTGAAGCGATTTTGTTGAACCAGAAGAAGAACATGATCGGCATCAAATACATCATGTACTTCATCATCTTCATTTGCTGCTCCATCGCCTCTCCACCAGCCATAGAGGAATTCGCGTTCATCTGCATATTGAACTTTGTATAGATGACATTCACCACGGTAAACAATACACAGAAGAGGCTCAAGTGGTCGCCGATCAACGGCAAGTCATATCCCCAGTGGATGATCGCGTCATAAGAAGAGAGGTCTTCTGCCCAAAGGAATGGGACATGTCTCAACTCAATCGCCAAAGGGATGAAGAAATAAACCGCCATCAAGAACGGCATGGAGAGCAACATCGGAAGGCATCCTCCCGCCGGATTCACACCGGCATCTTTGTAGAAGTCTTGGACTTTTTGGCTTCTAACCATTGGGGATTCATTCGCATACTGCGCGTTCAACGCATCGATTTCAGGCTTCAAAACCCTCATCTTCGCGGATGATAGGTATGATTTGTAAGTGAACGGAGTCAAGAACAGTTTCACCACAATGGTCAGCAAAAGAATCACCAAACCATAATTACCGACTACAGAGCCAAGGAAGTCAAACAACGGAATGATGAAAAATTGGTTCACCCAACGGATCAAAGAGAAGCCGAGGGTAAGCAAACGGTGCAAATTCAACTTCTCGTCGCCACTGGTTCCCTTGTTATACGACTTCAACAATTTGTAGCTGTTCGGACCATAGAAGAATCTGAAATTGGCCTTTCCTGTCGCAAACGGCACCTCTGTCTGCATCATATACTTCTTTAGGTGAAGGGAGTCACGCAATGAAGAGGACTTCAACGCCGTATTCTCCATCAGATTACCATCCGCGATGAGGATACTTGAGAAATATTGATCTTTGAAAGCGACCCAACGGACAGGATCCTCAACCGACTTCTCGTCATTACCATTCTCGCTCAAATAGTCACGGCCATCCTCAGGCGTGTAGAAATACAACTGCGCGTAACGATCCTCGAACTCACGGCCCTTTTCCTGTTGAGGAATATCCATCACCCAAGAAGCGATGAGTTTATTCATCGAGCCATCCAACGAGCCCGCCAAGCCATTCGCCTCAACCGAGAATTGAAGCATATAACTATCTTTAGGGAGAACATATCGGAAATCGAGGCTACCACCATGGGAAGAGGCCAAAGAGAAGACAACAGAGGTGTCATTGGAAGAGGCCACCGCGAAATTCATGTCAGCGGTATGCAAGATACGATTGCTGGCAGTGTGCAATTCCAAATCAAACTTCGCATCCTCCTCGCCAAAGAGAGACAACTCGTTTCTGTTTTGAGCCTCAAACTTCTTGAGCACGACGCACTGGGCTTGAGCGCCCAATGTGGAGAATTTGATCTTCACCAAATCATTCTCCAACGTCACATCACGCTTGGCGTTCATACCACCCGCGCGGAACTCGCCATATTTCTCCGAAGATTTTACCTGTTTGAGGGAATCGCCCTCAGACAAAGCCGCGATGGAGTCGTTGAACAGTTTGGCGGACAATTCAGCCTGACGTCTGTCATCCTCAGCTTGACGAATAGAATCCTGGTAGTGTCGACGAGCCTCTAACTGCTCCTTAGAGGGTCTGTTAAAATAAGAGAATCCAAATAGGATAGCAAACATCAGGGCGAAACCTGTAATCGTATTCTTATCCATTTTATGTTTTATTAAATTTAATATTCTTCTTTTATTTCTTCTTAATAATTTCAACCTTATGGCGACGCGTCTCCTCAAACGTCTGAACCCATTTTTTAATTTTGCAAAGGTAAAAAAAATAATATACATTTGCATATTATGGGACTAATACAATTATTTAAGAGCATAAAACCATTTGTGATGCCATACAAATGGTTGGTTTTGGCGACATTACTGCTGACGCTCATCGGTTCTCTCATGGCACAGGTAAACGCGATTGTCTTGGACTGGACCGTCGATTCCATCAACTCGCATCTGCAAGCTGGCGGAAAATGGGGCGCCGAGGCGGTGAAAATCGTCTCTTTCGTGGCCATTGTCCTGTTGGGCAAGGAGGTCTTATCGGCCGTCATCACCTTCGCGCAGCGATTCTTCGGCGAGAAGATGCGCATCTATGTCTCCAAAGATTTGGCGCAGGCTGTCATTGAGAAGGTGCTCACTTTCCGCATCGCCTTCTTCACCGCCAACAACAACGAAGCGGGTAAACTACAAACCCGTATCGACCAAGGCGTGGCCAGCCTATCCAGAACTGTGCAGAACTTCTTCATAGACCTTCTACCGCTCTTCACCAGTGCGATTTTGGCGTTGATACTGATGTTCAAGGCCAATGTTTGGGTGGGACTTACCGCGCTATGCATCATGCCGATCTACTTCTTCATCACCTACAAACAGACCCAAAAGTTGAAGAACTGGCGCCGCGACATGCGCCAATACCGTGAGTTGAAGAGCCACGGCATCATGAACATCATCGAATCCATCAACGTCATCAAATCGTTCAATAGGGAGCGTATCGAGGGCGACAAACAGTTGGAGATACAAAACCAGGTGACCAACAACCAAACCGAGACAAGGAAAATCAGCTTCCTCTTCGAAGGCCTCAAAAGCTTCATGCAACAGATCGGAACAGTATTGATCATCATCCTCACCGCCTACTTGGTATTGGACGACTACCCTGGCATGAGCATCGGAAAAATCATGTACCACGTCATGTTGTTCAACAATGTCGTGGCACCCATCCACCAACTGCACCGTATTTACGACGACATGAACGACGCGCTCATCTACGCGGAGGGATTCTTCGACATATTGAAGTCCGACAATGAGGTGGAACCTACCGGATCCTACAAGCCAGACCACATCAAGGGCGACTTCGAGATTTCAGGTGTGGACTTCACCTACCCTAACGGAACAAAGGCGCTCCATAACATCAACATGAAGGTGGAGAGCGGGAAGATCACCGCATTCGTCGGACTCTCCGGAGCAGGCAAAAGCACCATCGTCAACCTATTGGACAAGTTCTATACGCCAGACTGCGGAAGCATCAAATTGGACGGTGTGGACATCAGTGAATACGACACGAAGTTCCTTCGCGACAACATCGGATTGGTGCTTCAGAAGAACCACATCTTCGACGGCAGCATCGCGGAGAACATCCTCTACGGAAACCCGAACGCCACCATCGAGGAGGTTCACGAAGCCGCGAAGAAAGCCTATCTTTACGACCAAGTCATGGCGTTGCCTAACCAATTCGACAGCAAGGCCACACTCCTTTCCGGAGGTCAGCAACAACGCATCGCGATCGCGCGCATGTTCCTGAAAAATCCACCGATCATCTTCCTCGACGAGCCAACCGCAAGCTTGGACGCCATCGCCACGGAACAGATCAAGAACAGCATCGACGCCATCAAGAAGAATAGAACCGTCATCATCATTTCGCACAGCATTTCACAAATCATCGACAGCGACATTATCTATGCGTTGAAGAATGGACGTGTGGAGCAAGGCGGAAACCCGGATGAGGTTTACAAACAAGGCGGTATCTACAAAGAGATCGTAGACGCCTCCGCAAGAAGTTTGAATATCGAAAAGATCTCCAGAACGATTGAAGGAGACAACAAATAAAACTGTCAAATACCAGATAGATTATGAGTGAGAAAGAGACAGCATACTGTTACAAACACCCGCACCCCGCAGTCACCACAGATTGCGTGATTTTCTGTTTCGACGGGAAAGAGTTGAATGTGCTACTTGTGCAAAGAGGCGTGGAGCCATTCAAAGGGGCATGGGCATTCCCTGGCGGATTTCTAAAAATGGACGAATCCGCGGAACAATGCGCACTGAGGGAACTCAAAGAGGAGACCGACTTGACGCCCGAACACTTGGAGCAATTCCACACCTTCACAGAGGTGGATAGGGATCCCAGAGAGCGTGTGATCACCATCGCCTACTTCGCCTTGGTGAAAAAATCGGAGGTAATCGGCGGAGACGACGCATCCGAGGCCCGTTGGTTCAAATTGAACGACATCCCAAGGTTGGCCTTCGACCACGATTACATATTCCGAAAGGCCTTGATCGCCTTGAAGGAGAAGATCCATTTCGAGCCAATCGGATTCGACCTTTTGGAGAAGGAGTTCTCCATGCCGGATCTGCAACGTCTCTACGAATCGATCCTCGGCGTAAAGTTCGACCGACGCAACTTTCAAAAGAAGATCATCCAGTTGGGCATTTTGGAAGAGTCACCATCCAACGAGAAGAAGGCGTCATCCGCACAAGGTTCAAAGGGAGAAGGTGTCAAAAGTGGCAGGTCCAAGAACAAAAAATGGAGATTCATCCCGCAAAAATATGAGGAGATGAAGACCTTGAAGAATTTCAGATTGGAGTTCTAACCGCTCTGCGGACAAATAGAGTCACGATTTTCCAACCATAAACATATGGTTATTCACGCGAAAAAGCGTAATTTCGCGTCTCGAGGATATGTTAAATAAAAAAAACGGGGTATTGAAGTCCCCCCAATATAATTAACTACAAAAAGGAATATATGATGAAATGTAATGTGATTTTGGCTGCAGCCCTAATGGCTTGCACTTCCGCATTCGCCGCTACAAGAGCAGACGTGATGAATGCACCATGTTCGACCATCGACGCTATGATGGCAACCGTATTGAACCAACAACAAAAACCTTATGCGGCTGGCGCAAGCGGCGAGGACGCTTACGACAATCCGGGTTTGGTGAATTTCGCATTCAGACAAGTGGGTATCGACGTACCTGGAGACCAAAGCGCATTGGGTTCTTACAGCAAAAAGATCACCGCTCCTAAGAAGATGAAGAGAGGAGACGTTGTATTCTTCTCCAACGCATTGAATCCAAAGGAGATCAACACAATGGGTATCGTTCAACACATCAACGAGGATGGCACATTCAACTTCATCACCGTTATGCCAGACAGAGGTGTGATGATCGCCAGCAGCACAGACCCAGTATTCAATGGCAACTTCATGCACGCCGTACGCATCATTTCCGACGAGCAGATCAAGGATATCCGCGGTGGATACCAAAAGGATTTGGCGAACATCGAAAAGGCTAAGGCTGATTTGGAGAAGTCAAAGCAGGAAGTGATCAAGAACGAGAACAAACTCCGCGACTTGGAGAATGATTTCATCAAGAACAACACTGCCGCTTTGAAATTGAAATAATAGCGGGAAAGAAAGCTAAAAGGAGGTGTATTCCACGGGATGCACCTCCTTTTTTTGAGATGTTAACAAAAAATGCAAGGTATTAGACGCTTTTTACATTTCAATCTACTTTTTTTGATAAATTTGCATACGTAAGATAACTGGAAACTGAAAGCATATGGGTTTTATAGATTTATTCATCAAACCAGAACCACAAGATCAAAAGAAGGGTGGCCAATCAAAGCCAACCTCTGCGCCAACCAATAACGCCCCAGCCAACAATCAGCAGGCGGCGCCACGCAGCACAGCGGCCAACACGCAACCGACGGCTAGCACGACAGCGGCTCCAAGCAGCGAGAATGTAGCCATTCCAGTCGACTATGCGGTTGAAAGCAGTTCGGAGATCAGCATGGATGTTCAGAAGAAATTGTGGCAGACATTGCAAGACCGCAACATTCCTGGTCCGGACATCATGGAGATGATCACCTACTCCGCATCGTTGGAATCACTTGGCTTGCCTACCGAAAAGAGATACGAGGCTGCTTTCAATGTGTTAAAGTCACAATACCCGAACTTTAACAAGAAAACCGTTCTCAACTCCGCGGATGTCTACATCAGCTATGTCAAAGAGGAGCTCGAAAGCGGCAAGAGACAATTTGCGGAGAAACGTCGCCACGATGTGGACGCCAAAAGACAGGAGGTAAACAACCTCACCAACAACCGCACCCTACTCATGGCCCAAATCGAGGACTTGAAAAAGAGATGCGAGGTACTCTCCCAAAGAATCGAGGAGACGCAAGGCGCGGCGGACAAAGCGGACAAAGAGATCGCACACAACGAGCAAGTGTTCGAGAACACCGTCAACGCCATGATCAAGCGAATCGAGGAGGACAAGGAGGTCATGTCAAAATTGAATATTAATTAAAAACATTAGGGAAATATGGATAACAACTTAATTCCAACCAGCAACTCAAGCAGCAACAACGCTAAGGGTTCATTCTCCATCAAAGATATCTTCAACCGCCCAGGCGGAACATTCGCGAAAATCACAGCAGGCGCCATTGCGGTAGGTCTAGGATTGGGTTTCGTGAAGATGCTTCCATTGATGATAACGGCAGCAGGTAATCTGATCTATTTCATAGGAGAACTTCTCGTCATAGCAGCAATTCTCGCTGTCGTCACCAGCAAATCGTTCTGGAAATGGATCTCTCTATTCTGGTACACCCTCAACAGAAAGATCGTAGGCATGTTTGTCAAGATTGACCCTATCTCTATTTTGGAGCAATCCATCGCCAAGATGAAGGACAAATTGAATAACGTCCACGAGAACATCACCAACTTGAAGGCCATCTTGATCAAGATGAAGCGCAAGCTTTCTGAATACGAGGAGCAACAACAGGAGAACATCAGCAAATTGAATCTTCAAAACTCTAGATTGAAGATCGGTGGCCTCAGCTCCAACGACCAACTTCGCATCGAGATGAGCGTCGGCACCATCAGCAACGACATCTCCCGTCTTGAGAGCATCATCGAGAGCCAAAAGCAGAGAATCGCCACTTCGGAGAGATACCAAGAGGTGATGGAGCGCTTGGAGATCATCGCCAAGGCAAAGATCGAGCGTTCCACTTTGGACCTGAAGAGAACGAAGGACGCATACGAGGCGGCAGAGGCGCAAAAGAGCGCTTTGAAGTCTATCAGCAGCATTCTCAGCGGCGACGCACAAAGTTTGGAAGAGGAGTTGGCTATCGAGCACATCACCAATACAGTAGACTTGAGTGTTGCTGAAATGGAGCGCTTCTTGGACGACTCGAACGGAATTTTGGAGAACTACAACTTGGAGACTGCCGTCAATGTCGAGAAGGTGAACAAGATCCTCTCCAAGTACGGTCAGAAAGAGGCATTCGCTTCATTCTCGGAGCAAGCCATCGACACTCCTTACGAGGAGATGAAGATCGAGCCTATGGAGGCTACCCAAGCGGAGAAAGTGCCAGCAGAGAGAAACAAATGGTGTTAACGAAATACTTTAAATTGTACAATTATGGGATTCTACGGTAGATTAACATTCTTAGGAAGATTCATTATCATGATCATCCTCATGGCGGCAGTAGGTTGCGCGCTTTACTTCTCAGGAGTGATTCAGCCTGAGTTGAAGCCGCTTGACAATCCATTTGCAAATGAGCAGGCCCCAACCACTGAGGTGATCGTTCCAACTGCGGAATAATCCGATATCCTCAAAGGGATCGAATAAAAATAGGGTGTATCGAATGATACACCCTATTTTTGTTTTTATATCACTACGGATAGGAGCTCTTATTTCACATTTTTAGCCGCTCTGGCGATAAAATGCAAACGGTTGAGTACATTCACCTCACTGACGCCTCCATCGAAGTCTAGGAAGAGGAGATTCATATCCGGATAGATATCCTTCACACGCTTCTCGATACCCTTCGAGATTACATGGTTGGCGATACAGCCAAATGGCTGCAAACTGATAGCCGCGTTGATGCCTCTCTCGGCAAACGAAGCGAACTCCGCTGGGATCAACCATCCCTCACCGAATTGCGCCGCCAAATTGGTGATCTTTTCGGCTCTTCTCGCCTCTTCATGGATATCCGCGCTCTTCTCGTAATAACGGAATGCGGAGGCTGCCTTGTCAATCTTATGGATGACATGGTTCAGATACTTCTCGCCAAGGTTGGAGAGCAATCTCGCCATGAATTTACGCTTCTTCTCCAAATGGTTCGCCTCATTGAATTTAGCGTTAGGGAAATATTGAAGGAAGAAGTCGCTCAACGATGGAATGACAGGTTCGATACCCTCTTCCACCAACCAATCGACCACATGCTGATGTCCGAAAGAGTTGTATTTGATAAAGATCTCACCCACAATACCGATACGAGGCACATCCTTTGTTTCGGAAATAGCATCGAACTTTTGCGCAGCCTCAGCCATCAACTTCACCAAATCCTTGGATCGTCTCGCCTCAACCGCACGCACACCCAAAGCGATGTACTCATCCCTGATACGCAAAGCCGCACCCTTCTCCTTCTCTCTGACGGCCGCGGAATAATACATTTTAGAGAGCGCGTCGGCATAGAATACCAAATAGATAACAATCTTCACCACACGCTTCACATTAGGGGTAAATCCGGACTGCTCGTTGATCGTATCCATAATGGAGATGGAGATCACCGGAATATCGCCATAGCCTGCGGAAAGCAACGCTTTTTTGATCAGAGCGATATAGTTGGTCGCACGACACTGTCCACCCGTCTGGGTGATGGCAAAGACGACATTGTCCCGATCATATTGTCCCGACTCCATGGCACGAATGCAATCTCCGACCACCAAAGTGGCTGGATAGCAAATCTCATTGTTCGCATATTTCAAGCCATACTGAACGGAATCGGTATCGCTTGGAGGCATATTCTCGAAGTTATATCCAATCAACTTGAAGAAAGCCGGAATGAACGGAGAGTGGAAATCCGAGAAGAAAGGAACCAAAATCTTCTTGTTCACATCCTTCTTCAAGAACTCAGGTGTCGTGACGAAATCCTGACGGACTGGTTCACCCTCTTCGCTCTTGTATTTCAACGACTCGATGAGCGACCTGATACGAAGTCTCAAAGAGCCGGCATTATTCACGTCATCCACCTTCAACAAGGTGACATTCTTGCCGTAACGCTTCATCATATCGATGACCTCATCGACGATAAAGGCATCCGGACCGCAACCGAAAGAGGTCAATTGTACATAGTGGACATCATCCTTCGACTCAGCCACCCACTGCGCCACCTTCATAATACGGTTCATATAGGACCATTGCGGAATAATGTGGGAATCCTTCAACGAGGCATCCGAATCCCTCACCACATCCTCCGTGACCACATCCACGCCAAACGAGGTGATGATCTCCGATACCTTGTGCTGCACCAGAGGGTCGTTGTGATAAGGTCTTCCTGCCAAGACAATGACAAGGCGTTTCTCCTCCTTGGCCTTCGCCAACAAGTGGACAGCCTTATCCCGCAAGGTGTTCGAGAACTTATCGCGTGCGGCCAAAGCCTCTTCGAAAGCAGTCTCGAACTGTTTCTTATTGTAGTTCTTGCCCAAAATGGATTTCATATAGGCAAGACACGACTTCTTCAACATCTTGTCATCCTTGAAGTTGATGACAGGCGCGTCCATCGGGATTCCAAAGCGCTCCTCCACATTGATGGAACTGCGCAACACATCGGAATAACCCGCCACGACCGGACAGTTGTAACTATTGTTGGAATTAGGCTCCATACGCTCGTAGATGACGTATGGATAGAAGATGCGGTCCACCTTCTTCTCCGCCAAATCGAAGACATGGCCATGCAACAGCTTCGCAGGGAAGCAGATGTTATCCGCCATCACCGTATTCAAACCCTTCTCATACATGGAGAAGGTGGATCTTGCGGAGTTCTTCACCGCAATATTGCAACGGGTAAAGAGCGTGTACCAGAACGGGAAGTTCTCGTACATATTCAAGGCACGAGGAATTCCCACGGTGAAATATGGCTTTTCGAGCACACCCTTCTTGTCCTTTTTGAAGGCCAACTCGTTCTTATAGAAGCTCATATTAAAGGCAACTCTACCCTGCTCGCCTTTGTTGGTATAAACCTTTTCGCACTTATTTCCGGAGTAGTAAACCTTTCCGTTCGCGAATACGTTTTTCAATATTTGGCAATTATTCTCACAGCCCACACAACGAAGTGGTTCAGAAGTGTACTCCTTCAAATCCACCAATTGCGACAAAAGCGTACCTTGGGTTTCCGGTTGGATCCTCTTCTTGGAGAAGAGGGCCGCACCATAGGCACCCATCAACTCAGGATAGTTGGAGACAATCACATCCTTGCCCACCGAAAGTTCAAAGGCACGCACCACAGCGGAGTTACGCATGGTACCACCCTGCAAGACGATGTGTTCGCCCAAATCCCGCACATCCTTCAGTTTCAACACCTTATAGAGGCAGTTCTTAATCACGGAGTAGGCCAAGCCAGCGGAGATATCATCCAATGGAGAGCCCTCTCGCAAACATTGCTTCACTTTTGAGTTCATGAATACGGT
The DNA here is from genome assembly GCA_045639525.1 of Paludibacteraceae bacterium. Lineage (GTDB taxonomy): Bacteria > Bacteroidota > Bacteroidia > Bacteroidales > Paludibacteraceae > UBA1181. The sequence continues at coordinate 47,375 of JAZUDI010000023.1, read as the reverse complement.
GCAACGGGTTCCCAAATCGCAAGGATTCTGGCTCTCGCAAGCGCGACGCACGAAATCCGTAATCGGACATTGCAAAGATTGCGCGAAACTATCGATGAACGATCCACAACCTGACGAGCAAGCCTCATTGATCTCCAAGCGGTTGATAGCACCCTTCTCCACAAAGATGGCCTTCATATCCTGACCGCCGATATCCAAAATAAAGGAGACCTTCGGATTGAGTTTATAGGCAGCCGTATAATGGGCAATGGTCTCCACCATACCGAAATTCAAGCCAAAAGCGGTCTTGATCAGCTCCTCACCGTAACCAGTCGAGCATCCAGCCACCACTTTCAGGTTTTTACCGCACGCGCGGGCCTCCTCCAACAAGAGGGTAAGTCCCTCCTTGACCGTCTCCAACGGACGGCCACCATTCTTTTTGTAGAAGGTAAAGAAGATTCGCTCCTGCTCGTCCATCGCCACCACCTTGGTAGTCGTTGAACCAGAGTCGATACCTATATAGCAATTTTCAGAGGCGAGTTGGGAGATCTCCACCTTTTCAATCTTATTCTTCTCCTTGCTGATCTTCCAATCCTCGAACTGCTGTTTGGACTCAAACAACGGAGCCAAAGCGGATTTTGCGATTTCAGTATTCTCCCTTTTCGTCTTGAAGAGGGTGATGAAATCATCCAAACTCTTCACTTCAGCTTTCTCGCTCATGGAGAGGCTGGCACCCCAAGCGGGCACCACAGAGGCCTGTTCGGTCATGACGATATCCTCGTCGCCGAAACCTATCTTCTCCTGCATAATCTTGCGAAGCGCTGGAATATGCGCGAAAGGACCTCCGCAAAGGAACACCTTCGACTTAATGTCACATCCGCGGGAGAGGGCGGAGATAACCTGTGTAGCCACTGCCGTAAAGATGGAAGCAGCTATATTTTCACGCTTTACATTCAAAGCGATCAAGTTCTGAATATCCGTTTTGGAGAATACACCACAACGGGATGCGATTGGATAGACCGCATCGGCACGGAGGGCCATATCGCTAAGTTCGCTCACCTCCACACCCAATATTACCGCCATCTGATCGATGAAAGCACCCGTACCACCGGCACAGTTACCATTCATACGGATATCAGGCTGCATATTTTTGTTGAAGAAGATCATCTTACTGTCCTCTCCACCAATATCTATCAAAGTACTTGTACCAGGGAAACGTTTCTCAATCACTTGGGTAGCGGCAACCACCTCTTGAATAAACGGCAATCCAAAACGCTCAGAAAGGCCCATTCCAGCGGAACCGGTCACCTGAATTCTCACATCAGCAACAGGAAATTGAGTCTTTAGTTTCTCCAAAGATTGCAACAAAGTTCCCTGTATATCCGCATGATGTCTCGCATAGTCGGTATATACAAGTTCTCCCTCGCCATCCGTAACGACCACCTTCAAAGTGGTGGATCCAGCATCCAGACCAATATTAAATATGTTTTTTAACATAAAAATCGATTTGCCGCAAAAGTACGAAAACTTTCCCCTAAAAAAAACAAAATCACCATTCAATTCCGCATCAATGTTAATAATTTCAAATACAACTATTTTAAAATAAGGCAAAAAGGAAGATAAAATCAAATTCTTTCGCTCTGATTTTTTGTATTTTAGAAAAAATGAATACCTTTGGGGCGCCTATAAGTATAAATTGAAGACACGGAAATGTGTCAGAGTATAAATGTTGTATTATTGTATATGTAAGTATTAATGTATCATGAAAAGTTTCTTGAAAAATTTTAAGAGATGCGTCTTCGTCGTATGCGCGTCCTTGGCATCTATGGCAGCGTTTGCACAGTACCCTGCGGGGTCTCCAGTTGCCATTAACGGTAAATTACAAGTAAAAGGGACACAACTCGTCAACGAGTGTGGTTACCCCGTTCAACTCCGTGGTATGAGTTCCCACGGCCCACAATGGTTTGGAAACTGTATCTGCGAGCCGGCCATCAAAAATTTGGTGAACGAATGGGGCATCAGCGTTTACCGAATCGCGATGTATGTGCAGGAGAATGGTTATGTGACGAACAAGCAAGGATTCAGGGATAAAATTGACGAGGTCGTTAAGATCTGTGGAGATCTAGGCATATACTGTCTTATCGACTGGCACGTCCTCTCTCCGGGAAACCCGAACGACAACGCTTATTCAGACGCTGTGGATTTCTGGAAATACATGTCGCAAAAACACGGCTCGAAGAAGCACGTCCTTTACGAACTTTGTAACGAACCCAACGGTTGTCAGTGGTCAGATGTAAAAAGATACGCTGAAAACATCATTTCTATTTTCCGAAACAATAATGATGAGACTGTCGCCATCGTAGGAACTCCAACATGGAGCCAAGATGTGGACAACGCCTCCAACGACAAGTTAAACTACTCGAATGTGATGTACACCCTTCACTTCTACGCAGGTTCACATGGACAATACTTAATAGACAAGGCCAACACGGCTATCAGAAATGGCGCGCCCATTTTCATCACAGAGTTCGGTGTTTCCAAAGCAGATGGTAACGGTGGCGTATTCCCTAACGAGACACGCAACTGGATCAAATGGGCCAACGACAACAATGTCAGCTTCATCAACTGGAGTTACTCCGACGCCAACGAGACATCCGGAGCACTTAACCCAGGATCTTGCAACGGTGGGAAATGGAACAACACCTCCACCTCTGGAACACTCATCAAGGAGCTGATCAAGAGCAATCCGAAGACATTCACCGCATGCAATGGTCAACAACAAGGCGGCCAGCAACAAGGTGGCCAGCAACAAGGCGGTCAACAACAAGGCGGTCAACAACAAGGCGGACAGCAACAAGGTGGTCAACAACAAGGCGGACAGCAACAAACCCAACCTGTGACCTACCCTGATCTCACCAACAGCATCGCTGCAGGCCAAGGATACAGAATCGTCAACAAGGCGACAGGAAAGGTGATGTCATCCAACAACAAGATGGAGGGCGACGCACCATTGGTAACCGTCACCAGAAAAGAGGGCGACATGAGCCAAATCTACGTATTCAAAGGGGTTGACGAGTTCTTCAGACTACGAAACGAGGCATCCATGAAGTGTCTCTCCAACAAGTACCAACCGAATGATGGCACAGCCATTGTCCAATTGGACTACAACCAATGGGACGAGAGCGAGAAATGGAAAATCACCTTGGTGAATGACAAGTGGTTCCGCATTGAGAACAAGAGCGTCAATAACAATAATACCTGCATCGCCTCTACGGGCAGCAACGACGGTGACGCTGTAAAACAAACCACATGGAGCAACCAAGACGCTCAACTTTGGGGATTAGAAAAGACCGACGTGGACGATTCAGGCGTGGCCTCCTTCGCAGCGGAAAGCCTCGTATTCTACCCTACGATTTGGGGAGACGAATTTGTCATCGAAGGATTTGGGTTCGACAAGGTGGTGGTCAGCAACATCTCAGGCGTAGCTCTCAAACAATTTGAGGCAGCAGATAGCTACAACGTGGCAGACCTCTCCGCAGGCATCTATTTCGTAACCGTTATGGAGGGAGAGAACATCATCGGCAGATTCAAAGCAATTAAGAAATAGAGCATCAAACAATATTATTTTAACAGTTAAACAACAAGCAAGGGCGGAAGATCATGACTCTTCCGCCCTTTGCGTATATATCCAGATCGATATTCTTGGCGATGTATCAGAAAGGATATTTGTCGTATTATCCCATCCTCTATCTCAACTTCCAAAAATGGCCTGTGAACATCAACAATATCGTATAGACCTCCAGACGTCCAATCAACATCAAGATGGAGAGGATCCATTTGCCGAAGTCTGAAACCTCCGCGAAATTGGCGGCAGGACCTGTGATGCCAAATCCTGGACCATTGTTGGAGATCGCAGTCAAGCAAGAGCCAATCGCCGAATCAAAATCCAGACCACTAAGCGTCAGCAAAAAAGTACCAAAGAGGAAGATAATCAGAAAGATGAAGAAGAAGCCCAAAATACGCTCCACAGCCTCCATAGTGATGGGTCTTTCGGACACCTTCAAGGGCAACACCGCATTGGGGTGGGAATGGAGGCGGAGTTCGTTGAGAGCGTTCTTGAAAGCGATGATGATTCGGATCAGTTTCACACCTCCACTGGAGGATCCCGCGCAAGCGCCACTCAACATCATAACCGCAGTCGGAATCCAGAATGGAGCGCCCCATCCCACATAGTCGCAATAGGTACCCTGATAACCACAAGAGGTAAAGATACTGGTCACATGGAAAAGAGCGGCGCGGAATTTCGCCTCGACGCCGACAGGCATCTGCGCGGAGGTGTCACCCGTCGGATTAACAAGCAATAGCACGAAAAACAGCAACACCAGCACCACCGTACCGACCACATACCAATGCAGCTCCGCATTGACACGGAAAGTACGCCACTCACCCACACTCGCGAAGTAATAGAGCGCAAAGTTCACACCCGCCAAAAACATAAAAAGGCAGCAGATGTACTCCAAATAAGGAGAATTGAAATAGGCGAAGTTGGCCTGGTGCGTACTGAATCCACCCGTACCGACCGTTGTCATCGAGTGGCACAACGCATCGTAGAGATTCATAGGTCCCATCCAGAAGAAGAGGAAGCAGAGGAAGGTCAGAATCGCATAAATCAACAAAATACCCCGCGCCGCATCCTGCGTCTTTGGACGCAACTTTTTCAGAGAGACACTGGTGGCCTCCGTAGCGAACAACTGCGTGTTATTCTTATTGAACGAAGGCAAAAGAGCGATGGAGAACAACATAATACCCAATCCACCCATCCACTGCATAGTGCTTCGCCAAAAGAGGATGCCATGAGGCTGCTCATCGATATTATTCAAAACAGAGGCTCCCGTCGTGGTAAAGCCCGACATGGTTTCGAAGAAGGCGTCGGCCAAAGACTCCGTGGTACCATACAATAGGAACGGAAGCATACCGAAAAGCGAGAAGACCACCCATGCGCCGGCAATAATGATATAACAATCCTTTCGCGTCAACGACCCCTTATTCTTTCTATTGGGGAAAAACAACGAAACCGCACAAGTGCCGGTAATTGCGGTAGAGATCAACAAAGCCTTCCAATCGGCCTCGAAATAAGCCAACGACACCAAGAGAGAGAGGACCAAAAACACCGTCTCCATGAACAGGAGTACACCAAATACTTTTTTCTTCATAACTTCACTATCATTCCTATGGCATAAGCTACTTTTCGCTTTTCGCCATATACTTGGTCGGGAACCAAGAGATCAACAACCCAATCAACAAGGAGGAGAGGAGAATCAAAACGATATCGCTCCACCTGACACAAATCGGATAGGCGTCTACCACGAAACCACCCTCGCCTCCACTATTCAATTTAATGATGCCGAACCATTGCTGTAAACCACACAACAACAAGCCCAACGAGACACCCACCAAGGTGCCGAACACGGAGATCAGCCAACCCTCCAACAGGAATACCTGACGAACAAAACCTTGGGTGGCACCCAAGTTGCGCAAGGTAGCTATATCAGCCCGTTTCTCCAAAATCAACATCGTAAGCGAGCCCATCACATTGAATACGGCAATCAATAAAATAAAGATGAGGATCAGGAAGGAGATCCACTTCTCTATCTTCATCATCCGATAGAAGCCCTCATGCTGCTCCTCTTTGTTCTTCACCGTAAATGACGGACCTAAGATCTCTGTAATCACCCGTTGGGCATACGCCTTATCCACCTCTTCGTCAAGTGCCAACTCCAATGAGGTGACATCCCCTGCTCCATAACCAAACAGATTACGGGCAAAGTCAATATCCACAAAGGCGTATTTAGAGTCGATCTCCAACTGGTTGGTGCCATAGATACCGATCAAGAAGAGCTGCGCCTCGGAAAAGGCCTTCTCCGGATTGGCGACATTCACCTTCACATCGTGCTTGGGCGCATAGAGCGACAATGGGCGCATAAAGCCCAAACCGGCGTCTATCTGGTTGGCTAACGCGCCACCAATCACCATATAGTTGTCCTCATCCTCCCGCATCACGAAGGCTCCCGCCTGCATCACGTCACGCACATGCGTCAACCGCGCATACGCGTCGGTCACACCCTTCACGGACACCATCGTCTGACGCTCCTTAGAGCGAATCAGCGCATTCTCCTCCATGATGTCGCAGGCCTCGCGGACGAAATCCAACGATTTGACCTTCGCCACACGTTCATCGCTCACATTGAACACCTTTCCCTCCACCAAGGTTATCTGGATATCAGGATCGAACGAGTTGTAAAGTCCTCGTATCAATTGCTGAAATCCGTTGTACCCGGACAGCACACAAACGAGCGCAAGCGTCGCCACACAAATACCACCGGCGCAAATCGCGGAGATGATATTAATGGCGTTGTGATCTTTGTGCGAGAAAAGATACCTTAGCGCGAAGAACAGAGGCAGTTTCATTTCTTATCCAAACCCAAGAGGCGGTCGATATTTTCCAAATAATCCAAGGAGTCGTCCAAGAAGAAATGGAGCTCCGGCACTTGACGCAGCTGGTAACGGGTACGTTGCGACAAATCATGGCGAATCGACTTGGTCGCGCCTTGAATCATCTCCAGCATCTCCGATTGCTTATCGTTAGGGAAGATGCTCAAATAGGCTCTCGCCACACTTAGATCCGCCGACACGGAGACAGAAGTGACAGAGATCAAAACGCCACCCTGCGATTTGGTGAATTTCTGAAATATATCGCCCAATTCCTTTTGGATCAATCTATCAATTTTGTTTTTTCTTGTTGATTCCATCGTAAACTACTCATTTAATATTATCTTTGCAAAGATACATAAAAAAAGCATCTACGGAAACGGAGACGCGAGTGCTATATAAATCTATTTGTTTTAAACCTATGGAATCACCGTTATTGTACCAAATCGCACTGACTATGGCGAAAGGTGTCGGAATACACACCATCAAGAATCTGCTCTCCGCATGGGGAGAGGAGGCCAACGTATTCAACCACACATTACAAGAGTTGCAATCGATCCCCAACATCGGGGAGACAACCGCACAAAACCTACTAGATCCACTTCTATTAAAAAAGGCGGAAAAGGAGTTGAATTTTCTCGCCCGGATAGGCGGGAGAGCGATCCCCTACTCCTCCGAGGAATATCCGTCGCGGTTACGGGAGTGCAACGACGCCCCTTTTATCCTCTACACGAAGGGGAATATGGACTTCAATACCCAACACGCCATCGGCATCGTGGGAACACGAAAAATGACCAACTACGGGAAGGAGATTTGTGAAGAGATCATCTCCGACTTGGCGGACAAATACCCCGATTTACTGGTCATCAGCGGCTTAGCCCACGGCGTGGACGGATGCGCGCACAAGAAGGCCCTGGAGTTAGGCCTCACCACCATCGGTGTGGTCGGCCACGGATTAGGCCTGATGTACCCCGCTCAACACAGGGCGCTGGCAGAGAAGATGATGGAGAAGGGAGGAATGGTCACCGAGTACCGCGCAGGCTGTTTCGTGGACAAGAAAAACTTCGTCTCCCGCAACCGGATCATTGCCGGGCTGAGTGATGTAATTCTTGTGGTGGAATCCGGAGAGAAGGGAGGAGCGCTCTTCACCGCAGAATTCGCCAACTCCTACAACAGGGATGTCTGCGCCATTCCAGGACGCATCGGAGATAGTTGCTCGGCTGGATGCAACCAATTGATCAAAAGCCACCAAGCCGTTATGGTGGAGAGTGCGGAAGAGATCGAGAAACTAATGAATTGGGATGTATCGAAAGCCACCCACCCCACCATCAACCTCTCTAAATTCATGGCGTTGTCTGGCGAGCAGAAGATCATCGTCGAAGCCCTACAACTGGCGGAGAGGATGGAGATCAACGAGTTGGTCAAGAAGACACAGATCCCCTTCGGCAGACTATCATCCCTTCTCTTTGAAATGGAGATGGACGACCTTGTCCGCACCGCACCCGGCAACGTCTATTACCTGCCAATCGGAAGATAAAAAAGAGGCCCTGAACACATCCAGGGCCTCTGTATTTTCACGAAGTAATCACTTACTTCTTGGGGAACCACATCTTAAAGGTGATGATACGTGTCACTCTCGATTTCACTGGCGTTCCATCCTGTGTGGCAGGCGTCCACTTGGGCATCATCTTCATCACCCGCAACGCTTCCGCATCCAGGCTCGGAGAGACACTTTGGTCCACCTTCACATCCGTGACTGAGCCATCCTCCTCCACATCAAATGAGACATAAACCAGTCCAGACTCGTTATTATCCATCGCCTTTTGCGGATAGGAGATATTCGCTTGAAGGAATTTAATATATTCCCCCTTCCCGCCTGGAAATTCAGCAGGTTCGGTTTGCGCCGACAAAAGCGAAGCCACAGAGAGCAAGCAAGCTGTCAATATGAGTTTCAAACGCATCGATTTCATTCTGTCTTATGTTTTAATTAATATGAGAATGTACTACCGCCCAAGAATTCGCGCAACAACGAAGTAAACGGAATTTCAGTCTCCTGAATTGGGGAGAAGTACTTCAAGAAATTCTGTAACCTATGTACCTCGGAATACTCCACGCAATTTTGAGGCACCTCCGAAAGGATCGGCTCGGCGAATTTCTTCAACACGCTCAATTCGAAAATCAATGCGGAATTGAACATCGCGTCGGCATTCTCTTGGTAAGGATAAATCCACTTCTCCTCACCTGCGTTCACCTTAGGCCAACGGCTGATGGTATCAACCGCAGAGTAGCCTCTGTACTTGTAATCACGGATGATACGGCGCAACAAACGGTTGTCGGTCGTAGGGATCCAGTTATGGTTATCGAACGAGATGGTAGTCAATGCGGAGACATAAACCTTAAACTTCCTGTCGGCAGGAATCTTCTCCGTCAACGTCGGGTTCAAGGCGTGAATACCCTCCACCACCAAAATATCGTTCTCGTTCAATTTAATCTTATTGCCGCGGAATTCCCGTCCACCAGTCTCAAAATTGTAGGTCGGAAGATCCACCTCCTCGCCAGCCAACAACTTGGTCAAATGGTCGTTGAAGAGGTCCAAATCGACTGCGTACAACGACTCGAAGTCATAATCGCCATTCTCGTCGCGAGGTGTTTGTGATCTCGGCACGAAATAGTCATCCATCGAGAGCGGTGTCGGACGTTTTCCGTTCACAGCCAGAGCGACGCTCAAACGCTTGCTGAAGGTCGTCTTACCCGAAGAGGAGGGGCCCGATACCAACACCAACTTCACAGAACCGCGATCGCAGATCTCATCAGCGATTCGTGTGATCTTCTTCTCCTGCAAAGCCTCCGCAATCTTAATCACACTTGACATATTGCTCTTCTTCTTGATCAGCATATTCATGTTTCCCACATTGCTGACCCCCATGATCTCATTCCACTCGGTATGTTCACTGAATGTTCCGAAGAGTTTATCTTGGTTCACCTCCTCGCTCAACTTGGAAGGATCTTTTCGGTCCGGCACACGAAGGAAGAGTCCATCCTTGTAGGGTGTCAAATCAAAGATATCAAGATATCCGGTGGATGGCGCCAACGGACCGATGTACCAATCCATCAAACCATCCAATTCATAGACCTTGGTATAGAGGTCGCCCAACGACTTCAACAAAAGGGAGACATCAGCCGCGCCACGCTTATCAAACGCCGCGATGGCCTCCTCCGTAGGGATCATCTTCATGATAAAAGGGAAATCAGAGGCGATGATCCGACGCATCTCTTGCTTAACGCACTCCGTCAAATCTTTGTCGATAGGTTGTTTCACCCCCTTCAACTTGCAGTAGTAACCCTTGGCAATCGGATGGTCCAAACGGATCTCCGCACCGGGGAAAAGGGTATAGAACGCCTTACACAAGACAAAGGAGAGGGAACGCACATAGGCACGCATACCCGCAGGGACATTGTTGCTTTGAAACTCGATCCGTTTAGGATTATAGATTTTAAACTTCAAATCACGTGTCACATTGTTCACTTGCGCCACAAAGGGTTTTCCCGTCAGAGAGGGATTCAAATCCTTGTAAACATCCAACAGACTGGTACCCATCGGGTAACTATGCTTTGATTGTGTATTCACACAAAATATTTCCACCATATTAGACATAACTCAACCTATTACTGATTCAACCTATTATCAATTCTATCTCTACACTGTTCACAGCCCATTACAAACCAGCCGCCAACTCATTTTTTTTCATGAATTTGATCAAGCTATTTTGGTACTTGCTCTTGTACTCGGTCTCCTTACCGTTCAGTTCATAAATGTACTCCATCAACTCCGCCGTGTCATCGTATGTGGTACTATCTTTGGTGAGAATCGACACCACCCCATTCAACTGATTTTCGAAATAGGAGGCATAAAAACCCACATACTCATCAGCCGCAGCCCTCAACTCATCGTCTCCACGGAAATCCGACATGTTATGAATTGTTTTCCAGGCGTCCTGGATCTCCTTATAACTCGTCGTATAAGTAGCGCGTAGATTCTCCTTCATCTCCTCACTGTTCTCCTTGTTTCGTTGCGAAATCGCCTGTGTCATACTCTTCAAAGCAGCGGTGGAGGCATCCACATTACGAGACACTTTATCACAATAATCGGAAGGTGAAACACAAGATGCCAACATCAAAGCGGCGACGATACCCATTATTACTTTCTTCATGCTATTAAATTCAAATGTTAATAAATATGGATGGCCAATCATACCCAAAACCATCTCAAAGGATAAAGATATAAAATCTTGTGAAAAAAAAAGCAAATTTTGAAGATTTGAGTGGAAAGAAGATTAAATTTGTAGTAGAGAAGGGAGTTAAACGCTCCTATTGATATTGAAGTATTAGTAACAATGGTTGTGTCGACACTCTTTTTCCACCACAGGGAATAAGAGGCCACAGCAAAAAAAACACACATAAACATGACAAAGAAATATGACTTTTTGGTGATCGGTTCCGGCATCGCGGGAATGAGTTTTGCGCTAAAGGTAGCCCACAAAGGCAAAGTTGCGATTCTTTGCAAGACACAGATGGCCGAGGCCAACACCCACTACGCGCAAGGCGGCGTGGCATCCGTGACAAAAAAGACGGACGAGTTCGAACACCACGTGACGGACACATTGATCGCCGGCGACGGTATTTGCGACGAGGCGGTTGTACGCAAAGTAGTGGAGGGCGCTCCCGAACAAATCAAACAATTGGTCTCTTGGGGCGTTGATTTCGACAAGAACGAAAGCGGAGATTATGACCTTCACAAAGAGGGTGGCCACTCCGACTTCAGAATTCTCCACCACAAGGACAATACCGGCGAGGAGATTCAAGACAGTTTGATCGAAGCGGTGAAAAAACATCCGAACATCGATATCTACGACGAGCACTACGCCATCGAAATCATCACCCAACACCACTTGGGCCAATTGGTAAAGCACACCACTCCGAACATTGAGTGCTACGGCGCCTATGTATTGGATATTCGTACCAACCACGTCCACACCTTCTTATCCAAGATCACCATGATGGCGACCGGCGGCATCGGAAACATTTACCAAACCACCACCAACCCGCCTGTGGCGACAGGAGATGGCATCTCTATGGTATACCGCGCGAAAGGTTTGGTTGAGGATATGGAGTTTGTTCAATTCCACCCAACCGCTCTTTACCACCCTGGCGACCGTCCATCCTTCCTCATCACCGAGGCGATGCGTGGATACGGAGGCATTCTCCGCAACAAAAAGGGTGAAGCCTTTATGAAGAAATATGATTCAAGAGGATCCCTCGCGCCAAGAGATGTTGTGGCACGCGCCATCGACAACGAGATGAAGGTCACGGGAGACGAACATGTATTTTTGGATGTGACGCACAAGGATGCGGAGACCACCAAGCGTGAATACCCTACCATCTACAACAAATGCCTCTCTCTCGGCATCGACATCACCAAGGACTACATTCCAGTAGCACCAGCGGCGCACTACTTATGCGGAGGTATCAAGGTGGATTTGAACGCCAGAACCAGCATCCACAATCTATACGCCGCAGGAGAGTGTTCTTGCACAGGTCTGCACGGAGCCAACCGTTTGGCCTCCAACTCACTTATCGAGGCGGTCGTTTACGCCGACGCAGCCGCCAAAGACGCTTTGAAGTATTTGCCTGCGCTTTCATGGAACGAAGAAATCCCTGAATGGAACGACGAAGGCACTTCCCTCAACGAGGAGATGGTGCTCATCACCCAGAGCGAAAAGGAGGTGAACCAGATCATGAACGCCTACGTGGGTATCGTACGATCTAATTTGAGATTAAAACGCGCTTACGACCGATTGGAAATCCTCTACAGAGAGACAGAGAACCTATTCCAAAGATCGGTGGTTTCCAAGGAGATTTGCGAGTTGAGAAACATCATCAACACCGCATATTTGGTTATCAAGGCAGCGTCTCAACGCAAGGAGAGCCGCGGACTCCACTACACGATAGATTATCCAAAGAAGAATCCTCACATGAGCCTTTACGACACAGATGAGTTACTTCGTATGGAAGAAAACAATGGCAATCATAAGGATTAAGGCAATAGAGATGATCCATTGCCAAACGGGAGGGAACGTGATACGCGTTCCCTTTCTTTTTTTGTTAGGGTCTAAATGCTCCTTGGCGCCTTCAAAATGGGTGGAAGAGGCGTTCCCCTTCTCCCCTATCTTTTGACCGCAGACAATGCAATATTTAGCGCCATCCGGCAAATTATTTCCACAATTATAGCACTTCATAGGAAGAGTCATTTACTTGGCGGAACGACGTTCGGAAACAATCATCAACGCCTCCTCTTTCACCACATCGGGCAACTCGATTTGTCGCAACTGAAGGCTCTTCAGCCAACCCGCCACATCAAACTCCTTCATGGTATATAGCACATCCTGGAATTGGGAGATCTCCTCCTCCGTATAACTCTGAGGATCCCTTTGCGCGAACGCGTCCAACTCCTCATCATCATAATAGTCCGGCTTGACTTTGGTGCTCAACAACGACTCCTTCTCGCAAACAGCATGCTGTCCACAACACTCATCGTCTTCGCTACGAGTAGGTTGAGTAGGTTGAGGGGTCTCCTCCACGACATTCTCCTCGGAAGTCGCATCGAGAGCACTCTTTCTTTTCCTCCTAACGCTCATATAGACCAGATAAGAGAAGAGAATCGTCAAGAATATAACCAGTAATACAAACTCTTTCATATTGTTTTATTTAGAGGGAATCGATGCAAGTGGTGAGTTTCATACTATTGGATCCCTTCACAAGAACCAATGCATCGGTGATAGGAGAATCCTTCAAGTAATCGATCAAATCAGCGGCGCTATCAAACTTCTTGGCGGAAGATTGTGTCTGCGCGAAATTAGGACCGATTAGGAAGGCCGCCGCGAGATCCATACTTGCCACAAGATCCGCTATCTTCTGATGCTCCGCTTCACTGACATGTCCCAACTCCTTCATGTCACCAAGAATGACCACTTTTCGGTCACGCTTCATCGACTTGAAATTATTCAAGGCAGCGGTCATACTTGTCGGATTGGCATTATAGGCATCAACGATCAAATCGTTCTTTGCTGTTTTCAAGAATTGAGAGCGACTATTAGTTGGCGTATATTCAGCCAAAGCCTCTACGACAAGATTCGCATCCACACCAAAGTATGTACCCACCGCAATACTAGCCAATACATTCTCAAAGTTATAAGATCCGATCAATTTTGTCTGGATCTCCCTACCATTCCAAGAGATGGTTAAAAATGGATCGGAGGCCACCATCGTAGCTTCTGTAGCAGATCCAGCGCCATAGGCGATACGATCCAACCCTTGGGATCGTTGGGAGAGATGAGGGTTGGCGGTATGATAGAAAACCTTACCACCATTTTGCTTCAAATAGTCATACAACTCACACTTGGTATTCAAGACGCCCTCGAAAGAACCGAACCCTAAAATATGGGCAGTACCCACATTGGTGATCAATCCGAAATTCGGATGAGCGATATCGACCAATTCCTTGATGTCACCTGGGTGGCTGGCACCCATCTCCACAATCGCCAACTCATGCTCCTTTTTCATGGAGAGCAACGTCAAAGGAACACCGATCTGATTATTCAAGTTACCTTTCGTATAGATCAAATTATACTTCTTTGAAAGCACTGCGGCTATCAACTCTTTGGTGGTTGTCTTACCATTGCTTCCCGTGATACCGATAATCTTGATACCTAATTGTTCCCGGTGATACTCCGCCAATTTCTGAAGCGTACGCAAGCAATTATCCACAAGAAGGATACGCTGACCATCCGCATACTCGGATTCGTCCACGAAAGCATAGGCACACCCCTTCTCTAAGGCGCTTTTAGCGAATTTATTACCATTAAAATTTTCGCCCTTCAACGCAAAGAAGATCGAATGTTCAGGACAATTCCTACTATCGGTTGTCACCAAAGGGTATTGACAAAAAATATCGTATATCGCTTTAATATCCATTGCTATTTTACTTTTGAATAGAACAGAGAAATGATAGACAAAAATACAAAGATGAGAGGATTCTCACATCAGATCGTAACTTGTAACAATAAAAAAAGCCCCTACAAGAGGGGCTTTTCTTATCTATGAAATACATTATCTTACGTCGCCGTCTTCAGCACCTACCTTACTCATCGCGCAACGGAAACCGATATCGCTACGAGATTCAGTTTGCTCAAGATATCTTCTTTGACCTGGGTTCAACCAGTAAGCACGGTCTTTCCAACCTCCACCCTTGTAGATACGAGTGGTATTGCTGATCTTAGAGGTCAAGAAGCTAACCTTATCTTCCGCGTTCTCAGGATCGTACAACTTCTTAGTTGATTGATCTGGATCGATAATTACAGTCCAATCATCCTCGATCAAAGAGCTGGCAGCATCACCATCCTTGTAGTTACGAACATCCAACTTTGCGTAAGCTGCTGGATCCTCTTCCTTACCTACAGGGTAAGCAAATACTACACGACCCAAACTATCGATTTGTGGAACCTTAACATTCACACCGTCGATTGTTGTCTCTTCCTTCAAGACAACCTTGTACTCGTTACCACGGAATGGGTTGTACTCTTGAACATCATCGCTTGACAATACACGATATACATCCAATACCCACTCGTTTACGTTACCAGCCATACAGTACAAGCCGAACTCATTTGGCCAGAATGCGTCAACTGGAGCAGTGATAGTGGAGTGGTCATTCAAGTTACCACCCATACCCATCATATCGCCTCGTCCACGGACGTAGTTAGCATACATTTGACCCTTAACCTTCTTGCTTGGGTTACGCATTTGGTGACCATACCAAGGGAAGATCTTTCTCTCTTGATAGTTCTCCTCACCTTCAACAGCCTTTGTACCGTATGCAGCGTACTCCCACTCAGCCTCGGTTGGGAGACGGAACTTCGGCATCAAGACACCGTCAGACATGTTTGTCTTTCTTGCGTTGCCATATACGTCAGTCATAGGCTTCTTACCCTCTGTTGGCTTGTAGTCAGGCTTCATCAAGTATTTTTGAGTACTGAACACTTGGTTTTGTGCGATATCGTTAGGGTCAGTGTTACCCTTCAAAGCTTGGAAGTCTGGATATTGGATAATACCCTTAGCCGCCATTCTCATCTCGTTCACACGGTCAGTACGCCAAATACAGTAGTCATTACATTGCTCCCAGTTAACACCTACAACTGGATACCAGTTATAAGCGACGTGGGTGAAGTAGAAATCCAAGTATGGCTCGTTGTAAGCCAACTCCTCTCTCCACACCAAAGTATCAGGATAAGCCTTCTCAACATACTCAGGGTTGTTGTGGAAGACATTGCTCATCCAATAAAGATACTCACGCCAGTTGACGTTAGAGATCTCATATTTATCCATATAGAATGATGCGACAGTCACACGTCTTGGAATGTTATTCCAATCACCAATCACATCCTCGATTACACGACCTTGGGTAAACGTACCACCCTCAACGAAAGTCATTCCCGGAGGTGTCTCTTGTACGTAACCATTAACAACTTGGAATCCGCCATTCTCCTTGTCGTTGTATTTCCAACCTGTAGCGTTTGATTCCTTAGAGTCTTTCAACTTTTTTTCTCCGCACGAAGCCAATGTAAAACCAGCTAACATCAACAACGCCGCAGTTTTCAAAAAATTTACGCGTCTCATAGCACTATAAATAAGATAATGTTTCATTTAATTTCTAAACTCTTCTTTTGCAGTTTTATTGCCCACTCAACCTCCAAAATCTCATCATCAATATTCATCAACACAATCAATTTCGCGACTGAAGTAGTGGACAAAGATATATATTTTCTATTTTTGCAAAAAAGTTTTTAGTAACATTTTTTATGCATTTTTTAGTAACAAGTTGATTTACAATACAAAAACACAAAACTAAAACGCATCATGAACACCGCAGACATCGCTTCCAAGCCCGCCATAATGGGCATTATAAACGTCACGCCCGACTCATTTTTCGAGGGTAGCAGGTGCGAAAACGACGAAAAAATACTCTCCCAGACTGCCAAGATGATCGCGGAGGGGGCGTCGATCATCGACGTCGGCGCTTGTTCCACCCGACCCGGAAGTGCGCCCGTCAGCGAGGCGGAGGAGTTGGAGAGGATGAACCACGCATTAAATGTCATCAGGGGCGAATTTCCGGAGATATGCCTCTCCATCGACACCTTCAGGGCCAGTGTCGCCCGAATGTCGGTTGAACGCTTTGGCGCGCAAATCATCAACGATGTGTATGGATGCGACGAGAAAATGTACGAAACGGTCGGTGAACTGGGTTGCACCTATGTATTAATGCACTGCAAAGAGGTGGATTCGGCAAGTCATGATGACCTACTAAAGAAAATTTTCCTTTTCTTTGCAGAAGAAATAGAGAAACTCAAGCAAAAGGGGGTCCGCGACATCATCGTCGATCCCGGATTCGGGTTTGGCAAGAGCATGGAGGAGAATTTCGCCTTGCTCGCCATGACGAAAGAGCTTAAACGCCTCGGTTATCCTATTCTAGTGGGCATATCCCGCAAAAGAATGATATGGCAGACTTTAGACATCACGCCATCCGACGCGTTGAACGGCACCACCGTATTGAATACCCTCGCACTGACGCAAGGTGCGGACATTCTCCGCGTGCATGACGTAAAGGAGGCCCACCAGTGCGTGGAACTATATTCGAAGTACAATATACTATAATATATATGTTAAACCACATTAGATTCATCGATTATATCGACATTCTCCTTGTAAGTTATTTGCTTTACAAGACATACAAGGTGTTGAGGGGTACCGTTGCGATCAAGGTATTCATCGGCATCCTCTTCTTCATCGTCGCATGGTTGGTCGTGAATTTCGTCTTCCAGATGCAACTGTTGGGCGGTATCATGGACCAAGTCGTCAATGTGGGTGCCATTGCGTTGATTGTCCTCTTCCAGGACGAGATCCGCCAATCCTTCTCCAGAATCGGCACAGGAGACAACAGAGTATCCCGATTCCTCAACCGACTCTTCTCTGTCGATCCATCCAAACTGGTGGACGCGGAGGTGATGCAGATTGTCATCGCCTGTAAGAATCTGGCCAAGAGAAAAATCGGAGCCCTCATCGTATTCGAGAGAACAAAGGACTTGAAGAGCATCGAGGTAACGGGCGATATCATCAACGCGGAGATCAACGCGCGACTCATCGAGAACATCTTCTTCAAGAACTCTCCACTGCACGATGGAGCGATGATCATCTCCAAGAACAAGATTACGGCGGCAGGTTGCATCCTCCCCGTTTCCCACAACTTCGATCTACCCAAAGAGGTGGGTCTAAGGCACAGAGCCGCCGTGGGACTCTCCGAAAAGACCGACGCCATCGTCATCATCATTTCGGAAGAGACAGGAAAAATCTCCTGTGCGCAAAACGGCAAACTGAAGATAAACATCACCGCGGAAGAACTGGAATCGATTGTTTCCAACAAAACAGAAGAGCATGATACAAGCAAATAACATCACCAAGAGTTTCGGTTCCTTCACGGCCCTCCGCGGGGTGGACCTCTCCATCAAGGAGGGAGAATTCGTCTCCATCATCGGAGCGAGCGGTGCAGGTAAAACCACCTTATTACAGATCATCGGCACACTCGACAAACCCGATTCGGGAGAGGTGATCATCAACGGAACGAACGTCTTTTCCCTCTCCAACGATGAACTCGCGCACTTTCGCAACAAACAAATCGGCTTCGTTTTCCAATTCCACCAACTACTTCCCGAATTCACCGCATTGGAGAACGTGATGATACCGGCACTCATCGCCCACCGCAGCAAGGAAGAGGCGGAGGCGGAGGCAAGGGAACTGCTGTCATTCATGAACATCAGCGGCCGGGCGGACCACAAACCAAGCGAGATGTCGGGTGGAGAGAAGCAAAGAGTGGCCGTGGCCAGAGCGCTCATCAACAAGCCAAGTGTACTTTTGGCGGACGAACCTACCGGAAGTCTGGACTCCAAGAACAAGAAGGATCTGCACAATCTATTTTGCCAATTGCAGAGGGAATTCGGACAAACCATCGTGACCGTAACGCACGATATGGAAATGGCCGCCGGATCCGACCGCATCATCAACATGCAGGACGGAAAGATTATTACGAATTAAGAGTTAAGATTTGAGAATTGGGTTGGCGAACTCACTGAAAAACCCTATATTCGCGAATTATTAGATTTTTCAAGAAAATACAAAACAAAATATAAGTAAAACAATGGGAAGAGCTTTTGAATACCGTAAAGCAAGAATCTTTGCGAGAAACGCACGTCTTTCAAAGACTTTCACTCGCATCTCTAAGGAAATCACAATCAGCGTAAAAGCCAGCGGACCAGATCCATCAGTAAACTCTCGTCTTCGTATGCTTCTTCAGAAAGCAAAGGCAGAGTGCATGCCAAAGGATAGCGTTGACCGCGCCATCAAAAAGGCGACAGATAAGGATGCCGCAGATATCAAGGAGATCATCTACGAGGGATACGGACCTGGCGGAGTAGCCATTTTGGTGGTAGCCGCTACCGACAACAACACAAGAACCGTGTCGAACGTACGTTCTTACTTGACCAAGCACGGCGGAACATTGGGTACTTCAGGAAGCCTCTCATTCCTTTTCGAGCACAAATGCGTCTTCAAGGTTGCTGCTAACGACAGCGTGAACTTGGAGGATTTGGAGCTTGAATTGATCGACTTCGGCGTAGAAGAGGTTTACCAAGACGAGGAGACTGGCGACATCATCATCGAGGGTGCATTCGAGAGCAACTCAAAGATCCAATCATACTTAGAGGAGAATAAACTTGAGATCAAGGACGTGGAGTTCATCTACCAACCTAACGATTACAAGGAGATCACTCCAGAGCAAAGAGAGACCCTCAACAAATTGCTCGACAAGATGGATGAGGATGACGATGTGTCCATCGTATTCACCAACGTGAAAGAGGAGGAGGAATAATCTTCACTTCACCATATCATCAGGAAAGCCTTGGCGATTGCCAAGGCTTTTTCTGTCTATATGAATATTCGCAAAAAAAGAATTAACAAATTATTTGGTTTCTCATTTTTTTTATATATTTGCGATATCAAATTAGGCGGTAGAAGCCTAATGTTATATGGTTGATTTTTTTGTTTAACTTTTAATTTATTATTTCAAAATGAAAAAGATTTTCAATTTAGTAGCGATTTTCGCAGCATTGGCTGCAGCAGTTTCTTTCGCATCATGCGCAGACGAGAACGAGGCTGAGGAGCAAGCTAACGAGCAAGGTTTGGAGCAAATCTCAGTTCTTCAAGGAAGACAATACGGTTTCACTAACTCAGAGATTGGCAAGAGCGGTTTCTTCAAGGTTATCTCTACTGAGGGTACTGCTGGTTCAAAGGTAGTTGAGATCGAGATCACAACTAAGAAGGACGACGCTAAGGGTGCTTCTTTCGTATTGGGTGATGATGCTGATCACACTTCTTACTTGTTGTGGAACGGAACTGAGTTCAAGAACGCTAAGCAAGCTGAGGCAGTTGAGAACGCAGGTCAAATCGTATTCTGCTTGGCATCTGCTGAGAACAACTACGTAATCACTTCTGGTACTGTTAACAACAAGGTTAACGCTACTGGCAAGGCTACTAAGACTTTGTTCTCTGAGAAATAATCGCAGCTGAATTAAGCAAATCACAAAAAGCGGGCTTCGGTCCGCTTTTTTTATGCCCATAATCGATCTACCCATCCCATCCGGCCATAGCAGCAGAGCCACAAAAGAGCGAGAAAAAATTCATCTTGTAGTTTTTGAAAAATTTCATTAATTTTGCAAACTGACTATATATACTGCAAAACAATGTTCGAATATATCAAAGGCAAAGTAGAAGAGTTAAGTCCGGCCTTAGCGGTCATCGAAACCGCACAATTCGGATATGCGTTGAACATATCGCTCAACACATACGCGGCATTGGAAGGCTTGACGGAGGCAAAGCTTTATGTGTACGAGGCTATCAGAGAGGACGCATTCACACTTTATGGTTTTTCCGAGAAGTCCGAGCGAGACCTCTTCCTTCTGCTCATATCCGTATCCGGCGTTGGCGCCAACACGGCGAGAATGATCTTATCATCGTTTTCCGTGGAGGAATTGCAGGCGATCATCAGTGGCGAAAATGTCAACCAACTCAAAGCAGTCAAGGGCATCGGACTCAAGACCGCCCAACGAATCATCATCGACTTAAAGGATAAAGTCGGCAAAGAGACGTCGCCAATAGGTGCGCAAATCCAGTCGAACAACAACCGAGAAGAGGCACTCACCGCCTTGGTTCTGTTAGGCTTCAACAGAAGTGCGTCAGCAAAGGTTGTTGACAAAATCATCGTATCCGATCCAACAATTACATTGGAAAAGATCATCAAGGATGCACTAAAACAGTTATAAATCCGTTTCCTATACGTAAAGAGCGTAACTTTGAAGAAAGAATTTAGACATATATTATTTTCCGTCGGACTGCTTTTCGGCATCATCGCCATCTCCGCCTATGCGCAGAGCGAAAGCGACGCACCCGAAACACGCCCTGCGGATAGAAAGCCTCCCGTCTCCACCGAGGATGACGGAAAGCCCCTACACTACCCGATCAAAAGTCATGAGAACGTGACTTACGACGACCTGAAGAAGAAGTCTCCAATGGATCTCAAGGATCCAGACAACATGACCACAGACGTGGAGTATGATCCCAACAGCGGATTTTACATTTACCGCACCAAAGTGGGTGATATGGAGATCGCCACCCCTTTCGTACTCAGCGAAGACGAGTACAGAAAACACGCCCTACAAGAGTCAATGAACAGCTATTGGGCGGAAAAAGCCAAGAGCAACACGGACGATGGCAACAAGTTCACCGCAAGTGAAATAAAAATCGGCATTGGAAAGACCGGAGACAAGATTTTCGGTCCTGGTGGTGTGCAACTAAAAACACAAGGATCAGTTGACCTCGACTTCGGATTCTCCATCTCAAAAAGGGACAACCCAGCTATTTCCGAACGAAACAGAAGGAACGGAAGTTTCGACTTCGACAGCAAGATACAGCTCTCCGCCAACGGTTCGGTGGGCGAGAAGGTGAATTTCACCCTCAACTACAACACGGAGGCAACCTTCAACGCCGACCAGAAGCTAATCAACCTCAACTACAAAGGAAACGAGGATGATATCATCCAACGCGTGGAGGCTGGTAACGTGAAGTTGCCGCTCTCATCTTCCCTCATTTCCGGAAGTACCGATTTGTTCGGTTTCAGAACAGACCTCCAATTCGGCAAGTTGAAAATCGCCGCAGTCATCTCCCAACAGGAATCGGACCGAAAAACCATCTCTACGCAGGGAGCGCAGACAACGGATTTCGAATTGAGGGCAACAGAGTACGAGGAGAACCGGCACTTCTTCCTCTCCACCTACTTCTACGACCACTATGACGAATGGGCGAAGAATGCGCCTAATCCGCAGTCGGGCATCGTCATTAACAAGGTGGAGATCTGGACCACCAACTCCAGAGCATCTTCCAACAACTCCACCAGGAGGAACATCGTCGCTGTCAGAGATTTGGCCGAAAATTACGATTCAGAGGGCAAATCCATGGAATGGCCGAACAACAGCAACGGCAATGTTTACAGTTCCCTCAACTCAATACCTGAGGTCAGGGACATCAGCACGGTTTCCAGCACCTTGGAGAACCGCGACATAGATGGAGAACAAATGACGTCGTCTTGGAACTATGAAATCTTAAACGACGCCAAACTTTTGAAGGAATCGGATTATACCATCAATACAGAATTGGGTTACATCTCATTGAAGAGCAACGTATCTTCCGACAATATCGTGGCGGTCGCCTACGAGTACACACAAGGCGGAAAAGTCTACAGAGTCGGTGAACTCACAACTAATACGACAGACACGGCCAGCACATCGACCAAGAACTTGATCGTGAAGTTGATCAAGGGATCCTTCCCTTCTCCTCAAAACAAGAAGCTGTGGAACTTGGCCATGAAAAATGTCTATTCTTTGGGCGCTTACAACATTCAGGAGGATAACTTCAAGGTGGAGATCAAGTACTACTACCAAAGTGACAGCACCACCCAATACCTCACCTACTTGCCGCCTCTTGGCAACAAGAACTTGCTCCGTGTCCTAAACATGGACCGCTTGAACAAGCGTCTCAACGCCATGCCTGACGGATACTTCGACTTCATTCGGGGCTACACGGTAGAACCTAATACGGGTAGAATCATCTTCCTCTCAACCAGACCGTTCGACAAGGGTATCAAAGATGGCTACAGCAATAGAGCCGGCGTGGAGAGTTTCACCTACCCGGAACTATACGACTCTACCCTTACCAGAGCAAAGGAGTTCACAGAGAAGGACAAATACATCATCAAGGGTAAATACAGCTCCTCATCCGGTTCGGAGATCCGCTTAGGCGCAACGAATGTGGCCCGCGGTTCGGTTCGAGTAACCGCAGGTGGACGTACCTTGGTGGAGGGAACAGGCTATACCGTGGACTACAACCTCGGCATCGTGAAGATTTTGGACGAGATCGCGCTCTCATCCAATTCGCCTATCAACGTATCATTGGAGAGCGAATCATTCTTCAACACGCAAAGGAAGTCGTTAATGGGTACCAATATGGAGTACGCCTTCTCCGACAAATTCTCTTTGGGAGGTACCCTACTTCACCTTTCCGAGAAACCGCTCACCCAAAAGGTGGGTATCGGAAACGAGCCTATCTCCAACACGATTTGGGGTATGAACGGAACATTTAAGAGCGACTGGCAGTGGCTGACAAAGATCATCGACAAGATTCCTTTCATCAATGCCAAGGCGCCATCGTCGATCGCCTTCTCCGGAGAGTTCGCCCAACTCATTCCAGGCCACAACAAAGCGGTGGATTTGGAGGATGCAGGAACATCCTACATTGATGACTTTGAAGGCACAGAGTCTTCCATCAACATCAAAAACCCAACCGCATGGACATTGTCCAGTACCCCGAAGGTAACCTCCGGTCCGTTGGCAAGAAAGCACTTCATCCGCGAGAATGATAGATTCTGGAGCGGAACACTAGACTCGCAATACGAGGTCAACAACATTGGATATGGCCTGAGCAGATCACACTTGGCCTGGTACTATATTGACCAGATATTCACCGGCAGCAGCGCCAACACGCCAAACCACATCAAGAACGAAGACAAGGCGCAGTTGAGCGACCATTTCATCCGTCAAGTCGAGGAGAGGGAGATTTATCCGGACAAAGATCAAAGAATGGGAGAGACAACCACCCTACAAACCCTCCACTTGCACTATTATCCAAAGGAGAGAGGTCAATACAACTTGGATGTGGATGGAATGGGAAGAGACGGTTATTTAAATAACCCAGGCGACAGATGGGCTGGTATCATGCGTAAATTGGATAATACTAACTTCGAGAATTCCAATGTGGAATACATTGAATTCTGGTTGATGGACCCATTCGCTAACGACACCTCCACCAAAATCAACACCACCTCAGGTCAGTTGGTATTCAACTTGGGTAACGTCTCCGAGGATATCTTGAAGGATGGCAGGAAATCATTTGAGAACGGATTGCCAACCTCCAACAACAGTGCGGCGGTGGATACCACTGTTTGGGGTATTGTCCCAAGATTATCCGCATTGACCAACTCATTCGACAACGCAAACCTCGCCCAACAAGACTTGGGTATGAATGGTTTGTCCAGTGAAGACGAGGCCCGTTTCAAGGCTTACGAATTGTATCAACGCAATGTGCTCAACAACGTGGACGCCACAACCAAACAACGTTGGGACGCCTCCACATTCTCGCCTTTGAACGACCCTGCGGGTGACGATTATCATTACTACAGAGGAACTGACTACGACGACAGAAGAGCTAACATCTACGACCGTTACAAATATTACAACGGTATGGAGGGCAACTCCACCGCTTCGGAAGACAGATTCACCTCTTCCGCCACCACATCACCTGATGTGGAGGATATCAATGGCGACAACACATTGAACGAGTCGGAACAGTACTACGAGTACATCGTCGACATCAACAAAGATATCTTCGAAAACAGCGATGCATGGGAGAGCAACTATATCACCAACATGGTTCGGTCGAAGGTTAAATTAAAGAATAAGGACGAGGCTTGGATCAAGTGGTATCAATTCAGAATTCCGATTAAGACCTCTAAAAAGCGTGCGGAGGGTGGCATCACCGATTTCCGTTCCATCCGCTATATTCGCATGTATATGACGGGATTCGAAGAGGAAGAGCACCTTCGTTTCGGAGAATTAAAATTGGTGAAGACCGACTGGCGTATCTACGAAATGAACAACCAATTGGTAAGCAGTGAGGTCAACGCAAAACTGCAAGGAACAGGTAGAATTGACATCTCATCCGTCTGCACGGAGAATGATAAGAGCAAGAGTCCAATCGGCTACTGCATGCCTCCTGGCATTGACCCATCCTACGATCCTAGCCAAACGCAATTGACGGCAGAGAACGAGCAAGCCATGGTATTGCGCATCGATAGTTTGGAGCCAAACGACGCCCGTGCAGTTTATAAAAAGATCAATCTCGACACACGTCAATACAAACGTTTCAAGATGTTCGTTCACGCAGAGGAGTTGTCGGAGGCTATCAGAGACAACCGACTTCAAATCTTCGTGCGCTTCGGTTCCGACTTCACAGAGAATTACTATGAGTACAAAATCCCTTTGAAGATCACAGACCCAAGCAGTGTCAGGACAGGAAAGGCTCAAACGGAAAGAGACAAAGAGATTGTTTGGCCAGCCGAAAATAATTTCGACTTCGAGTTCAACCAACTCACCGAATTGAAGTTGGAGAGAGATAAGCGCAAAGTGGCTGGCAGGGTGAAATACAACGAGCCATTCTCTATGATGGACGGACACAACACCATGACAGTGATCGGATCTCCTTCCTTTGGAGATATCACCTCCATGATGATCGGTATCGTCAACGAGGACAACGTGATGCACAACGCCGAAATTTGGGTGAACGAAATGCGTATGTCAGGATTTGAGGAGGAGGGTGGCTGGGCCGCCGTCGCCAACTTAGGCATCGTATTCTCAGACTTAGGTTCGTTCACCATCGGAGGACAAGTGGAGACGATCGGATTCGGTAACATCGAGGACAATGTGTTGGACCGTAACCAAGAGAATTTCTACGAGTACAACATCTCCGCATCTGTCCAACTCGGCAAACTCTTCCCAGAGAAGGGCAAGGTCAACATGCCGTTTACCTACACACGCACACATCAACGCACCTCTCCGAAGTACGATCCGATGAATACCGACGTCACGTTGTCAAAGACATTAGACAACTATGATTCAGACGCCATCAGGGATTCTATCAAACAGATGTCCCAAACCAATAAGATTTACAAGAGTTACGCTTTGAACAATGTAAGGGTGGGTATCACCAGCAAGAAGCCGATGCCTTACGATCCAGCGAACTTCTCCTTTAGTTTGGGATACAACAAGTCGGAGGAGGTAAACCCAGAGATTGAGTACGAGATTATCAAAAATTACAAGGGTACATTCAACTACGTGTACTCTATCAACCCTAAGCCGGTAGAGCCATTCAAGAAGGCCAAAGGTAAGGCTTTGAAGTCACCTCATCTCAAACTGATCCGCGACTTCAACTTCTACTATGTGCCAAGAAACATCGCCTTTGGAACATCCATGATCCGCTACTACGAAGAGGCGCAGATGAGAAACTACAACGAGGCGATCGTAAAGGATACCACCTTCCAATACATGTCTTACGACAAGAATTGGCAGTGGGATCGTACTTCGGACATCAAGTGGGATTTGACACGTAACTTGAAGCTGAGCTTCAACACCGCCACCAACTCCGAGATCGCCGAGATCATCAGAACGGACGAGGAGGACGGAGACCGTCTTATCAACATTCCGATCAACAAGCAATACTTGGAGGATATCAACTACTTCGATTGGTACGACAAATGGAAAGATACCGTATGGAGAAGCATCAAACACTTCGGTGAGCCTGTCTCATACGAGCAAAGGTTCAACATCTCCTACAACATTCCAGTCAACAAGTTGCCGCATTTGGATTGGATTACCTCCAACGCGCAATATACCGCCTTCTATCAATGGGATAAGGGTACCGTCTTGGCGTTAGGAGAGGAACCTGTCACAGGTAACCTCATCGAGAACCAAAGGAACTGGAATGGTGATATCCGTTTCAACTTCGAGACGTTCTACAACAAGTTCCCTCGTTTGAAGGAGATCAACCGCAAGTATTCCAAGATGCCTACCACCACCAAAAAGGAGGAGGAAAAGAAGGATGCCAAGGATTCGAAAGAGAGTAAGGTGAAAGATCCTAAAACCGAGAAGCCAAAGACCTTCGAGCGAAAGAACATGAAGTTGAAGGCGGGCAGTAAAACCCGTCTCAGCCACCGATTGAACGCCATGAAGGTGAACGTCACCGTCAAGGATACGGCAGGCAAGATCGTTCCTGTGAAGGTATCAGTGGTGGATGCCAACACCATTACGCTCGCCACAAGGACAGATATGGATCACCTCACCGTGACCGTAGTCGCTAAACCGGAGAGCGCTGCCAGCAAGTTTGCGGAGTACACCGCAAGATTCCTGATGATGGTCAGAAATGTCAGCTTCAACTACCGTCACGGCGATGTGTTGGAGATCAACGGCTACAAGCCAACCAGCGGATTCCTAGGTCAAGACTGCGACGATCCAGGATACGACTTCACATTCGGTTTCTTCAATGCGGACAACTTCATCCACCGCAGCTATGCGGAAGACTCCGTATTGTTGATCAACGAGGGTATCACGACGCCTATTGTCCGTTCCATCAACCAAAACTTGTCAGCGAAAGCCTTGATCGAGCCTATTCCAGGTTTGAAGATCGACTTGAACGCCTCTTGGATGAAGAACAACAGGGACGACATCTACTACATGTACGGATACTCGGATGACTGGAACATGAAGGAGTTCTCAGGAAACTTCTCCAGAACCTCTCTGCCAATCCGCACATCATTCATCAAGAATGCGGCTAACTCCGAATTGTTCAGCACCTTCTTGGACAATAGGAAAAAAATTCAAAACAGAATCTACGGAGAGGTGGGTAGCATGAACAGCAACGGAAAGCCTAATTACGTCAACCCAAGCGGCGCCGACGTGCTCATTCCTGCCTTCTATGCGACATACTTCAAGAAGAAGTCCAACGACGTAGATTTGAACTACGTGCCAAGCGGCAGCTTCAAGAGCATGATCTCTTCGTTGATACCTAACTGGAAGGTTAGCTGCGACGCATTGATGCGTATCGGTGCGATCAGAAAGAAGTTCAAGTCATTCAACATCAACCATGCGTACAAGAGTACCTACAACGTAGGTCCATACCGTTCATTGTTG
Organism: Paludibacteraceae bacterium; assembly: GCA_045639525.1. Lineage (GTDB taxonomy): Bacteria > Bacteroidota > Bacteroidia > Bacteroidales > Paludibacteraceae > UBA1181. The sequence goes on along the minus strand of JAZUDI010000023.1, from coordinate 19,395 downwards.
GAGTGGAGCGATAACATCTACGGCAACACCCAGTATGGAACATGCGGCGAATACGAAGACTTCAACAATGTTTCATCCAAGTATGATGTCGGAAGTGTCAGCATCTCTGAACAGTTCTCCCCTCTCTTAGGAGTGGACGCAAGTTTGAAGAACAGCCTATCGTTGAAGGCCGAGGTACGAAAGGGACGCAACGTTCAGCTGGACATCCCTGGCAACCAGATTTTGGAGTCCTCCAGCATGGAGTTTGTCGTAGGCGCGGGCTATCGTTTCGACGACATCGGCATGATCATCAACTTTGGCAAGCAACAAAAGAAGATCAAGAACGATTTGAATCTTCGCGGAGACCTCTCCTATAAGAATACAGATGCCTTCATCCGTATCATCGATGAAGAGTACTCTCAGATGAGCAGCGGTATGAAATCACTCTCATTGAAGCTCTCCGCGGACTATGTCCTCAGCGAACGACTGAATGTCAAACTTTACTACGATTGCAAGTCCAGCACGCCAAAGGTGTCAGAGGGATTCCCGATCATCACATCCGATTTCGGAATAGCGTTTAAGATTAATCTAACACGATAAGAGAGATGAAAGTACAGCTGAAAGAGATCAAGAATATCCGTAATTTGGTGTGGGTATTGTTTTGGCTGACCATAGCAGTCGAACTTGCCAGCATCATACCAGTTATATCGGCGTCGTTCTTATCGGGGCTTTCTGACAGTGAAAACAGTTACATCTTTCATTACCAGCTGGCACACGCTCTTCTCTTCCTGATTCCTTTCGCACTCACCATTACAATGCTTTATCGGGTCAAAAAGGCAGGAGAGCGACTCTTGTTAGAGAATGAATTGGAAGACGAGGTGGACATCACTGATTTCCTAAAATCGATTAGAAACTACCTATGGATAAATATTATCAGCATCTTGTTTTCTCTAATCGTAGGGAAATTACTCAGTTTACTATTCTTAGGAGCACAAATATTCAAATTTTAGATGCCCCAAACAATACAATAAAGGCTGTCATCCACATCGGTTGGCAGCCTTTTCTATACGGAAAGATTCTTTCCATTTATTCCTTGTACCAGCTTGCGTACATACGGTAGTTATTAGAAATCTTATTGATCATCTCCTTGGTCTGTTCTGGGGAGACATCCTTCAACTTCTTGGCAGGCACTCCCGCATATAGGCTACCCGGTTCCACCACTGTATTAGGGGTGATCAAAGCATTTGCGGCGATAATGGAATTCTCTCCTATCACCGCACCATCCAAGATGGTGGAACCCATTCCCACCAAGACATTGTCGCAAACCTTCGCGCCATGGATCGTCGCATTGTGTCCCACGGAGACATTATCCCCAATCTCAATGGTGGACTTTTGAAACAAAGTGTGGAGCACACTGCCATCTTGGATGTTCACATTCTTTCCGATACGGATAGAGTTGACATCACCGCGCAACACAGTATTGAACCAAATACTGCTACCCTCACCTATCTCCACATCACCGATCACGGTGGCATTATCCGCCAAGAAGACATCCTCGGCGATTTTGGGGGTAAACCCTCTCACTGATTTGATTAAAGCCATACAACAATTAAGAATTAAGAATTATGAATTATGAATTATGGATTATGGATGGAGTATCATCAATTGAGAACCTTCCTAAACGAATTGGGCACCCTTACGAGTGCCCATATTCTTATCTTACTTTTTATTTTCCTTACGCTTCACAAGTTCCTCGTTCAGAATCATATCAAGCGTCTTCATATCAATCTTCTTCGCAATGATTTTACGCTCCTTGTTCAAAAGATAGACACCCGGGGTAGCGGAAGTATCGTAGAACTCCCAGAAGAAGGACTCACGGTATGGATCCCAGACATTCACCCAATCCTGCATATGGTTCTTATTGACGAATTCCATCCATTCGTTTCTATCGGTCTGCGTATAGCAAGCGAAGACCTCAAATCCCTTATCTTTCCACTTCACATAGACAGAGTCGTGAAGCACAGGAGTCGTCTTCTTACAGTGGCCGCAGGTTGGCTCGAAGAAGTAAACCAAGACACACTCCGCCTTGATGTCCTCCAACTTAACAATGCGGCTGGTGGAATCACGCATGGAGAGCATATAACCATTATCGCCCACCAAATTGTAACGGATCTTCTTGGCCTCTTTGCGGAGCGACTCTACCCAAGCGGAATCCGCCCACTTAGCTTGACCACTGAAATAGTATTTATCCGCCAACTTCAACCAAAGTTTATCCATTCCCATCATCTTACTGGAGATACCGTAATTGATCATCTTGCTGGTCATTACCTGGAAGGTCAAGGTATCTCCCTTGCTACGCTCAATCAAATCGATAGCAGCGGCGGCCAAAGTATCGGGATCCTGCAACACATGACGGGAGATGAATCCATCCACCATAGAAGGGAAGAACGGTGTACGCAAGAAGCGTGGATCGCTCAAATTGATGTTATCGAAATAGTGCTTCTTGAAATATTGATAACGGACACGAGAACGGATAGAGTCCGCGACCTCCTCGAATTCAGGCGTCTCCACCGGGATAGTACCCTTCACATAAGCGCCCAGGAAATTATGCTTGTTGCGCTCCACCAAATCATTCTGATAGCCCATCACCTTTTCAGTCATCTTATCGAAAGTGTCATAGAACTTGGTGGAATCAATCAACTTATCCTTGTACTTTTTTTGAAGATCGATACGCTCGGTGTTCATCTTGATGAGAAACTGCCTCAAGCCTTGGAACTCGACACTCTCCTGCGCACCTGTCACCACCGCATCGTCCAACTTGGCGGTATCCACCACGACTTTGATGTTCTGGTCGGCGCCGATCAACAAATCGAAATACTTCTCCGCATTGAAATAGATGATGTAAATACCTTCATCCAACTTCTTCTGACCTTGGAAGCTACCAACACCCTTACCGTCCAACACCAAAGTATCACGGGAATAGGTTTTACCATTCATATGATAAGCCAAATAGGCCTTCTCATTCTTCATGTTTTTCACATTCAACTGAATCTTGTAACCCGAACTAGCCGCGTTAGCAAGAAGCGACAACGAGAGCGCCGCTAAAATCAAAAAGAATCTTTTCATGATGCTATATCGTATTTTTCTTTGCAATTTTAATAATGCTAAATTAACTATTTTATCTTCATCTCGTCATAACCGAAGTCATTTTCGAGAGCCAATTTAATGTTTTTTCACTTCTAACAACTGGAGAAAGCGCCGTTCGGACTCTTGCATGGTAGGCGTTCACCCAATCCAACTCCTCGTCTGAGAGAAGTTCCACCGCGATCAGACTTCTATCGTAAGGGAAGAGCGTCAATGTTTCAAACCCATAGAACGGGCCATACTCGCTCTCCATTTTGGGTACCACTGCCACCATATTCTCGATACGGATACCATGTCTCCCCTCTCTATAAAGGCCTGGCTCGTCAGACAAGACCATACCTGGCCTCAACGCCACCCCATTGCCTACCTTTCGTATATTTTGCGGCCCCTCATGCACACAGAGGAAATGGCCTACGCCATGACCGGTGCCATGGCCATAATCGGCCCCTATTCGCCAAAGAAACTGTTTGGCCAAAGCATCCAACTGCGAACCTTGCGTGCCAGCTGGGAAGATAGCCCTCGCAATGGCAATGTGCCCCTTCAAGACAGCCGTATAATCAACGCGCTGAGCCTCCGTCGGGGTACCGAACGAGAAGGTTCGGGTGATGTCGGTGGTGCCATGGAGGTAGTTGCCTCCAGAGTCCACCAAAAGAAGGGACTCCTTCCCTACGACGACATTCGAATCCTCCGTCGCACTATAATGGACCACAGCGCCATGGGCACCATACCCCGCTATAGTGGAGAAACTTTCGCATTTGAAGTCATCCTGCTGGGCACGACACCGCAACAATATGCCAGCCACCGCCAACTCCGTCACCGCATCGTCGGAAGCAACTCGCTCATATATTTCGGAAAAAGCCTCCGCCAAAGCCACGCCGTCCTTCACCATCGCCTCGCGGAATCCCGCCAATTCAGTCTCGTTCTTGCAGGCCTTCAACATGGTGACAGGCGAATCTTCCCGTATCATCCTACAACCTACCGACCGGAATACGCGTTCATTGGTTTTATTGGGGTCCAAAGAGACAGCGATCTCCTTGGGCAATTGACGCAGATAATCGTGAATAGAGTCGTAAGGAAGCACCTTGATGGACTCTTTTTCCAGATAACCTTTTACGGTGCCCGGGAAAGCAGCCTCATCGGCAAACAGGATCGTTTGATCACGCTTCACCAAGGCATAGGCGACAAAGACAGGATTATAGGGGGTATCAGACCCGCGCAGATTCAACGCCCAGGCCACCTCATCCAATCCGCTCAACAGAAGCGCGTCTGCTTGGGTAGAGGCGAATATCCTTTCACGTTTCTCCTTATGGGAAGCGCCAGCCACAGTTGCAGGAAGCGCATACACGTCACGACGGACGGGAACGATTCCTTCATTCCAAAGAGGCTCTATATCAGTCGTCAGAATCAATCCATGAGCGGCAAACGTATCCGCTAACTTTTCCACGGCGGCCACCGAGAAACAAGACCCATCAATGGCCACACGACCTCCCCGCGGCAACTTGGAACAGATCCATTCCGCATAAGAGGGCGTCTCCGCCAAGCCATCCTTGAATAGGGTAATGCCACTTCCCTCCAACTCGGAGGCAGCTTGCAAATAGTAACGGGAATCAGTCCATAGGCCAGCACGCTCAGAAAGAACCACCAATGTGCCAGCGGATCCGGTAAACCCCGATATATGTTTTCTTAATTTATACTCCTCAGGAGGATACTCACTCAAATGGGGATCTTCGGAAGGGACGATATAAGCATCAATCCCCCGTTCGGCCATGCCGTTTCTGACCACATCCAACTTACTCATAGTCAGACTATTTATTAACGAAACGACTCATCTTTTCAGGCAACTCCGCCGTAAAGGTCATCACCTTGGTCGTCATAGGGTGACGCAGGGTGATAGACTCCGCATGTAGTCCGATCCGACCGATCGGAGAGGTGGAACCACCATATTTCTTGTCGCCGATAATCGGATGTCCGATGCTTTGCATGTGGACACGGATCTGATTCTTCCTGCCAGTCACCAAAGAGACTTTCAAAAGGGTATGCTCTTTCATACGCTTCACCACCTCATAACGGGTGATCGCCTCCTGACCGCCATTATCGAAATCGGCCGAATATACTTTTTTAGATTTCGGATCCTCGTTCAACCAAGTATGGATTTCATCCTTATCCTTCTCCACGACACCCTCCACTATCGCATAATAGATTTTGCTGTGGACATCACGCTGCCAATTGCGTTGCATGAGGAATTGGACATCCTTGTTTTTCGCGAAGATCAAAACGCCGGAGGTCTCGCGGTCCAAACGGTGGACCACATAGACGCGGTTACTCTTCTTCTGTTTCTTCAAATGGTTCATCACCACCCGGAAGGCGGTGTACTCCTCCTGCTTGTCGGTAGCGACAGAGAGGACTCCCGCGGACTTATCGACCACTATGATGTGCTCATCTTCATACAAGACAGAGACCTTGCTGCTCTTCAAGCCAGTTCCCGACTTGGAGAAATCCACCTTGACGGAGTCGCCCACTTGAAGCAAGTAATCGAATTGGGTGTTCACCTGGTCGTTGACAAAGACCTGACCACGCGCAAGCACACCCTTCACGGCGGTTTTACTCATACTGCCAATCTTCGCCATCACGAAGTCGAACAATTTAGCAGGCTCCTTCACATGGAAATTAACGGCTTTGCTATTCCCTTGTCTGTAAGATGATTCTTTTGATAACATAACAACTATTTTTTACGGAACAGTGTCTTACTATTCGACACTTATTAACCCACAAAATTAACGAAAAAGAACAATATACAATCAAAATATTGAATGATTCATCCTTCCATAGATTCCGGCAACAAAAAAATTCCTTTTTTCAATCCACCCTTTGAAGAAAAATGCTTAAATTTAACCGATTTTTCATACTTTTAATTGTTTGACAAGTAAATTGATGTGGCATGAGTTATCTTAGATTCGACAAAACGCTTTTGACCAACTTGGAGCAGTCCCAGCAGAGGGAGATGTTGCGCACCAACAAGTCTGGCGCATATCACTGCACAACCGTCATCGGATGCAATACAAGAAAATACCATGGATTGCTGATCACACCGGTTAAGAATCTGGACAACGACAACCACGTCCTCCTCTCCTCACTGGACGAGACCGTCATCCAACACGGAGCGGCCTTCAACTTGGGCATCCACAAATACGACGGCGACTACTACGCGCCTCAAGGCCACAAGTACCAGAGGGAGTTCAATTTCGAAATCGTGCCATCCGAAGTCTACCGCGTGGGTGGTGTGGTCATCTCGAAGGAGAAGGTTTTCGTTTCGTATGAAAATAGAATCTTGATCAAATACACGTTGCTCGACGCACACTCGGAGACCATCCTCCAATTCAAGCCGTTCCTCGCATTCCGTAATGTGAACGCGCTTTGCGTGGAGAACAACAACATCAATACGGCCTTCGAAGAGGTGGAGAACGGTATCGCCATGTGCCTCTACCCTGGCTACCCACAACTCTTCATGCAATTCAACAAACCGGTGAAATTCGTCTCCGATCCAAGTTGGAACAAGGGAATCGAATACCCGAAAGAGTTGGAGCGCGGCTACTACCACAAAGAGGATCTATTCGTGCCCGGGCACTTCGAGTTGCCGATCAAGAAGGGCGAATCAGTGATCTTCTCCGCAGGCGTCAGCAAGGCGGATTGCCCTAAATTGGCGGAAATCTGTTTCAACGAAATATCCACCCGTACCACCCGTACCAGTTTCTTCAACTGTTTGAAGAATTCGGCGCAACAGTTGTTCTGCCGAAAGAGTCCGGAGGAGTTATACCTCTTGGCCGGTTACCCTTGGTTCAAGTGTCAAGCAAGGGATATGTTCATCTCCCTTCCAGGCGTATCGCTCGCCATCGACGACAAACCAGCATTCCAAAAGGTCATGGCCTCCATGATTCCTGCTATCCGCAACTTCATGAACGGGAAACCGTTGGAGAGAGATGTGGTCGGCATGGAGAAGCCAGATGTGCTTCTTTGGGTAATATGGGACATCCAGGAATACGCGAAAGCGACAAGCGACGAGGAGGCTTGGGAATTGTACGGAGACATCCTAAAGGATATCATCGAATTCATTTTGAAACAAAAGCACAACAACCTCTTCATCCACGACAACGCGCTCCTTTACAGCTACGGCTGGGACAACGCCAACACTTGGATGGACGGCATGTTCAACGGACAACCAGTCACGCCAAGAAGCGGTTATATCGTTGAGATCAACGCATTATGGTACAATGCGCTTCGTTTCGTAGCGGAACTCTCCATGAAATTCGGGGAAGAACATTTCAGCGAGACCCTGACGAAATACGCCAACAAGTTGCAGGAGAATTTCTCCCCAACATTCTGGAACGGCTATTACCTATACGATTTCGTCAGCGAGCACCACAAGGAATTATCGGTTCGACCTAACATGATACTCGCAGCCTCTTTAAAATATTCCCCATTGGAGAACAAGCAAAAGAAGGCAATCGTGGACATCGCCACCAAAGAGCTGTTCACACCAAAGGGGTTACGATCATTGAGTCCGAAGAGCCCTAACTACAGAGGTTCTTGCGAAGGTAACGAAGATACCCGACTCTTCTCCAAACACCAAGGAGCCGCATGGCCATGGCTGTTGGGTCCATACATCGAGGCCTACCTCAGTGTCTATAAGACCAGCGGATTCTACTTCGCGGAGAGAGCCTTGGCGGGCATCGAAGAGGAGATGTTCATCGGATGCATCGGAACCCTCTGCGAGATGTATGACGGCAACCCGCCATACAAAGGACAGGGAGGTATCTCCTTCGCCATGAACATCGCGGAGATTTTGCGAACCATAAAACTTTTAAAGAATCAAAAGAACGACTAGCACGCATATACTATGAAGGCATTAATGTTTGGTTGGGAGTTTCCTCCACATATTTTAGGAGGTTTAGGAACGGCAAGTTACGGTCTTACCCGAGGCATGTCCGTACAAAAAGACATGGAGATCTCCTTTGTCCTGCCTAAACCATGGGGAGACGAAGACCAAAGTTTCATGAAGATCATCGCTGCGAATAAAGTACCGGTGGTCTGGAAAGAGCCCAACTGGGATTACCTCAACCAAGAGTTGGCAGGAAGATTGACCACGGATGAGTATTACCATTTCAGGAACTGCATCCAAGAGGACAACCACCATATCGGCACCAACGGCATCGGCTCTATCGAGTTCTCGGGCCGTTATCCGAACAACCTCCAAGAGGAGATCCGCAATTACGACGCGGTAGCGGGTGTTGTCTGCAGAGCCATGGACTTTGACATCATCCACTCCCACGACTGGTTGACCTATCCAGCAGGCGTGCACGCGAAATATGTATCGGGCAAACCACTCGTCATCCACGTCCATGCGACCGACTTCGACAGAAGCCGCGGTAACGTGAACCCTGTGGTATATAGCATCGAGAAGGCGGGAATGGACCATGCCGACCATATCATCACCGTCAGCGACAAGACAAGGGATACCGTGATCGACCGTTATAACATCGATCCCCGCAAGGTGACTACCGTCCACAACGCGGTGGAGCCTTTGAGTCCGGCTATCCAGGCGATCGAGGCGCAGCACAACACCAAAGACAAGGTGGTGACCTTCCTAGGCCGTATCACCATGCAAAAGGGACCGGAATACTTCGTGGAGGCCGCCTACAAGGTTCTACAGAAGACCGACAATGTACGTTTCGTGATGGCAGGAAGCGGAGATATGATGGAAAAGATGATCAGCCTCGTGGCAAGCCGCAACATCGGCGACCGTTTCCATTTCACCGGATTCTTGAAAGGCAACCAAGTATATGAGATGCTGAAATCGAGCGATGTTTACATCATGCCTTCCGTTTCGGAACCATTCGGCATCTCTCCTTTGGAGGCGATGCAAGTGGGTGTTCCTACTATCGTATCGAAGCAATCAGGATGCGCGGAGATTCTCAACAACGCCATCAAAGTGGATTACTGGGACATCGACGCCATGGCCAACGCCATCTACTCCATCATCACCTACCCATCCATGTACGATTACCTCCGGGTGGAGGGAAAGAGAGAGGTGGATGGAATCATCTGGGAGAATGCGGCCTTGAAGGTTCGCGACATCTACAACAAGGTATTGGGATGGAAATAATATTGTAACAAAAAAAAGCGACATATCATGAGATCAATTTGTTTTTACTTTCAAATACACCAACCATTCAGGTTGAAAAGGTATAAATTCTTCGATATTGGCAAGGATCACTACTACTACGATGATTACACCAACGAAGAGGTCATCCACCGCATCGCGGAGCACTGCTACTTGCCTGCCAACCAGACCATCCTTCAGATGATCAAGGAGACAGAAGGAAAATTCAAGGTGGCATTCTCCATTTCGGGCGTGGCATTGGAACAATTTGAGCTATATGCGCCGGAGGTGATCGACTCCTTCAAGGAGTTGGCTCAAACCGGTTGTGTGGAGTTCCTTGCGGAGACATTCGCCCACTCCCTCGCCAGCTTGGAGGAGGAGAACGACGAGTTCGAGGTACAGGTGAAGCAACACGCCAACAAGATCCAAAGTCTCTTCGGATACAAACCTACCACCTTCAGAAACACCGAGTTGCTCTACTCTGACGATATCGGTAGAAGAGTGGCCAACATGGGCTTCAAGGGCATGATCACAGAGGGTGCGAAACACATTCTCGGATGGAAGAGTCCTAACTACGTGTACTGCTGCGCCAGCAATCCAAGACTTAAATTGCTCTTGAAGAACTCCAAGCTAAGCGACGATATCACCTTCCGCTTCTCCGATTGGAGCTGGGACCAATTCCCATTGACCGCTGACAAGTTGATCGACTGGATCTCAGCCTGTCCGAAAGACGAGGATGTCATCAACCTATTCATGGGTTACGAGACATTCGGTGAAATTCAAAGCAGAGAGACCGGTATCTTCGAATTCTTGAAGGCGCTGCCTCGCATGGCGGAGCAAGCGGGCATCAACTTCGAGACACCCGCCAACCTATTCAGCAAGAAGAAACCGATCGACCAGATCCACGTTCCTTACACCATCTCTTGGGCGGACGAGGAGCGCAACACCTCTGCTTGGTTGGGTAACGAACTGCAACGTTCCGCTTACAACAAACTCTACAGCATACGCGACAAAGTACGTCTCTGTTCAGAGCGTAAGATCTTGCAAGACTGGAATTATCTCCAATCATGCGACCACTTCTACTACATGAGTACGAAGCACTTCTCCGGAGGTCCAAACCATATGTCGCCATACGAGACCCCATTCGAGGCGTTCACCAACTACATGAACGTATTGAGCGACTTTATGATCCGTGTCCGTGAGAAATTCCCAGAAGGTGTCGATGTGGAGGAGTTGAACTCCCTTATGAAGACCATCGACGCACAGGGTAAAATCATTGCGCAATTGGAGGAGGAAAAGAGCCAGGGATTCTCCGCATCAAAGGCTTGCAAAGCCGCAAAGAGCGAGGCGAAAACCACCAAAAAGGCGACATCCACAAAGAAAAGCGCAACCAAAACCGAGAAGAAAGCTTAATCCAAACGGATTGAACAACAGGGGGATCTCTATCAAGCATAGAGATCCCCTTTGATATCTTTAAACAATAAAAAAGCACACCTATGAGCGCACTCAGCGTACTTTTCTTCGTACTACCACTGCCCATCCTATTCTTCGCACACAAGATGGAAGAATTTCTCACCCAAAAGAGGTGGGCAAGTCGGCAAAACGACGAACTAAAAGGTCGATTCCCACAAGTTTGGGGAGCCATACACAACCTCCCAGAACTCAGCACAAAGGGCTTTGTATCTCTCATCGTCGTCGAAATGATATTATTTATATTGCTGGGCTGTATCCTGGTGCTAGTTCAAGCGCCACAGGCCACGTTAGTATGGAGCATTCTGATCACTGGCTTTTCTCTCCACCTTCTGGTACACATCGCGCAAGTAGTCATCGCCAGACAATATGTTCCTGGCATCGTCTCCGTACTCATATCAGTTCCCTATGCCTGCACGGGTATCAACTCGCTCGTGCACTGGCACGGTTGGAACTTTTTACTCATAGCCATAATCGGCGCAGTAACCATGCTCGCCATCTTCCGAATCGCCCTTCTCATAGGCAAGAAGATTGGAGGATGATAAATTTTGGCGCATCACGCCACATTTCTTAACTTCGCGTTGAATTTAGATTATACGATATGAGAAAGATTAGATGCCCTAAATGCGACCAATTCATCCGATTCGAAGAGAGCCGTATCGAGCCAGGCGCCTCCCTTATCCTCCACTGTGATAATTGCGGAAAGAATTTTAGCGTCCGCTTCAAATCCAAAGAGGAGAAGAAAGAGGAGGTGGACTACACCTACGGTTGCATCGTGGTGGTGGAGAACGTATTCTGCGAAAAGCAAATCATCCCGTTGCAACTCGGAGAGAACATGTTCGGCCGACGCTGTCCGGGCAACGAAATCTCCTCCCCTATCGATACGGGAGATATGAGTATGGATAGAAAACACTGCATTATCCATGTAGAGGAGAAAAACGGTAAAATCATCCACAAGGTAGAGGATTACGATAGCCTCGTGGGGACCTTTGTCATGAATGACATTTTACAAAAAAAGGAGAAGAGAGTCGTTAGCGACAGTGAAATCATCACATTGGGCGCCACCACACTTATTCTCAAGACGGGGGCTCCGGAATAAAAATTTCCAATTACCGAATATTGTAGGGGTGAAATGATTTCACCCCTATTTTTTTTGCGAAGAACAAAGGAATAAACACCAATAAGTCATAGATTTTCATTAATTTTGCCAAATGGCGAAGTGTGCCCAAACAATTTTTCACACGATCGTCAGTTATATTTAGAGAAATGGCAAGAATGTTTAGATCGAAATGTACATATCTATTGTTTGGACTGGTGGCACTCCTCACCCTGACGGGCTGTGACCTGAAGAAAAACACCTGGGTCAACCGCAAACACCAAGCGCTAAACACCAAATACAACGTTTACTACAACGCGAATGAATCCTACAAGAAGGGATACAAACGAATCGAAGAGGCCTTTGCCCCAGACTATTCGCATGTAATCCCCGTCTTCGCCGTGAGCGACGCCTCCACGATGGGAACCGGAACAGGCGACATGAACCGCGCCGTCGAGAAGTGCGAGTCGGCCATTCAAGAGCGTTCCATCCAGAAGAAACCCAAGAAAAAATACGAAAAGATGCGAGATCCGCAATATGCGGATTTCTACAACCAGGAGGAGTTCAACTCCTACATGGATGAGGTGTGGATGCTCATGGGTAAATCAAAGTTCCACGCCAACGACTACTTGGCCGCATCGGCCACCTTCACATACGTGACCAAACATTTCCCTACGGACAAGGATCTTGTCACCGAGGCCAATATCTGGAAAGCGCGCGCCATGAAGGAGATGGATTGGATCTACGAGGCGGACGAGATCCTGAAACGCATCGATCCGGAGGAGATCAACCCTAAATTGCAACAGCTCTACAATGGAGCCATGGCCGATTTGCTGGTTTCGCAACGAGAATACGCAGCAGCGTACCCTTACCTGATCAAAGCGGCGGAGGGAGAGAAGAACCGCATACAACGTACCCGTTTCTACTTCGTGGCGGCACAAATCAAGCAGTTGATGGGCGATAAAGAGGCAGCCTTCGACCTTTACGACAAGGTATTAAAGGCCAATCCGCCTTACCAAATGTCGTTCAACGCGCAAATCAGGCAAACTGAGGTAGTAAGCGGCAACCACTCAAGCGAATCGTTGGTAGCCCGTCTGAAAAAGATGGCCAAGAACAAGAACAACGAGGATTACTTGGATCAGATATACTATGCGATCGGTAACATCTATTTGGCGAAAAAAGACACAGCCAAGGCGATAGAGAATTACCAAACTTCCATTGAGAAGAGTACCCGTCACGGAAAGGAGAAGGCGCAATCGCTCATCACGCTCGGAGATCTCTACTACGAACGTCCTGACTATGTGCAGGCGCAACCATGCTTTGCCGAAGCCTCATCGCTCATCGACCACAAGCACGACGACTACCTCCGCGTAAGCCGTCTTTCCGCTGTCCTCGACGAGTTGGTGCAAAACTACACCACCTACAAACTTCAAGATAGCTTGTTGATTCTCTCCACCGCATCCAAGCCCGACTTGACAGCGGCCATTAACCGAGAGATCACGAAGGTGATTGAAGAGGAGAAGCGCGAGCGCGAGCGTCGCCAGAAAGAGTACGAAGAGCAGAGACAATTGGAACTGGAGATCGAAAACATGGCGGTAATGGATAGCCGTGCCCTTGGAGCAGAGGGATCCAGCTGGTACTTCTATGTCAGATCAACCGTTGACAAAGGAAAGTTGGAGTTCCGCAAAAAATTCGGACAGAGACGATTGGAGGATAACTGGAACCGTAAGAATAAGATGATCTCCGCCTTCTCAGAAGAGTCATTGGCCGATATGGTGGATATGAACGGCTTTGCCACAGAGGAGGAGAGCGGGGAAAACGCGGAGAATACGCAAGCGCTCAGCAACGAGGCCAATCCAAAGCGTCCGGAATACTACTTGAAACAGATTCCTTTCTCGGAGGAGCAAAAGGTGGTAGCCCACACCCAATTGGCGGACGCGCTATTTAACCTGGGAGTTGTCTATGACGAGAAACTGGGTGATTACAACAAGGCTTACGACGCCTTCGAGGAGTTCATCAAACGTTATCCTGAGGATCCTCGCGCCGCAGACGCTTACTACTGCTGTTACCGCATCGCGGAGAAAAACAGCGACAAGGCCCGCGCCGACCAATACAGAGACAAATTGACCGAGGCCTATCCAACCAGCAAATACGCGAAGATCCTCTCCCAGCCAAACTTCCGAGCAAGCCTGGAGAAGATGCAAAGCGTACAGGACTCTCTCTACGAGCAAACCTATGCAGCCTACCTCAAGGGAGATTTCGAAACGGTTAAGAACAATACAGCCCACATGGAGGCGAACTACCCAGTATCTTCGCTTATGCCTAAATTCTTACTGCTCAACTCCTTGAGCATAGGAAAGACCGCAAGCAAAGACACCTTCTCCTTGGCACTCAACAACTTATTGGAGCGTTACCCTAACAGCGACGTCTCTTCAATGGCTAAGGATATCTTAGCGCTCATCAACCAAGGAAACATCCCTGAGCAGGGAACATCCACCAGCGCGTTGATGGCCCTCCGTCAGGAGACACAAAAGCAGGAGGCGGAAGAGAACGGCGTCGTATCGAGCGACGGATTCACGGTTAGTTACGACTCCCCTTACATCTTCTTGCTGTTGACCGACACCACCAAAGTGAACCAAAACAAACTGCTCTATATGACCGCCACCTACAACTTCACGAAGTTCCTCATCAAGGACTTTGACTTGGAGTTGAAGAAGGGCATCCTTTATGTGTCGGGATTGGACAACTACGACGAGGCGATGTGGTACATCAACGGCATCATCGCGGATAATGACATCCAATCGCTATTGAAGGGCAGCGAGTATAAATACCTACTCATCACCGAGGAGAACCTACAACAAATCGGCAATAACCACACCATCGAGGAGTACGAGGATTTCTTCAAGAAGGAGATCGTGGCGAAGCGCAAGCGCGCCAATACAGCAGCTGTGGAATTGGTAGGCGAAGAGAAGAAAATCGAGGAGATGACCGCTGTCCAGAAATTGGATGTCAAGGAGGGCGACGATTTGAACGGAGCGAAGACCACCGTTCCTGCGGAGAGCACCCAACCAACCCCAGAGACAGCAGCTCCTATCCCAGCGGAGAGCACCTCCAAGGAGATAGAGAAAGAGGAGGCGCCAGCGCCAGCCCAGAAGGAGACAAGCGACGCCACCCAACCTCAACCGACAGAGCAGACGAAAGAGCAAACCGAACAAGCAGAAGCGACGCCAAAGGTGGAGGAACCTAAGAAGGAGTTGAAAAAATACAAGGGATTATACACCTACGATCCTACCGCACCTCACTACTATGTGGTGCTCATCAACCAAGGGAAAGCGGACGAGACGGCTGTACTGGCCGCTTTGAACGAATACAACCAGAAGAGTCAAACGCTGCTCAACCTTAAGAGCAACGTCACCTCATCGAAGGCCTTCCCTCAAATATTCGAGGTGGGTGAACTTCCATCCTCCGAATTGGGAATGTCTTACCTCACCCAAGTGGTGAAGAACGCCAACATCAAGCAGTCGTTCGGTAGTGTTCCATACCGCAACATCATCATCTCCAAGGAGAACTTGCAGGTTTTGAAGGAGAGCGGAAACATCAATGTTTACATGGAACTCTACAAACGCTTGTACCTAAAACGATAGCGATATGAAGAGAGACAAAATCCTTTGGGCTGATGACGAGATCGATTTATTAAAGGCACATGTGCTCTTTCTTGAATCGAAAGGATACGAGGTGGTTTGCGTCAATAACGGAAAGGATGCCGTGCAATGTTGCGAAGAGCAACACTTCGACATCATATTCCTCGACGAAAACATGCCAGGACTCAGCGGTTTAGAGGCTTTGTCGCTCATCAAAGAGAAGGACACTACCGTTCCAGTGGTGATGATCACCAAGAGCGAGGAGGAGAACCTGATGGAACAGGCTATCGGCAAGAAGATCGCCGACTATCTCATCAAGCCTGTCAATCCGAACCAAATCCTGCTCTCCATCAAGAAGAACATCAACAAGAGTGAGATCATCTCCACCACCACGACCGACGACTACCGCTCGGAATTCGCCAAGATTGGTATGTTGATTAACGACTCCTCCCGATTCGAGGATTGGGCGGAGGTTTACAAGAAGTTGGTCTATTGGGAGTTGCAATTGGAGCATGCAGACAGCCAGATGCAGGAGTTGCTCCGCATGCAGAAAGAGGAGGCCAACTCCACTTTCGTAAAATACATCAAACGCAACTACGAAAAGTGGTTTGAACAGGGTGCGGAACATCCGATGATGAGCCACGAGCTCTTTAAGAGATGCATCTTCCCCACTTTGGATTCAGGAGAGAAGGTCTTCCTTATCATTTTGGATAATTTCAGAATGGACCAATGGAGAGCCATCAAGGATCTCTTGGCCAACGACTATGTAGTGGAGAGCGAGGAGTTGTACAGCAGTATTCTCCCAACCGCCACCCAATATGCCCGCAACGCCATCTTCTCCGGCCTTTTGCCGAACCAAATCAAGAAGATGTTCCCGAACTACTGGATCGAGGAGGGCGACGAGGAGGGTAAAAACCTATACGAGAAGGAGTTATTGCAAACCCAGATCGACCGTTACAGGAAGAAATATAGTTTCTCCTACCATAAAATCAGCGATCCCGCTTCAGGAGAGAAACTGGTGTCCGATCTTCCGCAATACCTGAACAACCAACTCAATGTAGCGGTATTCAATTTTGTGGATATGCTCTCGCACGCCCGTACCGACTCGAAGATGATCCGCGAATTGGCCTCCACAGAGGCGGCTTACCGATCATTGACCAAATCATGGTTCCAACACTCATCCATTCTGGAACTGTTCAAAGCATTGGCGCAACACGATATCCGCATCATGATCACCACCGACCACGGAACCATCCGTGCCGACAAGGCTATCCGTGTGATAGGCGATAAAAACACCAACACGAACCTTCGCTATAAGGTAGGTAAGAATTTGGATTACAATGCAAAAGAGGTAATGGCGATCAAACAACCAGAGAAGATCGGTTTGCCTATCATCAATGTAAGTTCCACCTATATTTTCGCGGGGAACAACGATTTCTTCGCCTATCCCAACAACTACAACTACTATGTCTCCTACTACAAGGATACTTTCCAACACGGCGGTATCTCCATCGAGGAGATGATCATACCGTTTGTAACGTTAAGGCATAAGTAAGGTTTAAACAACTACTAAATTTTAAAGAAATTTTTAAACAACTTCTTACAAATATAATACTCGACAAATGTTACTAATAATGCAATAAGCAGAGCTATCACCGATTTTATAATATAAAGATTATTATCATTATGAATTCGCCATAGATGTCGATTAGATGAAATTTTGGCAATATAAGAATACTATTGCCGATTATTCACTACATTTTGGAGCTAACACTTTATCCACTTGCCACCAATAGAAGAAAGCCTCCGGATTTGACTTCTTCAACTTGTTTAGTTTGTTTGTCAGCACTTCACCTATCACGGCATCCTTCCATTCATCAATTGGGGTAGATTCGAAGCGATGCACTTCCGTTGCATGAGTCAGCATCATTGCAGCCGTGTAAGCGGCTTTAGCGGAGTCACGAATGGCGGGATCCAGATGGTATCGCTCACTAAGGATAAGTCCCCCTATTCGCTTGATTCCGCCTTGCAGTAGTTTGAACTCTTCTTCGTTCTCAAAGCCACGCAATGAGATGCACAGAGCGGTATTTATCGCATCTTTGAGTATGTCATCTGTGGTAGCACCTTCTATTTCTCGATAACCAAGCTCTGTTTCTCCAAACTTGCGGAATGTGTCATGAGTTAACTTGAAATCCTTGCAAACGTCGAATAATGCGGCCACGTCAAACATCTGCTTGATTATTTCCAACGAACAGTTCTTTTCTTTTTTGAAAAACTGAATACCTGAGGTGTGGGGCGCGAATGCTGTCAGTTTATCACCCAAAATATCTTCTGCCGATGGAACATTTACCATAACATCCTCGCCCTCCGTTTTGAGAAACGGACTGGATATGGGCAGTTGAACGACCATCTCATAATGGATTTCCTCGAATAGGACATCGAGAAGAATAACCTCCTCTTCCTTATTTGTAACATACGATACCTTGTAGAAACACTTGGCATGAGATTTCGGCACATTGTGCGACGATAGTCTTTCAACCAGTTTTATATCCGTGAAGCCATACTCTTCGCTATGGTTCTTGACATATTGTGATATGTCAGTACCTGGAGGGCATATAATGTCAATGTCAATAGAGAGACGCTTGCTACTGCCAAGATGGAGCATACATGCGGTACCGCCCTTGAAGGTAAACGGACATCCTGAAAGAGCAAGTGATTCTAATAGCGAGAAGGCGCGAATGGTCTTCTCTATCAATGTTTTGTCTAATGATGGATGCTGTGTGGCAATACTGTTAATCCATTCGACGGAACGACTATCTGGATGTATCATATCAATCTATTATTTCGTTTCGTTTTGCAGTGTCAAGTATGTTTTTTATTTGATCTTTACAGCCTCGTCTGCTGGCATAACGAAGAAGCTTAGTCTCGTTTACAATGCAGATGTCTATAACGTTGCGATAAAGACGGAGTGATTCATAATCCTGAAAGGAGATGAAATCTTCATCAACAGCAGCATCAACCATAAGCTTTTCTACGGCAATTCTTTTTGAATCATTTGCATAGGTAATCAATGGCGCTTCGCTTATCAATGGTCGCACCACGATAGTTGGCTTGCCATATATGTAATATGAGTAGTCATCGCTGGATGGATTAAGATATACTTGTCTATCAAGACCTGCATTTAGCAAAAATGAGAAAACAGCATCCGTAGCAACCCTTTCCACATCCACATAGATAACATCCATGTTTATCACATAGTGCGAAAAGCGTTTGAGGTCAGAACTACTCCAGGTACAGAAGCGAATGAAGGGGAACTTGTCACGAATCCTTGATTCCAAATCCTGCATCTCATCGTCAAAGAACGGAACAAATGGTTGTTGTCTTGTATCTGCAATAGCAAACACACCTCTCTTCACCTTTCGTAGGACTCCTGACTCTGTGAGTGCGACCAGGCTCGAAGCAACAGTTGCAGGAGAAAATGCGATATTGTTTTCCTTAAAGCAACATAACATCTCACGACGAGAAAACTCTGGTCGTGTACGTGCGTATGCTATTATGTCAGCTTGTCTTATCATGTGTTATAATGAAAATCATATTATTTCGGATGCAAAAGTAATGATTAATTGGCAATAGATATGTTTTTTTGCCAAGAAATCATCAATTGTTATATGTAACAGAATTAGGAATCTCGATGGAGGCCAGGCCAACGCATTCCACGAACGCATCGTTATGGTTTTAAAGTCCTATAATTTGTTGTATGTTAAATCTTTATTATCTGCTTGTTCATTTCAAATTCGCCCTGAAGTTTTCTTAATTTCTTAAATTGTCTAACTCCCTTAGCGAAAAACTTTTGTCGTAATATAATCATTTTCCATTAAACATAATGTTCTTAATACCATAGTATTCGA
>JAZUDI010000022.1:0-19212 GCA_045639525.1 Paludibacteraceae bacterium | reverse complement strand
GACAGAATAATCGAGGTGAACCACAAGATGAAGGAGTATCGACGGAAAGCTAGGGAAAGGCTCTTGTCGGAGGACGGAATAAAACACCGAGGACGGCGATGCATAGAACCAGAGGCGGTTTTTGGACAGATGAAATACGACATGGGGTACAAACGATTCCGCCACTTCGGATTAGACAAGGTCAATATGGACTTTGCCTTCTTCGCTATTGCCTTCAACCTAAAGAAAATGTGCTCAAAGATGAGAAAATCGGCCTAAAACGGAGGAAATAGACCCGTTTTAGACCGATTTTTTGTTTTTATGAAATTTTTAGCTCGTGAGAATCGAATATTTAAGACATTTTTGATTTTTTTAGATTCCAAAAATCCATCCAAATCTCAACGAGTTAAAAAGAGGGTGTATCGCAACTTTATTAGTTTTGATACACCCTCATCTTCGCATAAAGATAATGTTTTTTCCAAAATACGAATCTATTTGTGGTGTGAAACTTTTTAGCGCAATATTTAACGGTTCGGGGGCCGTCACAATCATCCCTTCACAATCGCCAAAACATCCTCCACAATCTGTTCATCCAACAGTCGGTTGTCTGATAGTAGCTTTGTGACATCGAAGCGGTCGTACAGATCCTTCTTGATACCACCTACAAGTACCTTTATGTCGGAAGTTCCGTAGTAAGAGGCGATCCGCTCGCCGAATCCTCCGTCTTTGCAACCGTCCTCAAGTGTCACAACAAGCTGGTGGTTCGCCTTCAAAGTATCAAGCGTGGTAGCATCGACCTCATTCAGATAGCGTGGATTGATTAGGGTAGCGTCGATGCCTTTGTCCTTGAGCAACTTCACCACATTCTCTCCCTTCTGATAGAATGAGCCGGCTGCGATGATCGCAACATTTGAGCCACTCTTTGCCACTTTGTATTTCGGCTCAAAACTGAATTCCGCCTCCATCTTCTCGTTGGTATGAATGACACCGTTGCTTGGCACGCGGATGGCGATAGGTTTCTTGTCCTGAGCCACAGCCCAACGCATCATAGCAAAATACTCCTCGCATGTAGTCGGAGCGAGATAGATAAGTCCTGGAATGCTTGTCAACATTGGAATATCGAACAGACAGATATGAGTGATGTCGTTCATGGTGCCGCAACCTCCCCACATGACATTGATGACGGCGGGGTTAGCGTTGATGCAGAGATCCTGTGCGATTTGGTCGTAGGTACGCTGGATGAAGGTAGAGTAAACGGTCCATACTGGGCGCAATCCGCCTTTGGCCATACCGCTCGCCATCGCGACAGCCTGCTCCTCCGCGATACCCATGTCTATATGTTGTTTGCCGGCTTCCAATCGTTTGGCAAGTGTGAATCCCGCTGCGGTCGGAGTACCTGCGGTCACTGCGATCAGTGTTGGATCTTTTTTCATCTCGGCAAGCATCCAGTCGCTAAACAATTCTTGGTAATTCTCCATTGCAGGTCCCGTTGGACGAGAACCGTCGATTGGATTGAACGGTGCACCCCAGTGCCAAGATTCCTTGTCCTCTACAGCTGGTTTGAATCCGTGGCCTTTCTCCGTGTGGATATGCACTACGGTAGGTTGGTCCGTGTCTTTGACGGATTGGAATAGTCCGATCAATTTCTCTATGTCGTTTCCCTCCTCAAGGTACTTGTATTCGAAGCCCCATGCCTTAAACCAGTTGTGCTCGCATTTTCCGTTTGATTCTCTCAAAGCGCGGAGGTTCTTGTAGATGCCTCCATGGTTTTCCGCGATAGACATCTCATTATCGTTGACGACAATGATGATTCCTGTGCCAAGTTCCGAAGCCTCGTCAAGCCCTTCGAATGCTTCGCCTCCGGAAAGTGATCCATCGCCGATGATCGCGATGATGTTCTCGTGTGTCCCTTTGATGTCACGAGCCTTTTGTAAACCGGTGGCAAGGCTGATGGAGGTGGAGGTGTGGCCTACCTCGAAGTTGTCGTAAATGGGGCTCTCCGCAGGTGATGAATAGCCGCTGATAGCGTTCATGTCGTCCACGTCGCCAAGGAATCCGGATGCGCGTCCGGTTAACACCTTATGAGGGTAACATTGGTGGGAAACGTCGAATACGAATTTGTCCTCTGGTGCGTTAAACACATAATGGAGAGCGATGGTGGCCTCCACGAAACCAAGGTTGGGCCCGACGTGTCCGCCATGTTTGCTCACGCGATTGATGACTGCGGCGCGGGTTTCGTCGGCAACTATATTAAGCGTTTTGATGTCCAGTCCTTTCAAATCGGCTGGAGATTGGATCTTTTCGATGTACATGCGTATATTAATTTGATGATATTATTTTTTATACAAATATAGTTCTGGCATGAAGGATCGGCCATACCAGAATTAGTGGAAACGTAACCTTTTTTTCGGATGAGGCTTTCCTTGCCCAGATGTGGATATTTAGTTTTCCCCATTATCATAGAACCTTATGGCAAAGATACCAGGAATTCTTTCGCTCGTTCCACTGATTTATAAAATGCGGCGTCTTGGCCAGGCACGGTGATGAAGAGATGCACCGAGCCATTGATGGTGATATGTCGGGCAGAAACATTCACCGCGCGAAGCTTCTCAATGAATTGTTTTCCCTGGTCGTAAAGCACATCACGCTCCGCTGCGACGAGTAGAGTAGTAGGTAATCTTTTCAGCTCCTCGTTGTTAAGCATGAGTGGCGATACCATTCCCGTAGCTCTTAGGTCTTGTGGAATATAGGCATCGGAGAATGCCTCCATGATCTCCGCATCGTTGGCGTAGCCCTCTCCGTAAGTTTGCCAAGATTGTCCGTATGGTTGGCTTACATTCGTCACGGGGTAGAAGAGCAAAAGCGATTGGATGGTATGTGTTGACTTTAGGGCGCTTGCAATGGCTAAATTGCCTCCAGAAGAGTCTCCACCGATGGAGATGTGGGCCGTGTCGATGCCTAATTCCTCTGCATGGGTTACCAGATACTGAATAGCCTCGACGCAATCGTTGATGGCGGCGGGATAAGGATTTTCTGGCGCTAATCTATAATTCAGTGCGGCGATGACGATGTCGGCGTTTGCGCACAATTCAGTACAAAATCGTGAACAACTTTTTATGCTTCCGAAACACCATCCTCCACCATGAAGATAGAGAAGCGCAGATCTTTTCTTTTTCTCCCCCGCGGATGGTGTATAGATACGCAATTGAGGAATAGAGTCGTTTATGGTCACTCGTTCATCGGCATAGTCCGTTTTCGATCTTCCGTTTCGTATATTGTTCAATGCCTCGGTATCCCCTGCAATGGCTTTGCGGATGGCTTCCGTTTGGATGGTTTGCCCTTTTGTTGCTCCCGAAGCGATGAAGGCGTCCGCCTCTTTGGTGTAGATAGCGTCCGTTTCTGCGGAGAATGTTTCTGTAGCCGATTGGCGTGTGCAGTTGTTTGTGGCGATGATTAGCACCGCTGCGATTAGTAGCTTCCTTGATAAATAGAATAGGGGATTCATGATTATGCGTTAATTGTTTGCAAAAATAAGATAATAATTTTAGGCAAATGTGTTTGTTCTGATGTTTTCTGTGTATATTTACACTCGTAGGCTGTGAATTCATAATATGAACGATGTTTATTTTTCGTGAAAATATGCTTTCGTAAAGTATGAGGGAGTGATATAACTGAAAGTGGGCGACCGAAGAAATATCAGGTTTATGTCAATTTGGAGCAGAATTATAGAATCGATTGGTGGAGAGGAGAAAATTCCTTCAGATTCTCTTCGTAACGGGGTGTCGCATGATTCCTCTCGTTATGCTTTTGTGGATGTCGAGGTTGGTGTAAAGGATGGAAAAGTACATGATGTAGGGGCGTTGAAGTGGGATGGCGCTACTTTTCATTCGGCCAATAAGCGTGAAGCGATGCAGTTCCTTGAAGGTGTGGATTACGTTTGTGGACACAACATCATTCACCATGATGCGAAATACTTGTTGGGTGATGAGGCAAAGAAATGGGTGTTGGTAGATACGCTTTATGTGTCGCCGTTATTGTTCCCAGAAAGACCCTACCACCATTTGTTGAAAGATGATAAACTGTTAAGTGATCAGATAAACAATCCTGTGAACGATTGTGAGAAAGCTCGTGATCTGTTGATGGATGAGTTAGCTCGATGGAGTGGGCTATCGAATGCTTGCAAAGAGATTTATGCCACGTTACTATATGATGTGCCTGAATTTGTGGGATTCCTAGAATTTGTTGGAGCGAAAACGGCCGACAAGGAACTATTGCCTGATCTTATCAGAACAGAATACAAAGATAGTATTTGCGCACATGCTGATTTAGGGAGCATTGTCCTTCAACAACCTGTTGAACTTGCGTATGCCTTGTCCTTGATAGTTACCACCGACTATCGATCGATTACCCCGGCTTGGGTGCTGCATAACTATCCCGGTGTAGAGAATGTTGTGAGACAACTTCGCTATACACGATGTGAGGAGGGGTGCGAATATTGTAGTCGTGTACTTGACGTACATTATAATCTGAAGCAATTCTTTGGCTATGACATGTTCCGTACCTACGAAGGAGAACCATTGCAAGAAAATGCTGCAAAGGCAGCCGTTGCGGGAAAATCTTTGCTGGCCATCTTCCCGACGGGAGGTGGTAAATCGCTCACGTTTCAGCTACCAGCCTTGATGGAAGGTCGTTTGGTTCATGGACTTACTGTTGTCATATCTCCGTTGCAGTCCCTGATGAAAGATCAAGTGGACAACCTTGACGATCGAGGAATAACGGATGCTGTTACTATTAATGGATTGATGGACCCTATCAGTCGTTCGCTAGCTATTCAGCGCATTCAGGATGGCGATGCCTCGCTATTGTATATCGCCCCTGAGATGCTTCGCTCGAAAACGATAGAGAAGATTCTGTTGGCGCGCCACGTGGTGAGGTTCGTAATAGATGAAGCCCATTGTTTTTCCTCATGGGGACAGGATTTTCGAGTAGATTATCTTTACATAGGCAAGTTTATCAGTCAATATCAGAGGAAAAAGCAGTGCAAAACCTCCATTCCTGTATCGTGCTTTACCGCCACCGCTAAGCAGAAGGTGGTTCAAGATATCTGTGACTACTTCAAGCGGACACTTGATCTTGACCTCCAACTATTTGCTTCTACTGCTTCGCGTACCAACCTACGTTATTCTGTGATACATGCCGAATCTGATGAGGATAAATACCAAAAGCTTCGCTCTTTGATAGCCGAGAATGATTGTCCTACTATCGTTTATGTATCCCGTACAAAACGTACTATACAGTTGGCTGAAAAACTCAGTCGTGATGGCTATAGAGCATTGCCGTTTAATGGACGGATGGATGCTGATGACAAGGTAGCCAATCAGGACGCTTTTATGTCGGACAAGGTGCGCATCATCGTAGCCACCTCAGCCTTTGGTATGGGAGTAGACAAGAGTAATGTGGGATTAGTGGTGCATTTCGATATTTCTGATTCTCTTGAAAACTATGTGCAAGAGGCTGGTCGTGCGGGGCGTGATCCACATCTCGAGGCACGATGTTTTGTGCTTTATAGTGATACAGATCTTGACAAACATTTTATTTTACTTAATCAGACAAAGCTCAGTATCAGTGAGATTCAGCAAGTGTGGAAAGCTGTGAAGGATATGACTCGACATAGAATGCGAGCGTGTTGTTCGGCACTTGAGATGGCTAGAAAAGCAGGCTGGGATGATTCCGTTTCGGATATTGAGACGCGTGTGCGAACAGCCCTTGCCGCCCTTGAACAGGCTGGATATATAGAAAGGGGAAACAATGTGCCTCATGTTTATGCCACCGGCATCACAGTGAAGAATTTGGAAGAGGCGCGTAAGCGAATCACAGAGTCATTGCTCTTTGAAAACGAAGAAATAGAGAAAGCTGTGCGAATCATAAAATCGTTGATTACGCAGAAATACTCTGCCAAGGCACAAGATGCGGAAGCTGAGTTGCGTGTAGATTATCTGGCTGATATTCTCGGAATGAACAAGAGTGAAGTGGTGTCTGTCGTGGGGCGTATGCGTCAGGAAGGTATCCTTGCGGACACAAAGGATATATCTGCGTATTTGAACGACGCTGACGTGTCAGAAATCAAGACGAAGCGTTTGTTGGAGCGTTTCACAAAACTGGAACGCTATATTCTGAACAAAATTTCTGATGAACCACTGCACATTTCGTACAAACAATTAAATGATAACGCACAGAATGAAGGTATAACAACAGCAACAGAGAAGGACATCCGCACGTTGCTTTATTTCCTTTCTGTGAAAGGATACACGCGCAAGAAAGAAGATGCGGCGCACAACCTTGAAGTGACACGTCAGACAGATAAGGAATCCATGTTGAAACGATTCGAAAAACGTTTGGAGATATGTCTGTTTGCTTTGAAGTGGCTTTATAGGCAAACCTCTGAAACAATAGATGAAGACGCAAAGAAAAGGGGTGTTCAATTCTCTGTGGTTGGTCTTCTCAACGATCTGAAAGCTCAGGGACAAAGTCTCTTCGGAGTGTTGCAGGATGTGCAACTTGAAGACGTGGAGGAAGCGTTGTTGTATTTGTCGAAGATTGGTGCACTGAAGTTGGAGGGCGGATTTCTTGTTCTGTACAACGCCATGGACATTCGCCGTATAAAAGATAATCGTCTGCGGTATAGACAGGATGACTACCGTATGTTGAATGAGTTTTACAAACAGAAGATTCAACAGGTACACATTGTGGGAGAGTATGCCAATCTGATGGTGCGTGATTATAATGCAGCCCTTCAGTATGTGCAGGATTATTTCCAGATGGACTACAAACGCTTTGTGGCAAAGTATTTCAAGGGAACCCGAGCGCAAGAGATAGAAAGAAACGTCACGCCTGGTAAGTACCAGCAACTTTTTGGCGCATTGTCTCAGAAACAGATGGAGATTATATCCGATAAAGAGTCTCGTTGCATTGTTGTGGCGGCAGGACCAGGTAGCGGCAAGACGCGTGTATTGGTACATAAGTTGGCTTCGTTGTTGTTGCTTGAGGATGTGAAGCACGAGCAACTGTTGATGCTTACTTTTTCACGTGCGGCAGCTATAGAATTTAAACAAAGATTGATGGATCTTATAGGCAATGCCGCTCATTTTGTGGAGATAAAGACCTTCCATTCCTATTGCTTTGACCTATTGGGAAGAGTCGGTAATCTGGATGATGCCCAAAATGTGGTAGGACATGCGGCGCAGATGATTCGTGATGGAGAAGTGGAACTTAATCGCATCGCCAAGACCGTACTTGTGATAGATGAGGCTCAGGATATGAGTGAGGAGGAGTATGCTCTGGTGCATGCTCTGATGACCGCCAACGAGGATATGCGTGTGATTGCCGTAGGTGATGATGATCAAAATATCTATGAGTTCCGTGGCTCGAATTCACATTTTATGGCACAGTTGTTAGAGGAGTCACAGGGAAGGTTAGTGGAAATGACTGAAAATTATCGCTCCAGTCAGCATGTAGTCAACTTTGCCAATGCCTTTGTCAATAGAATTCGTGGGCGGATGAAGAGTTCGCCTGTTATTTCAGTTAACCAGGTTGAGGGTAGTGTGAATGTGACTCATCATGTCTCCTCATGTATGTATGAGCCACTTGTGCATGAACTTGTAGCCAATCGTGGGCAAGGAACATCTTGTGTGTTGACGCAAACTAATGAGGAGGCAGTCATTCTTGTGGCGCTTCTTCGCAAACATGGGTTGCAAAGCAAGTTGATTCAGAGTATGGATGGTTTCCGATTCTGGAATATGGCAGAAGTTCGTTTGTTCCTCAAATGCATTGATGCCAGAACGCATACGCCGCTCATCTCTGAAGATGTGTGGGAAGAAGCAAAGAATAAAACATTTGCGGCATATGCTTCGTCGGAAAGCCTCCATTACCTAAAACGCTGTGTCGAGTTGTTTGAGGTGACGAACAAAGCAAAGTATTTGACAGACTTTAAAGAGTTTGTCTTTGAATCGTCTGTCGAGGACTTCTGTGATCTATCGGGTGCTGATGTGGTAGTCTCAACTATTCATAAGTCTAAAGGTCGTGAGTTTGATGTTGTTTATATGTTGCTTTCCGAACAGCGTAATATCACGGATGATGTGATTAGACGTTATTATGTGGGTATTACTCGTGCCAAAAAACGTCTGTTTATTCACACCACAAGTTCTTTGTTTGATCGTTTGCCAGTCGACAGAATAATGATTGATCAGCATCCATACGAAATGCCGAATGAGATTGTTCTGCAACTTTCCTACAAGGAAGTGAACTTAGGTTTCTTTAAAACTCGTAAACAGCAGATTCTCGCTCTTCGTGCTGGCGAAGAACTACGTTTTGATAGCCAAATATTAGGTAAGGGTGACGATTTGATAGCAAAGAAATACTATCTCCATGACACCAAGACCAATCTTCCCGTTGCCCAACTTTCCCAGAAAATGCAATCTGAGCTCCTTCTTTGGGAAGAAAAAGGTTACCATGTTACATCTTCAACCATCCGCTTTATTGTGGCTTGGAAACCTATTGATGCTCCAAAGGAAGAACAAGAACATGCTGTTTTGCTTGTTGATTTGAGTCTGGAAAAAGAATAATGTATATTATATCCCCAACCCTCCCTCGCAACCTCCCTCTTGGGGTGAATTGAATTAATTCCTACCTTTGTATCCTGAAAATGAAAGTACGATAATAACTCTTTGAAAGCAGAAATAATGAAAGAGGGATCTAATTCACGCGAACAACTCTCTTCGCGTCTTGGTTTCATCCTTGTTGCCGCTGGTTGTGCGATTGGCATCGGAAATGTATGGAAATTCCCCTATATCACCGGTATGAACGGAGGGGGAATGTTCGTTTTGATATACTTTGTCTTTTTACTCCTGTTGGGAATCCCCGTTCTTTGTATGGAGTTAAGTTTAGGTCGCGCGTCGCGTCTGTCACCCGTAAAAGCGTATAAACATCTAGGACCAACCGGTTCCAAGTGGCACATCCAGGGATGGGTGTCGCTGGTGGGGTGTTACCTGCTGATGATGTTTTACACCACGGTGGCGGGTTGGATGCTCCATTACATTTTTGCTACCATCAATGGCGCTTTTGTCGGTGATATGGCGCCTGGTTATGTCGTCGGAAAATTCAATGCTTTGCTGAATGATCCCTCCACGATGTGTGGTTGGATGTTGTTGGTGGTGCTGATTGGTAGTGTGACTGTCGGTTATGGCCTCATCAAGGGTGTGGAGCGGGTGTCCAAGGTGTTGATGCTGATATTGCTCGGAATCATGGTGGTGTTAGCCGTGAATAGTATGTTACTCGACGGTGCGGGTGCCGGACTGGATTTTTACCTCGTGCCTGATTTTGAACGATTGAAGCAGGTGGGCCCTTTCAATGTGATTTATAATGCGATGTCCCACGCCTTCTTTACATTAAGCATTGGTATCGGATCTATGGCTATCTTCGGCAGTTATATGTCCCATAAGAACACCATCCTCAAAGAGGGTTTGACGATTGCGGTGCTTGATACGGGTGTCGCCTTGGTGGCTGGACTGATCATATTCCCAGCCTGTTTCGCCTATCATGTGGAGCCAGGTGCTGGACCCGGTTTGTTGTTCGTGACACTTCCGGAGGTCTTTAACCGTATGCCGTTGGGCCAATTTTGGGGAGCGATGTTCTTTGTATTTATGTCTTTCGCCTCCCTTTCGACGGTTTTCGCGGTGTTTGAGAATATTATTACCTGCTGCTCCGAACAGTTTGGATGGAGCCGCAAGCGCTCGTCGTTCTACAATTTCTTTATCATCGCGATTCTTTCCGTGCCGTGCGTGTTGGGATTTAGCGAGTGGTCGTGGGGTTGGTTGGCGCCATTGGGTGGAACGATCCTTGATTTGGAGGACTTTATCGTCTCCTATTGCCTCTTGCCATTGGGTGGAATGGTATTGTGTCTCTTCTGTACCCGTCGATATGGATGGGGCATCAAGGGATTCTTCGAGGAGGCCAACAAGGGAGAGGGCGTCCGTTTCCAACTATGGATGCGTGCATACCTTACCTATGTTTTGCCGCTTATCATATTGGCGGTTTTTGTGCTAGGCATTTGCGATAAGTTCGGATGGATGGGTTTCTAATCACCGTCTGTTTATCTTCCTCGAAGTGCTCATCTCGGTATTGATGCTTATCAGCTCGTCTTTGCGCCCTCAAGAGCTGACTGAAGTATGATGGCTGTATTCCAATTCTTACGTGGACTTCCGTTTATTGCCATTACTTTTATCTTACTCATTGTTTATATATTAAACATATCATCAAGCATTTTCAAACCGCTCCGTGTCTTGAATATGTTTTCCCTTACGGAACGAATGGCATTGTCGGATTCATTGTCTTCATAGAGGTTTACAAGGAAATCGGCCTCTATTAGAATTTGGTAATCCATATCCTCTGATGCGTGATAGGTGTGGTGATGGGCAACAAGCCAGCAGATACGCTCTATCTCTTCTTCTGTGTAACCTCCTATTCGAGTCAGTAGATCGCGGGCTACGGCAGGACCTTCTTGCTCCTGAAGCTTCCCATTCTGATGGCCAAACTTCTTCTCGCTTGCCCTGATGCCGATGTCATGGATCAATGCGGCACTTTCAAGGATGAACTGTGTTTCCTCATCCATTTCCTCTCCAATGCCAATCAATGAAGCATAGGCGTGAACCTTGGTCGTATGTTGTATTCTCTTGGGATCTCCATTGTCATAGTTGATCATGGCAAGAGCCAATTCTTGAATCTTTGTCATTGCTCTTTAGAACTATTATATTCAACATCATTATCAGCCACCATTGGGTATTGAGTCTCTTGGGGAAACTCATGAAGGTTGGGCTTATGCAGTGGTGCTGCATTTGTGAGTGTTTCTGATTCTCCACGCAATCGTTCTTTCAATCTCGTGTTACGGTTACTCACAGTTAGATTATGAATGGCGTATGCCAAGGCTCGGGTGGAGCCAATCAGCACACAGATCTTCTTCGCTCGGGTAATGCCTGTGTAGATAAGGTTGCGCTGAAGCATTACATAGTGCTTCATCAGCACAGGCATCACCACTATCGGATATTCTGAACCTTGTGCCTTATGGATGGTTGTGGCGTAAGCCAAAGATAGTTCATCGAGTTCAGAAACCTCGTATTCCACCATTTTCTCTTCAAAGTTGACCATTAGAGTGCGGTCTTCCATGTTCACGCTTTCGATGTAACCCAGGTCGCCGTTGAAGACTTCCTTGTCGTAGTTGTTGCGGATCTGCATCACCCTGTCGCCCTTGCGGTAGTTGTAACCGCCACGGCTTAGACCTTCTTTTGTCGGATTTAAAGCCTCTTGAAGAACAAGGTTTAGATTGATAGAACCTACTACGCCTCGTTGCATAGGTGCAAGCACCTGTATCTTATTAAGGGGCATGTTATAACTCTTGGGAAGCCGGTTCTTCACAAGGTTGACAATATCAGAAGAGACACTATCGGCGTCCTCATTCTTGATGAAGAAGAAATCCGTGGTCATACCATTGCTGATGTCTGGGAATTTCCCTTCATTGATGGCATGTGCGCTCATGACGATTCGACTTGATTGTGCCTGTCGGAAGATTCGTGTCAGTCTTACAACTGGTACTCGTTCCGATTCGATGATGTCACGGAGAACATTTCCTGCACCCACGCTTGGTAGCTGATCAATGTCGCCCACAAGGATAAGGCGCATGTTTTCGGACAATGCTTTGACGAGATTGTTCATGAGGATGATGTCGATCATAGAGCATTCATCAACAATCAGCACGTCACCATCAATGGGGTTTTCGTCATTACGCTTGTAACCGTCAGCTGGATTATACTCCAACAGACGGTGTATGGTCTTTGCCTCCATGCCGGTGGCTTCGCTCATACGTTTGGCAGCTCGTCCTGTAGGTGCGGCAAGTAGAATTCTAAGTCCTATTTCCTTTAATGCGGCTATGATACCTTGTGTTGTAGTGGTTTTGCCAGTGCCAGGACCACCTGTGAGCACCATCACCTTGGATATGACAGCCTGATTGATGGCATCAATCTGCACGTCATCGTATTCTATGCCTCTCTTCATGGCTATGGCTTCGATGTTGGGTTGAAACATCGTGGTTTGGGTGGCCACACTGTTCATCAGTTTCTTCAACTTGCCTGCTGTGCCTATCTCTGCATAGTAAAATGGAGGAAGATACATGGCGTTGCCATCCATTATCAACTGCTCTGATTCGACCATTTCCTTTATCGCCAGAGAGATGGCGTTTGAGTCAGCCGTCAATAGTTCCGTAGCCGCATTTAAAAGTTGCTCTTGTTCGGCATAGACATGTCCCTCTTCGGACAATTGACTCAGCGTGTAGGCGAGTCCACTCTTGCAGCGTCTCGGGTCATTCTTCTCATAGCCCATCTTGCTTGCTATGCTGTCAGCGGTTTTGAAGCCTATCCCCCAGATGTCATCGGCGAGGCGGTAGGGATTCTCGTTGACTTTGTCAATGCTCTCCTTGCCATAACATCTGTATATCTTTGCTGCGTAGGCGGTGCTTACGCCATAGCCTTGTAGGAATAACATCACGTTCTTGATGTCTTTCTGCTTTTCCCAGCTTTCTCTTATCTTCTCAACTCGTTTCTTGCCGATACCCGGAACTTCATAGAGCCTTTCTATGTCGGTGTCAATGACTTCAATAGTGTCGGTTCCGAACTGCCTAACAATGAGTTGTGCGAATTTCGGACCGATACCCTTTACCAATCCACTGCCTAGGTACTTCTCGATGCCATAAACTGTAGCAGGCATGACCTCTTCGAAGGATTGCACCACGAACTGCTGTCCGTATTTTCGGTCAATCTTCCAGTCGCCTTCACACAACAGCACACTCCCCACTGGCACGTCAAGCATCGTGCCAACGAGGGTGACAAGGTCAGTGTGATCCTTGACCTTTGCCTTCATGATAGAATAACCGTTCTCGCTATTCTGGAAGGTTATGTGTTCTATGACGGCTCGTATTTTGATCATTATGTATGGATTTTTCTCTGGCTTTAGTCGGTTCCCTTCTTAATGCTCATGCCCATTCGAAGTTCTCTCTCTCGGCACCAATTTCGAAATGTAGTTTGGCGATGCCTAAATCCATTTTTGTGTAGCCGATTAGCGAGAAGCTCTTTTTTGCCTTGACTTTTGGACGGCCATTGGCGCCATCGCCTAAATATTCGAAATAAAACTTTTGCTGGTTGACTGCGGTTGGCGCGAGTAGGGCAGCCTTTACACCCTCCTCAAACCATTGAGGCGTCTTGTCGCTGATGTTGCTCACCTGTTGGAGACTCTTGCGTTTCATGTTTCTGCCTGGATCGTCACCAAAACCCAAGGCGATCATGCAGCAAAGTTTCTCGTCCTTTCCGATTTGGTACGCCTCTTTGATGTTGTTGTAGGTGAGTCCTACCCAGCAGGTGTTGAGACCTAATGTTTGGGCCAATAATACCAACTGTTCGCCGAAGTAACCGATGCGTTCGGAGAGGTCGTCTGATTTGGGGCCGACCATGGCGAAATAGTTGCTCACTCCGCTGAATGTACCATAAGCCATCTTCCCTTTGAAGGCCTTGGGCTCATTGGTGATCAATTGAATATGAAGGTTCCCATCTTGATTGCAAGCCTCCACTTTGGCTTGAAGAGTGTCGATCATCTCTTGGGTAAGAGGTTGGGGGGTGTATTTACGCACACTGTGGCGTGATATGATGGCTTCTTGTAAGGTCATAATCTGTGTTAGTCAATAAGCTGAGACATGTGATTTAATTCGCATCGCTAAGATAGCGATTCTTCTCGAAAAATTGCTATTCAAAATTTGTTTTGAATCCTTAAAAACATCAATAATAGATTTATACTTTGGTTTTGCGAATGTAATCTACTACGGACTCCTTGTTTTCAATGGCTGCAAGCATGTCGAAGATCTTGTCGCTCCATCCAGCTATGAGTGCGACATCGTTTCCGATGAGTTTTATAGGCGACTGACCATAACCCGACAGATCGAAGAGATAAAGCTTTGCGTCAGGTTCAATTTCCTTGTACTTCTGCCACTCGGAATTTATCGTCTGTCCGTTGTTATAGCTATTCCACATCTGACAGTCGGTAAACATCATCACCTTGTCCATCTTGATGTTGTGGGTGCGGAGATATTCTATCACCTTATATCCATTGGTGGAATAACCAACCTCTCCTGATCGACTGTACATCTGCTCGACATTGCTCAGAATACTCTTGGAAGGCATATTGATGACCTTCCAGGTGTCACCGAAAATTCCTGTTATAACATTTTCGCAGCGGTTTCGGAGCAACATGGCCAGTACGAGTCCGATGTCGAAGTTCCTCACAGTGCTTCTTGCGCTCACAGGTGTATACATCGAACCAGAAACGTCACAGGCAAGTAGCACGCACGTATCCTTTTTGAATCCGTTGATGTTCTGGGCAGAAGCCTCTATCGCATCTTCCAGCGAATCTAAGATCATTGAGACCTTTCCATTGCTTACGTTCCTTAGTTCGCGATATGCGGAAAGGTAACGGAAAGGAAATTGTTTCGCCTTCAAAACCTCGTGAGCGTTGCCAATACGTTCGGCAACATCTTTTATCATTGAATCATCGACATCTGCCTCCAGGATGTTTCGAAGGTTACGCAACAGAGCCATGTAGCCCAGCTTACCACTGGCAACGAGTTCAGTCCATTTTTCTGCGAATGCTACTTTCTTTTCATCTGCATCCTTGTACTTCGCTTGGCCGAGAGCAGACAATTCTGTTTCCCATGTATAAGGAGTTAGAAGTGTCTTATTGACGATCTTATTGAATAACTCTTGCTGCGCTTCATCTTTCGCCTTGGGGTGCACAAGGAACAGAGCGTCACGTAGTTTTACTTCAAGACTATCGCTATTGTATTTGGCAAATTGATACTCGTCGAACCTATTGAAAGCCAGTTGAAGACCTATCTGCACCTGATGCGACAGACGTGCAAGTTTCTTAATGCCTTCACTCTTATTGCGCCATTGGTAGCAGATGAGAAGTTCCATGATCTCATCGGCACGGAGAACGACCTTCTCTATCGTGCGACTCACAAGATTGTCGCCACTATGAATCTTTGCCAGTTCCACAACAATGAACAATGGAATGCTTCGCAGGTTCATCTCTGTGCGTGCATATATAGCGAGTTGTGCAACGAACGTATGGTCGCACTTGCTGATTAGTGCAGACATGCGGTTAATCTGTTCCTCTGCCGTTTCGTAAAATTTGTTGGAGAGTGATGAGGTGACGACAGCCGTATACAACTCCATCTCAGTAGAGAGTTGGAATGCTTCTGCACCTTCGTAGTTGAATTCTTGCGACACTTTTCTGACGATAGAATTGAATTTTGACATAATCTTTGTTGTTGATCATTTAATAATAAAGCCAACGCAACATTTGTAAAGACTGTTATTGGTAACTAAATATACTCGAAGTAAGTCTCAACTACGGCAGTTGGCTAATATTGTAATAATAAATAACAGGAGCAATGATCGAGTTCAGATTTGGGGTATGACGTGTAATCCCCTAATATTAACACATGCCCCTTTCGGGGGAGTGTTTCTCTAGAGTCGAAGTATCTGTACGCTACGGCATCCTGTTATTTTTGTAAAAAGGTAAGGCAACAATCATAGTGTGTACACATTACATGGAAGTAATGATCTTATGGTCTCACCTGCAAAGCTAGGCAGAGGACTTGCCATCCATCTTATACGAGACCCGTTCATAACCACAAACCACCCATTACAGTGATCTGCAAAACTTAAAATCCCATGCAGGGAAATAGTTATGCAACACTCTCGATGAAGTAACACGCTATTACGGCACTTACCTTATTGTTGTTGTTTCAATGAACGCTTGTTTTTGATTACGAGTGCAAAGTAAGATTAGTGCTATGCAGTCTTTTTGCGTAATGAAAAAAAATTTTCAAAAATCTTCATTTACCCCTTTATCACAGCTATCGGAAGCAGTTTTGTCTTCACCTTCACCAGGTCAGACTCGTTGGCGATGACTGTGTCAATATCCTTGTATGCCCCCGATGCTTCCTGCATGTCATCCTGACAACGGATTGCGTGGATGATCCCCTTTGCCTCAAGGTTTTGTATCTCAGCATCCATGTCCAGCGTCTTGATGGCAGCCTTGCGAGAGAGTACACGACCAGCTCCGTGTGAACATGAACAGAATGAATCAGGGTTGCCAAGACCTTCGACGATGTATGAAGCAGTACCTTGGGAACCTGGTATGATTCCGATGATGCCTTCCCTTGCGAGAGTTGCGCCCTTGCGGTGAACAATCACATTTTTGTCGAAGTGATTTTCAACGGCAGCATAGTTGTGGGCAATGTTGATCATTGGCTCGAACTCGATGCCATTCAGAGAATCAGCGATAACTTCCTCTATGCGTTCCATCATCAATTTTCGATTGCAGAGGGCGAAATCGATGCAGTATTTCATTTCATTCCAATACATACCGAATTCTTTTGTTCCTTGTGCAAGGAAAGGTAAGCGTATGTCGGGAGATACGACAGAGTGCCACTTTGCATTGAGAGATGCGGCTAATTGGTTGTAGAAGTCACCCACTTGCTTACCTAGGTTTCTAGAACCCGAGTGTATCATTATCCAAAGATAACCTTCCTCATCCTTTTGGAGTTCGATGAAGTGGTTGCCACCTCCAAGTGTACCCACTTCATGACGGATAGAATCCTGACGACGCTTCACAATCTCCATCTTCTCGATGTCATGACCTTGGGGCAAATATTTCTCATCCTGTGCTTCTTTGTGGTGGTCCATACCGAGAGGTATTCTTTCGCGAATCCCCTTCATGATTTTTTTGCGGATGACTTCTGTAGACAAGTCTTCAACATTCCAGTTCGTCTTTACAGCGCACATTCCGCAGCCGATATCCACGCCAACAGCATTAGGTATTACTGCTCCATCACACGCTAACACACCACCGATGGGCATACCCATACCGGTGTGAACGTCAGGCATAATGGCTAAGTGATGATAGAGAAAAGGTAGTGTGGTCAGGTTTTCAATCTGACGCATTGCTGATTCCTCCACATCGTTCGTCCATATCTTAACGGGACGATTGTTTAAAATTTTCACTTCCATTGTTTTCCTCCTTTACTTGATAATTGAGTGGTGCGTTAGCTCAGTATTCGAGTGCAAACTTAGGAGGGTGCTACGCAATGTTTTTGCGTAATTGTGAAAATCTGCAAAAAAATCAGTGGAAAATTTTGTTTAGATGGAACTACGCAAATAGATTGCGTAGAAGTTTTGTAGTTTTGCGTTGTGAAGAGAGACGCATTATTAGGTTATAAAGAAAAGCAATGAAAAAGAAGAAATCATCTATCTCCCTTGACGTTATCAAGGGAATGCGAAAAGGAGGCAGAGAGCTGGAACAGGAGATTTTCGGTCCTGGGTTTCACGCCTTCAACCGTACATTCAAGTCTAAGAAGACTTACACTCGTAAAATGAAACATAAAAATGTGGACGGTTCGCTATGAATGCATATTTTGACATAATACGTATAATTCTAAAAAAGAATCCTCATGCCAGCAAATAAGAATGCCCTAATCCGTTATAAAACAATAGATAACTGTCTTAGGAACAGATATCGTCGTTGGACACTTGATGATTTAGTGGACGCATGTAGTGATGCTCTTTATGAGATGGAGGGTATTCGCAAAGGTGTGTCGGTACGTACGGTACAAGCCGATATTCAGATGATGCGTTCCGACAAACTCGGTTATAATGCGCCGATTGAAGTCTATGATCATAAGTTCTATCGATATGCAGAGGATGATTATTCCATAACCGATATGCCGATGTCTCAAAATGATTATGAAGTGATGCAGGAGGCGGTGGATATGCTTCGTCAGTTGGAGGATTTCGAACAGTTTTCAGAAATGTCTGATGTTATTAGCCGTTTGCAGGACAAACTCTCCATTTCCCGCAATAACCGTAAACCTATCATCCATTTTGACAGTGTCCCGCATCTCAAAGGCCTGAAACTCTTGAATCCTTTGTATAACTACATTGCCCATAAGCAGACGCTTCGTGTGATGTATCAATCCTTCTCGGCTTCACAACCTATGGAGTTCATCCTTTTTCCCTATCTTCTGAAAGAATTCAGAAACAGGTGGTTCCTATACGGTTCCAGATCGAAAGATATGGTGTTGTTTAATTTGCCGTTGGACCGAATTACGAGTGTGGAGCCTGTTGATGACATCCCGTATTGCGAGAATCCGGATTTTGACTCGGAACATTTCTTCGATGACGTGATAGGGGTGAGCAAGAATATCAAGAACACACCTCGTCGGATTAAATTTTGGGCATCCGCAGAACAGAGTAAATATATCATAACCAAACCGATTCATCGTTCCCAGAAATTAATTAGAGAAAACCCGGAAGATGGTAGTTGTGTTTTTCGAATTGATGTAGTTGTCAATTTCGAAATGTATTCTGTCTTTATGTCCTATGGACCTGGTGTAAAGATCATTTATCCTCGAATGGCCGTGAACTATATGAGAGATAAACTCAAGGAGGCGGCTGATTTGTATGATCGGATGGTGTTGCTTTAAAACAGTGCGTGATTATATTAATAGTAAAACCATAGGGAAAGGGAAACTTCTATTAATGCTAGTCCTTGTCTGCATTGATAAGGCAAATTATCCCTCATCCGGCTGTTGGCCATCATGTGCTTTCCATGCGCATTCGGTCAACTGCATATTGGTGAATAGTGCCTTGAAGGAGGAGTTCTCAGGGGAGCAAGCGTAGATGCCGAAACTGATTTCGTCCTTTGCCTCGTACATGTGGCAGACACGCATCTGGCTCCATTCCTTACCGTCAGTAGAACATTCAATGCAGAAATTATCCTCACGGCGTGAGAGACGGTACCACATCCTCTTTACATCTGCAGGGATGGCAGTTGTCGCCCAGTCGCTATAACCGTGGTTAGTGACCACGCTACCAAGGTGTTGGAACTGCTCATTCTAATTCCTCAATCATTCTGATTGTTTTCATTCTCAGAAACTGTTTAAATTTAATTCAAAACTAATTTGAGAGACCTGAAAAAAATCTCTCAAAATTCACTTAAAATATTGATTATCAGTTTGATAAGTGGACAAATTTTCGTACCTTTAAAGGTACCAAACATTAAAGGAATGAACAGTTATCC
>JAZUDI010000021.1:0-2740 GCA_045639525.1 Paludibacteraceae bacterium | reverse complement strand
TCTTTTTTGCTGTCGTCGGGGTTGTTGTTCGTTCCCGTTGACAATGCAAAGGTAGGGCAAGCTTCAGGGGTGCGACGGACAGAAAAGGAAAAGCGTGCGGACAGTTTGTGAACTTCACATTTTGTACGTTTTCATGAATTGTCCGTTTGTTTAAATCCTTGGGTATAAGGTAGATATGAAAAATATTACAGATCGGTTCTTTGTCTATGGTTGTGGTTGTTTTGATTTTGTTATATATTTGTGCAAGGAGTTGGCAACGAGAGTGCGGGTTTTCCACAAGGCAGTTGTTCTTCTCCTTTTTTTATTGGTTAGGGAACTCCTGGCGTGTTGCATATTCGACAACGTCCATAGTTTTGATTCATCCAAGGCTTTCTTCTCGTTGTCGGCAGTTCCCGAAGGTGCGTTGTGACCCAAAGTGTCTTGCTCTAATCCCAATTGCGTACACATCTGGCGTTTATTATTATATGCTTGGGACAAGTTCTGTATTGAAGGGGCTTGAATTTCCTATAATAGAAAAATAAATAGATCATGAATAAAGAAGAATTGAAAAAAGAGATTAAAGAGGTTGAAGATAGATTGTGTGACCTGAAAAAACAACTCGGCATTATAGAATCGGAGGAGGAAGAAAGGGATCTTCAGTCGTTCAAAAATAATATTAAAAATATGCTAGGGAAATACTATCTCTATAATGATTCCCACTGTGAAGAATACTGGCATATAGTCAGTATGGGAGAGGTGATGAGAGATCGAATTGATGGGGTATCTATGGGGCGTATTGAAGTTTTAAAATTTACCGCCGAAAATGGTGTTGAGGAAATTATACATGACCCCGAAGAATGGATTATGGAAGGGGAAACGTATACGGAGATCTCAAAATCAACGTTTATGAATAAGCTAAAAGAGTTTACAGATAAATATTTGCCTAAAGATTAAATTCTGGTTTAAAAACGAGAGAGGCTTGAAGTTTACGAACCATTCAAGTAAGTCGCGGAGTTTTGTGAATGAGGCTCTATTGCCTATATTTGCCGTATAACAAAAAATACAGAAAGGTATGGGATGGGATGTCGTACAAATCGGGTTAAGGCATAATCTGCCAGTCAAGGATCCGTTCGCCACTGCGGAGGAGTGCTCCAAGCGGCTGAAGCGTAATATTATGCTAGTGGCGGATGACCTCTATCGGTATGACGAGAGGGACAATACGGTGAGCAGGACACATTCTAACGGGGAAGTGGTATTGTCAAGGGTTAAATATGATGAGACGGACAATTACCTGAAACTGATAGCCGAGGATTACCAACAACGCCAGATTATCGAAAGGGTAGGCCTTGAGCAACTCAAGTTGGCTAACTTCCCGGATGGTTCGTACGAACAGTTCCTTGACCGCGATCACTACGCTCTTTACGAGTTTCTGGATGATGAATTTGATGTGATGATCTTTGAGGAAAACATAGACATCTCCGTTATCAGGGGAAGATGGTACCATTTTTACAGCTCGTTCGCCGAGGAAAATAAGGAAAGGCATCCGGAATTGTTGAAGAAGAGGGAGGCCGTCCTGGAAAGGGCAAGGTTGTTCGGATGCGACCAAGTGATATATTGCGCTGACCAGGGGCCGACGGAGATGATCCTTGATGCTATGGATAAGAGGGCCGATGAACTATTGGCCTATGTGAAGGAACGGAGGTACATTGACGATTGCAGTGAATCGGAAGAGGAGAAAGAGGTGTCCAGAGAGGGCCTTCACATCGATTTCTCGGAATTCGTCGACGGAGGCTGGCGTTTAGGGGACGAAGAGTATATCAACGTGGTATTCGATAAAGTGTAATAAAGGAAAGACCGTATTCCCAACGGGCAAATCATTTAACTCCCAAACAAACGAAGCGGACCTCGAAAGGATTCATCTTTCGGGGTCCGCTATTTCTAAGTTGGTGTTGTAAAGCGTGGTTAGATAGCAGCACGGCCATCCATTCCCGCAGCCACTTGGACGCTTGTCTCCGCACCGCATGCATATCCAGATGTAAGACCACTTAATCTTGCTCCCAACACAGAGGTCTCCGCACCCGCCTTGGCATCCATCTCTGCGCCGCATGCCAAAACAGATGTAAGACCTTTTTGTCTTGTTCCACACACACTTGTCTCCGCGCCGCATTCCAAAACTTTTAGACTTGCTCCCAACACAGAGGTCTCTACGCCTGCCCTGGCATCTACCTTTTCAACACTTGCAACCTCTAGTCCTGGTTCGTTTACACCTACCTTAAATGCTGCTGCGTTAGTTACTGTCGCGAATGCGATCATTGCTACTACTGGAAAAAAGAATCTTGTTTTCATATTTCTTGCCATCCATGATATTGATGCCTCGCTGTGGCTTGGATAGGCGTTGGCCTTGTAGATTGTAGATGGCGCGAGGTTGGACAGGAGAGTTCTGTATATCAGTGATAGATGTAGTAGGACCGGACAACCAGACCTCCATAGGCTCGCTCCATTCAGTGGCACCATAAATAGTATTAGCTCTTACTCTATAGCTGTAGTGACTGTTGGCGCGTAAGCCCGTGAGAGGTTTTCACGTGTGAAATGTTGTAATATAAGAATGAATAAAGTGAGAGAGGGTGTATCAAAACTAATAAAGTTGCGATACACCCTCTTTTTAACTCGTTGAGAATTGGATGGATTTTTAGGAGTGTAAAAATTCAGGATTGTCGCAAATATTCGATTCTCACGAACTGAAATTTTCATAAAAACAAAA
>JAZUDI010000020.1:0-67093 GCA_045639525.1 Paludibacteraceae bacterium | reverse complement strand
AAGGTCTGCTCAAACTATTGGAGAAGGCCAACATGGCGGCCCTCACCGAGGAGGAGTATGCCCAATATGAGGCTAGCATGAAAGCCCTTGAGGATGAGGTCGATATGGAGGAGTATGGATATCAGAGGGGTATGGAAGAGGGCCTTCAAGAGGGAATCCAACAAGGTATCCAACAAGGAATTCAGCAAGGAATTCAGCAAGGAATCCTTCAAGAGTCTCTCCGCTACGCCCAAAAACTGAAAGAGAAAGGCGTGGCTATAGAGATAATTATGGAAATCTCACATCTTTCGAAGGAAGAGATTTTAGCATTGTAGCGCCACAACGCCATACAAATTGGGCACCGCCACCACAACAAAGATTGTGATGGCGGTTCTTTTAATCAAACTGTATGGACACTCCGTAAATGCGCAAAGCCATGCGTAGCCTCCACAAATCAATCCACAAATGTCAGTTCGTAAGCGCCACGTTTAGCGGTTTCCTTCACCATCAGGCGGAGGGAACCGTTTTTCGTTTGGGAGAAAACAAGATCCATACCGCTTACCCAGTTGGTGTAACGGAGTCGGATGGTCAAATCAGACTCTCCACCATAACATCCCGCCACATAAAAATCACGCTTGATGCCAGAGAAACGGCCAACTGCGCGGATGGTGTATGGTGGACAGACATCGGTATGGGAGGTCATCCATTGACCTCTTCCCAGTTCCACCTGGTAGGTTTGATTTTCCGTGTTAGTGACCGTCAGAGAGAGTCCCTTCTCATTTTTATCTATTTTAACGGATTTCCAATCCAATCCGTTGGCATTCAGTTTCAACTCCTTGCCAACCAACGAATTGATCACCTTAGAAGAACCCTTTCCTGGCACAACAGGCAATTGGTAACGTCTCTCCGCCTCCAACAGGGCAGGAAATCCCTTCCCCTCAGGCAATGCCCGCTCCCTCGCAGTACGCAACAAGTTCCAAACCAACTGACGCTCAGCTACACCATTGCCGATGTTGGCTTGGGTAATCGCCACTACCATTTGCTCTCTCGGCGCCACAATGATGTATTGACCCAACGCGCCATCCGCACGATAAGCCTCCGGATAGTCGCATCGCCATACCTGATAACCATAAGCATCCGCCATTCCAGTCACCTGCAAAGCGGAGGTCATCTCATCCACCCATTTTGCGGAAACCAATTGGGCATCTCCCCACTTGCCTCGATTCAGAAGCAATTGGCCGAACTTCGCCATAGAGGCCACCTGCAAATGAAGCCCCCAACCTCCGGTATTAATCCCCTCCGGACTCTCTTCCCAATCCACCTCGGTGATGTGCATCGGTTCGAAGAGGCGAGGTCGCAAATAATCCAACAACTTCACACCTGTCACCTTCTGCAAAATTGCGGAGAGCAAATAGGTGGACATGGAGTCATAATCAAAGTGCTCACCCGGATGATACAACACCGTCTTGCGCAAATAACGGCGCACCCAATTGGCGCCTGAGGTGCGCATCAACCAGTCGGGACGGATACCAGAAGTCATCGTCAAAAGATCCCGTACCGTCATATTAGCCAAACCTTCCGTAACCGTGTCAGGAAGCATCTCCGGAAAGAAAGTGGCCACACGGTCGGTGAGACGCAAACGATTCTCATCCACAGCCATACCTACCGCAACAGCGACAAATGTCTTGGATGCGGAGTAGAGCGTATGGGAATATTTAGAGGCAAAAGGCGTTGGGAATAGTTCACCCACCACCACTCCGTTGCGAAGCACCATCACACCATGGGGTTCCCCCTGTTTAGCGGCCATCATGCCATCAAAGAAACTCTTCACATCTTCAGATTTTAGGCCCTGAGACTCTGGTGAAACACGCACTAAATCACCTGTTTGTCCATAGGTAGGCATCACACCTGCAAAAGCGATCAAAATTGAGAATACTCGGAATAGATATCCGAATAGATGAAAATAAAATCTTTTCATACGTTTAAATTATACAATAAAATAGGAAACATCATTTAAAACAAACCCAAAAATAGTGATTTTAAACACAACTTCCACCTTACTAATTGAATAAATTGTATATTTGCAACATATTCTTTATCAGTGAAGTTTACAATACTCGTGTTTTACCAGAGAAGACACACTTACTAAAATTAGAAGAATAGTTGGATTATACTAAGTTCATGGGAACAGATATTTAGTAGCGTTTTCAGTATTATCATTAGAAGGATAAAACAATAACCAAATAATTAATAAACATGAAGAAGTTATTTTTACTTTTCACAACGCTCTTCGCATCCGTAGCAGCTACCTTCGCAGGGGAGAGCGACAATTATTACATTATCAAGGATGGCCGTCTTACAGACAATGTGCAGATCATGCCTTACGACGAGGACGACTACGATAACTCCAATTTGATGAGAGA
Source organism: Paludibacteraceae bacterium (assembly GCA_045639525.1). Lineage (GTDB taxonomy): Bacteria > Bacteroidota > Bacteroidia > Bacteroidales > Paludibacteraceae > UBA1181. The sequence goes on along the minus strand of JAZUDI010000020.1, from coordinate 64,691 downwards.
CACCGTTGTCGACGGTGAGGAGCTCATCGCTTACGTTCAACGAAGCTCAACCTTCCTTGACGTAAAGATGCAAATGAACAAGACTTTGGATCTCAATGAGAACTATGTGATGGTTTTGGAATATTACATTCCTCAAAAGACCATGAAGGCTGTCTTTACAGAAAGTAACAAGAAGCCTTTGTTCATCATCGGATTCGAACCAGATTATGCGACCATCGAGAAGAAACCTAACGCGCAAAAGTGTAGCGCCAGCGTGATGATCGATGCGAAGTACGTGGAGACAAACGAGTGGCATACCGCAGAAAAATATGTTTACGCTCAACCTGACAAGCAAGAGATCAACGGTATGGTATTCTCTTTCGGTAGAGAGGTGACCCGCGACATCAAGGTTTATCCATACATCAGAAACTTCTACTTCAAGAAGATGGACGTGAAGCCATTCTATGCGGAGAGTTTCGACGGATACGGATACGGAACCAACAGCGATTTCTACAACGAGAAAATCGAGGTATACCTTCCAGACGCACAATTCCTCGGCGGTATCACCCCTACTGTCACTGATAGGGATAGCATCAGAGCTTGGGACGATATCACAGAGCCTATCATCCTCTTCAGAGACTTCTTGCCAGATAGCTGCAACGGACAAGACGGTTCAGGTTACTACGACTGTGAGCTTCTTCACGCATTGCAGATGGAGCCAAACCGCGACTCAGTCGTTTTCAGAAACATCCAATTGCCAAAGGATTGCGAGAAGATCTACAGCCAAATGTTGGTGAAGATGCACAAGAACGAGGGCAGATGGAAAATTGCTTCCGCAGACTCAGCAGAGGCGCTTGCAATCGATATGCCTATCAGGGTGAAGTTCAACAATAGCGACGAGGTTTATGACCTTGCCGAGGACACCGTATCGACCATCTGGCACTTGTACAATGGTGAGTTGAACGTTCCATCTGGCGCTACCAGCATGGACTTGATCTTTGGTGGTATGAAGGTTGCTTACCTTGTAGATGAGATCATGTTATCCACCAAGGAGTTCAACGGTGTGAAGAACTTCTTCTCCGCTGAACCATCCTTCGCTGTCGAGGCATACATCGACGCATACGGCAATGTGGTTGTTTTGAACGGCGAATTGGTCGCTACCTACAACTTGAACGGACAAAAAGCCTCTATCGATGATAAGGCAATCATCATCGTTGTGAAGAACGAGGAGGGGGCTATCGCTACTAAGTTGATGATCAGAAAATAAACTCGACTGAAACAATACGAAAAAAAGGTCAGATATGGGCAAAACCATATCTGGCCTTTTTATTTGGACCCTTTTATTATGACGATCCCCTCCTCTACGGATGCACCGCAAAATATCCACACACAAAAGACATTCGCCTCATGGATGGATTTATTTCTCCCACCTTTCCGAACCCAGACTCGATAGGTCCCCATTGCCTAAAGGGCTATATTTTAGTAACCGACTGCAATGATGAAGGAGAGGGTGGATTGACACGAAGCAGGGGAACTGCCATGTTATAAGGAACCCCTCTACTACAATAGCCAACAAAAAAGCCGATCCCCGGAGAGATCGGCTTTCTATATAATGAAAAGCGGGAATTACTTCACAATCAACTTCTCAACTGTTACACCCTTGTCGCTCTTAACAGATACAGAGTAAACACCTGCAACCAAGTTAAGATTCAATTGTGCAGCCTCGTTAGCAACCACGCTACCAGTGTAAACAGTAGAACCATCCATGCTGTAGATGTTCACCTCAGCGTCAGCATCGGCTGAAATGTTCACAACACCGTCAACTGCTGGGTTAGGCCATACATTCACAACAGTTTGCTCAACATTCTCAACACCTGTGCCAAGATCTGGTTGTCCCTTGATCTTCAAAGAACCCAATCCTGAAGTGGAAGCCATGAATACAACAGCCAACTTGTGCTCTCCTGGTGTCTTGAAGCGGATACGGAACTTCTTATCCTTTGCCACAGGGCAGATAGGAGTTGTCCAACCCCAGTCGTTGTAACCTGCGTCGATTTGACCAGATCCGCTGGTTTGCAACTCAACCACGCGGTTGATCTCCTTGCCATCCTCATCCACAAGACCATTCTCGCCATCCACAGCGATAGCCATAGCGTTGTAGTCAAGGGCGTCAGTGGTGTAGGTCTCGAACTCATAATCACCAGCGTACTTCACATTGATAGTATATTGTACCCACTCACCTTGGGCGATGTAACCCAAGTTGACGAAGCTGTTCTCCTTGTCCTTATCGTTGCAGTATCCCAAGTCAACTCTTTCGTCTCCACGCTTGTCAATCTTTCCCTCTTTGTAACCCGCGTTACATTGATTTGGATAGCATGGGTGCCAGTTCTCGTCCTCGTAATCGTAGTAAGCGACGCCTTGTCCACCCTCATCAAACTTCTCCAACGCAAGGAAGAAATCCTCTGTTCCGTTGAACTCTTGCGCCTCGCCTTGGTATGCCTTAGACTTGCCAGAATAGAACTTGTCTCCCTCAGCCAATTTTGAACAGATGTACTTACCAGCCTCAGAGAAACTCATGTTATTGTAACCACCGCCGGTGAATGTACCAGAAGTCTCGCCCTTATCGGCCCAGCTCCAGTTTGCCCAGCTGATGATTTGGCCACCCAAGTTCTTACCACTACATACCTCCAACAAGTGGTCTGCACTCTTGGTATCGCAACCAGAGTCTCCTGTGTGAGAAGATAGACCCCACTCAGAAACGAATACTGGCAAGAATGCCGAAGCACCGCTCAAAAAGCCCAAGTAACGCTCTTGGTCAGCCGCATAGTAGTGGAACGAGTACATCACTTGCAAACCGTACTCATTGATTGGATCCATCATAGGGAATACCAAACCTTGGTCCCATTGAGGTGTTCCGACCAACACGATCGCATCTGGGTCACCTTGCTTGATGACAGGAAGGACGTAAGTAGAATACTCCTTGATCCATGACCAAACACCTTGGGTTCTCTTGTTGTTATTTCTTTTATCGTAACCAATACCAAGTGGGTAAACGTCACCTTGACCATTGTAGTTAGGCTCGTTACAGATCTCGTAGATAACGTGGTTGTAGTTTTTGCTGGTCACATAGCTTGTGATATTTTTGAAAAACGACAATGCTTGATCCTTGTAATCCATTGGGTTACCCTTAGATCCGTCACCATCTCTATCTCTCAAAACGTGCCAGTCAACGATACAATACAAATCTTGTTTTGCGCAGAAATCGATACAGCTCTTTACCCAACTCTCGTTGATTCCCTCACCTTCGTTGATGTACATCGCGATACGTGCCATATTAGCACCCTTCTCCTTTTGCTTGGCGAAGTCTTGCTCATCATCGTAGCAATTCTTAAACCAAGAACCGTGGGTACTCCATCCTCTCAACTGAATAGGCTTTCCATCAGCTGTGCACAATTGGTTTCCAACCAATTTCAAGTCCTGTAGCGCACTTGCCGAAAAGCAAAAAGACAACGCCATAGCGACTGTTGCGAAAAGTTTTTTCATGTAAAATAAAATTTAAGTTATGTTTAATGGATATTTAAATATTCATATACAATTAATTAAAGTTTTGCGACTCCCTAACCTAATTAACATCAACACTGAAAACGTCAAACCTTAACGCACAAAGATAGGAAAAAATTTATACATACTTATAAAATATGCAAAAATGAATTTGGAATGTACATAATAAAAGGGCGGATGAGTGATTTTCGACCCATCCGCCCTATACACTATTGAAGTCCAACGCTTTACTTTGCGTTTTGTTGAAGTCTATCGTTTTCTTCCTGCAATTGTTTGATTTTCTTCTCCATTTCAATCATACGCAATGTGAGTTCCTCCACCTTTTCCAAAAGGAGGTTGCTCATCTCCGACACGCTCACGCCATTTTCCGACATCTCAGCGGCGGAGGGAACGCCCGGTAAATGCTTGTTACGCTTCACATAGGCCTCCACTTCATTGAGCGGCTTCAAATCATACCCCTCTTCGAAGACATAGTCGGCAGCATTCTCCATCTTTACTTTAACGTCATCCGCCATAATATCCTTCGTGCGAATCTTATCCGTCTCAATTTCGGCCACCTTTAGTTCTTCTTTGCAGGTAATGGTACCATTCACGGTCATGTTGCCGCCAGAAAAGGTGAATTGCGGAGCTTTTAATTCCAGTGGGTAGGCCTTTCCTCCATATCCTGTGGAAAGAATGGTAAATTTCTCTTGAACCACTCCCAATAAAAGCCATTTTCCATAACTTCCACCCTCTCTAATATACAACCTCGAATCGGAAATATTTAAATCTTCCTCCAAAGTTTCCGCATAGGCTTGGGAACAAAAACCGCCCATGCAAATGGACGCACCCAATAACACTTGATAAATAAATCGTTTCATCTCTTTCCCTGAATGTTTGTTTTGACAAATGTTTTATACCGCAAAGATACCAATTTTAGCAAAAAATTATCATCATCTGTTTTCTTGTGTGGGAAGAATCACTATATTTGAAAAAATATCTAATGATAGAATTTTAAATAGATTTATTTTATGCAATACGGATTTTTTGACGACGAACACAAAGAGTACGTCGTGACCAAACCAGACACTCCGAAATCTTGGAGTAACTATTTGGGTGATACCCGCTACGGAGCCATTATCACCAACAACGCCGGAGGATACTCTTTCTTCCGTTCATCAGTACAAGGATGTTTCCTCAGAATCAAGTTCAACACCGTTCCATTGGATCAACCAGGTCGCTACATCTACTTGCACGACTGCGAGAGCAAAGACTTTTGGTCAGGTTCATGGCAACCAGTAGGCAAGCCGCTCGACCAATACAAGAGCGAGTGCCGCCACGGTTCAGCTTATACGAAGATATCTTCCGAGTATTCCGACATCAAGACTGAAACCCTTTATTTCGTGCCCAAAGGACAAGAGTTTGAGGTTTGGCACGTGAAGGTGACCAATATGGGTAAGAAGTCCCGTAAATTGCGTGCCTTCACCTATGCTGAGTTCGCTTCCAACTGGAATATGAACGACGATAGCAACAACTTGCAATATACCCAATATATCGTAAAGACCTCTTACAAGAACGGTTTTATCGACCACGGTAACAACCTCTACATGCCAGAGGAGCCAGAGAACTTCCAAAACAAAGACCAAGCTCGTCACTCTTTCATCGGAGTCGTAGGTCAAAAGGTGACTGGTTACGATAGCGACCGTGACAAGTTCATCGGTTCATACCATACTTACGCAAACCCTATCTCTGTTGTGAACGGACAATGTGGCAACACAGTGACTGAGGGCGACAACGGTTGCGGTACACTCCAGGTTGATTTGGAGTTGGCAGCTGGCGAGACCAAGGAGTTCACCGTAGTGTTGGGTATCGGTAAGGCTTGGGTAGAGGGAAAGAAGGCTGCTAAGATGGTGGCTACCCCTGCTAAGGTAAAGGCTGAGTTCGACAAGGTGGTTAACTACTGGCACGGACGTATCGAAGGTCTTTCAGCGAATACACCAGATGCTGCATTCAACAGCATGATCAATATGTGGAACCCATTCAACAACTTGATCACCTACGCTTGGAGCCGCGCGGCTTCTTTGATCTATCGTGGCGAGCGTGACGGTATGGGTTACCGTGATACCATCCAAGATATGTTGGGTGTGATCCACAACATTCCAGAGGAGGTGGTAGAACGCCTTGAGTTGATGTTGACAGGACAAAACTCCAACGGTGGCGCCATGCCAGTTGTGAAGCCATTCGCCCACAACCCAGGACATGAGGTTCCAACCCCAGAGAACGAGTTCCGCTCAGACGACTGTATGTGGTTGTTCAACACCGTTCCAACTTATGTGAAGGAGTTGGGTAACATGGATTATTACAACAAGGTATTGCCATACTCAGATAAGGGCGAGGGTACTGTACTCGACCACTTGAAGCGTGCTATCCAATTCAACTTGGACCGTCGTGGTAAGAACAACTTGCCTTGCGGTTTGAAGGCAGACTGGAACGACTGCTTGGTATTGGGCGCTAAGGGTGAGACTGTCTTCGTGGCAATGCAATTGCGCTATGCCTTGACTGTCTATATCGACATCTGTACACGCCTCAACAAGGCAGACGAGGTGAAGTGGGCAGAGAGTCACTTGACTCAATTGACCAAGGATATCGACAAGGCTGCTTGGGATGGTGAATGGTACGTCCGCGCAATCAAGGAGGACGGCTACATCTTCGGTACAAAGAACGATCCAAACAACGAGGGTACCATCTGGTTGAACCCTAACTCATGGTCAGTCATCTCCGGTCAAGCTACCGGCGAGCGCGCCGAGACTGTGATGAACAGCATCGAGAAGCGTTTGGCTATCAAATACGGTTTGGTTCTCTGCGATCCTCCATACGAGAAGACCGAGGCCTCTGTAATCAAGGCTCCTTTGTTCATCAAGGGTATGAAGGAGAATGCGGCTGTATTCCAACACACACAAGGTTGGGGAATCATGGCGGATTGTATCTTGGGTCATGGTAAGCGTGCCTTCAAGAATTACAAGAACTACTTGCCAGCTGCCTACAACGAGCGTGCTGAGGTTCGTCAAATCGAGCCTTACGTATATGCGCAGACAACTTGCTCTACTTACAACATGCGCGCGGGTCAAAGCCGTTGTCCATGGTTGAGTGGAACAGCATCTTGGGCATACTTCACAGCTGCTCAATACATCTTGGGTATCCGTCCTGACTACGAGGGATTGTTGATCGATCCATGTATCCCAGGTTGGAAGGGCTTCACCGCTACCCGTCGCTTCCGTGGCAAGACTGTCAACATCACCGTTAAGAACCCTAAGAAGGTGGAGAAGGGTGTTGTTTCAGTTACTTTGAACGGCAAGGCCATCGAGGGCAACGTAGTTCCATTCAGCAAGATGAAGAGTGTGAACGAGGTAGTCGTTGTAATGGGGTAATGATAATTATGAATTTTTAATTTTGAATTAAGAATTCTCTGATGATAGAGAGAGCAAGGGGCTTGGGCTTCTTGCTCTTTTTTTGTCACGCCCTTACCCACCACCCTATTCCAAAATTCACTACCTTCGCACCCGAATGAGGAGCAGACTCCTACCACAAGTATAAATGAGATGAATTCGAATAAAATTACCGCCACCAAACAGATGGCCAGACGTGCCTTGTTGGGGCAATATTTCATCATGGGATTCGTATACGCCTCCCTGATCACCCGTTATCCAGCCATCCAATCCCACTTCGGAATGAGCATCGGAGAGTTGAGTTTCGTTCCGCTCAGCATGGCCATCGGTTCACTCATCACCACCCCACTCAGTTGTCACCTGATCGCCCGATTCGGCAGTAAAAACCTAACTGCGGCGAGCTACGCCTACATGTTGCTCCTGCCGCTCATCACATTGATGCCCAACATCTACTTCCTTTACCCTTTTTGCGCCCTCTACGGCTCTTTGGTGACCATCACGGATGTGGCGATCAACGGCAATTCCATCCTCGTGGAGAGAGCCTATAAACGGCCAGTCGTCTCCATGTTCCACGCCCTCTACTACGTTGGCGTTTGTTGCGGTTCACTCCTGAGCGTCTATTGCATCACACAAGATATCTCCGTCTTCCACCACCATATCCTCGCAGGCATTATCAGCACCCTCTGCGTATTCTGCATCAGAAGATACTTTCTGCAAGAGAATGTCTCAGGTGTCATAGAGGTGAAGCGTATGCCTCTGATTGTATTGCCTAAGGGAATATTATTGCTCATCGCCATCATTGCGCTTTGTTCAAGGGTGACGGAGGGTAGTTTCACCAATTGGAGCACCATCTACATGAAGACCATTGTGGAGTTCCCTGAAAACTTGGCGCCACTCGGATTGACCATTTACGCGGCATTCATGTCAATCGGAAGGTTCATAGGAGACCCTATCCGCAAACGTTACAGTGACCCAGTCATACTCTTGGGAAGTTGCGTTTTGACCACCGTCGGCATCTTCACCATTGTGGTGGACACTGACTTCATATTCGCCGCCTTGGGCTTCTTCATCACAGGCTTAGGCATCTCTTGCCTGGTACCTATCATCTATACCTTGGCGGGAAATCAGAAGGAGGTCTCCCCTGGTGTGGGCATCGCGATGGTGAATACCGTCAGCAGCACAGCCTTCCTCTTCGGTCCCTTCCTTATCGGAAGAATCGCGGATGGATATAGCATGCGCATCGCCTATTGCTACGTGCTTGGATTGACCATCCTCATGACCATCCTCACCCATCAGTTGGTCCGACGGAAACAATAAGCGACTCCCTCAAAGGTCGCCTTCGCAATGGCAAGTAACTTACTTAGTTTGTTGTTGTGATAGCAAACAATATGGAAAGGTTCTCCCAGATAGAATACTTTCAGAAAATGTAACTTATTGAAATACTGCGGATATTCGGTCCACATCATCCATTGAGACAACACGATATCGTGTAATCTCTTCGCGGAATAGGAGACAATCTTCTTATCTCCCACTTGAATCGTTTCCCCAAATTGTTGGTTCAACTTATTTCCCCCTAGCATCATCACCTTATAACCCGAACGCTTGGCTTTAAAGCAGAAATCCAAGTCAATTCCATCCACCAGAAACTCCTCACGGTAGCCACCGATGGAGAGGGCCTTCCGCACATCCACAACGGAGCCCGATGTGATGACATACCCCTTCTCCGCCCACGCTCCCTCCGGTGCGGATTCTCCCGGCGTCTCAGGGGCAAAAGAAATCACTTCCCCAGAAGGGAGCTCTCGCTCAACTCTTCTCAAGAAGTGACTGAAATCCTCGAAACGGCTGTCTTGGTCCATGGTGAGCAGGTAGTCGAACCCCTCCTCTTGGCATCGCCTCAACACCCTATTCAATGCGTGGGAGATTCCCACATTCGTATCTTCTCCGATCCACTCAACCCGTTCGCCCAAATCCTCCCACTGGTAGCGGGAACGATCCACCAACGGCGTGTTTTGCCAAATATAGATCTTATCCGCTTCATCCCGGTAACACGCCACATTCTCACGAAGCAAAGCCTCGTCAGGATAGTAGGTGATCACACAAGCGCAGAATCGCATCTATCGGAACTTAATGAATCGCTGTTATTCCTTGTGTCTTGCCTTCAACTCTCTGGCCAAATCCTCGATGCGGTACCCCTTCTCAGTAAGCAACACGATCAAGTGGTAGATAAGGTCGGAAGACTCATACAAGAATTGTTCTCCCGTGCCATTGGTAGCCTCAATAATGGTCTCAACAGCCTCTTCGCCTACCTTTTGAGAGATCTTGTTCACGCCCTTGGTAAAGAGTTTAGTGGTGTATGAACCCTCTGGCATCTCACGCTTACGCTTCTCGATGAAATCTTGAAGGTAAGAGAGGAAGGAGAGATCGGCTAAGTTCTTATCACCGCGGAAAGTGTCGGCTCCTGTGGTGGAACCCTCTGGCAACGCCTTGATGATCACAGCGCTCTTATCCGTGTTGTACACCAATCCATCCATGGCTACCGGCTTGAAATACTCGCCTCCGGTCACCAACTCCAAAGCAGTCTGCTCCGCATTCAACAAATAGACCTCCTTCGTCTCCTCCATCTTGGCGATCGCCTCCTGGTTCACATATCCGATACGAAGAATCTTTTGGGTGCGAACATCTTGCACCACTGCCTGTAACTTATTACCCATGTTGATATATGATTAGGGGGGACTCCCTGGAATCCCCCTTTTATTTACAAATATTGTTTAAGCCAATGCCTTTTTCAAGCGAACAATGAATTCATCCACCTCCGCCTTGCTCAAACAGAGTGGTGGCAAAAGACGAAGCACATTGGTGCCGCTGCATCCAGTGAATACATGTTGCTCGAATACGAGTTTGCTACGAACCTCCTTATGAGGGCAGTCCAACTCCACACCGATCATCAATCCCTTACCGCGGATATCCACCACGTGAGGCAAGTTAGCGGCCTTCAACTGCTCCATGATGTAGTCACCCACCTTAGCGGCGTTCTCCACCAAGTTCTCCTTCTCCATCACATCCAATACAGCCAAACCTGCCGCGCAAGCCATGTGGTTACCACCGAAGGTCGTACCCAACTGTCCGTAAGTTGGAACAAACTTAGGAGAGATCAAAAGGCCTGACATCGGGAAACCGTTACCGATACCCTTTGCCACAGAGATCAAATCTGGCTTCACATCCAAATGTTGGTGAGCGAAGAACTTTCCTGAACGGCCATATCCACATTGGATCTCATCGCAAATCAAGACAGTATTGGTCTCGTCACAAGCCTTACGCAATCCTTGCATGAACTCCTTGGTCGCCATGCGGATACCGCCGACTCCTTGGATGCACTCCACGATAACAGCGCAGACATCACCCTTCGCGATCTCCTTTTGCCATGCCGCCAAATCGTTGAGCGGCAAGAAGGTCACATGGTCATTGTCGTTGATTGGCGCCACGATCTTAGGATTATTGGTCACCTCGACCGCCAAAGAGGTACGGCCATGAAACGCTTTATCGGAAGAGAGGACACGCTTGCGTCCGTTATAGAATGAGGCCAACTTGAGGGCGTTCTCGTTAGCCTCGGCTCCTGAGTTCACCAAGAAAAATTGGTAATCCTCGTAACCGGAAGCCTTGCCGAGGCGCTCCGCCAACTCCACTTGCAACTTGTTGATCACTGAGTTGGAATAGAAACCAAGTGTATTCAACTGCTTGGTCATCTTCTCCACATAATGAGGATGGCAGTGACCGATGCTGATCACAGCATGTCCACCATACAAATCAAGGTACTCTTGACCCTTGTCGTCCCATACCTTGCAACCTTCGCCCTTTACGATGTTGACATCGAAAAGCGGATAGACATCAAAAAGTTTCATATAGAATCTATGTTATTGTTATTCAAATTATGAAGCGTAATCTTTCCCGCTCCGCAATTTAGATACAAAGATAGGAAAAATATCGTTTCTCCTCAAATCCAGCCCCTTTTTACGCTTACAAATAACAAGGGGACGGAATTCAAAAAAAAGGCCCTAAACATTGAATATTTGCCTTTTTTTGTCCAACTTTGCAATAGAAACTAGAAACCATTATTACTTTAATTCATTACTATTTATTATGAAACACATTTCAATAAAACTATTCACTTTGGGCGCCACCGCCTTTTTCACGGCGCAAAGTTTCGCCGCGGAGGTGACTATTAACGTCTCTCCCACAGAGACACACCAATCCGTCATCGGTATCGGTGGAGGTATGGTTTATTACCAAAACTGGGTGACCGCCCACAAGAACAAGAGCGCCATTTACGACACCGTATTCAATGGCTTGGGCATTTCCGGCCTTCGCATGGGTAACTGGGCGCAAGAGGATAACGCCAACCTCAGCCACGACGCGGAGATCGTCAAAGAGGGCAAAAAGCGGTTGGGTTCCAACTTCTTCATCGAGATGTCCTCCTGGTCAGCACCGCCTTCACTGAAAAACAACAATGACATAAATGGTTCCAACGGCGGCCCGAAGGCCTCTTTGAAGAAAGAGAACGGCCAATTCGTTTACGATAAGTTCGGCGCTTGGTGGAAGAACTCGCTCCAACGCTACATTGAGGTGGGCGTCATCCCCGACTACATCAGCATCCAAAACGAGCCAGACATGGATGCCCAATATGAGGCGACCATCTTCGACGAGAAGGAGAACGGCGACGTGGCCTCCTACGCCAAAGCCCTGGAGGCTGTCCACAAGGCGATGGATGGAATGGCGCACTGCCCGAAATTCTTAGGTCCCGAACCGCTCGGAATCGGTTGGAACAACACCCAAAAGTATATCAACGCCTTGGATAAGAATCTGCTCGACGGCTACTGCTTCCACTACTACCACAGCGGTGACCAGACGCACGATAACGACAAATATACCTATCCGGACGATTACTTGCCTGCCATGAAGGCATTGGCGGCGGATTATCCTGATAAGCCACAATTCATGACGGAGTATTGCTCCATGCGCGAGCAGAGGAAGATCGATGCGCTCCACACCGCTTGGTTCTTGGCCAATGCCTTCAATGCCAACCGTGTGTCAGCCTACCTCCACTGGAATCTGATCTGGGGCGGAAGCGATGGTTGTGTCACCGTAGAGAACCCTTGGGAGACAGGTAATTGGAAATCATCCAATGGCTATATCGTGCAATCCGAGTACCACGGTTTAAGACACTTCTCCAAGTTCGTCCGTCCAGGATGGTTCCACATCGGATCAGCCTCAACCAACGGCGACGTCATCAGTTGCGCATTCAAAAGCCCAGAGAACGACGCCTACACCGTGGTATTGATCAACAAGGGTTATTCAAGCCACAACGCTACCCTCTCCTTCCCTATCGCCACGCCTGACGAGGGACAAATCATCCAGACCGTCCCTTCCTCCGAGACTTGGAGCAAGGTGTTGGGACAATACAAAGAGGGAGAGAAGATTACCCTTCCCGCCAATAGCGTAACCACCATATCGCTCAAAAACAACGTGGCGATGCCAAAATTCACTTGGAAGTATCCGATCCAAGCCGATACCTACTGGGAACGAGGCACCACACAGACCATTCGATGCAGCGTGGATATGGATCTTGACTACGAGGTTTCCCTTTATTGGAATCCATCCGCACAAGTGAAGGATATCGACGCATCCTCCATCTGGATGAACGACGAGGGCACCTTTGGCTGGGAGGCTAAAAACGCTTTGGTCGAGGGCGATGAAGGCAGATGGGGCGCCGCTGGTGTGGAAAACGAGTGGTTGGAACTTACCTTGGAAGCGAATACCGAAATCGCTGGCGCCATCATCGACGAGACCTCTGGCATCGGCTGCAACATCAACTCGTACGAGTTGCAATACGACAACGACGGCGAGTGGGTCACTTTGGAGAAGGGTGCTTCCATCGGAGAGAACTACACAGCCACCTTCCAACCTGTTGTGGCAAGCAAGTTCAGACTCCTCATCAAAGAATCAGGTTGCATTAACATCAACTATTTCAATGTGATTCCGAATAAAACGGAAATTACCCAGACAAAGGGATCTATTGATTACCCATGGACTCTTCCTATTCACCACTGCAGGGGTTTCTTCTCCATAGAAAAGGATGGAATGGTCTTGAGTCGATCAGAAATGGTGAATATAACAGAGATGCCTACCGCCCTCAAAGATTCGTATCAACAACCACAGACCCTCCTTTTCATCCAGAAGGGTATGATGAATATCTATGCGCAATCGGGATACGAGAGTGCGTTCCAAATTTGGAATGCGCAAGGCATTCTCATCCAGCAGGGCAACGTCAGCCTTGAGAGCGGCTGGAACAGCCTTCCAGTCGTCGAGAAAGCCAAAGGACTCCTTTTGGTACAAATCGGGGAGAACCGATTCAAGGTGATCGCTGAATAATACGGCAATGATAAAACGAAGGGAGGAAACTTCAATAGAGGTCTCCTCCCTTTCTATTTTATGCGCGTCTATCCTATCTTTTCATCCGATCCAATCGGCTGAACTCAAACAATACCGGTTCACGGTTGCCATTCATAATGTAGGTCGATTCCATACTCTTTACCCCCTCTTGGCAAACCGAAAGGGAATCCACAACCACAGATGAATGGATATCAGCCATATCCAGCAGGGAGTGGAACAGCACCTCCGAATTAAGATTCTTCTCCCTATTCGCCACTATATGGCTCACCTTCTCCGGGAATCTCTCCCCGTAACGCTCCGAATAGGAGACGATGAAAGGTATTCTGGCCTCATAATCAGAAACCAACAAAGAACCGTGCACGATCAACTCCTGCTCGTCATCAAAAATATTCTCCCCATGGTCGGAGATATAAACCATCGCCCACCGGCCTCCAACTACACGTTCGTCCAGAAGATCCATCAAGTGAGCAAGGAAATAGTCGGTATAAATAATCGTGTTGTCATAGGTGTTCACCAATAGACGCTTGTTGTTTACATTGACCGCCAAGTGGTCCATCTTGTTGTCGATACATGGCTTGAAAGTCTCAAACTCAGCCGGATAACGCTGGTTGTACCGGAAATGGCTACCCTGCGTATGAAGTACGATAAACTTCTTCTTGTCACCACATCGAGTGAGGATCGAATCGAGCGGCGTCAACAGATCCATATCCCAAAGATAACCTCCCGTAAAACTATTGTCTTGCACAACCGCATCGTCGCAATTCCGCATAATTCGCTCTTGGAAAGGGCTCACATCCTGATTGGTGATCCAAGAGGTACGAAACCCCGCCTCCGCGAAGGCCTCGCTGACGGATCGCTCACTGTCCGCGATCTCGGCGTTGGAGACATTGGCGCGTGTCAGCATCAAAGGAATGGAGTTGTTAGTCAAATTGGCTTGGGTGACAAATCGGTCATAAGCCACAAGATTTTTCTTCTGAGACAAAAGCGGCGTGGTGTTCCGTTCATATCCATAGAGTCCGAAATTGCCCCATCGGGCCGTCTCTCCGATCACCAAAACATAGACCTCTTCCTCGTCATCCTCTTTGGGTTGAATGCCAAAACGGAATGTTTTCACACGTTCCGAACGCTCCTTCACCTCCCGACGGTACTGAATGACATCATCCGCGGCAAAATAGACCGAGAAGGGGAATATCTTATGGATCTTCAACACCATCATATCCTTCATATCGATCAGACTGTCTGTGATGGTTGTCGCCTCGCTGGTTTGTAGTTTACGGGCAAGTGTAAAGAAATAGAGGCATCCGATCAGGAGCAAAGAGGCACCTGCCCCAAAGAATATATTCCGTAACTTCCTTGGAAAAAAGGTCTCGTTCTTCACATATTTAACCGTCAAGAAAAAATAGCCCACCCAAACCGACACAACCAATAGAACCAATGGCCAAAAGGAGGACAACAGTTCAAACGCCTCTTGGGGATTGGTATTGAAGATGGTGTCCATCATCATAAAGGGGGTCGGAGTACGACTGAGGTAGATACTGGCGATCTCAATAGGGGCCAACAGCAGACTGAAAATACCCATTGCCCCAAAATAGAACTTCTTCTTTAAGAAGAGCGCCGGGATCAATAGACAGACTGCCGAAACAGCCAAATAGGCCATCTTCTTCACATAAAACCCCTCCAACTCTTCTCCGTGGATAGCCACTACAAGATTGGGTATCAACAAGATAATTAATAGTAGAAGGGTCAGCACCCTTTGCCCTTTGTCGCTATTGAAAAGCATAAGTCATATTATTTATTTCGACAAAAATACAAAAAAAACAATGCGTTTCTTACAAAACCAGTGACAAGGACGAGCGTTTATGACCGTGACGAGCTTATTGAGTTCTGGGACAGAAATCACAATTTTTTCATATCTTTTGCCCCAGTTCCGTCTGGATATGAATAATTTTACTACCAAGGACATCTGGTTGTATCTTTTTAAAAATTTAGGCAAAATGGAAAATATCGACTCATCTGTTTACGAAAGAGCGGACAAAGGATTGCTCAAACTCATAGAAAAGGCAAAAGTCGCTGCCCTTTCCGAAGAGGAGTACAACCTTTACGAGGCCAGTATGAAAGCCCTTGAAGACGAAATGGACATGGAAGAACATGGTTATAAACGGGGGCGAGAAAAAGGTCGCGAAGAGGGAATTCTGTTCCAATCCATACAGATGGCCAAAGAGATGATCCGTAGAGGTTATCCTATCGAAGAGATTGCTCAGATCACCCAATTATCTGCGGAAGAAATCAAAGGAATCAAACTTCAATAATGTTGATGTTGAGGTAAAACCTTCTCACAGCAGTGACTACTAATCACACGCCCCAGTGTGCACCATCCACTAGACGGCATCACCTCCCTTTGTAACTGGTTTCACTATCTGTCTCATGCCACCTTACCGACAGCATCTCCTTCGTCGATGCAATCGGTTACCCAAGTATTGCCTTACAGGCAAATATGCTATATACACAGGAATAGACAAAATACATTTTGTGAGGGAATAATCTTCATAATGAGTTTTCAATCGGTATAAAATTCAATGATTTACCAATTGAGAAATATTTTTATTACATTTGCGGAAATTAGATAAACGAAATTATTAGAGATTGGGCAAGACAAGAAAAAACTGAGGTCTGTTCATTCTTTGGGAAATATATATTAAAAGCAGTTAGCTTAAGTTCTTCTATCATAAAATTTGGCGATTTTAATGCAAGTGGAGAATTGAGTTAAGGTTGCTCGCGCTATGGCGTGGGCTTAACTTTACTTTCTTCGTACTTGCAGGTTACGCCAAATACCTATGATAGCGGGAAACAGAGTTAAGTTTCACGCTTTTTTTATGCCCATATGTCTGATTATTAACTCAAATTTTATAGGTATGAAAAGGATTTTTAGTTTAATGGTGTGTTTGGTCGCTACTGTTGGTGGCGCGTTTGCACAAGACTGCGATGTGAAGATGGCGAATGTATATCGCCACAACGGCCTGTTGATTTTTACGGATTGCGATCCTGTGAATGAATATGATGTGGTGGAACACGAGAAAATTTAACCCTAATATTGAGGCGCCCCTCTCTCTTACCAATGGAGGTGTAGATAGGATAGTGAGAATTAAATTCAAGTAAGTGTAATATTTTGCAAATGAAACATTATGAAAAAAAGAAAACTAACAACAGCTATAGCTCTACTGATAGTATGTTTCTCCTTTGACTGTGTTGCCCAAGGAGTTTCAGGACACTTTTCTTTTGATTTAGTAGGCAAAAAGATAAGAACATCATCGGTCCAAGATTCTCTATATAAATGGCTTGATATTGACGGCAACACGAATTTCAAGGTTATAAGGGATGAAGTTGATGATATTAATATCAGACACATCTCATTACAACAGTATTACGAAAATTTACCTGTTGATGGTAATATCGTATTAATTCACTCAAAAGAAGGTGTTGTAAGAAGCGTTAACGGAGTTGTCATGGGTACTAACAATTCGATAGAAACAAACGCTACAAGTACTTCATTAAGATCTTCTAAATCCGAAGATCAGATAAAAATAGTTCCTATCAATGAAAACGGTACTATAATCTACAAAAAAGTAATAGAAGTATTTGACCAAAGTAACCGTATCTTCTTGGATGCAGTATCAAAAGATACCGTCAAGGTCTTGTCAAAGATAAGTAATATAGTGGGGAAGGCTTATACGATGTATAACGGATGGCAAGACATATCATGTGTAGAAGCCAATGGGAAATATACACTACATGATACTGACAGAAACATTGTAACGTTATATGGAGGAAATACCCAGTCAAATTTTGTAGAAGCCACTCAATTTAGAGATGCATGTGACATGTATGCGTCTCCCTCTTCCACATTTTCGGGAGTTCTAACATCCGTAAAGATCACAAATGTTTCTGGAGGATGGTGGGGTAATTCCTTGATAGATTCAAGACCAGATTTATACATAAAGATAAAAGACTCAAAAGGTGACGTTCTTTATATATCTTCTGTTTACGAAGATCTAAATCCACCAGTACAATGGGATTTCGAACAAAAGATGTTGCATATAGATGAGAATTCCACCATAGAAATTTATGATGAGGATTTGGATAGTGATGATTATGGAGGAGCTGTTACTATTTCCACAACCGTCCCTGGCATCTATTCTTGGACAGGAACAAAAACATCGGGAACAATAACGATAAAACCCAATCCTGCCTTAGATGCACATTGGGGTATGCAAAAAGTATTGGATTTTTATTCCAGTGTGTTAAACAGAAATAGCTACAACAATAAAGGAACCATAATCTATCAATTTATAGACCCTATTAGCGTAGTGGGTCCCAAATACAACAATGCCTATGCATCTTATGACATGAATGGAATTGGCTATATGGTGTATGGTATGGGGGATGGAGTAGAGATGGGACCAGTTGTAGAATTAGATGTTATGGCCCACGAATTCACCCACATGGTTACAAACTTTAATGGAAACGGAGGCCTTAATTATGAACGGGAATCAGGTGCTCTGAACGAATCTTTTTCGGACATATTAGGAACTACAATCGAAAGGGTTGCACTTGGATCAAAAGCCAATTGGCAAATTGGAGAAGATGTTATGCTTATGGCAACCGAAATGAGAAAAATGGATGATCCCAAGAATTCAATGTTACCAAGTAAAGAAAAAATCACAAAACTATATTTTAAGTTATTTGGGGTAGATGATATTACTTTACTACCCCAAGACGTAAGGGAATCGATAGAGAATCTTGATTGTAGCATTCCTGAAGGTTCGATGCCAGACACATACAAAGGAGAATTCTGGCAAGACACTGAAGACATATCAAAAGATCATGGTGGAGTACATACAAATTCCGGCGTTCAGAACTATTGGTTTTACCTTCTTACAGAAGGCGGAACGGGTATGAATGACAACAATGAAGAATATGACATAGATGGCATAGGAATCTTAGATGCGGTAAAAATCGCATATAGAAACTTGACATTTTACTTAACACCAGACGCCACCTATGAAGATGCCCTTGAAGGGTCTATGAAATCTGCGGAGGATTTATTTGGAGCATTATCGAAGCAACAAAAATCTGTCTATGACGCCTGGTGTGCCGTTGGTCTGCGATCAGAAAAATATGACAAAATATATGGTAATAGCGCCGTCTCTAACATATCAACTGATGATATGATGATATACACAGATAAGGGAAATCTTTATATAAAAGCCAATGATCTTTCTATTGCATCAGTAGTTTCTATTGAAGGTAAAGTACTATATGAAATAAATCTCGCACCAGATCGAGAGGTGTGCTTGGATATGACAAATGAAACGATTGTGATTGTACGTATAGGTAACTATTCTAAGAAAGTACTAATAAATAAATAACAAATACTTTGACTCTACTTTGGGGGGAGGTGTGCTTCACAAACGGCACACCTCTTCTTTTTCACGCATCTACCAATATACGACAAGCCTCCGCCCGAAGGCGAAGGCTCGGTAATATGGAGAACTACTTTGATAACAATTCAATAATTTGAAGTGGAGTCACAACTCTCGGGGTCGAAGGGAAGTGTTTCAAATTACCTGTCACAAGAAAAGAATCTTCAACAGATAAAGAAACTTCATAAAACACTCGATCTTTCTCATCTATCATAGATTCTGAATATGCAAATCTTTCTGAGCTAATACCGTTTTCTACAACAAGCAGTAGCAACATATCAACAATCTCCTGGCTGAGTTTAAATTTAGGTCTTGACAAGACCTCCTTATATTCAGCAATTATCTCATCATTATACAAAGGAATAATATCTCCTGAATCTATATAATCATATACAAGACGAGTTGGAGAATCAGGGTTCTTCGTGATCAATGCAGCCACGAAGACATTTGTGTCAATTACCGCAAACATAACTATTTGCCTTGTCTTGCAGCATTGATTTCGGCATTTATCTCCTCTAACGTCCATTCATGGTTATCAGAAGATTCACGCTGGGCCTTTTCGAATACCTCACGGAAGGATGGCGCATTATTACTCTTGAGTCTTCTGTTGCGAATGCAATATCCCATCTTCTCTAACAACTTGGTCACAAACTCAGCATCAGGAGTCGGTACTGAAACAATTATATCTTCCATAGTGTTCAACATTTGATTTATACAAAAGTAGCAAAATAATCATTACAATCAATGCCTAAAACATTGAAAATAAACCCTTGCAAACTTCTCCAATCGTATTCAGTCTAAACAAAAAAGAGCCTCCACCCGTAGGCGAAGGCTCTGCTCTATCTTTCTGACGGAATCTTAGAAACCGCTTGGCTTCAATTTCAATCCGCAAGTCTCCTCCAGTCCGAACATCAAATTGAAGTTCTGAACGGCTTGACCTGAGGCACCCTTGAGCAAGTTGTCGATCATAGAGATGATCAAGAGCTTGTTGCCATGCTTCTCGACATGGACAATACCCTTGTTGGTATTCACCACCTGCTTCAAATCCGGATTGGCGTCCATTACATGGGTGAAGGCCGCATCCTTGTAGAAATCCTTGTAGATCTTTTGGATCTCCTCGATCTCCAAATCACACTCGGTATATTGTGAAACGAAGATTCCTCTTGGGAAATCGCCACGCACTGGCAAGAAGTTGATGTCGTAGTTGAATCCAGCCTGGAGTTGACGCATGGTCTGGGTAATCTCCAACAAGTGTTGGTGCTTGAAGGCCTTGTAGATGGAGATGTTGTTGTTTCTCCAACTGAAGTGGGAAGTGGCGCCTGGCTTCACACCCGCACCTGTGGAACCAGTGATACCGTTGGTGTGTACCTCACCCTTAATCAATCCCTTGGCGGCCAAAGGGAGCAATCCGATTTGGATAGCGGTGGCGAAGCAACCAGGATTGGCCAACTTGGTAGCCTTCTTGATGCGCTCGCGGTTCACCTCAGGCAAACCATAAACGAAACCTTCGCTCTCGTCACGATAGTCTTGGGAAAGGTCGATGATCTTCACGTTGGCAGGCACTTCGTGAGATTCAAGGAACTTCTTGCTGTCACCATGTCCGGAGCAGATGAACATCGCATCAATCTTATCCAAAGGAAGCTCATCGGTGAAGGTCATCTCGGTCTCACCGAATAGACCTTCGTGGACATCGTACAATTTGTTACCAGCGTTACTGCTACTGTTTACAAAAACAATCTCTACTTGTGGGTGGTTCAAAAGGATGCGGAGCATCTCACCTGCCGTATAACCGGCACCACCTATAATACCAACTTTAATCATAATCGTTTTATAAATTAATACCTTACAAAGGTAGGCATAATATTTGAGTCTATAAAAAAAGCCGGAGACGAATGTGGAATATTCGCCTCCGGACCATCTACTGTTTCAATTTTCACCCTAAGATTTTAATCCTCCTGCTCTTCAGGAATCACAATCTTGTATCCCTTTCCATGCACATTGATGATCTCCACTTGAGGATCCGCCTTCAAGAGTTTACGAAGTTTTGTGATGTAAACATCCATGCTTCGGGCATTGAAGTAGTTGTCGTCCACCCAAATGGTCTTCAACGCGCGGTTACGCTCCAAGATGTCATTCTTGTGTTCGCAAAGCAAAGCGAGCAACTCAGACTCCTTGGTGGTCAACTTGGTCGATTCGCCGTCGATGGTGAGCAACTGCTTTTGTGAGTTAAAGGTGAACTTGCCCAACTTCTGAACAGGATCGGCCGCACCCTTCTTGCCATTGACGCGGCGAAGGATCGCCTCGATACGAAGCAACAACTCCTCCATGCTGAATGGTTTGGTGATGTAATCATCCGCACCAATTCTGAATCCCTCCACGATATCCTCCTTCAAGGTCTTCGCGGTCAAGAAGAGAATAGGCACCTTCTCATTCACTTGTCTGATCTCTTGCGCCAAGGTGAATCCATCCTTCTTAGGCATCATCACATCAAAGACGCACACATCATATTTACCGGCGAAAAAGGCGTTGCCACCCTCTTCTCCATCCAATTTCAAATCTACATCGTAGCCTTTAGCGTGTAAGTACTCCTTCAACAACATGCCGAGGTTCTCATCGTCCTCACACAAAAGCACCTTTACTTTTTCATCCATATCTAAATCTCCTTCCTAATTAATCATTTTTCTGTTTTTTAATCGGAATCTCTATAATGAATTTCGTTCCCTTTCCATACTCGCTCTCCGCACGGATGGTTCCCTTGTGGTCGGTCACCACCTTCTTCACATAGGCCAATCCCAAGCCGAAGCCCTTCACATTATGGGCGTTTCCGGTCGGTACGCGGTAGAACTTGTCGAAGATACGTTTCAAGTTAGCCTTCTTGATACCAATACCGTTATCCTCTATCGAGATGCAGAGCCTATTCTTCTCGTTCCATGTCCGGAGACGTAAGATCAACGGCCCTTGGCTATACTTCACCGCATTGTCCATCAAATTGTAGATGATATTCGTGAAGTGGATCTCATCGACCAGCGTCTCTGCATCCTCCGCCTCCAACTCCGTCTGGATCTCGCCTCCCGTCTTCTGGACCTTGATATCGAAATTACCGGCGATGGTCAATATCAAATCGTCGATGTCCATCAACTCCAACTTGAGTGCGGAGCTCTCCTTCTCGAAGATAGACATCTGAAGCACCTTGTCGATCTGTCGGCTCAAACGCTTGGTCTCATCGTTGATCGTCTTAGAGATCTGTTTCGTCATCGCCTCCGACTTGGCGAAGGAGCCGTCGTTCAACATCTGAGCCGCCAAGGAGATGGTCGAAACCGGCGTCTTCAACTCATGCGTCATATTGTTCATAAAGTCGGTACGCATCTCAGACAACTGCTTCTGACGCGAGATGACCACCACGGAGAAGACATAGGTAAAGAGCAATATAATGGTGAAAATCACCGAAATCAACAGCAATGAGCCTGAGCCGAAATATTTCGCCTTAGCGGGGAAATAGACCTTCAACAGATTGGAGGTTTGCGCCGGATCGTTCGGGAAAAGCAGCTGCGAATAGCAAATCCAATCCTTGGGATCAAACGCCTCGTCGGTCTCGCCACTTCGGTAAATCTCACTGCCCTCCTTGTTCACCACACAGAAGAAGTGGTCCAACTCGCCTACGCCATTATTGTCCAACTCGCGGTCCAAGATCTCGTTCAACTTTTGAAAATCGATACGTTGTTCGATCGGCTTCACATAGGTCTCACTCAAAAGACGGACCAGAATATCATCCAACAACGCGCGGTTTTGAAGGTAACGCTCTTTCAACTTGTTCTGGATAATACGGGACGACTCCTCGATAGTGTTCATACCATGCTTCATGGAGATGAATACCGTCGGTTGTGTCCTGACGCAAGAGTTGAAGGAGGTGTCCACCAACTGTCCCGGAGCGACGTTCCCGCCGTGGAACGAAGCGGGAATGGTCTTGGTTGTAATCTTCGTCTTGGCGGAAGGGACGGTCAAATTTTTATTCAAATAATGAAGCGTCTCCTCCTCTTCCAACAGACGCGCCACCTCATACAGACTTCGCTTCACCGCTTCACCGAACTGCTCGGCGCGCATGTCGGCAGTCGTACGCATATAGTACGATTGCAAGAAGATCAGTCCCAAAAAGGAGATGGACATCACCACACCCAATAATATGATGGTTATTTTCTTCATTGAACGCAAATATAGAAAAACGATTTTAACATTTCGACAAGCTTAACTTTATTTAATAAATAGAGCCCTTGATATGCTTACAAATGTGAAAAAATGCCTACTTTTGCATAAGAAGTTGGAATAAAATGGAGAACATCCCACCACTATTGTCGGACTTGGCGTTGATACTCATCTCAGGAGGTATCATGACAATCATTTTCAAATGGTTGAAACAACCCGTCGTGCTCGGTTATATCGTGGCTGGATGCCTCGTCAGTTCGCAAATCTCGCTGACGCCGACCGTATCAGGCACCTCCGACATCGGAACATGGTCGGACATCGGTGTCATCTTCCTGTTGTTCAGTCTGGGATTGGATTTCAGTTTCAAAAAACTGATCAAGGTGGGCCAGACCGCCGCCATCACCGCCGTCACCATCATCCTTTTTATGATTCTGTTAGGGTTCCTGGTCGGCATGTCGCTGGGATGGGGCATCACCAATAGCATCCTGTTGGGCGGTATGATCTCCATGTCCTCCACAGCGATCATCATCAAGGCCTTCGACGACATGGGACTCCGCAACCAATCCTACACCCGTATCGTATTCGGCATTCTGATCATCGAGGATTTGATAGCCATCGTGCTGATGGTGCTCATCTCTACCCTCGCCGTCAGCAAATCTTTCGAGGGGGAGAATCTCATTATGGGTATCCTGAAACTGATGTTCTTCCTGGTCGTGTGGTTGATCGCCGGCATCTATTTCATTCCGATCATCCTACAAAAGGCTAAAAAAGTTTTGAACGACGAGACCATTCTAGTCTTCTCCTTGGGTATGTGTTTCGGTATGGTACTCTTCGCCATGGAGGTAGGGTTCTCCTCCGCACTGGGCGCATTTGTCATGGGATCCGTATTGGCGGAGACGCTGGAAGCGGAGAGGATCGAACGGCTGATAAGACCTCTGAAAGACCTTTTCGGAGCGATTTTCTTCGTCTCCGTGGGTATGATGGTGGATTTCTCCGTCATCAGCGAATACATCACCCCCATCGTCATCATCACCCTGACCATCATCCTCGGTCAGATCACCTTCGGCACATGCGGATTGCTCTTGGCGGGACAACCGATCAAGACCGCCCTCCAGTCGGGATTCTGTTTGACGCAAATCGGCGAGTTCGCCTTCATCATCGCCCTTCTGGGTATCAATCTAGGCATCATCGACAAATTCATCTACCCCGTCATCGTGGCAGTCTCGGTGATCACCATCTTCCTGACACCCTACATCATGCGGCTCTCGGCGCCAGCGTGCAATTTCGTGGAGAAACACCTTCCCGCCACTTGGGTCAGCGCCATCGAACGACGCTCCCTCTCAGGCAAGTCCGCCCATGCGCAGAATGTATGGTATAGCCTATTGGTGCAGATCACCCGCATCGTTTTCGTCTATTCGATCCTCGCCATCGCCATCGAGTTGCTCTCCATCAAATACTTCATCCCATTTGTCATGAGCAAGATCAGCGGCGTGTGGGGTGCGATCATCAGCGCTGGCGCCACCATCCTCATCATCTCGCCAATGCTCCGCGCGATCGTCGCGAAAAAGAACCACTCTTTGGAGTACAAGTACCTATGGAAGAGCAGCAAGAGCAATCACATTCCCCTAATCACCACTATCCTGTTGAGATTCCTGATCGCGGCGGCCTTCATCTACTTCATTCTCTTGAATACCGCGAAACTAATGAACGTCAATGTGGGCATCCTCTTCATAGTGGCCTTTGTGGTGAGCGCCGCAATCCTCATCATCTTGATGTTACGATCCAGACGCATCAAACTCTACTCCATCACCTTGGAACGAAAATTCATGCAGAACCTCAATTCGAGGGAGAACGAGGCGGATAAACGGCAACGCGAAAAGGAGGTTTTCGGCAAACGACAACTGGCACAAAGACTCTCCGCACACGATCTCCACTTGGTGGATTTCGAGGTGCCGCAATACTCCAAATTCATCGGAAGCACACTACGTAAAACCAATTTCCACCAGAAGTTCGGCGTCTATGTAGTCTCCATCATGAGGGGCAAACAACGTATCAACATCCCTTCCGCGGGCGAAATCATCTTCCCGTTGGACAAACTATTGGTTTTGGGATCGGACGAACAGATGAAGGCTTTCAACGACGCCCTCAACACCGACAATGAGGAGTGGATGGTGGATACCCAAAACAAAGGGGTCGTCATCGAACAATTCCAAATATCAGCCAACTCTACCTTGGCAGGAAAAAATATCAGCCAATCCGGTATTAAAGAGTACTCTAAATGTATGGTGGTGGGCATCGAACACGAGGGTACAACCATTATGAACCCATCGCCCAACACGGAAATCCGCGTGGGAGATTACATCTGGATCGTAGGAGAAATCGAAAAGATAGAACAGTTGATGAAAAACTGTGAATCGATCTCCATTTCCGATGAACAATAGCGATTACGGCTCCTGCCCCCCTAGATGACTCTCCCCCAAAGACCCATGTTTCCCCTTTTTTGCGAAGGATCTATTCCTATATTTCGTTTTATATTCATTTTCAATAAGTTAGATATTGATTTTTAACAAAATTTAAATTATGACTTATCGGTTGGCAATCTCGTTTTTTATGACTAATTTCGCGATTATTTATACGTCATAAATTAATATGTTCAGAATAGGTCTTGACATTGGCTCCACAACCGCTAAGATTGTGGTGCTCGATGAAACTGGGAAAGTAGTATATTCATCATACAAACGACACTTGGCGAATGTCAAGGGTGCCATCGCCGCATTCCTTGACGAGCTAAAATCGACCCTCACCACAGAGAAATTCACTCTATCCATCACTGGATCCGTGGGCCTAGGTGTCTCAGAAAGATACAATATTCCTTTTGTCCAAGAGGTAATCGCCGCTACGGAATTCACCAAACAGGTGCATCCGGAGATCTCCACCATCATCGATATCGGTGGTGAGGACGCCAAGATTGTTTACCTGAAGGATGGACAAGTGTCAGACCTCCGTATGAACGGTAACTGTGCCGGTGGTACGGGTGCCTTCATCGACCAAATGGCGCTCTGCCTTGGTGTGGAGGTGACTGATCTCGACGGACTTGCGAAAAATGCGGGACACGTTTACCCTATCGCATCCCGTTGTGGCGTATTCTCCAAGACGGATATCCAGAACCTCATCGCCCGTAACGCCTCCAAGGAGGATATCGCGGCTTCCATCTTCCGTGCCGTGGCGGTACAGACCGCCAGCGCGCTCTCCCATGGTTGCGAGGTCCGCTCAAAGGTGCTCTTCTGCGGTGGTCCGCTCACCTTCATCGAGTCGCTCAGAAAGGCGATCGCCGACTACTTCAAATTGGACATCAACAGAGATTGCGTGGTCCTCGACAACGCGAATATCATTCCCGCATGGGGTACCGCCCTATTCAAGAACGAAATGACTCCTTTGGACGTCAACGAACTGACGGAGATATTGAGCCGTGAGCCGGAAGTCAAGAAGGAGGCAGATCCAAATAAGAACAAAACGAATGTCACCTTACCTCCTATCTTCATCGATGAGGAGGAGTATATGGCTTGGAAGGCCGAGAAGGAGAAGTCACACATCCCTGTCGTCAACTTGAACGAATGCAAGGGAAAGACCTACTTGGGTATCGACTCCGGCTCCACCACTACCAAGATTGTCTTGATCAACGAGACAGGCGACATCCTCTACAAATATTATACCCACAACGGAGGTAATCCGATCGGCGCCGTGCGACGCGGTCTAGAGAAACTGAAAGCCCGTTGCATCGAAGAGAAATTGGACCTTGAGATCACGGCAGGCTGCTCCACCGGTTACGGTGAGGACCTGATCAAGGCCGCCTACTCACTCGACTTCGGTATGATCGAGACCATGGCCCACTATGTGGCCGCCAAGAACATGTGTCCGGATGTATCCTTTATCCTCGACATCGGAGGACAGGATATGAAGGCCATCTACGTGGAGAATGGCGCATTGACCCGTATGGAGATCAACGAGGCCTGCTCATCAGGTTGCGGATCCTTCATCGAGACATTCGCCCAAACATTGGGTTGCGAGATCACCGATTTCGTTTACCAAGCATGTCAAAGCCAAAACCCATGCGATTTGGGTACACGATGCACCGTCTTCATGAACTCCAAGGTGAAGCAAGTGCTTCGCGAGGGCTATGCGGTGAGCGACATCGCGGCTGGTTTGGCCTATTCAGTTGTGAAGAACTGCTTGTTCAAGGTATTGAAAATCAAGAATTACGAAGAGTTGGGCAAAAACATTGTGCTACAAGGTGGTACCATGAAGAACGACTCCATCGTAAAGGCATTCGAGAATCTTACCGGCACCAACGTATATTGCAACAACGTACCGGAATTGATGGGTGCCTACGGTTGCGCGCTCTACGCTAAGAAGATGCACGACCAATTGAAGAAGCCGACTCCGCTCGACAACTTCCTCAACTCCGCCGAATACGAATCTAAATTACTATCCTGCAAAGGATGCGAAAATAATTGCCAAATTACCAAATACGCCTTCAAAAACGGAGGAGTTTACTATTCTGGCAACAAGTGTGAGAAGATCTTTAACAATGGTAGTTCAGCGGCCAAGCCAGGCATCGACATGAGCGCAAGAAAGTACCAAGAACTTTTCAGCCGTGCCGAGCAACCATCCAAATTGCTCTCTCCACGCTTTACCATGGGTATTCCAAGAGCATTGAACATGTACGAGGAGTTCCCATTCTGGCACACCTTCTTCACGGAGTGTAACATTGAGGTCTCATTGTCTTCAACCTCCACCTACCGCAACTACGAGAAGGGTGTCCATTCCGTGATGTCAGACAACATCTGCTTCCCGGCAAAGCTGGTTCATAGCCATATATACGAACTCCAAGACAAGGGAGTGGACAGAATCTTCTTCCCACGCGTGGTTTACGAGTGTGTGGAGGACAATGCGGCCCACAACAGTTTCAACTGTCCGATTATCATCGGTTACCCTGACGTGGTGAATAGCGCCATCGATTCTGAAATTCCAATCGACTCTCCTGTCATCTCCTTCAAAGATGAGAAGTTATTGCTCAAACAACTGATCCGCTACATGAAGGGATTGGGGGTTCCAGAGAAAGTGGTTAAAAAAGCCCATGAAAAGGCAGTCGCCGCCTACAGTGAATTCGGATTGAACCTCCGCAAACTGAACGAAGAGGCTTATGAAAAGGCGAAAAAAGAGAACCGTTTGGTGATCGTTCTCGCAGGTCGTCCTTACCATACCGATCCTTTGATTCAACACAAGGTATCGGAGATGATCTCCCAAATGGGCGTGGATGTGATCACCGAGGAGGTGTCCAGAAAGAACAATGTGGATGAGAAGGAGGCCTTCATCATCAAACAATGGTCTTTCGTCAACCGTATCCTCAACTCTGCCCAATGGGCGGCGCGTCAAGGCAGAAACGTCCACTACGTGGAGACCACCTCTTTCGGTTGTGGTCCGGACGCCTTCTTTGTCGATGAGGTTCGCAGCTTGCTCAACCGTTATGGTAAATCATTGACATTATTGAAGATTGACGACATCAACAACGTGGGTTCCATGAAGTTGCGCGTCAGATCGCTTATCGAGAGTTTGAAATTCGAGGCAAAAGAGGCCACTGAGGTGAAACCATTCGTGAAGCCAAGCCGCTTCGAGGTGGGTGACAACGAGAAGAGAACTATCCTCGCGCCATTCTTCACCGAATACCTCTCCCCTCTCTTCCCTGCCGCATTCAAATGGGCGGGTTATAACTTAGAGTCGTTGCCACTCAGCAACGCCGAGTCAAACGATATCGGACTGAAATACTCCAACAATGAGGTTTGTTACCCTGCCACTTTGATCGTAGGAGACTTGATCAAAGCGTTGCAATCGGGTAAATATGACCTCGATAAGGTTGCTGTGGCTGTTACCCAATTGGGTCAGTGCCGTGCCGCCAACTACCCACCACTCATCCGTAAGGCCATCGTGGATGCTGGATTCGAGCAGGTACCGGTTATCGGTATCGGCGGAACGGACAACATCGAGGATCAGCCAGGATTCAAATTGAATCTCATCAAAGCAGCTCCGCTTGTCATTTACGCGACCATGTATGGTGACTGGTTGTCCATCTTCTACCACGCCATCGCCGTGCGTGAGAAGAACAAGGGAGAGTCACGCAAACTCCGCGACCTCTACTTGGAAAAGGCCAAACCGTTGGTAGAAAAGAACGATACCAAGGGATTGCTGAAACTCATCGGTGAGGCGGCAAGAGCCTTCAACGAGGTGCCGATTTACGAGGATCGTGTCTATCCAAAGGCAGGTATCACAGGAGAGATCTTCTTGAAATTCAATCCATACGCACACCGTTATGTGCCAGATTGGTTGATGGAGCACGGCGTCGAGGTGATACCTTCAGCGGTACACAACTTCTTCTTCCGCGCCTTTGTCAACTACAAATTCAACCGAGAGAATTTTGTAAAGAGATTCAAGGTGCCACCATTGGTCATCGATATGGCTTACAGTTATATCCGCAAAGTAATGAAGAAGATGGAGGCGGAATGTTCCGTGTTCCGCTACTATAAGCCTGAACAAGATATCAAGACCATCAGCGAATACGCAAAGGATGTCATCTCGCTTTCCGCACAATTCGGAGAGGGTTGGCTATTGCCAGCCGAGGTAATCGCCTTTATCAAAGAAGGTTGCAACAATGTCGTCAGCATGCAGCCTTTCGGATGCATCGCCAACCACATCGTGGCACGCGGTATCGAGAAGAAGATGAAACAACAATATCCACAGTTGAACATGCTCTCCCTCGATTTCGACGGAGGTGTCAGCGAAGCGAACATCGCCAACCGTCTATTGCTTTTCACCAGCAATATGAAGTAGAAATCCCTACAAAATTATAGTTCAAAACGCCCTTATGAGTATCTCTTATAAGGGCGTTTTTTATGCGATTCCGATTACCTGAATAAAGACCTAAAAAGTGTAAATTTTTATGCAAAAACATACATTTTAGGGGGCGAAAACCATCGTTTTTCGAGTTATTTTTTTATCTTTGTATATCAGTTAACGTCAACTGAATTAACACATTAGCGTTATGAGTGAACCTATTATTGACGAACTCGACAGAAAGATCATCCAGATGATCGCGCAAGATGCCAGAATTCCTTTTTTGGAAGTGGCGAGAGCCTGTAACGTGAGCGGTGCTGCCATCCATCAGCGTATCCAAAGAATGCAAAAATTGGGCGTCATCCGAGGTACCCAATTCATCTTTGATCCAAGAGCTTTAGGCTATCAAGCTTGTGCCTTCGTAGGCATATCACTTTCCGATCCGACCCGTTATGCCAAAGCGGAGGAGATTCTCAAGAATATCCCAGAGGTGGTAGAGTGCCACTATACAACAGGAGAGTACGACATAATGGTCAAAATCTATGCATTCAACAACCAAGAAT
The DNA here is from genome assembly GCA_045639525.1 of Paludibacteraceae bacterium. Lineage (GTDB taxonomy): Bacteria > Bacteroidota > Bacteroidia > Bacteroidales > Paludibacteraceae > UBA1181. The sequence continues at coordinate 34,151 of JAZUDI010000020.1, read as the reverse complement.
TGCACAAGATCATTCGAGAGAAAATTCAAACAATCGGTCTCTCTAAGTTAGAAACCATCATCTCATTCGACTCGTTCATCAACCGTTCGCTCTCCATCAATGAGATGGAAGAGGAGGATGACTAATCCAAACGATAACCCTTTACCGAAAACGCCCGACTTTGAATATTCAGAGTCGGGCGTTTCGTTTGTTTCTTTTCGTCACCCATCGGCGGGGGCAAAGAAAAAGGGCGGGTATCGTCGAATGACAACCCCGCCCCCTTCAGTGAGGAGAATTCTCCTCAACCGCTATCTAATAAAGAGGAGTTCACGGTATTTTGGCAATGGCCACAACTCGTCGTCGACGATCAACTCAAGCTTGTCCACATGGTAGCGGATAGTCTCAAGAAGAGGAGCGACTGTATCGTGGTAAGCGATAGCCTTGCTACGCTCATCTTCGATCTTGTTCGCTACGCGGCGAGCATCAACCAAAGCTTCGACATTCTTGATGATGAAGGTACAGTGGCTGTTGATTTGACGAACAATATCCATATCATCAGCAGTCAACTCAGCGGCCTCCTTGTCAGAGAATACACCTTGCACCACCTTGATATTGTCGATCAATTGCTTTTGGTAACGCTTTGCTACTGGCACGATGTGGTTGAGACAAAGGTCACCGAAGATACGAGCCTCGATCTGGATCTTCTTGGTATAAGTCTCTTGCTTGATCTCAAGACGAGCGCGGAGCTCAGCCTCGGAAAGCACGTTCATCTTCTTGAACATCTCGATAGATTCAGGCTTAACGTAGTTGTCAAGCATCAATGGAGCTGAAGACTCAACATCCAATCCACGAGCAGCAGCCTCTTTCTTCCACTCATCGCTATAACCATTTCCGTCGAAGTGGATGTCCCTGCAAGTCTTGATATCCTCGCGAACCACCTTCAAGATGGCAGCGTTCTTCTCAACACCCTTAGCGATCAAAGCATCAACTCTTACCTTGAAGTCTGCAAGTGCCTCCGCAACTGCGGTATTCAATACGATCATGGCAGCAGCACAGTTTGCTTGGCTACCTACTGCACGGAACTCGAAACGGTTACCTGTGAAGGCAAATGGAGAGGTACGGTTACGATCGGTGTTATCCAACATCAACTCTGGGATTTGAGGGATATCCAAGCTCATCGCGCGCTTGCCATCCAACTTCACCTCATCGTCTGATGACTTCTCAAGCTCATCCAACAAATCAGACAACTGTTTGCCAAGGAATGAAGAGATGATTGCAGGAGGTGCCTCGTTTGCGCCCAAACGGTGTGCGTTGGTTGCGCTGATGATACTTGCCTTCAACAATCCGTTGTGACGATATACACCCATCAAAGTCTCAACGATGAATGTCACGAAACGAAGGTTGTCTGTCGCAGTCTTACCAGGTCCGTGCAACAATACGCCTGTATTGGTTGACAAAGACCAGTTGTTATGCTTTCCTGATCCGTTGACACCTGCAAATGGTTTTTCGTGAAGCAAGCAACGGAAACCGTGCTTACGAGCAACCTCTTGCATAACACCCATGATCAACATGTTGTGGTCAACAGCAAGGTTAGTCTCTTCGAAGATAGGAGCCAACTCGAATTGGTTAGGGGCTACCTCATTGTGACGAGTCTTACAAGGAATACCCAATTCCAATGCTTGGATCTCAAGATCCTTCATGAACGCAGCCACACGAGCAGGGATTGAACCGAAGTAGTGGTCCTCCATCTGTTGGTTCTTAGCTGAATCGTGGCCCATCAAAGTACGGCCAGTCATCAACAAGTCTGGACGTGCCGCATAAAGACCTTCATCTACCAAGAAATACTCTTGCTCCCAACCCAAGTTACTGATAACCTTAGTTACCTCTGGGTAGAAGTATTGAACAACTGCTGTAGCAGCCTTGTCAACTGCCTTCAAAGCCTTCTTTAACGGTGCCTTGTAGTCAAGTGCCTCACCGGTGTAAGAGATGAACACAGTTGGAATATGCAATGTATCGCCGATTACGAATACTGGGCTGGCAGGATCCCATGCGGAATATCCACGAGCCTCGAAAGTGGAACGGATACCGCCACTTGGGAATGAGCTGGCGTCAGGCTCTTGTTGAACCAATTGCTTGCCGGAGAACTCCTCCACCATGCCGCCTTTCCAGTCGTGCTCAACAAAACCATCATGCTTCTCTGCTGTTCCCTCTGTCAATGGTTGGAACCAGTGTGTACAGTGGGTAGCACCCAACTCCATGGCCCAACGCTTCATGCCTTCAGCAACAGCATCCGCAGTTGCGAGATCCAATGTAGTGCCATTATCGATAACGTCACACATCTTCTTATACACTTTCGCAGGAAGATACTTAAACATCTTCTGACGATTGAATACGTATTTAGCGAAGAATTCACTCGGACGATCCTCTCTGTTCGGAATCACCAACGGCTTCTTTTCAAAAGCCTTCGAAATAACCTCAAATCTTAATGCTGATGACATAAATTTACATTTTTAGGTTAATATTAGTACTTAGTTTCTCTCTATTAGTTCACCTTCAAAAACGGTTGCCGCAGGACCCGTCATGTAGATATGGTTGTCAGACTCACGCCACTCGATGTGAAGCGTTCCTCCATCCATTTCAATGTCTGATTCTCTTCCTGTCAACCCTTTCACGCATGCCGCTACCGCCGTGGCGCAGGCACCTGTTCCGCAAGCCATCGTGATGCCGCTTCCTCGCTCCCACACTCTCATGCGGATAGAGCCATCTGGACGAATAGTAGCGAACTCAATGTTGCATCTCTCCGGGAAGATAGGATCAAACTCCCTCTTCTTTCCCTCGCCCGCCACATCGTGGCTTTCACTATCCTTCACGAAACAGACGAAATGAGGGTTTCCCATCGATACAAAGACGCCCTCTTCGTTGTTAAGGCTACCGTCCGCAGTGGCACATTGGGAGGGTTGACTTAAGATAGGCTCACCCATATCCACTGTCGCTCCGACACACTCACCATCCACGATCTTCAACTCAATGACCTTAATACCCGACAACGTTTCCAAAGTCACGGTGGTCTTATCGGTCAACTGATAATCATAGACATATTTGCCAATGCAGCGCGACGCGTTTCCACACATCTTAGCCTCTGAACCATCGGCATTGAAAATACGCATGCTAAAATCCGCCTTATCGGACTTGCCAATCAACACCAAACCATCCGATCCGATACCCGTATGGAAACGGCTCCATTCGATAGCCGCCCGCTCAGGATCCGCAATGGGATAGGCCAATGTATTTACATAAATGTAATCATTGCCAGCGCCATGCATCTTCGTGAATCGGATTGAATTTGTCATATTGTTTGCAATTTTAGCGTTTAACTATCATTTTGCTTTATTTTCAATGCAAATATATTACATAATCACACAATTTAAATCATATAGAGTCACAAATATTAGTTTCTAAATAAAAAATTACATTCCGAAAGAAAATTTAATTATTTACTTATAATCCGTAAGCAAACAAACGCAATTTCTTATGATGTTTAATTTTAGTAATAAATTATGGCCTGATTTTTGCGCCTAAATGGCACAAAATTGAGACGATTAGCCGTTACAACGAAAGAAAAATGGTTGAATTTTTGAAGAATTAATAGCAAAATGATAGTTATACACAACAAAACGACGCATTTTGTCACGAACCACAAAACAGCTCCACTTGCTATAATTCTTAATTAAACTTTACAAACATTCGACTCGCAAAACCACATTTACATATATTTCGACAGATCATTCACAGACATATTAAGAGAGAGAGCTATTTGCTCAGGCGATTGCCCACCAGATAACAACATACGAACTAAAAGAGCTATGCGCTTATCCTGTTCCGCAATCTGTGCATCCTGCTCGGCAATCTGTGCATCCTGCTCGGCAAGACGCTTGTCCCTATTCGCAATAGCAGCATCACGATTTTCAATAGCGGAATAATATTCATCTTCAACAACCATTGTACGACGAAGATCAGCATCCGAAGCAGCTGCTGCCAAACGTCTGAGAAGATACTTCATATCTTCATCATCCCCATAAACGGCATCATCTATTTCAAGTACATGTCTATTCTCCATATTCTTTTTTGTTTGATCAAAAACACTCAACACCCGATCCAACCCACTGTTTCGCCCGACTTTCGCCAACTTAGGTATCTGGACGAAGATGCTATCATGAGTCAAGCTATCGATAAAGGGGTTCGGATTCCCTTTGATTACTTCATTTCCGTCATAATTATAGGCTTTCTTTGTTACGTACACAACAGGATCATCTATCTCGCCGACACTATGACCTAACAAATATACTGCAATCATCGGTACCGCGTATCTTTCCGAACCATTTTCTTCATGAATATTTTCAGGATTAGCATAGTGGACAGCTAAATATTGACGGAACCGAAGAGTCTCGGTCTCCAACCATGTCTTCTGTAACTCAATAAGCACCAACTTTTCTCCTCCATCATCCATCTTCATTGTAGCGGCAAAATCAATGCGGAACATAGCTATCGACTCACGGTTTACATTGGTATATTCATGGCGTCTCATCTCCACTTTTATCACCTGTTGTTTTAACAACGCCGAGAGAAAAATCTTGGCTGAACGCTCGTCTTCCATCAAATATTTGAAGACAGTGTCATAAATAGGGTTTGCAACATGTAGTTTCATAGTAATATAATCTTTAAAATTGCATGACAAATATAGTGTATTTTTTACATATAAAAAACTTCTGCCCATTTTTCGCAATTTCTTAATTGACCTCGATCTATCGTTTCATAATTCTTAATTCATAATTCTTAATTAAAAAAAGGCTGCCCTCATCCCTGAGAACAGCCCCTACAATTGTCTATTAAATTATCTACTAATCTGTAAATTCGATTATTGTTCCAGTAGCAACACAATATACCTCTCTAATTATTCCTGCAGCCCACAATCTGTTTGACTCTCTCACATTAATATTAATTAATGCTTGAGATCCCTTTAAATTAGCAGACTTTGTCATCTCGGCAATTGCGTTTGCTTGCAAATTTTTCTTCTGCATTCCACCAAAACACAATACATAACGGGTCGAAACCTCACCTTGAGCTTGTCCGATAATCTTGTAGTTGTTTTTAGATAAAACAACACTTGTTTGATTTTGGTTTTGATTCTTAATCAAGTTTGATGCTGTTCCCATACAACTTGACATAATAAGTACTAATAACGCACTTAACAATAATAAAAGTTTCTTCATATCGTAAAAAATTAAGTTAAAAAATAATCATCTAAAACCTCAGCAACTAAAGTAGAGAATAACCCTAGCGCAAATACAAAGCACAACCATATCGGATGAAAAATAAACATTCTCAAATCGATATTATAGTCGGCCAAATCAACGACAGCACTAATTAAATAGTACACTACAAGAGCCACGATATTTAACTCTACTATCACAAATACAAAAAGCACTATTCTCCTAAACGCTTTTGATTTAATCCATACGCTTTTCATACCCACAAAAATACTATTGAACAAACAAATGGTCAGATAAATCAGTCTCTCAAAAGAGACATGTATCTAATAAGATACTATAGGAATTTAATGTCGAGACCGTTCTTGGTGTCTTTTTGACAGGTCAGCAAAAAAATCGTATTGTAGAATCTCTGAAATTTTCATCAACAAACCGGTGTCCAAACTAGCCTGATCAAACACATCTCTATAGACGTTGGTTCTTCTGATTCCTAATTTATCAGCAAAAAGCTTTACAGACATATTTCGTTCCTTGAGTTTGCCTTTTATATGTTGTCCAATTAACAAATCCACTTTCCCTCAGATTGTCTATTAGGTTCCAAAATAGACCTTAATCAAAACAAAAAGCGTGGAACCACTTGTTACTCGTTCCACACTTCGAGGCTCTGGCAAGCCCATTCAGTCAAAACGAGCAACGCAAGAGTCCACGCCATATGAACAACCATAAATAAATGGATGCATACAACAACGCAGACATCTACCGTTGCTTTGTCTTTGACCGAATTAGAAACTGCCAGATTTCGAAGTGTCAAAACAGAGCGCTTAGTAAACGCCTTTATAAAAACAAAAAAACTACAGACCTCATGAAATTCAAGTCTATAGATATAGCACAAAATTATGAATTATAAAATACAAATCCAAATTTCACATTTGTTTGATATTTACCCCTCACTCTGAGAATCACTTCCTTGAAATTAACAAAAAAACTTATTCAAGTGATTTACGACACACACTAGACGATTTATCTCAATAGCATCATATTATTCGACTTTCGGGCGAAAAACATGTCTTTTTGATTTTCGCCTGATAAAATAAAAAATTTCTTAATTAAAAAAAGGCTGCCCTCATCCCTGAGAACAGCCCCTACAATTATGAGAGTTCTTAAATCAATATGCTTGCTCGTGAACGCCCTTTACGGCACGACCGCTTGGCTCGTTCATCTTCTTCCAAGCCGCATCCCACTCAAGGGCAATTGCGGTGGAACATGCCACAGATGCCTCGTGAGGAACACTCTTAGCCGCACTTGCGCTTGGGAAGTGCTCCTCGAAGATGGTTCTGTAGTAATACTCCTCCTTGTTCATCGGAGTATTGATTGGGAAGCGCTCAGCCGCATGCGCCATCATCTCATCGGTAACAGCCTCGCTGGTGATTTGCTTCAAAGTATCGATCCATGAGTAACCTACACCGTCGCTGAATTGCTCCTTCTGTCTCCAAGCCACGCTAGCTGGAAGCATATCCTCGAAGCCTTCTCTGACGATCTTCTTCTCCATGGTGGAACCTGGACACATCTTCGCTTCTGGATTTTGACGCATAGCGACATCCAAAAACTCCTTATCTAGGAATGGCACACGACCCTCGACGCCCCATGCGGCCAAACTCTTGTTAGCGCGGAGACAGTCGTATAAATAGAGCTTACCAAGCTTACGTACCGTCTCTTTATGGAACTCCTCAGCAGATGGCGCCTTGTGGAAATACAAGTAACCACCGAAGATCTCATCCGCACCCTCGCCCGAAAGCACCATTTTGATACCCATGCTCTTGATGACACGGGCCAAGAGATACATTGGTGTGGAGGCACGTACAGTTGTCACATCATATGTCTCGATATAATAGATCACATCACGAATCGCGTCGATACCCTCTTGAATCGTGTAGTTCACCTCATGGTGAACCGTACCGATGAAATCGGCTACCTCTTTGGCTTTCGCCAAGTCAGGCGCACCCTTCAAACCGACAGCGAAAGAGTGGAGACGTGGCCACCATGCCTCGTTCTTATCGTCGCTCTCAACGCGTTTTGCGGCATATTTCATGGTGATGGCGCTGATGACACTACTGTCAAGACCTCCGGAAAGCAATACACCATAAGGAACGTCACTCATCAACTGACGCTTCACGGCAGCCTCCAATGCGGTCTTCACCTCCTGAGCAGAGGAAGTGTTATCCTTCACCGCGTCGTACTCCATCCAATCTCTCTTATAGTAAGGCTTCATCACGCCCTCTTTGCTGTAGTAATAGTGACCTGGCAAGAATGGTTCATACTCTTCGCAGAATCCCTCCAAGCCCTTCAACTCACTGGCCACATACAAAGTTCCGTCCGCATCATGACCAATGTACAAAGGAATAACACCTATCGGGTCACGGGCAATCAAGAACTCATCCTTCTCCTCGTCATAGAGGGCGAAGGCGAAGATACCGCTCAAATCCTCCAAGAAGTCAATACCCTTCTCAGCGTAAAGCGCCAAGATACTCTCGCAGTCACTTCCAGTTTGGAATTGGTAATCGCTGCGACGACGAATCTCCTTATGGTTGTAGATCTCACCATTGACAGCCAAAATATGCTTGCCATCTGGAGAGATAAGCGGTTGACCACCTGAAAGCGGATCCACAATAGAGAGACGCTCATGAGCCAAAATCGCGGTTTTACCACAATAGACACCCGACCAGTCCGGACCACGGTGTCTCAATTTCTGGGACATACGCAACGCCTTTTCACGAAGCGCCTTCGTGTCACCCTGTATGTTGAATATACCTGCAATGCTACACATAATCTTAAATTTTAAGGTCTTTTGTTTAAGGTTATATTGTAGAGACGCAGTTTCCTGCGCCTCCACAAAACCAATAAACTAAAAATATTACTTAGATGACAAATACTTGTCGACAGAGGCAGCGATCTTACGACCACTTGCGATAGCACGTACAACAAGGCTAGCGCCTGAAGCGGCATCACCTGCCACAAAGACATTAGACGGGAAGGCTGGCTGTTCGGGTTTGATGAATCCCATCGCCAAGAAGACGATGTCAGCCTCGATGATCTCCTTCTTTCCATCCAACTTCATGATTGGACGTCCGCCCTCTGGATTAGGTTCCCAGATAACACCTTCCACCTCAACTTGCTTTACACAGCCCTTATCATCACCGATGAATTGGTTGGTGTTGAGCAACCAACGACGATCGCAACCCTCCTCGTGTGAAGAGGTAGTCTTGAGGATGACTGGCCAGTTTGGCCATGGTGTGCTGTCGTTGTGTCCTACTGGTGGCTTTGGCATGATCTCGATTTGAGTCACGCTGACAGCTCCCTGACGGTGAGCGGTACCGATACAGTCACTACCCGTATCACCACCACCGATAACAAGCACCTTCTTACCCTTGCAATTTACCAACTCCTCAGGCTTGAACTTCATACCTGCTAATACTCTATTTTGTTGTGAAAGCAACTCCAATGCGAGGTGGATTCCCTTCAACTCACGACCTGGCGCCTTCAAATCACGCGCTTGTGGCGTACCTGTGGCGATAACGTAAGCATCGAATCCCTCAGGCAACTTGTCTGCCGCGATATCTTGGTTGTAGAGGAATTTAACACCCTCTTGCTCCATCACGTCGATACGACGGTCGATGATCTGCTTGTTGAGCTTGAAGTTTGGAATACCATATCTCATCAAACCACCGGCAGCCTCATTCTTCTCGAAGACAGTCACCTCATAACCCTTGTAGTTGAGTTGGTTGGCGGCAGCCAATCCGGCAGGACCCGCTCCGATGACAGCGACACGCTTGCCATTGCGGGTTGGATGTTCGATGGTCACATATCCCTCTTGGAAGGCACGCTCAGCGATGGAACATTCGTTCTCACGGTTGGTAACCGCCTCGCCAGTCGTGTGGTAGAGGACACAAGCCTTCTCGCAAAGCGCTGGACAGATACGTCCAGTGAACTCTGGGAAGTCGTTGGTCTTCTTCAACAACTTATATGCACCCTCCCAATCACCGCGGTAGATAGCGTCATTCCATTCTGGATCCTTGTTACCAAGCGGACATGCCCAATGGCAGAAAGGCACTCCACAATCCATACAACGGCTCGCCTGCTCTTGGCGGTCACGGGTATTCAATGTCTGTTCAACCTCTCCAAAATCGTGGATACGGTCGTTTATAGGTCGATAACCTGCCTCTTTACGAGGGACGGTCAAAAATGCTTTTGGATTTCCCATAATCTTAACTCCTAATTAATTCTACATCAATTAATAGTCTCTTGCGATGTCCGCAATCTTCTCTTGTAATCTCTTCATCTTCTCTTCTTGGAGAACTCTCTTGTATTCGATAGGAACGACTACGACGAACTCCTCGACATATTTGTTCCAATCATCCAAGATTCTTCCCGCAAGGGCAGAGCCTGTGTAGAGATAGTGTTTACGGATCAGCTCCTTCAACTCTTTACGTTGGCTATCCTCTTCGAGCAAGTTGATCTCCACCATATCCATGTTGCAGAAGTAGTCGAAGGTATGATTCTTGTCCCAGACGTATGCCACACCACCAGACATTCCGGCAGCGAAGTTTCTACCCGTCTCACCCAAGACAACCACACGACCGCCAGTCATATACTCGCAGCAGTGGTCACCTGCTCCTTCGATCACCGCTGTGGCACCTGAGTTACGGACACCAAAACGTTCACCCACACGACCGTTGACATACAACTCACCGGTGGTCGCACCATAAAGTCCAGTATTACCTGCGATGATATTATCCTCAGCTACATAGCCAGAGTTGATTCTTTGAGGAGGAAGGATCGAGATACGTCCACCAGAAAGTCCCTTTCCAAAGTAGTCGTTACACTCACCCTCCAACTTGATGTTCACACCCTTCACGGCGAAAGCACCAAATGATTGTCCTGCTGAACCCTTATATTTAATATTGATTGTAGAATCTGGAAGACCAGCCTCTCCATACTTCTTGGCGATAACTCCTGAAAGCATCGTACAAGCCGCACGATCGGTATTCTTGATGGTGTAATCCAAATTCACCTCTTCTTTCTTCTCAATTGCCGCAGCGGCAGCCTTGATGATCTCCTCATCCTTCACGCCCTCCACCTTGGTGAACGAACTGCGATCCCAATAGAGTGGCTTGTCGCTCTCGTACTTGTGCAACAAACGACCGAAATCGATGGTGGCTTGCTTTGAGTTAGCGTCAATTGGTTTCACATCGAGAAGGTCGGAACGTCCGATGATCTCCTTCAATGACTTCGCGCCGATCTCCGCCAAATACTCACGGACATGCTCCGCAAGGAAGGTGAAGAAGTTCACTACATAATCAGCCTTGCCCAAGAATCTTGCGCGTAGGCGCTCATCTTGTGTCGCCACACCGACTGGACAAGTATTGGTATTACACTTACGCATCATCACACAACCAAGGACGATAAGCGGCAACGTACCGAACGCGAACTCGTCCGCACCAAGCATCGCCATAGCGACCACATCTCTTGCGGTCTTCAACTGACCGTCTGTCTGCAAACGAACTTGACCGCGTAGGCCATTCAATACGAGTGTCTGTTGTGTCTCGGCCAAACCGATCTCAGGGCTGATACCCGCGAAACGCATTGAGCTCACTGGGCTGGCACCTGTTCCACCCTCCGCACCGGAGATGACGATCAAATCGGCCTTCGCCTTCGCCACACCTGCGGCGATGGTTCCCACACCGCTCTCAGCCACCAATTTCACGCTGACAGCAGCGGTAGGGTTCACGTTCTTCAAATCGAAGATCAACTGAGCCAAATCCTCGATAGAATAGATATCGTGATGAGGTGGAGGTGAAATCAAAGAGATTCCAGGGATTGCGTTACGAGTCTTCGCAATGATTTGGTTCACCTTAAAGCCTGGCAATTGTCCTCCCTCACCTGGTTTAGCACCTTGTGCCACCTTGATTTGAATCTCCTCGGAATTTACCAAATATTCCGCGGTCACACCGAAACGACCACTGGCGATCTGCTTGATCTTAGATGAGAGCGATACGCCATCCACATCGGTATGGTAGCGGTCGTTATCCTCACCACCCTCACCGGTATTGCTTCTTGCGCCCAACTTATTCATCGCAAGCGCCAAAGCCTCGTGCGCCTCGATACTCAACGCACCGAATGACATGGCGGCTGAAACGAAGTGCTTTACGATGCTCTCCACTGGCTCAACTTGCTCCACTGGAACGGCAGCGCCCAATTTCTTGAAGTTGAAGAAGTCGCGGATGAAAATTGGGTTCTCCTTTTGGTCCACCATAGCTTCCCACTCCTTGAACTTCTTGTATGATCCCAAACGGGTCGCGATCTGAAGGTTCGCGATGGTCTCTGGATTCCAGGCGTGCTCGATACCATCCTTGCGGTAGTTGAAGAGACCATTGTTTGGAAGTCCCTCCATGGTAGCAGGCTTGAAGGCTGCCTCGTGCAAACGAGCCGCATCCTTCGCGATCTCCTTGATACCGATACCACCGATCGAAGAGATCTCTGTACCGAAATATTTTCTCAACAAATTCTCCGACAAACCGATGCTCTCGAAAATCTTCGCACCGCGGTATGAACGGATAGTGGAGATACCCATCTTGGACATGATCTTCTTAAGACCCTTATCCACTGCCTTGATGTAATTCTTCTCGGCGGTAGCGTACTCCTCTTGAATCTTATGCTTCTTAACGAGGTCGTCGATCACAGCGAAGGTCATGTAAGGGCAAATAGCGCTGGCACCATAGCCCAACAACAATGCCGCATGCATCACCTCTCTGATCTCACCACTCTCCACGATAAGTGCAGTCTGAACACGCTTTTGAACGCTGATCAAATAGTGGTGAACGGCGCTGACGGCCAACAATGAAGGGATAGCCGCATGTTTGTCATCCACGTCACGGTCGGAGAGGATGATGTAGTTGACGCCCTCCTCGACACTCTTCTCAGCCTCTTTGCAGAGAGCGTCGAGCGCATTCTGCAATCCAGACTCACCCTTTGCTACATCGAATACAGTGGACAACTTGCGAGTGACGAATCCCTTGTATCTAATATTACAAAGTATATCCAATTCAGTGTTCGTAAGCACAGGTTGTGGCAAACGAACCATCTTACAGTTGCTCTCGTCTGGGGTAAGGATTCCGCTACCCACACGACCGATGTACTCGGTCAATGACATTACCAACTCCTCACGGATTGGGTCGATGGCAGGGTTCGTCACCTGGGCGAACTGTTGACGGAAGTAGTTGAAGAATACTTGAGGCTTGTCGCTGATGACAGCAAGCGGCGTATCGTTACCCATGGCGGCAACTGGCTCTTGTCCAGTCGTACACATAGGGACGAGTGTCTTGTCGATATCCTCTTGACCAAATCCGAAGTGGATCAACTTTCTGTCATAGTTCTCCACCGCATTGCTCACGTGGCGACCACTCTTCAAGCTCTCCAATTGGATACGGTTGGTTGACAACCATTGACGATATGGATGTTCCTTCGCCAATTTCTCTTTGATCTCACCATCGTAGTAGATCTTGCCCTCTTGGGTATCGATCAAAAGGATCTTACCTGGCTGCAAACGACCCTTGCTTACCACGTCGCCTGGCTCGAAGTCCATCACACCTACCTCACTGGCAACCACCATCATACCACTCTTGGTGATGGTGTAACGTGAAGGGCGAAGACCGTTACGGTCCAACATACCACCTGCGAAACGTCCGTCAGAGAACATCAAAGCGGCAGGTCCATCCCATGGCTCCATCAAAATAGAGTAATACTCATAGAATGCCTTTAACTCTTCTGAGATAGGGTTCTTATCGTTGAATGATTCTGGAACGAGGATGGCCATCGCCTGAGGCAAGCTCATGCCACTCATTACCAAGAACTCGAATACGTTATCCAAAGAAGCGGAGTCACTCATACCCTCCTGAAGGATTGGACGGATATCCTTGATATCACCCAATACAGGGGATGAAAGGACACTCTCACGAGCCTTCATCCAACCACGGTTACCACGCACGGTATTGATCTCACCATTGTGGCAAAGGTAGCGGAATGGCTGAGCCAACTTCCACTTAGGGAAGGTATTGGTAGAGAAACGGGAGTGGACAAGCGCCAAACCACTGGTGAAGTTTGGATGGCTCAAATCGTCGAAATAACGACGGAGTTGACCACTCGTCAACATTCCCTTATAGATAATATTCTTGCTTGAAAGAGAGCAGATGTAGAAATCCTCGTGGTCGATTCGGTTCTCGATTCTCTTACGAACCTTGTAAAGAATCTGTTCGAACCTCTCCACATCGGCGTCGCTCACACCTGTCACAAATATCTGCTTGATATCTGGCTCCACCTCGTGAGCAGCCTTACCAAGCGCCTCGGAATGTGTCGGAACATCACGCATGTGCATAATGGAAAGTCCCTCGCGCTCCACCTCATCAATCATAATCGACAAGATATTCTCTTGAACCTTCTTCTCCTTCGGCATGAAGACAAGACCTGTTCCATACCTTCCCTTCTCAGGGACAGGAATACCGTTCAACAAGATGAACTCGTGAGGTATTTGAACCAAGATACCGGCACCGTCACCCGTCTTATCGCGTGTCTCCGCACCACGATGTTCCATGTTCTCCAGCACATGAAGTGCATTGTCAACCAACTCATGGCTCTTTCCACCATGGATGTTGACCACCATACCTACGCCACACGCATCGTGCTCATAGGCTGAACTGTACAATCCTTTTTCCATAATCTCTATATCTTTTATCCTCTTTATCCTCTATTCTTTAATCTCTCCATCGCCTCGATGCAGTCTTCACGTTTGCCGAAGGCGGTCAAGCGGACGTAACCCTCTCCAGAAGGTCCGAATCCAACACCTGGCGTGCAGACCAAACCGGCAGTGTAAAGCAACTCCTCGAAGAATTTCCAAGAAGAGGTGCCATTTGGTGTCTTCACCCACAAATAAGGAGCATTGGATCCGCCGTAAACCGTCATACCCATACTCCTCAATTGATCGCCCATCAAGGCTGCGTTACCCATGTAATAATCCACGACCTTCTTCACCTGCTCCTTTCCTTCAGGTGTGTAGATCGCGGCGGCGCCACGTTGGGAAATGTAGCTGGCGCCATTGAACTTCGTCGCCTGACGACGCTCCCAAAGGCGGTTAAGCGAAACCTTCTCGCTACCATCCAAAGTGGATGCCATCACCTCTTTCGGGATGACGGTGTATCCGCAACGAATACCTGTGAATCCCGCAGTCTTAGAGTAAGAGCGGAACTCGATGGCGCATTTTTTCGCACCGCGGATCTCATAAATGGTATGAGGGATCTTATCGTCTTGGATGTATGATTCATAAGCGGAATCGAAGAAGATGATGGAATCATTCTTCAACGCGTAATCCACCCATTTCTTCAGTTGTTCTTTGGTCAAAACCGTACCCGTCGGATTATTTGGGTAGCAGAGGTAGATCATATCCACACGCTCGCTTGGCAACTGCGGCTCAAAACCATTCTCCTCCGTGGTCGGCATATAGGTGATCATATTCCACTTGCCGTCTGAGAAGGTTCCTCCACGTCCAATCATCGCGTTGGAATCGATATATACAGGGTAAACCGGATCGGTCACCGCCACGGTGTTGTCCCAACGGACGATATCACCGATGTTACCAATATCACTCTTCGCGCCATCGCTGATGAATACTTCGGATGCATCGATATGAACGCCGCGGCTCAAATAATCGTGCTTAACAATCGCTTCGCGCAAAAAATCATAACCATGCTCAGGTCCATAACCATGGAAAGTGCTCGAGTCCGCCATCTCATCCACCGCATCGTGCATCGCCTTGATGACCGCGGGGCAGAGGGGCTGTGTGACATCTCCGATTCCCAAACTGATGACACGCTCCTTAGGATGTGTCAATTTAAAAGCGTTCACCTTCTTCGCAATATCCGAAAAAAGATAACTTTCTGTCAGTCTAAGAAAATATTCATTTACTAACGCCATAACTTCCTCTTTTTAGTTTTATCGTTTTGTAATAAAATTTATGCAAGTTTACAACTTTTTGCTCGTATATACATTTATTTACTATCATTTTGATAGTGGTTTTTGACACCACTTTCGTTTTATAATATTTTTATGTTATTTTATGTCAATTCGTAAGTAATTTTTATAATTTCGTTTCAAATCGTAGATTTTTCAAAAATCAAAGTATCAAAATGATACAAATTTTAAGCCTATAAATTACATATTGCCACCGTTTTTGACGATATTTTGTCATATTGTCAGCAATTTTTAAGGCAAAATGACAACGATTTTTCTGAAAATGGTGACACTTTGTACAAGTTGAGAGCCCATCTCATCATCTCATCCGCCCCTTCGATCAGCAACAATTTGCTCTTATTTTCCCACACTTCGATAAAAAAAATGTATGGAAGCCCTCCAAACAAAACGATTTTTGTAAATTTGTGGTGCAAAAAGATAATATGATGGATTTTAATAACTTCAACTGCTCCGGACTACTCATCGGATTAGCCACCTTTCTTATAATAGGTATATTCCATCCGTTGGTGATCAAAGGAGAGTACTACTTCGGCGTGAAATGTTGGTGGGCATTCTTTATATGCGGCATCATCGGCACCCTCTTCTCCATCATAATCACCAATCAAATCCTTTCCATACTCCTTGGCGTTTTCGCCTTCTCCTGCTTCTGGAGCGTTAAAGAGGTCTTCGACCAACGCAAACGTGTGGAGAAGGGGTGGTTCCCCAAGAGAGAGAAAAAATAACACCTAATTTTTTATCGTCGGCATACAAAATCCGCCATTTCTATTTACCGCCAATAAATAAAATTGGCGAATTTTATTTGGAGTTGATAAATAAAACCTCCATTTTTGCATAGTATATATATCCTACACCGACAATATTATGCAGAAAGAGATATTCAAAACACTTATCAAAGAAGGGCAAGATGAGATACAGAATGTAGTATTGCATCAACGCACCTTTGAATTTGAGGAACAAGGCCGATATGTTCTTGTGGGCATAAGACAGGCGGGAAAATCCTATTTATTATACCAACGAGCGTTGCAGTTCTTAAGCGATGGTCACCCATTAAGAGAATTGGTATACATCAACTTTGACGACGAAAGGCTACTTGGAATGATGGCCGATGATTTCGATCTAATCATACAAGCTTACGCTTCCATGTTCTCTGACAAACCGATTTTCTTTTTCGACGAGATACAAAACATCGAGGGTTGGGAACACTTTGCACGAAGATTGGCCAACCAGAAATATTTGGTTTTCATCACAGGTTCTAACGCAAAAATGTTGAGCCGAGATATCGCAACCACCTTGGGCGCGCGATTCTTTGACGAGAAAGTCTTCCCATTTTCATTTTCCGAATACCTCACCGCCAAGGATATTCATCTTGACGAAAACTGGGAATACAGCAAATTGAAAAATACAGTTCAGCTGCATTTTTCAGAATACTTCAAATGGGGTGGATTCCCCGAACTAATACTGTTCCGAAACAAACGACATTGGCTCAATGGACTCTATGAGAAGATCTTATTAGGAGATATTATCCAACGCAACAATGTTAAAAATGATCACGCTCTTCGGCTGGCAGTAAAAAGATTGGCGGAAAATGTCAAACAACCTACCTCCTACAATCGTCTCACCAACTTAATAAAAAGCACAGGTGTCTCTACCAATACGGCCTCGATCATAGAATACATCCGTTTCGTAAAAGAGGCGTGTCTTCTATTCACGCTAGACAACTACGCATCGAAATTCTCGGAGAGAGAGGGTTCGAAGAAACATTACTTTATAGACAATGGCCTTTTATCTATTTTCCTAACGGACGAAGAGACATCATTGTTGGAGAACCTAGTTGCGATTTCTTTATACAAACGATATAACAAAGACGAGGATTCACCTCAACTATATTACTACAACAAAAATATTGAGGTGGATTTCTATGTCCCCGATGAATCGCTAGCCATTCAAGCATCTTATAGCATTGAAAACGATGAGACACGCGATCGTGAAGTATCCGCCCTATTATCACTTAACAAAGTATATCCTCTAAAACGTGCCGTCATCATCACTTATGACGAGGAAAGAATTATATTCAAACCTAACCTGGAGATAGAGGTTATACCTATTTGGAAATGGCTATTACGGTAACAATAATAAAAAACCGCCGCCATACAAACGTCGGACATCACGATTTTTTGTATTTTTGCATCGTTTCAAAACCAAGCAAGAATTAATTTTAATTTAAACATATCCAATTATGGCTATTATCAAACCTTTTAAGGGTATCCGCCCTCCAAAAAATTTGGTGGAGAAGGTAGAAAGCCGTCCATACGACGTCCTCGACTCTGAGGAGGCTCGCGAAGAGGCTGGCGACAACGAGATGTCACTCTATCACATCATCAAACCAGAAATTGATTTTCCAGTAGGAACCAGTGAATATGATCCTCGCGTCTATGAGAAGGCCGCAGAGAATTTCCAAAAATTCCAAGACAAGGGATGGTTGGTACAAGATGAGAAGGAGATGTACTACATCTACGCTCAAACCATGAACGGCAAGACTCAGTACGGTCTTGTGATCGGCGCTTATGTGGACGACTACATGACAGGTGTCATCAAGAAACACGAGTTGACCCGCCGCGACAAGGAGGAGGATCGTATGAAGCACGTCCGCGTGAACAACGCGAACATCGAGCCTGTCTTCTTCGCATACCCAGACAACGCCACATTGGAGGCATTGGTGAAGAAGTACACCGTAAAGGAGCCTGAGTACAAGTTCATCGCCCCTATCGATGGTTTCGGACACCAATTTTGGTTGATCGATAACGATAATGATATCAAGACTGTTACCGAGGAGTTCGGTAAGATGAAGGCTTTGTACATCGCCGACGGTCACCACCGTTCAGCTGCCGCTGCCTTGGTGGGCGACGAGAAGCGCAAGCAAAACCCTAACCACAAGGGCGACGAGGAGTACAACTACTTCATGGCTGTAGCCTTCCCTGCCAGCCAGTTGACGATCCTCGACTACAACCGTGTCATCAAGGATTTGAACGGCATGACAAGCGAGCAATTCTTGGAGGCGCTCTCCAAGAACTTCACCGTCGAGAAGAAGGGCGAGGCTGAGTACAAGCCACAGGAGCTCCACGAGTTCTCCCTCTACTTGGACAAGAACTGGTACAGCTTGAAGGCAAAGAAGGGTACCTACAACGACCAAGATCCTATCGGTGTGTTGGATGTGGATATCTCCAGCCGTTTGATCCTCGACGAGATCCTTGGCATCAAGGACCTTCGTTCCGACAAGCGCATCGACTTCGTCGGCGGTCTACGCGGATTGAAGGAGCTCAAGAGACGTGTGGACAATGGCGAGATGCGCACCGCGCTTGCTTTGTATCCAGTCTCTATGCAACAAATCATGGATATCGCTGATAGCGGCAACATCATGCCTCCAAAGGCTACATGGTTCGAACCTAAGTTGCGCTCAGGTTTGATTATCCACAAGTTGTCCTAACGAAAACATAAAAGAGAACATAACGAAGGCGGATCACAATGGTCCGCCTTTCGTATTTACTCAAAATTACTTACCTTTGCAACCAAATATCAACTCCGAATAAGGGAAGTATTACTCATGGAGAACAGATCAAGAGTAGGAAAGGCAGTTTTAAACATGAAGGTGAACTTGGCAGTCTCCGCCATCTCCATCATCATCTCCTTCTTCTCAAGAAAGATTTTTCTGGATCAATTGGGCGACGAGTTCATCGGACTCGCCACCACGGTCAATAGCCTACTGGCCTTCCTGAATTTGGCAGAGCTGGGCGTGGGCGCCTCCATCGCCTACTTCCTCTACAAACCGCTTTTCGACAAAGATCGGGAGATGATCAACGAGATCATCTCCATCATGGCTTACCTCTACCGCAATATCGGTATATTCATCCTCTGCGCGGGTGTGATCTTCTCGCTCTTCCTTCCGCTCATCTTCCAAGATACTACGCAGAGTTGGTTCATCATCTACTACTGCTTCTACGCCCAACTGTTCTGTTCGCTGATCGGATATTTCATCAACTACAAAGCCAATACCATCTTCAACGCCGACCAACGCCAATACTATGTGAACGGCTACTTCCAGGTTACCCAAATCCTATGCGTCGTACTCCAAATGGCACTGGCCCTCTATACAAACAGTTACTTCATCTACATTACCCTTACCCTCCTCTTCGCCATCCTGAACAGCGTCTTGCTGAACAGACAGTTCGACAAGGTCTATCCTTGGGTGGAGGCGAACTACCAAAGGGGAAAGGTAGCCATCAAGCACCACCAAGAGATCATCCAGTACGTCAAGAAAGTTTTTGTCCACCAGATCGGCGGATTCATCAACAACAGCGTGATGCCAATCATCGTATTCGCCTACGCCTCCCTCTCGGTGGTAACCTTCTACGGCAACTATACACTAGTGAACAGCAAAGTGAGCCAGTTGATCAACGCGGCTCTCTCCGGCACCAGCGCAGGTATCGGCAATCTCATCGCCGAGGGCAACCACGAGCGCATCTACCGCTGCTACAAGGAACTATACGCCATTAAGTTCTTCGTGGTCACCTACCTTTCGCTCTGCCTCCTCTTCCTAAGTTCCGACTTCATCGCGGTATGGTTGGGCGAATCGTACGTACTCTCGCCGCTGCTCGTCTTCTTGATCTGCGCGGATTTCTGCCTCAACCTCCTACGAAACACCACCGACCAATACCTGGACGGATATGGGTTGAAGGCAGACATTTGGGTGCCGGTCTGCCGCATCCTCTCCCTATTAGCAGTTGTGGCTGTGGGAAAGGTTTGGGGATTGGCGGGATTGTTGGCGGTTCCGGTGTTGGTACAGTTATGCCTGATGCATGTATGGAAACCCTACTATCTCTATAGCCAAGGTTTCAAAATGCGTTTCCACCACTATCTCTCCCTCTTGGCGGGTAACATCGTCCCCTTCGCCATCGCCTACCTCCTCTCCAGAAAGGCGGTTCTCCTCATGGGAATCCCCGAGGATGTGGCCACCACATGGCAGGCGTTCCTCATCAAGGCCACGGCATTCGGCTCTATCCTACTGATATCCTCCTCTCTCCTCTCCTACGGTTGTTCGGAGGGCATCCGACTATTTGTCGAACGAATGAAAAGCAGATTTAGACACTAAACTATAAATGGCTATGTCCACATATACATACACCGTCATCATTCCCCATTACAACATACCGCAACTCTTGACGAGATGCCTTGCCTCAATCCCCATCAGGGAGGAGATCCAAGTGGTCGTAGTGGATGATTGTAGCCCAAACGGGGAGAACTTTCCGGAGATCTATCCGGCCCTGAAGCGGCCTCATCTTACCTATTTGAGGACATCACAAGGTGGCAGCGCAGGCCGTGCGAGAAACCTCGGGTTGGCCCATGCGGAGGGAGATTGGGTGACATTTATGGATGCCGACGACCTCTTCGTGGAGAATATGTTCGAAGTGGTCGAAAAGAATAGGGACGAGGAGGCGGACGTGCTATTCTTCAATGCCATAAGCGTGATGAGCGACGACCTGTCGCAGCCCGCGGATAGGAACTTCTACGCCCCATTTTTCGAGCAATACCGAATCGATAAGTCCGAAAACGATCTAAGATATAATTTTCAGGCGCTTTGGGGAAAATTCTTCAAACACTCCTTTATCGAGGCGCACCACATCGCCTGCGACACGACCCGCTACTCCAATGATGTGCGGTTCTCCTTCTTGGCAGGTATCTTCGCCCAGAAGATCCACGTGTCGGAAGACCCGCTCTACATCGTCACCCAAAGAGAGGGTTCTTTGGCAGCCAGCCAGTTCTCCAGCATCACCGTATCCTTGGAGGAGTGCCAAAGTAGATTGAATGTCTGCCTCGGCATCGACCGACTGGCCCGACGACACCACATCTCCCTCTCCCCCGAATTACCCCTCTCTCACTCCTTGACGATGCGGCGCCAATACCCTAAGCACTATCTTTGGATGATGGCGAAACTACCATTGTCCCATCCGCAACTCTTCAAGAAGTTTCTGATAAGAGATCTTCAAACGGTGGCAAGGAAACTCCGACAGTAGCGCATTTTCATTTTCTCCGACCGAACAAATCCTCTCAAACATCGCCCTATAACATTGATTTTTAACAATAATCAGAGAAAATAAATACCCATCAAGAAAAAAGATGGGCAATTTTAAATGGTTTATAACAGAAAATAACATAAATTTGCACTCAAATCACGAGAGGAAAATTAGCCCCTATCCTTTGTGGTTTATGGTAGACGGGGCAATTATTGTCTATTTTAAATTATTTAAAATGAAGAAATTAATTTTGATGGCCACTGCCCTTTTCAGCATGGCTACTGCTGCGTTCGCTATCGAGCAAGGTGATGACAATGGTTTCGGATTGAAGTTGAACGTAGGTTTCGTTAGCAACGACAAATTCGGTCACACACGTCTTGAGGGTTCTAAGGAACTTTTGTCAAGTGATTTGGAGTCAAGAAAGAACACTCCTATGTTTGGTTTGGGATTGGATACTCGTTGGTATGTTGCCACTCCAGGTAAGTTCGGTATCGCTGTAAGCGCTCGTTGGGCGGACTTCTCTTTCGGAATGAGCAAGTGCTACAGTGATTTCGCTGGCGAGAAGGTATTGCTTCTCAAGGGTAACACTATCAAGGCAGACTTCTTGATGCCAGGTGTAATTGGTACTTACTATTTGGGCGACGATATGGCTGCTGACGTATTCTACAGCTTCGGTCCAAGCTTGGGCTTCCAAAACTTCAAGTTCGCGGATGATCACCTTGAGGCTGCTTATGAGACAGTAGCTAAGAAGTTGGGCCACGACATCGACGACGTTGATGCTGAGTTTGGTCTTTCTCAATACCTTGGCGCCGCATTCCGTTACAAGGTTTTCCAAGTCGGTTTTGAGTACAACTTCGCTAAGTTGAAGGCTATGGACTGGTTTGAGGAGGATGAGGACGAGGATATGTTCGACAAGATGTTGGGCGACATCCTTACCTACAGAAGAAGAAACAACTTCCGTATCTTCATCGGTTTCAAGTTCTAATCTGAACTGTCACAATACAGAAAAAGCGAGTCAAGTTGATTGACTCGCTTTTTTTATGGCTTTACTTACGGCCAGCCTGTCTAACCGCAGGCTGCCATTCTACGCTCCTCCCGCCTGAAAACAAGGCGGTTCGCCGTCAATACCAAGGTACCCGTAATGACCCAAGAGATCGGATAGACAATCATCAAGGAGGAGAAGTCCGGGTGGGTAGGACAATAATATTTGATCCATCCTATGCGTAAAACGCAGGTACCGAAGATCGTCAGCCAAGCAGGCAGACTGGAGTATCCCAATCCTCGCAACGAAGCGGCGGAGATCTCATAACTGCAGGCGATCCACTGCCAGAAGAGAATAATCTCCATTCTTGTAAAGGCATATTCGAAGACCGCTTCATCCGATGTGAATAGACCAATCGCCCACCGCTCCTGCCAAACGAAGAACATATTACAGATGCCACATCCCACGACACTCAACCACATGGCGTGCCAGAATACCTTTCGACAGCGCTCCATCTGCTTGGCACCATGGTTCTGCCCGGTAAAGGTGGTTGTGGCGGCCACAAAGGCACCAATGATGTAGTAACAGTAGTGCTCATAATTGAGCGCCGCCGCTGAACCCGCCACCGCTATCGCACCAAAACCATTGATGGAGGATTGGATAAATACATTGGCGAAGGAGAATACCATACTCTGCACACCAGCGGGAATACCGATGCGCAACATCTCCGACAATTCGAACCGAAAGATCCTTGCCTCCTTAATCTTAAAACTAACGGAACCTGTCTCTCGATTCAACAGAAGGAGTACCAAGGTGGCCGCAACCACATTGCCCAGGACCGTTCCGATCGCCACGCCCAAAACATCGAAGTGGAAACAGAGTACCAACAGCAGGTTGACCACCACATTGACCACGCCACCTACCAGCAAACAATAGAGTGGCCGTTTGGTGTCACCTACGCTACGAAAAATAGCAGAGGTGAAATTAAATAACATAATGGCTGGCATGCCTAAAAAATAGACACGCAGATAGAGCACAGACAAATCTATCACATCGGATGGCGTCTGCATCGCCTCCAAAATAATACGCGCCAAAGAGACGCCTATGGTCAACAAAAGCAGACCACTCACCACCGAAACGGCCAAAGCCGTCGAGATGGCACGTTTCATACCTGCCCTATCCTGTTTACCGATATAGCGGGAGATGACCACATTCGCACCCACCGAAATGCCCACAAAGAGGTTGATCATCAAGTTGATCAGCGAGCCATTGCTTCCCACCGCCGCCAAAGCCTGGGGCGAAGAGAACTTTCCCACCACCGCCACATCCACAGAGTTGAACAGCTGCTGCAGAATACTGCTGGCAGCCACAGGCAACGCGAACGCAATGATTTTCCCCAACAAGGGGCCATTCAACATATCTATCCTACGACTCATCTATATCGTAATTTTAAAAAAGGGGAAGATCGCTCCTCCCCTTCTATCTTAACGCTACTGCTAATTAACCATTGATCTCCTCTATCTCAAATCCCACCTGCTTCAAGTGTTCCCAGAATTCCGGGTAGGACTTGGTGACCACCATCGGATGGTTGATCAACACAGATCCCTTCACCATCGCCATCGGCGCGAAGGCCATTGCCATACGATGATCCTCATAGGTCTCGACAATAGGGTTGGCTTGCGCCTCGCAACGCTCGCCTCGCCAAGCCAATTTACCCTCGGCAGGCTCAACCAAAAGATAGCCGAACTTCGCGCACTCATTCTTCAAAGCGGCGATACGGTCGGTCTCTTTGATCTTCAAGGATTGCACACCGGAGAATTCGAAAGGAATGTTCAACGCACAACAGGTCACTACCAACGTCTGCGCCAAATCGGGCTGCTCGATGAAATCGTACTCAAAACGCTCCACCGCTTTGCCCGCACGCTCCAAGAGGATACCATCGCCCTCAAAACGGGTAGAGATGCCCAATGGCTCAAAGATACGGCGGACAGCGCTATCGCCCTGGAAGCTCACCTCCCTCAGATAGGGCAATTGAATCCGGCACCGCTCCGAGAGAGCGGCCATCTCATACCAATAGGAGGAGGCAGACCAATCCGCCTCAACGACGTAATCGGACTTCACATAAGACTGAGGCTTCACCTGAATGACATTGCCCTCCCACTTGGATTCGATACCCATCTCACGCATCATACCCAAGGTCATGCGGATATATGGGACGGAGACGATATTGCCTGAGAGTTCCAATGTGAGACCCTCCTTCATCGTAGGCGCCACCATTAGAATAGCCGATATATATTGGCTGCTCACACCACCATCCAAGATAATGTGACCGCCCTTCAACTGGGTTCCCTGAATGTGCAACGGCGGGAAGCCTTCATTCTCCTCATACTCAATCTCCGCACCCAAAGCGCGCAATGCCTCCACCAGCACACCGATCGGACGCTGCTTCATACGTTCACTGCCCGTAATGTGCCAATCGCCGGGGCGAGCAGCCAAATAGGCGGTGGAGAAACGCATGGAGGTACCTGCCGCTCCCACGTCGAAGTGGTTATCTTTGGAATCCAAAGCACGTACCAACACATCGGTATCGTCGCACTTCGCCAGGTTGCGGATGCTGCGGTCGAAACGACCTACCGCACCCATGATCAAAGCACGGTTGCTGATACTCTTAGAGGCTGGCAAAGCAATCTTATCTTCTAATCCGCGGCTTGGTGCGGTTATCTTGTACATCATAATTCCTAATCCTTTTTCTTTCGTGAATATTACATACCCCCAATTACATACCCATGGTGTCGCGGTAGAAGTCGAGCGACTCGAAAATATCCTTCTTCTCGACTGAGGTATTGATGCGGATATCACCGATACCGCCCAATAGGGTAAAGAGGATACGACCGTCACCTTCATTCTTCTTGTCGTGCGTCATCAATTCGTACAACAAATCGTACTCTTTGCAAGTAATATAGAGCGATCCATAATTCTCCTTGATCAAGTTAATCGCCTGATAGAACTCCTCCTTAGGGAATCCGACCAATTTGTAGGAGAGATACAATTCGGAGATCATACCCCAAGCCACCGCATAACCATGTAACTTGGTGTCATTCTGTTGAATAGCGTAGCTCTCGAAAGCGTGTCCCACGGTGTGACCGAAGTTCAACGCCTTGCGGATACCCTTCTCTGTTGGATCCACCTTCACCACCTCACGCTTCACATTAATGGACTCCTCCACCAAGGCAGGCAATGTGTCGTAATTCACATGATCCAAATCATACGAGGTGATATGGTTCCACACCTCACGGTTGGAGATCAAACCATGCTTGATCATCTCAGCATAACCGGAGAGGAAATTCTCTTTGTCCAATGTACGGAGGAAGTTCACGTCGATCAAGACCGATTGGGAGGAGTTGATCACACCGATCTCATTCTTCAATCCACCGAAATTGATGCCAGTCTTACCGCCTACCGCAGCGTCGATAGTACCCAACAAAGTGGTAGGAATATTGATGTAATCCATACCGCGCTTGAAGGTCGAAGCGGCGAAACCACCCAAATCGGTCACCATACCGCCACCCAAATTGATCATCAAAGATTTACGGGTAGCACCATGGCTACATAAGTGTTGCCAAACAGAGGCCAACGCCTCCAAACTCTTATTATCGTCACCCGCCTTGATGCAGATCACATGATCCTCAGGGATGCCCATACCAGCCAATTTAGGCAGACAGAGGCGTTGGGTGTTCTCATCCACCAATACGAAAATGGAACGCTTGGAACGGGTTCCCAACTCTTCAGGCAAAATGGTCTCCAAATTGCCCAACTTGATAACTTGCTCGTTATTCATATATCTAATCAATTATTATTTCCTTCACATTTACATCCCAAGGGTCACTTGGCACTTTTGGCACAAATTGTTCGGGGAAACAGATGCCGATGCGTCGCGCCTTGAGTTGCGGCAAAAGGCGGTCGTAATAACCCTTCCCTCTGCCAAGGCGATGTCCCTCCACGTCGAATCCGACACCCGGCACCACCACCAAATCAATGGAGGCGTAATCCGTCACCAACTCGCCTACCGGCTCCTGGATGTCAAAACTGCCCAGCCGCAGACGATCCCTCCCTTCGTAGCGTCGCACCTCCAACTTGTCACCCACCACCACGGGTAATAGAATGCGCTTCTCCGCACTCCACTTCTCCACAAAATCATGCGTCATCACCTCGTCGGGAAGCGACCAGAACATCAGCACGCTTTGGGCGGAACGGAAGTATTTGTTGCGTTCCAAAGAGGTCAACACACGCTCCGAACGCTTCCGCTTCTGCTCCTCAGGCAGGGCCTTCACCGCCGCCTTGATTTCTCTTCTCAATGCCGCCTTTTCACTACTCATCGTTTCACCATTTTAAGTGTCTCCACATGCGATTCGAACATCAATCGGATAAGATAAAGTCCTGGTGCGTAAGGGGTATCTACCCTGAGGGGAGAGGCGCTGCCCGCCACCTCTTTCGCATCCATCTTCTCTCCGTGCATGTTATATATTTCGTAAGACATTAATTGCTCTTCCCTCGGGAAAGCGATCAATGCGCAGTCCGTCACCGGATTGGTCAACAGCGAGGCGACACCCTTATCCGCAATATGGTCCACCGTCGCGACCACGCCACTTCCCACCTGCACCTCCGGCTCGATGAAAAGTGCGGTCGGATAGGGGTAATAGGGGTGATGCCCCTCAAAAGGATACCAAATACCCCCATCGTTGAAGAAAGCGGTATTCGTCTTCCGATCCATACCTTCCGTATGGCAGAGGGCAAATGGTAATTCAGCCCTATTATTCAACTTCACACCGATGAAGAGGAGGGAATCCACCACGATCGGCTCTTCAAGTCGGAAGTAGTTGTCCCGCAAGGACCAATCCCCGACAGCCGTCTCTTTAAACAGACGGGAGCGCATGACATACTCAGTAGCCGACAATCGGATCAGCTCCTCCTTCACCACCTCGCCAGGCAAGGAATCTCCCCTGTAAATACGGAGAAAGACCTCATCTTGTTCAGAATATCTCCCCTCGTAGGCCATAAAATGGATACCATACAAGACCGATTTCTCCGCCCCCAACGAAAAACGCTCGGCGTACTCGTCGATACCTGCCGAATTATGTCCTGCCGCATACTGCTCGTGACGTGCCATGCTATGGATCTCATCCACCTCTTCCCAATTGGTCAGACGGCGGCAAGGATTCTCGTTAGCCTCCATACCCTCCACCCGCTGTGTTTGGGTATGATCGGGGTCCAATAGGTCGCCCAATCCCTCCGGCCATGCAATACGCATCGCCCAATAGGTGTCATAACCAGGCGAACCACAAGATTCGCTGGTGGCTCCCCCCGAAAGGGAACCCAAGACCAAGCCAGACTCATCGAAAAGCGCAGCTCCTGATGATCCACCCTCCATGATGCCTAACTCCCAATTTTCAACCCACCAATGCTTATTAGGTAGGAATAGGTCGTTATAGTCGAAACTACCGATATGGATATCATCCTCCTCCACCGATATCTTCAACATATCGCTGCATGCGTGGTGCAAACTATAAAAGGGGCCTTGTGGTTGCTCCGTCAGATTCCATCCCGCATAATAGACACGATAGTCCAACGGCGGGCGATCGCTCAAACGCAACACCATGGCATCCGAAGTGACCAAAGCGAATGCGACATTCGCACCCGCCACGCTCATCTCAGTCGTTCCCTTCACACCGCCCAAACAATGAGGCTTCTCGTAGTTGAAAAAGAATACACTTCGCTCCGCCTTTTCAGGGACGAAACTATCGTGACGGTCAAAAAAACAGTGGGTAGAGGTGATCAGATAGGGGGTCCCGTCGTGACGGACATTGTTGATCATGTTGCCGGAACAGAATGTCGTGCCGTCGATAATATAGAGCACGGAACTACGCATTTGCAATTCATGTCCCTCCACCTCACAGGCATCCACCTGGCAACCAGCAGATGTATCGTAAGTGGGCAATTTGCGCAATCCCACATAATCGTGGTTCACACTTCCGATCCTCAACTTGGTATCGCTCTCCGCCGGCATAATCAACTCCACCACCACTTCGTCTCCCGTCACGGGTGCGGTTGCCAAAACACCAGACGGAGAGTTATTCTCCGACGTGAATGAACCCAACACCACGCTTCGGTCAGGATTGTAAAGGAACAATCGGGAGCGATTGTCCAATTGGTATTCGTCAAAGATGATATTCAAAGAGTGGGCCCCCTCGGAAACAATATGGAGACGCCACACCTGGGAACCATCCGCCAAACGATAGATGACGCCGGAATTCTCCGGTGTATAATCCACCTGAAAAGCGTAGGCAAAACGCTCCGCGCCGCAACGCATCTCCCGCTGGGCCGATTGCATGCGGATCTCAGCCGTATCAATAGATGGCAGCACTACCCGTTCATCCGTCATCCCTCTTAACGCACTCTCTCCCAACCGCCAAGGCATTGGACTTCCCCCATGGCTGATCTGCGCATTCAGCCCGAAAGGAGCGAGAATGAGCGACAAGAGTATCAGTGACTTGAACAGACGCATAGGGTTCCTAATTTGTATAAGTCAAATAGAAAAAGAAAGGGGGAGCTTCCCAATAGATTATATTGAAGCACCTTATCAGCATAGGTGAAGAGCGTCGCACAGAGCGACACCAGACCACTACGCTCCAAGGATCGGTAGTAGCGCAACAGTTTCACGCTATCCGCAAAGCCATCCCTATCCGCCACCTTTCCGTAGATAGCCCATAGGTTATGCACCGAGTTGCGGCTCTTCTCTAAGAATACCGCTGAATTATCATATCCCAAGTGCAACAACGGATTATCGATGTGCGTCACCTTGACGCCCGCCTCCTTCAAGGAGATGCCGAAGAAGGTATCCTCATGTCCGTACCCTTTGAGCGACTCGTCAAACCGAACTTGATTGAATATGGATTTCTTGATTAAAAAATTAAAGGTCGAGAATGAGTCGTTAGGCCGACGGCTTCGCTCCGCCGCACTTCGCTCCTCCCTGTTTTTGCCATACTTCCAACGGAGCGTATAGGCCGCCGATATGGGTTGTTCCTCATATTTGTAGCCACCCACGACCACATCGTGGCCCTCCATTTGAAGGTATTTCTCCAGAAAATCAGGGCTATAGGGCAATACGTCGCAATCCATAAAGAGCAGGTAGTCGTAAAAGGCCTCATCCGCCAATTTGTTACGGATAGCGGAGCGCCCCACATTCTTCTCCAACCCGATGAAACGGACACCCTCCAACTCTCGCAACCGACTGTTTGCCTCTTTGTAACGGGTAGAGGCGTCATCCATCAACAATATCTCAAATTGGCAATCCGCACGAAGCGCTTGGGCGCGCAACTCATTGACAAGCGGCGTGACATTTTGATTGTAAATGGGTATGCAGATGGAGAGTTCCATAACGACATTCTTTAATTTTACAAATATACAAAATAGTGGCGAATTATCTTAAATTTGCACCTTGATTAACATGGTTTAAGTATGAACATAGAGATAGAACGTAAGTTTTTGGTAAAAAACGATGATTGGAAGTGTTTGGCGGAGCCTGTCTACTATCGCCAGGCCTATCTGAACGAACCCAAAGGGAATACCGTGCGCGTACGCATCGAAGGCGACAAAGCCAAGTTGACCATCAAGGGAAAGGCCAATAATATTTCACGCATCGAAATAGAGTACGACATTCCCATGGAGGATGCGCAAGCACTCTTCTCCCTAGCGAAAACACCATCTGTGGAGAAGTACAGACGAAAGATCCCTTTCGGTGGCAACATCTGGGAAGTGGACGAATTTTTAGGCGACAACCAAGGTCTCGTGGTGGCTGAAATCGAACTGAAATCGGAGGATCAACCCTTCGAAAAGCCTGATTGGATCGGCGAGGAGGTATCCCACGACAAACGATACACCAATTCGAATTTGGCGAACATGCCATACAGCATGTGGAAGAAATAGAAAAAAAACAAACCGCGGAAGTTCAAACTCCCGCGGTTTATCCTAATCAGAGGAAATCTACCCGCAATCTCATCTATTTCTCTACTTGTAAACAGCACGTATGGTAAAACCACTATTCGGCCTTGCAAACCCCGATTTTTCCTCTAAATATCTATATATATCAAGTAGCATATAGGTTGAACCTGCGTTTGATGGTAAATAGGTTGCACTCCAATAATATCCATATACTCCCTCGTTGCTCCACGCGATCGATTCTCGGAATCCTGCCAATGGGAAGAATATAAAATTATCATTCAGATTACTAATACAAATCAATCCCTTAACACCCCTCAAGGTGGCTTCCTTAAAGGTACAGTTATCCACTAATTCAAGGAATTGTTCACGAGTAGGAATGGCATGACCTGCACCCCACGCCGTGGTTACCGCATCGTATTTCGCCGTCAAATTCCCAGCCGTGTCGATTACATTATTTTCTAATAATTCGTCATAGGAAACCTTATTCCACATCCATTCAGATTCACCGAACTCTGTTCTACCAGAGACCTCTCCCCATGCGTAAAAGTTACCATTCTCACTTGAACTTGAGGCGCCCAAATTAGCCGTGGCCCAAAGCGTTCCGCTCGGCAACTTTAAATCCACATATTCATGTCCATCTATCATCCTGTTGACTGGCGCCTCATCAACTATCACTACACAAAAAACCTCATTGCCTTTATATTTACCCGTGACGACACACTCACCTTTTGAAAGGAATTGGACCATGCCATTCTTGACGAGAGCCACTTGTTCGTCAGAACTACTCCACTCTACTTTGGAAACTGAAACATCAGAAACAAAACGAAGAGAGAAATCAGGAGAAAGTGCCACACCTCTTACCGTATCGTAACCAATGGCTATGTCATGTGCGTTTACAGTCACATCACACGACACTATTTGATCCCCCAACTTCCCTGTGATGGTACAAACACCCTTGTCAAGAGCAAAGACCATTCCGCTCTTTACAATTGCAACTGTTTCATCAGAAGACAACCACTCAACATCAGAAACCCTCACCGCTCTCTCAGGCAATGATGTATATCCCAACGAGACTGGACCATTCCCTTCTGTCATTGTTATGGATTGTTTATCGATAGATATGACAACACCCTCCGCTATAGGTTTCTTTCTCACTGGACGAATGAGTCCTGCATCTTCCCTTACCAACTCCTCTATATAGCAAGTATCCCTGTCAATGCGGAACGCATTGGCGTAGTACACCGAACCAGACGTAATTGAACTGGTCCAATATTTCTCGTAAGAAGTGAGAAACAAATATTTATTATTAGGACCCTTGAACAAAGCACCTTGACAATCATTCACCTTTATATACCTGACTTTGCACTCTTTAAATAACTCCTCGAATTCTTGTTGGTTTGGCATTCGCCACTCTTTTCCTAATTTAACTGTTGCGGCATCATACTCGCCAGTTAGTTCAAAATAATCATCTATCACACCCTTTTGATACAAAGAGGTAGTGGAAACTCTATAGAAAGAATAATTATTTATCCAGAACGTAATTTTGTCTGCAACCTCACCCCACGCATATTTTAACCCAGGATTCTCAATATCCAATGCGGAGATATTTCGAGTTGCCCACAAAGTGCCACTTGGAAGTCCTAAGTCAACATATTCCTCATCAGAAAGAACATAATCTTCTTTTTCAACCTTTACTTTGCAAGTAACCTCCCTCATCTTATAGTATCCTGAGATGAGGCACTCACCAGCACCTACCGGTGTTACGATTCCATTCTTAACCACTGCCACCTTCTCATCCGAAGAGCTCCATCTCACCCTTGAGACAGGTACAGAACCAGTCGGAAAACAAGAAAATCCTAAAGAAACAGGGGAATCTATGTCCATCAATATCAAGTCAGTTTGATCAATAGCGATTAGTGTATCTTGCGCATTATTCTTCACATTCAAAACGGGTCGTATAACAGCCCCAATGTATTTACTATGCGAATAGACACCAAACCACTGTCCCCAATACGATGATGCACATAATGCCATCTCCTCTGACACCCAATCGTCAGAATCAATAGCAGAGGATGTCCAATAGTAATGATCCTCAGGATTTTGTTTTTCCGCTTCATCATAACCGCCAGAAGAGGGTAAGAACAATGTGTTCCCATTATATCCAGTTATAAGCACACCCTTTTGATTATTCAGGGTGGTCCAAGCAAATTTTAAAGAAAGAAGTTCGTCGAATTCCTTCGATGTAGGCATCCTCCAAAATTTACCCCAAGACGTAGTTGCGGCATCATAACCACTTTTTAAAGTATAATTTTCATCCACAACGCCCATCTCCATCATAACTTCCATATCTTTCTCATACCACGCACTATTCCCCTTGGAAAAAACAGGTTTACTGCCAGCCTCTCCCCATGCGTAATATGAGCCGCATTTCTCTGGCAATGTTGATCCTAAATTAGTTGTCGCCCAAAGCGTTCCACTTGGGAGCCCTAAGTCAACATAGTCGTGCCCTTTCAAATCAGCTACCGTAACAACACACGAAATTTCGCGGCTTTTGTACTTTCCCGTAATTATACAATTACCATAATTTCGGGATGTAACCACACCTGATTCCACCTCCGCGATCTTATTGTCGGATGATGTCCAACTTAAGTCCTCCATTTTCACATCTCCATCAGGGTGACAAAGAAACGATAGCGTGTCCGAAACATTTAGTTGAGTTAAAAGTAAATGTTTCACCTTCATCATTGGCTCTAAGGCAATGCTATCCACCTCCCACGTCGGTGTTTGGTTAATCATCACACCATCCTTAAATTGCAAAAGGCTTCCCTCAGCTCGATAACCATGCGATGCCGCCTCTCGAGAGTCCTCCACCCGAATACTATCTACGTCAGAGAGACTCGTCTTCTTTGAAATCTCTCCTTTGTTATAATAATATATATATTCTTGCGCACTTATTTGGGAAGAAACAAACAGCGTGGCTATCAAGACTAGAATAGCCGAAACAGTTCTTTTGTATTCCATCTTCATCACTTACTCTTTTTGTTAAACTTCGCATATTTTCCATCCACACCCACGATATACATTCCGTCTGGCAATGACGATACATCAATGCGATTGCCTATAACACATTTCACTACACATCCACTCATATCAGTGATAGTCACAGGAAGATTATCTTCCACACCCGATATAATCAATAATTCTGTCACAGGATTAGGATATAGGTTCATCCCATTGGCACTTGTGGCACTTACATACGACAGTTCTGACTTGTCACTGAAAACCAACGTTTTTATTTGGTCCACTCTTTCACCGTCCTTCATGTTAGCAGACATCGACAAACTATTCACATCATGAACTATTGAAACATTTTGAACAGTTGTCAACTCTACAGTCTTTTCATCACCATCGGCAGAAAGCAGCACGATCTTAGTAGCAGATAGCGGCATGCCACAAAGAACGAGCGAAGCTAATATAACCCATTGTTTACGCTTGAAATTTCCCATATTGGTGTTTTGCGGGTTCTTAATTGACTTTTCACCCATCTGAACCCCTTAAATCAGGCAAAAAGCAACATCTACTATCTTGTTTGTATAATCAAAATCAAAATGCAAAAATATAAAAATTATCGATAGATAGTGAGAAACTGTTTAAATTTAATTCATAACTAATTTGAGAGACAAAAAAAATCTCTCCAAAAATACACTTAAAATATTGATTATCAGTTTGATAAGTGGATAAAAATTCGTAACTTTAAGGGTACGAAAAAATAAAGAAATG